>NZ_JBQFOQ010000037.1:0-546 GCF_056533645.1 Ruegeria sp. G10 | reverse complement strand
ACTGCCTGCATCCCAAGACCAACCTGTGTCAGGCGATCCGGACGACGCAGGGGCAGGGACTGATGCCCGACGGCACGTCCCGGTTCTCGACTTTGGATGGTGACCCGATCCTGCACTACATGGGCTGCTCGACCTTCTCGAACCACACGGTTCTGCCTGAGATTGCGCTGGCCAAAGTGCGCGAGGACGCGCCGTTCGACAAGATCTGCTATATCGGCTGCGGCGTGACCACCGGTATCGGAGCTGTCATCAACACCGCCAAGGTCGAAATCGGTAGCCGCGCGATCGTGTTTGGTCTGGGTGGTATCGGTCTGAACGTCATTCAGGGCCTGCGTCTGGCCGGGGCGGATCAGATCGTTGGTGTCGATCTGAACCCCGCCAAGGTCGAGATGGCCACCAAGTTCGGCATGACCGATTTCGTGAATCCCAAAGAGGTCGAGGGCGATCTGGTCCCCTATCTGGTCGATCTGACCAAGGGCGGCGCGGATTACACCTTTGACGCCACCGGCAATGTGGGCGTGATGCGCGACGCGCTGGAATCGGCGC
>NZ_JBQFOQ010000036.1:0-546 GCF_056533645.1 Ruegeria sp. G10 | reverse complement strand
GCGCCGATTCCAGCGCGTCGCGCATCACGCCCACATTGCCGGTGGCGTCAAAGGTGTAATCCGCGCCGCCCTTGGTCAGATCGACCAGATAAGGGACAAGATCGCCCTCGACCTCTTTGGGGTTCACGAAATCGGTCATGCCGAACTTGGTGGCCATCTCGACCTTGGCCGGGTTCAGATCGACGCCGACGATCTGATCGGCTCCGGCCAGACGCAGGCCCTGGATGACGTTCAGACCGATACCACCCAGACCAAACACGATGGCGCGGCTACCGATTTCGACCTTGGCGGTGTTGATGACAGCTCCGATACCGGTGGTCACGCCGCAGCCGATGTAGCAGATCTTGTCGTACGGCGCGTCCTCACGCACTTTGGCCAGCGCAATTTCCGGCAAAACCGTATGGTTCGAGAAGGTCGAGCACCCCATATAGTGCAAGATCGGATCACCATCCAAGGTCGAGAACCGGGACGTGCCGTCGGGCATCAGTCCCTGCCCCTGCGTCGTCCGGATCGCCTGACACAGGTTGGTCTTGGGATGCAGGCAGT
>NZ_JBQFOQ010000035.1:0-563 GCF_056533645.1 Ruegeria sp. G10 | reverse complement strand
CAACACCCATCACGGCACGACCAATGCGGTCTGTATGCCCGCTGTGCTGGATTTCAACGCCCCCGCCATCGCTGATCGCTTTCAGCAGGCCTCGGCTTATCTGGGCATCGACGGCGGCTTCGACGGCTTCCGCGCCTTTGTGCAGGAGTTCAATGACAGTTTCGCCATCCCGCGCAAGCTGTCCGATCTGGGCGTGACCGAGGCGTCGATTCCTGAACTGGTCAAAGGCGCGATCATCGATCCGTCCTGCGGTGGCAACCCGATTGAACTGACCGAAGACAACCTGACCGCGCTGTTCAAAGCGGCGCTTTAGTCGACATCGCGTTCGAAGAACAAGGTGCCGAGATCCGCATGAAAGGTCATACAAGAGGGGAGGGATACATGGACCAAGGCAGCGTCTAATTGTGATCGGTCTGCCTATCAATAAGAAATCGGCAGTATCCGGATTTTACCACCCAACGGAGGAAGTATTATGAAAAAAACCACGTCCAAGTTTGCAGCAATCGTCGCCGGTGCCCTGATGGCCACCGCAGCGGCCGCCGAAACCGAGCTGACCGTCTATA
>NZ_JBQFOQ010000034.1:0-614 GCF_056533645.1 Ruegeria sp. G10 | reverse complement strand
ATGAAAAAAACCACGTCCAAGTTTGCAGCAATCGTCGCCGGTGCCCTGATGGCCACCGCAGCGGCCGCCGAAACCGAGCTGACCGTCTATACTGCGGTCGAGGCCGAAGATCTGGCCCGCTATGCTGAACAGTTCAACGCGGTACATCCTGACATCAACATCAACTGGGTTCGGGATTCGACCGGTATCATTACCGCGAAACTGCTTGCCGAGCGCGACAACCCGCAAGCTGACGTTGTCTGGGGACTGGCTGCGACCTCGCTGCTGCTCCTGAAATCCGAAGATATGCTAGAGCCCTATGCGCCGGTTGGTGTTGAAAAACTGGACCCTAAATTCGTGGACAGTGGCGATGTACCCAGCTGGGTTGGCATGGACGCCTGGGTCGCTTCGATCTGCTACAACACCGTCGAGGCTGAAAAGCTGGGTCTGACACCGCCGACGTCGTGGAAAGATCTGACCGACGCGCAATACCAGGGTCATGTCATCATGCCGAACCCGAACTCGTCGGGCACCGGTTTCCTTGACGTGTCCAGCTGGCTGCAGATGTTTGGTGAAGAAGGCGGCTGGGAATATATGGACGCGCTGCACGAGAACATTGCACGCTATACCCACTC
>NZ_JBQFOQ010000033.1:0-818 GCF_056533645.1 Ruegeria sp. G10 | reverse complement strand
GGTCTTGTCAGAAGAACTTGTGTTGAGCGGGGCAGGGGTGTTGCGTAGCTATTGCCTATGACTAAACCTGCCTCCTTCAAGTACTTCAAAACCAGCCCCGAGATTATCCGTCTTGCAGTGATGCTGTACATCCGTTTCCCGCTCTCGCTCCGGAATGTCGAAGATCTGTTGCACGAGCGAGGCATCGATGTGAGCCACGAAACTGTCCGATATTGGTGGAACAGGTTTGGCCCGATGTTTGCTGCAGAGATCAGACGAAAGCGTGTTCAGAAGCTGCGCGCGTTCTCTAAATGGAAGTGGTACGTTGACGAGGTTTTCGTGAAGGTGAATGGCAAGCGGCACTATCTGTGGCGTGCTGTCGATCATGAAGGCGAGGTGCTGGAAGCCGTTGTCACCAAACGCCGAAACAAGCAGGCGGCATTGAAATTCCTCCGGAAATTGATGAAACGACACGGTAGAGCGGATAAAGTTGTAACGGATCGCTTCGCCTCATACAGGGCCGCGCTCAGAGAAATGGGCGTGCTCGAAAAACAACAGACGGGCAGGTGGCTCAATAACCGCGTCGAGAACTCGCACTTGCCTTTCCGACGAAGAGAACGCGCGATGCAGCGTTTCAGGCGCATGCGAAGTTTACAGAAATTCGTTTCCGTCCATTCCTCCGTCTACAACCACTTCAACCAGGAAAGATCGCTCACCAGCCGGGACACTTTCAAGCTGACACGCACCGCCGCTCTTGCCGAGTGGCGTCAACTTTGTTCCGGATAGGTTCGCAGTTTCCGCGGCAAACTGAGACTGGTTCGAATTCGTCTGACAGCACC
>NZ_JBQFOQ010000032.1:0-860 GCF_056533645.1 Ruegeria sp. G10 | reverse complement strand
GCTCAGATGGACGGCGCGATCCTGGTTGTGAACGCCGCAGACGGCCCGATGCCGCAGACCCGCGAGCACATCCTGCTGGGCCGCCAGGTTGGCATCCCGAAGATGGTCGTGTTCATGAACAAAGTGGACCAGGTTGACGACGAAGAGCTGCTGGAACTGGTTGAGATGGAAGTGCGCGAGCTGCTGTCCAGCTACGACTACCCCGGCGACGATATTCCGATCATCGCAGGTTCGGCTCTGGCCGCGATGGAAGGCAACAACCCGGAAATCGGCGAAGAGAAGATCAAGGAACTTATGGCGGCTGTTGATGACTACATCGACACCCCTGAGCGCGCTGTTGACCAGCCGTTCCTGATGCCGATCGAAGACGTGTTCTCGATCTCGGGCCGTGGTACCGTTGTGACCGGCCGTGTTGAGCGTGGCGTGATCAACGTTGGCGACGAGATTGAAATCGTCGGCATCCGCGACACTTCGAAAACCACCTGCACCGGCGTTGAAATGTTCCGCAAGCTGCTGGACCGCGGTGAAGCAGGCGACAACATCGGCGCCCTGCTGCGTGGTGTTGACCGTGACGGCGTTGAGCGTGGCCAGGTTCTGTGTAAGCCGGGTTCGGTTACACCGCACACCAAGTTCGAAGCCGAAGCCTACATCCTGACCAAGGAAGAAGGCGGTCGTCACACTCCGTTCTTCGCGAACTACCGTCCTCAGTTCTACTTCCGTACAACTGACGTGACCGGCACTGTGACCCTGGCGGAAGGCACCGAGATGGTCATGCCCGGCGACAACGTGTCGTTCGGCGTTGAGCTGATCGCACCGATCGCGATGGAAAACGGCCTGCGCTTCGCAATCCGCGAAGGTGG
>NZ_JBQFOQ010000031.1:0-957 GCF_056533645.1 Ruegeria sp. G10 | reverse complement strand
CAAAACCGCCGCATAATCAATCTAACCAGATGAGCCACACTCTCTCTTAGATCAGAGCGCCATCTGTCCCAAAATCTCTGACGACGGACAATCCGACAAACTTTGGAACACGGTAAAGAAACGCCAAACAGAGACGCGCAACGCCGCGATCAGCGATGGCATCAGGAAACTGGGCCTAACCAAGCGGGCACGGCATCTGTTTTCCGGCATGCTGACCTGTGGGGGTTGTGGCGGCGGTGTAATCCAAGTCGGCAAACACTACTACGGCTGCTCCACTTATAGGAACAAAGGCACCTGCGATAATCGGCTGACGATCGAACGCGCGAAGCTCGAAGACCGTGTTCTCTCCGGCCTCAAGGAGCAGTTGCTGCACCCTGACCTGATCGCGGAATTCACCAACGCCTATCAAGAGGAATACAACCGTCTTGCCGGGTCCATTCAGCAGGAGCGAGCTAGCGCGACACGTGATCTGGCGCGGGTCGAGCGTAAGATCGCGCATCTCATCGACGCCATCAGTGACGGCATGTTTCACGCCAGCATGAAGGATAAGTTGACAGCGTTGGAGGTTCGCAAATCGGAACTCGAAGCCCTGATCGCCTCCGCCTCTGATGAACCACCGGTTTTGCTGCATCCCGGATTGTCCGATGTGTATCAGGAACAAGTCGCCAATTTGACCACAGCATTGCGCGATCCTTCTTCGCAAGCTGAGGCGACATCCATCATTCGTGGCCTATTGTCGGAGATTCGGTTAGTCCCGGAAGATGGGACGTATGCAATTGAACTCATTGGAGAACTGGCGGGATTGCTTGCGCTGGGAACATCCCAGAATGAACAAAGCCGCCCTGCGGCGGCTTGTTCGACTCTAATGGTTGCGGGAGCAGGATTTGAACCTGCGACCTTCAGGTTATGAGCCTGACGAGCTACCGGGCTGCTCCATCCCGCGACACTTTTTTGTGG
>NZ_JBQFOQ010000030.1:0-1511 GCF_056533645.1 Ruegeria sp. G10 | reverse complement strand
TGTCCGTCGTCAGAGATTTTGGGACAGATGGCGCTCTGATCTAAGAGAGAGTGTGGCTCATCTGGTTAGATTGATTATGCGGCGGTTTTGCGGTGAAGCAAGCGCCGGGTTTCGATTGTCTTTTGTTTGATCCTTTCTCGTTGTTTTAGAATGGTCTGCCCGCGTCCGAAGTAGACATCGGCGGGCGTGAGGTTTTGCAGGCTCTCGTGATAACGCCGGTGATTGTAGTGATCGACGAAGGCGTCGATCTGCTGCTTGAGGTCGCCAGGCAGAAAGTAGTTTTCCAACAAGATGCGGTTCTTGAGAGTCTGGTGCCAGCGCTCGATCTTTCCCTGAGTTTGCGGATGGTATGGCGCCCCTCGAACATGATCGATTTCCTGATCTTCCAGCCATTCGGCAAGCTCACCAGAGATGTAGCTGGACCCGTTGTCGCTGAGCAGACGTGGCTTGTGCAGCACCGTTGCCTGATCACAGCCTGAGGCGTGCAAGGCGAGTTCCAGTGTGTCGGTCACATCCTCGGTCTTCATCGTCGTGCAAAGCTTCCAGGCGATGATGTAGCGGCTGTAATCGTCCAGGATCGTGCTGAGATAGAACCAGCCCCAGCCGATCACCTTGAGATAGGTAAAATCGGTCTGCCAGAGTTGGTTCGGTCGTGTTGTCTTGTCCTGGAACTCGTCGGCCGCCGATAGAACCACATAGGCCGGGCTGGTGATCAGGTCGTAGGATTTAAGGATGCGATAGACCGAAGCCTCTGACACAAAGTACTTTTCTGTGTCAGTGAAGCGAACAGCCAATTCACGCGGGGAAAGCTCACTTTCCTTCAGAGCCAGATCCTTGATCTTCTCGCGCACTGGCGTGGGAATGCGGTTCCAGACCCGTGACGGCGTGGGTCTACGATCTTCAAGCGCCTCGGGGCCGCCGACGAGATATCGGTCGTACCAGCGATAGAAGGTGGTCTTCGGAATGCCCAGCTTCTCCAAAGTGCGCTTGGTCGGCAGATGCGATTGCTCAACCAAGCGGATGATTTCCAGTTTTTCGGATGCGGGATATCTCATTCGTCGTCGTCCCCATCCGCGATCATGCTTTTTTTGAGCAACCGCAGTTCAAGAGCCTGTTCGGCAACCACCTCCTTCAGGTCACGGGCTTCCCGTCTCAGATCCTTCACTTCGGTGGAAGTTGCCGCGCGGGCCGTGTCGCCGGCCAGACGTTTCTTGCCGGCCTCCAGAAATTCCTTGGACCAGCTGTAATACAGGCTCTGCGCGATGCCCTCACGACGGCACAGCTCTGCAATGCTGTCCTCGCCTTTCAGGCCGTCCAGCACGATCCTGATCTTCTCTTCTGCTGAATATTGCTTGCGCGTCGCGCGGCGAATGTCCTTTACGACCTTCTCACCGTGGCTCTGCTTGCTTCCGGGTTTCTTTCTCATCTCCACTCCTTGGCGGTTACGATGAGCCAGAAACCCTCTCTTATCAAATCGACTTAAACTGTCCCATTGGTGCTGACGTCAGACA
>NZ_JBQFOQ010000029.1:0-2051 GCF_056533645.1 Ruegeria sp. G10 | reverse complement strand
GTAAGCGGTGCGCCGATCACACGTCAGCGGTGTAATTCCAGGGCATCAGGCTGCTGATTTTGGACTGTTTGTGCCCATTTACGATTGCGGTCAGGGTTTGGGTGAGCCAGGCGTGCGGATCGACATTGTTCAATTTGCAGGTCTCGATCATCGAGGCGAGGATTGCCCAGTTCTGAGCTCCGGCCTCATGCCCAGCGAAGAGGGCATTCTTGCGGCTCAACGCAATCGGGCGGATTGTGCGCTCGACGCTGTTGGAATCCAGTTCCACACGACCATCATCCAAAAATACGGTCAGGCCTACCCAGTGTTTGGTAATGTAGCTCAGGGCCTCACCGATAGGAGACTTGGCGGAGACGCGGGAGCGCGTTTCCCGGAGCCAGATTTCCATCTGATCGATGATTGGTTTTGAGCGTTCCTGCCGCGCTGCGTTCCGGGCGGCCGGGCTTTGGCCTCTGATTTCCTTTTCGATGCGGTAGAGGTCCCGGATCTGTGCGATGCCGTCATCGGCAATCGGGGTGGCTTTTCCAGCTTTTGCCACATCAAAGAGTTTACGGCGGGCATGCGCCCAGCAGTGGGCCAATTGGATCGCGCCTTCCTGCCGTTTGAGCAGGCGGTTGTATCCGGCGTAGCCATCGACCTGGAGTGTACCATTGAAGCCAACCAGGATTTGCTTTGCGTATTCTCCGGCGCGTCCCGGTGCGTAGGTGAAGGCCACGCCGGGCGGGTCTTCCCCGCCCCAGGGTCGGTCATCGCGGGCGAGCGCCCAGAAGTAGCCGGTTTTGGTCTTCTTGCGGCCGGGATCGAGGACCGGAGCCACCGTCTCGTCCATGAACAGCTTTGTCGAGCGTTTTAGATCGGCCATCAGCGCGTCATGAACAGGGCGCAGCTCAAACGCTGCCCGGCCAACCCAAGCGGCCAGGGTCGAGCGATCCAGATCGATCCCTTGCCGGGCGTAGATCTGAGCTTGGCGATACAAGGGAAGGTGATCGGCATATTTACTGACGATCACCTGCGCAATGGTGGCCTCGGTCGGCATCCCACCGGGGATCAGATGCGCCGGAGCGGGTGCTTGGACGATCCCCTCTTCGCAGGACCGGCAGGCATATTTGGGACGGCGGGTGACGATCACGCGGAACCGGGCCGGAACGATATCGAGCCGCTCGCTGACATCTTCGCCAATGACATGTCGTTCAGAACCACAACCGCAGACCGTGCTTTCCGGCTCGATCACCTCTTCAATGCGCGGCAAGTGCTTTGGTAACGAGCCCCGGTTGCTCTGGCGCGGCGCGGACGTCTGTGTTGGCGTGACAAGCGGATTGGCTTCACCCTCGGCTTCAACCTGTGCAATCCCGGTTTCGATATCTTCCAGAGCCAGTTCGAACTGATCTGGATCGACCTTCTCAGATTTACGGCCAAAGAGCGCTTTCCTCAGCGCTGCAACCAGCGTTTCCAGACGCGCATTCTGCTCACCCTGAGCCACGATCATGGCTTTGAGCGCATCAATGTCGTCGGGAAGATCAGCCGCCGCAATCATGGATATGATCTACCAAAACGGGCATCCGGCTGCCTGCCCAAACAGGCGCGCGAGTCACTCTGCCGCAGTTGGTGGACGTGCTGACAACGCCTTCACTTTCCGCCAGTCCAACCCGGCAAACAGCGCCTCGAACTGGGCATGATTGAGCGACATCAGCCCGTCCCGGATCGCAGGCCAGGTGAATGTTGTCTCTTCCAGCCGCTTATACGTCATCACCAGCCCGGTGCCATCCCAATAGAGCAGCTTCAACCGGTCGGCGCGCTTCGAGCGAAAGACAAACACGGTTCCGGTGAACGGCTCCTTGCGCAACTCGTTCTGCACCAGCGCCGCCAGTCCGTCATGACCCTTGCGGAAGTCTACTGGCCTCGTCGCCACCACGATCCGCACCCGGTTCGACGGAAAGATCATGAAGCCCCGTTCAGCGCGCGGGCAATACTGGCGATCCGCTCAGGCGATGTCCCAGCATCCAGCCGAACGGTAACATCCCCATGGGCAATCTCAATCCTGTCACCGGGTT
>NZ_JBQFOQ010000028.1:0-3160 GCF_056533645.1 Ruegeria sp. G10 | reverse complement strand
CCAGCCTCATAGAGAATATCCGCCAATGTCAGCGCCGTCAGCGGCGTCAGCTCGGTCGGCTTGCAGACCATGCAGTTGTTCGACGCAATCGAGGGCGCGATCTTATGGCTGACCATGTTCAGCGGGTGGTTGAAGGGCGTGATCGCGCTGATCGCGCCCACCGGTTCGCGGGTGGTGAAGATCTTACGGTCCTTGCCATTGTGGGTCAGGTCGCAGGAAAAGATCTCGCCATCATCCTTCAGCGCCTCGGCGGCGGCGAACTGATAGACATCCTGCGCGCGCTTGGTCTCGTAGATCGCGTGCTGGTGGCAGATGCCCAGCTCCAGCACCAGCCATTTGGCCAGATACTCGCGGCGTTCACCGATCAGTTCACCGGCGCGTTGCAGGATCTGGCTGCGTTCGTACCGGGTCAGCTTCGGTTTATACGCCGCTGCAATCTCGAACGCCTTGCGGGCGTGCTCGGCCTTGCCCGCGGGGACATGGCCGATCACCTCGTTGGTGTAGGGATAGAGAACCGGCACCGTCTCGTCGGTAAAGACGATCTCGCCGCCGATGCGCATCCCCTCGTTTCTGATCTCAGACACAGTCTGGTCCTTCATGGCTTACTGCGCCGCCGCTGTTGTGGCGTAGAAAAACGCATCAAAGTTGCGCAGATCGGGCGCGTTGCCCAGATCGATCACCCGGTTGACGATGAAGGGCACCTCCTGCTCGGTCAAGCCGCCATGGCTGCGCAGCGGCTCACCCAAGGCCGCTAGGTCATGACGATCCTCAGAGGTGCCGATGGTCATCTCGCCGGTGCAGACCATGGTCAGGTCACCGATGCGGTCGGCGGGCAGTTCGTATGTGGCAACCGCTTCTTCCTTGGTCAGCACTTCCAGCATCTCGGGCAGGGCTGCAACCTTGGCCTTGACCTCATCCCGGTCAGCGCCTTCGGGCAGGTAGACCGTAGCGAACGAGCCAAGCGCGCCGTGGTGAACCACATACGGGTCGGTGATCGGCAGGATCACGCGGGCCTTGCCCTCACCCAGCCACTCGTCAAACACGTCCTGCATGTAGATGACCGAGGGCTCTTTCGAGACCGGCTCGTGCTTGGCCTTCATGCCGTGGTCGGCGGTGACGACGATGGCCGCGCCCATTTCATCCAACTGCGCCAGATACTTGTCGAACATGGCGTAGAAATCCAGCGCGCCCTGCTCTTCAGGGGCAAACTTGTGCTGCACATAGTCGGTGGTCGACAGGTACATCACGTCCGGGCGCATCTCTTTCAGCAGCTTCACACCGGCAGCAAAGACAAATTCCGACAGCTCGGCGGAATACACTTCCGGAACCGGCATCCCCAGCCAGGCGCTGGCATTGTCGATGCCGTGCTCGGCCTTGGTGGTCTCACCCGAACGTTCCGCGGAAAACGCAACCGCGCGGTCGTCGTCGAACTTCAGCCCTGCGCCCAGCAGTGCGCGCAGCTTGTCCTTGGCCGTGACCATGGCGACGCGATAGCCGGCCTCGTAGAATTGCGAGAAGATGGTCGGCGCGCGCAGGAAGCGCACGTCGTTCATCATCACCTCTTCGCCGGTTTCCGGGTCATAGAGGAAGTTGCCGCAAATCCCGTGCACGATCGGCGGGCGACCGGTGGCAATCGACAGGTTGTTGGGGTTGGTAAAGCTGGGGATCACCGAATGCGCCAGACGGTCGGTGCCGGTCTCGCGGATGCGCTTGAGCGTCGGCATCAGGCCCTTGGCGATGGCCACTTCCAGGTATTCCGGCTCGCAGCCGTCCAGGCAGATGGCAATGGCAGGCACTTTGGGGGCCGGATAGACACGCTCATTCGCGGTCACGGGGGTTTGGATGGTCATTTGGGGGTGTCCTTGTTTCTTATGCGGCCAGTTTGGCGCGTTCTTCCAGCGCAAGAGCCGGAGGTGCCGCGCTGGCGACCCCCATCTCGGCCAGGGTTTCCTTGGCGGCAGCAACAACCTGCCGCATCACATGCTCATCCATCTGCCCGATGCAGCCGACGCGGAAACTGTCCACAACCGTCAGCTTGCCCGGATAGATGATAAAGCCTTTGTCCTTCATCAGATCGTAAAAGCGGTCGAACACGAATTTCTCGTCCGCAGGGCAGAAAAACGTCACGATGATCGGGCTCAGCCAGCGGTTCTGCAGCAACGTCTCGAACCCCAGCTCGCGCATGCCTGCAACCATCACGTCGCGGTTGCGGGTGTAACGCGCGCCGCGCCCCGCAACACCGCCTTCGGCCTCATGTGCCTTGAGCGCTTCGAGGAAGGCTGCAACCACATGGGTCGGCGGGGTGAACCGCCACTGGCCGGTCTTTTCCATATGCGCCCATTGCGCATGCACATCAAGGCTCAGCGAGTGGCTGTTGCCCTTGGCCGCTTCCAGCTCATCCTTGCGGGCGATGATAAAGCCAAAGCCCGGCACGCCCTCGATGCATTTGTTGGCCGAGGACACCATCGCCTCATACCGGATCTCGGACGGCTTCAACTCGATCGCGCCAAAAGCCGACATCGAATCGATCAGCAGCTTGCGCCCCGCCCCGTAGACGGCTTCGGAAATCTCCTCGACCGGGTTCAGAATGCCCGAGGACGTCTCGCAATGGATCGCAACCACATGGGTGATCGCAGGGTCCTTGGCCAGGATCTCGGCCACTTCCGACCCGCGTGGCGGCAGGTAATCGCCCTTGTCCAGCACCAGATGATCGCGGCCCAGATACTGCAACGTCTGCGCCGAGCGTTGCCCATAGGCCCCATTCGCCAGCACCAGCGCCTTGCCGTCCTTCGGGATGAACGAGGCCAGCATCGCCTCAACCGCAAAACTGCCCGAGCCCTGCATCGGAACGCAGTCGAAATCCCCGGCCCCCTCGCCCAGCAGCGCCAGCAGCCGCGACCGCATATCCCGCGTCATCGCCCGGAAATCATCATCCCAGCTGCCCCAGTCCCGCAACATCGCCTGCTTCACCGCATAAGACGTCGTCAAAGGGCCAGGCGTCAGCAAATAAGCCTCCCCCATACGCGGCGCTTCAAGCTTACCCTCAAATCCCATCACCAAATCCCTCCAACACATCCCGATACACAATCATTTGCAACCTCATACCCCATATGTAAAATCGAGAATATCAATCACTGAATAAAAAAATCCTATAGATGGA
>NZ_JBQFOQ010000027.1:0-3445 GCF_056533645.1 Ruegeria sp. G10 | reverse complement strand
CTTGGGTTCGACTCAGGATTCCTTTGGACGCAATCAGGTGTAAAATCCGCGCCGCCGCATTGGTGTAAAAGATCATCATCCCCATCGCCGCAGCGGGTGCGATATCACCCGCATCGTCCATGTTCAGCACCGCAATCGAGGCCAAGGTGGTCTTGGGTGAATACAGGAACACGACCGCAGATACGGTCGTCATCGCGTTGACGAACAGGTAGATCGAGATATCCAGCACCGCGGGCAGGCAGACCGGTACGGTCACCCGGGCGAACAGCTTCATTGTCGGCTGTTTGAGTGAGGCAGAGACAGATTCAAACTCTCGGTCCATCTGCTTGAGCGCCGTCACGGCGGTCAAATGTGACACGGTGTAGAAATGTGTCACCGAGCAGATCACAAGAATGGCCATGGTGCCATAGATCGCGTTCAGCGGGTTGGCCGGGTTGTTGAAGAAGAAGATATAGGCTAGGCCCAACACCATTCCGGGGATCGCCATGGGCAGCATGGCAAACATCTGGAACAAAGCGCGCCCGGTTTTGAACCCGTTTGACTTTTCAACAAGATAGGCGCCGAAAAACACGACCGAAGTGCCGATCACTGCAGTCAGCAGCGCCATCCTGATCGAGTTAAAATACGACGCCCAACCACCGCCATCCATGCGGTTGAAGTCATAGTTGCGCAGGCTCAGGCTTAGGTCATAGGGCCAGAACTTGATCAGTGCAGCGAACTGACAAACCGCCAGAATTCCGACAATGAACAGGGCGACCAGGCTGCAATAGACCAGCATGATACGATCCGTTTTTGGGTTCGGATTCGGCTGATACGGAACGGAACGCGCCGACAGCAGCGCCACCTGTTTCGACTGCACCAACCGGTCTATTGCAAAGGCCAGGATCGCCGGCACCACCAGCACAACGGACACAACGGCGCCCATCTCAAAGTTCTGCTGACCGATCACCTGCTTGAAGATATCGACGGCCAGAACGTTGAACTGTCCGCCAATAACCTTAGGCAGACCAAAATCCGTGATCACCAGGTTGAACACCACGAAGGCAGCAGAGATCAGGCCATAGCGCACGCCGGGGATGGTCACGGTCCAGAAGGTCCGCCATGGCGTCGAGCGCAGACTGGCAGCCGCTTCGTATAGCCGGGCATCGGAAATGGCCAAAGCTGTCGAGATGATGATGAACGCATGTGGAAAGGTGAAGAAGACCGAACCTATGATGATCCCGATAGGCCCGTAGATACTGGCACCAAACAGCAGTTCCTTGATCATACCCTGATTGCCGAAGAGATACACCAAAGCGATCCCCGGCAAGAGGGACGGCACAAGAATTGGAGCCATCGCAACCAGACGAAACAGGCCTTTGAAGCGCATGCAGCTGCGGTTCAGCGCATAAGCAAACCAGAAGGCCAGCGTCACAGTAATAACCGTAACAACGACTGAAATCCAAAGTGAGTTCTTGATCGAGTTGAACAGTGCCGGGGTTGAGAAATAGCTGACGAAGTTGTCCACGCCCGTCGATTTGACCGGCCGCAACTGAACCCTGCGGAACGTGTTCGAATCTAGCTCGACCCAATCAGTGCCTGTTTGCAGATTGGACCCGATCAGGAACCGCCCATCTGGCACGGTGTTGCGGATCTGGTACATCACCGGGCTGCGGAAACTGAAATCCGGGAAAAACGGAGTGACAGACAGCCGTCCGTCCGAGCCTGTTGACAAGTCTTGTTCGCTATAAGCCCCGGTTTCGGCATTCAGCTGAGCACCATTCAGTACGGTGCCGCTGAATACGCCATTGTCGTCGCTGACCTGAAACTCGTATTGCGACAATTCCATACGAAAGGTTGAAAACGATTTGGACAGCATCGCCCAAAGCGGGAACGCCAGCGTCACAACCAGATACAGGGCGATGATGATCATGCCACCGCGCATAATGATGTCGTCGCGGCTCAACTTGCCCTTGATGATCGGGCCGGCGGGCAGAGAGGTGGTATCGGTCATCAGCCCTCCTCCGCCGGGGTGAAGGCCATCAGGCGGTTGCGGGGCAGCTCGATCATCATCTGACCACCCGCTTCAAGGCCCAGACGACGCACAGCGTTGATCGAGAAATCTGCAATCAGTTCTTCGTCACCAAAAATCTGATGCGACAGGCGGCAGCGCCAGAACGAGCCAAGGAACTCCATCTCGGTGATCGACACCTCGAACGCGTTTTCCGGTGTGGTAATCACATCCGGCGCACCGGGCGAGCGTGCGCCTTCGCCATGTGGAATGATATCCTCGGGGCGTACTGCCGCCACGATCCTGCTGCTTTTCTGCAGGCTGTGCGGCTCGCATTTCAGAATTGAACCGCCCAGTTCCAGCGTTTCGGTATCACCGGCGACCGCGGGCAGCTGGTTCATCTCGCCGATGAAGTCGGCCACAAAAAGGTTGGCCGGGTGGCGGTAAATCTCGGTGGGCGTACCGACCTGTTCGATTACGCCGTGGTTCATGACCACGATCCGGTCGGCCATGGCCAGCGCCTCTTCCTGATCGTGGGTCACCATCACAGTCGTCACGCCCAGCTTGCGCTGCAATTCCTTGATTTCATGCCGCAAATGTACACGCACCTTGGCGTCCAGCGCCGACAGCGGCTCGTCAAGCAGCAGCAGGCCAGGATTGGTTGCAATGGCGCGCGCAAGAGCGATCCGCTGTTGCTGACCACCCGACAGTTGGGCGGGATACTTGCTGCCCTGATCCGGCAGGCCCACCAGTTTCAGGAGCTCGGCCACCCGCACCGCAATCTCGGATTTGCTGCGGCCCGTGTTTTCCAGCCCGAAAGCGATATTCTTTTCGATCGTCAGGTTCGGGAACAGCGCGTAAGACTGGAACACGATCCCGAAATCACGCTCGGACGGGGGCAGGTTCGAGACATCCTTGCCGTCCTGCATGACCGTCCCCTTGGTCTGCAGGTCCAGCCCCGCAATGGCGCGCAAAAGCGTGGTCTTGCCGCAACCCGAGGGCCCCAGAAAACAGATGAATTCGCCTTCGTTGATGTCCAGCGAGATATCCCGGAGGGCCAGAAAATCACCAAACGCCTTCCAGAGGTCTTGGATACTCAGATAGAGATCACCGGGAGAGGTTTTCTTAAGCACGGGGAGTGGTCCTTGAGCTTTGCGCAGCAGCCATGGCGGAAGAATGGCCAGAAATTCGCCGCGCCGTTCACATGAATTGTAAGGGGAAGTTTATCCAAAGGCCGGAGGGGCGTTAAGCCCCTCCGGCCCGAGTGGTTTATTCTTTGGGTTCGGACTTGCCGTCATAACGCTCTTGCCATTCCGCAAGGATGGCAGCACGGTTATTGGCGGCGAATTCGAAGTCATTGTCGATCATCGCGTCCAACAGGCCGTCGGGGAAGTGCTCGACGGGTTTGGCAACACCGGGCATCGCGACAACTGCATAGCCTACGTTATACATCTC
>NZ_JBQFOQ010000026.1:0-3690 GCF_056533645.1 Ruegeria sp. G10 | reverse complement strand
CCGCCGCCTTTCTCGCGCCGGCTGTTTATGCTGAGGAGTTTATCACGATTGGGACGGGTGGTGTGACGGGTGTTTACTATCCGACCGGTGGTGCGATTTGCCGTTTGGTGAACAAGGGCCGGAAAGAGCATGGGGTTCGGTGTTCTGTGGAATCGACGGGTGGGTCAGTTTACAACATCAACACCATTCGCGAGGGCGAGCTGGAGTTTGGTGTGGCGCAGTCGGACTGGCAGTACCATGCGTATAACGGCACCTCGAAGTTCGAAGACGCGGGCGCGTTCGAGAACCTGCGGGCGGTGTTCTCGGTGCATCCGGAACCCTTTACCGTTGTGGCGCGTGCCGATGCGGGGATTTCCAGCTTTGAGGACCTCAAGGGCAAGCGCGTGAACATCGGTAACCCGGGCTCGGGTCAGCGCGGCACGATGGATGTTGTGCTGGAAGCGATGGGCTGGACCATTGATGACTTTGAACTGGCCTCGGAACTGAAAGCGGCCGAGCAGTCGGCGGCGCTGTGCGACAACCAGTTGGACGCGATGATCTACACCGTGGGTCACCCGTCGGGCTCGATTCAGGAAGCCACCACCGCCTGTGATTCCGTTCTGGTGAACGTGACCGGCGATGCGATCCAGGGTCTGATCGACAACAACTCGTACTACCGCACTGCGACCATTCCGGGCGGCATGTACCGTGGGTCGGACGAAGACACCACGACCTTTGGTGTGGGCGCGACCTTCGTGACCTCGGCAGACGTGTCGGATGATGCGGTCTATGCGGTTGTCAGCTCGGTCTTTGAAAACTTCGACGACTTCAAAAAGCTGCACCCGGCATTTGCCAACCTGAAGCCGGAAGAGATGATCTCGGACGGTTTGTCGGCGCCGCTGCATCCGGGTGCCGAGAAGTACTACAAGGAAAAAGGCTGGCTGCAGTAAGCCGGACCTGATGCGGGGCGCGCCTGTGATGGGCGCGCCCCTTTTGCACCCGGGGTGCCGGGTGACAATGAGGCCGAAACGGCCCGACAAGATCGCAGAGCGACGGGGAGACGCCAGATGAGTTCCGACACACAATCCAACCGCCCGCTATCCGAAGAAGAGCTTCAGGATCTGGTGGCCTCGTCCGATGCGGGCGCGCGCAATCCGGCGGGCAATGTCGGGATCTTCCTGGCCATCGTCGCGGTGCTGTGGTCGGTCTTTCAGGTGGTGCTGGCCTCGCCTTTGTCGAATGCGCTGCTGCCGGGCAGCGTGGTGAACAACTCGCGCCAGATCCATCTGGCCTTTGCGATCTTTCTGGCCTTTGCGGCTTATCCGGCGCTGAAATCCAGCCCGCGTGACTACATTCCGATTCAAGACTGGATCATGGGCGTGGCGGGCGCGGTGATCGCGCTTTATGGGTATATCTTCTACCAAAAAGTCGTGAATAACGGCCTGCTGGCCGATGACGTGGACAAATGGGTCGCGCTTGGCGGGCTGCTGCTGCTGTTTGAAGCCGCGCGCCGCGCGCTTGGCCCGGCGATGGCGATCATTGCGACGATCTTCCTGGCTTACGTGTTCTTTGGTTCCTCCGACTGGGTGCCCGAGGTGATCCAGTGGAAGGGCGCCAGCCTGAAAAAGGCCATGAGCCATATGTGGATCACGTCCGAGGGTGTGTTTGGCATCGCTTTGGGCGTGTCGACCAAGTTCGTCTTCCTCTTCGTGCTGTTCGGGGCGCTTTTGGATAAGGCGGGCGCGGGCAATTACTTTATCAAGATGGCCTTTGGCGCGCTGGGGCACCTGCGCGGCGGCCCGGCCAAGGCGGCTGTGGTGGGGTCTGCGGCCACGGGTCTGATCTCGGGGTCTTCCATCGCCAACGTGGTGACCACCGGTACCTTCACCATTCCGCTGATGAAGCGGGTGGGCTTTAGCAGTGAACAGGCGGGCTCGGTCGAGGTGGCCAGTTCCGTGAACGGCCAGATCATGCCGCCGGTGATGGGCGCTGCGGCCTTCCTGATGGTGGAATATGTGGGCATTTCCTATGTCGAGGTGATCACCCACGCCTTCCTACCGGCCGCGATCTCCTACATCGCGCTGGTCTATATCGTGCACCTGGAGGCGGTGAAGCGGAACATGCCGACGCTGGGCAACCGCGTGGTGTCGATGGGCCGCACGATTGGCGGCATGGCGGTGTTCTTCGTGGGCTTTGCCGGGCTCTGCTACGGCATCCAGTATCCGATCAAGGGCATCATTGCGCTGATCCCCGGAGCCTCGGGTCTGGTGCTGTCGGGCCTGATCGTGCTGGCCTATCTGTTCCTGCTGAAACTGGCCTCGGGGGTCGAGGATCTGGTCCCCGATGATCCCAACGCCAAAGAGGTCGAACTGCCGGTCATTGCCGATATCTACAAGGCCGGTCTGCATTACCTGCTGCCGATCATCGTGCTGGTCTACTTCCTGATGATCGAGCAAAAATCGCCGGGCCTGTCGGCCTTCTGGGCGACCTCACTGCTTTTCGTGATCCTGCTGACGCAGAAGCCGATGAAGTCGATCTTCCGCGGCGAGAACAACACCGCAAACGCCCTCCGCGACGGGGTTGTTGACCTGTGGAACGGTCTGATCGATGGCGCGCGCAACATGATCGGCATCGCGCTGGCCACCGCCACTGCAGGCGTGATCGTGGGCACCGTGACGCTGACCGGCGTGGGGCAGGTGATGGCCGATCTGGTCGAGTTCCTGTCGGGCGGCAACCTCATTGCCATGCTGGCGCTGGTGGGTCTGCTGAGCCTGATCCTTGGCATGGGCCTGCCGACCACGGCGAACTATATCGTCGTCAGCTCGCTGATGGCCGGTGTGGTTGTCGAACTGGGCGCGCAGGATGGTCTGATCGTGCCGCTGATCGCAGTGCATCTGTTTGTGTTCTACTTCGGCATCATGGCCGATGTGACGCCACCCGTGGGCCTGGCCAGCTTTGCCGCCGCCGCCGTGTCGGGCGGGGACGCGATCAAGACGGGCTTTACCGCTTTCTTCTACAGCTTGCGCACCGTGGCGCTGCCCTTTGTGTTCATCTTCAACACCGATCTCTTGCTGATCGATGTGGGCTGGGTGCAGGGCATTCTGGTGGCGGTATCGGCGACCATCGCGATCCTGATCTTCACCGCTGGCACCATGGGCTGGTTCCTGACCAAGAACCGCATCTATGAAAGCGTGGCACTGATCCTGATCGCGTTCGCGCTGTTCCGTCCGGACTTCTTCATGAACCGGATCGCGCCTCCGTTCGCGCAGATCGAACCGGCGCAACTGGAGCAAGCCGTGGGCGAGGCCGCCCCGGGCAGTTCCCTGCGCATCGAGGTCGCAGGTCCGGACTTTGACACCGGCAACATGACCGAAACCACAGTGGTCCTGACCATCGGCGATGAGGCCGACGGCGCCGCCCGCATCGACGCCCTGGGCCTGATCCCGCTGGAGGAAGACGGCCTGGTCAAGCTTGACGAGCCGCTGTTCGGCACCCCGGTCTCGGACGAGCTGTCGAACTTCGACTACTACGCCGACGAGCCCGTCCGCATCACCACCGTGCAAGCGCCCCAGAACCAGCCCCCCAAAGAGCTGATGTTCATCCCCGCGCTCATCCTCCTCGGCCTCATCGCCTTCCTGCAAAGGGGCCGCGCCGCACGCACCACACAACAAGAGGTAACACCATGACAAAATCCGTCCTTTGTGCTGTGGA
>NZ_JBQFOQ010000025.1:0-2500 GCF_056533645.1 Ruegeria sp. G10 | reverse complement strand
GGGTGAAAGGCCAATCAAACTCGGAGATAGCTGGTTCTCTGCGAAATCTATTTAGGTAGAGCGTCATCCGAATACCCCGGGGGGTAGAGCACTGGATGGGTAATGGGGCCCCACAGGCTTACTGATCCTAACCAAACTCCGAATACCCGGGAGTACTAGATGGCAGACACACTGCGGATGCTAACGTCCGTAGTGGAGAGGGAAACAACCCTGACCTACGACTAAGGCCCCCAATTCATGGCTAAGTGGGAAAGCAGGTGGGACGACCAAAACAACCAGGAGGTTGGCTTAGAAGCAGCCATCCTTTAAAGATAGCGTAACAGCTCACTGGTCTAAATAAGTTGTCCTGCGGCGAAGATGTAACGGGGCTCAAGCCATGAGCCGAAGTCTAGGGATGCGTAAGCATCGGTAGCAGAGCGTAGTGTGACATAGGTTCCATCCTCTTTAGTCGTCTTCGGACGACCTTGGAGGATATGAACCTTTCGATGAAGCCGGGGCGTGAGCCATCCGGTGGAGAGATCACTAGTGAGAATGATGACATGAGTAGCGACAAAGAGTGTGAGAGACACTCTCGCCGAAAGTCCAAGGGTTCCTGCTTAAAGCTAATCTGAGCAGGGTAAGCCGGCCCCTAAGCCGAGGCCGAAAGGCGTAGGCGATGGGAATCAGGTTAATATTCCTGAGCCAGGAGGATGTGACGGATCACGGATGTAGTTCAATCTTATCGGATTGATTGGGCTGCTGAGTGGTTCCTGGAAATAGCCCTCCATCAGACCGTACCCTAAACCGACACAGGTGGACTGGTAGAGCATACCAAGGCGCTTGAGAGAACGATGTTGAAGGAACTCGGCAAAATACCTCCGTAAGTTCGCGAGAAGGAGGCCCGGTTCCTAGGCAACTAGGGGCTGGGGGCACAAACCAGGGGGTGGCGACTGTTTATTAAAAACACAGGGCTCTGCGAAGTCGCAAGACGACGTATAGGGTCTGACGCCTGCCCGGTGCCTGAAGGTTAAAAGGAGAGGTGAGAGCCTTGAATTGAAGCCCAGGTAAACGGCGGCCGTAACTATAACGGTCCTAAGGTAGCGAAATTCCTTGTCGGGTAAGTTCCGACCTGCACGAATGGCGTAACGACTTCCCCGCTGTCTCCAACATCGACTCAGCGAAATTGAATTGCCTGTCAAGATGCAGGCTTCCCGCGGTTAGACGGAAAGACCCCGTGCACCTTTACTACAGCTTCGCACTGGCATCAGGATTGTGATGTGCAGGATAGGTGGTAGGCTTTGAAGCGGAAACGCAAGTATCCGTGGAGCCTCCCTTGAGATACCACCCTTCGCACTCTTGATGTCTAACCGCGGTCCGTTATCCGGATCCGGGACCCTGCGTGGCGGGTAGTTTGACTGGGGCGGTCGCCTCCTAAAGCGTAACGGAGGCGCGCGAAGGTTGGCTCAGAGCGGTCGGAAATCGCTCGTTGAGTGCAATGGCAGAAGCCAGCCTGACTGCAAGACTGACAAGTCGAGCAGAGTCGAAAGACGGCCATAGTGATCCGGTGGTCCCGAGTGGAAGGGCCATCGCTCAACGGATAAAAGGTACGCCGGGGATAACAGGCTGATACTGCCCAAGAGTCCATATCGACGGCAGTGTTTGGCACCTCGATGTCGGCTCATCTCATCCTGGGGCTGGAGCAGGTCCCAAGGGTACGGCTGTTCGCCGTTTAAAGAGGTACGTGAGCTGGGTTTAGAACGTCGTGAGACAGTTCGGTCCCTATCTGCCGTGGGTGTAGGAGACTTGAGAGGAGTTGCCCCTAGTACGAGAGGACCGGGGTGAACGATCCACTGGTGGACCAGTTGTCGTGCCAACGGCAGTGCTGGGTAGCTATGATCGGACAGGATAACCGCTGAAGGCATCTAAGCGGGAAGCCCCCCTCAAAACAAGGTCTCCCTGAGGGCCGTGGAAGACCACCACGTCAATAGGCCGGAGATGTAAGCGCAGTAATGCGTTCAGTTGACCGGTACTAATCGCCCGATAGGCTTGATTTGATCCAGTAATGGAAAGACAAGACCAAAGCATACACCAACCTTGACTACGGATGGCTGTGTCGCGCCAAGCGGCACTGTTGATTGACATAACAACCGAGTGGCAACGCGCCTTTGCAAGCAAAGACGCTGCCTGCCACCTGTCGCTTTCTTGCTTTGCAAGAAAGTCGACATGGGCTTTTCCTCGGTTTGGTGGTCATAGCGCAAGTGAAACACCCGGTCCCATCCCGAACCCGGAAGTTAAGCACTGCCGCGCCAATGGTACTTGGGCTTAAGCCCCGGGAGAGTAGGTCACCGCCAAACCTAGAAAAAGCCCAACAGTCTCTCTAAACGATCAGCAGAATACGACCCGGCCTCAAGTAGCCGAATAGGCGGTAGGCCACAAAAAAGTGTCGCGGGATGGAGCAGCCCGGTAGCTCGTCAGGCTCATAACCTGAAGGTCGCAGGTTCAAATCCTGCTCCCGCAACCA
>NZ_JBQFOQ010000024.1:0-11659 GCF_056533645.1 Ruegeria sp. G10 | reverse complement strand
TTTTGAAGTACTTGAAGGAGGCAGGTTTAGTCATAGGCAATAGCTACGCAACACCCCTGCCCCGCTCAACACAAGTTCTTCTGACAAGACCATATTATCAACAATCGCCCGGCTCTTTCACGCTGGCATCCCGACTATGCGGACGCCTTCGCGGCGCACGAGGTCTCGGAATAGTCGAAATCAACAATAGGTCGTTAAGCCGATATTCGTGCGCTGCGCAGCTAATCGCACAGAGGCAGCCCTTAAGAGACATTCACCACCCGACTCCTATGCTGCGGTCGCAGCCTGCATTGCCGCCGTTCGCCGCACTCGCGCAACCTGGAAATGATCATACTCACAGATTGCAGAGAGAGCCGCCGTCCGGTTTTCGCACATCGCTGATGCAGCATGATTTTGCATCTGCCGCACGCTAAACACTGCAGCGCAGCGCAATTCGTCATTCCGGACATTCCTAAGTGTCATATTAAGCCGAACAGAAACTGCGCTTTCGCTGTCACTCGTCCAGATAAGCCAGATGCGGGACAGTTCCGACTTTGAGGCTGACAGCTCAAAGGTCCGTTGTTAGCTGTTGAGATTGACGATGCTGATCGCTCTTAGTTAAAACGATGCGATTGTTTGAGTAAGCAACGAAATTTATTGGTGACTTTCGGCATAAGCGTCAGAAGTAGAGAACAGTACGGCAAAAAATATCTTATTATGTGAATGACTATAGGAACCTGTTGAGAAGTTTGCCCAAAAAGAACGCCCAGCCAATGTGGCTGGGCTAGTCCGAGGAAAATCTTCATTTGACTTGAGTATTCCGAGAATTGGTAAAGATTTGGTTAGCGCCACACCTTAACTCTAAGAATCGTCTGGCTCATCGCTCGCTCACTGCTCAAGGAGGTTTGCAAAACCATCCTGAACAGCCTTACGGATGACCGCAGAATCCTCACATGCGCTGATGACGACTGCACCGCTACGAGCGAGCTTATAGATATTCTCGGGATCACAATAAGTCCGTACGCTTTGACGGTAAGCTTTGAAATACGCCTCCCTGTCAGGCGTTTTTGAGCGTCGCGCACATAGCTGTTCGTAAACACTGAAATAGCTCGGCTCTATTCCCATGCTTCCGTCGGCCATTCCGACCTGAAACCAGTCTATCTTCCCAATGCAAGCTTCAGGCGAGAGCCACTTTGAGAAAAAGCCATAGGGCGTATCGTTCGCTGACGCTGGGCCACTTGCACAGAGAGCCAACACCACACAACCAAAAAATAGCTTAGACTTCGTCCAATACTTACTTGAAGAATTAATCTGCTCACTGTTCGTCACAAGTTTAGTCATTGCTCTCATCCCTT
Organism: Ruegeria sp. G10; assembly: GCF_056533645.1. Taxonomy (NCBI): domain Bacteria; kingdom Pseudomonadati; phylum Pseudomonadota; class Alphaproteobacteria; order Rhodobacterales; family Roseobacteraceae; genus Ruegeria; species Ruegeria sp. G10. The sequence continues at coordinate 10,325 of NZ_JBQFOQ010000024.1, read as the reverse complement.
TGTTAGAGATTTTGGCGCACACAAGGCGCGTTGCTTGTAGGAGAATAAGAAACGGCACTTAACAAATGCCTAAGGTGGAAATTCAGAAAGGAAATTCGAGAGATAGAACCCCTATTGTTTGACTTTCGACCTGTGAATCGAATTCTTTACTGAGATAGGTAAGCCCGAAAAATGTTGAGACTTTTCGTATCGCCACTTGAACTCCTGCCCGCGCTCTAATGCGTGAGTTGGTTATTTCGACATCCGACCAATCCGGGAAGAAATCGCTATGAGTAATGTACGTGTAGTCGACCCCCAAAAGAAACGACATGTCGTCCATCCTGGACGCCCGCTCAGGAGAAGACGGCTGTAGGAAACCGGAAACTGGGTCACGAACGTAGCGTTGGGCGTTGGCATAGCCGTCAATAAGAAGATCAACCCCAATTCGCCCGAAGGTTTCGTATCCGGCCTGAACACCTACAAACGGCCTGACAGAAAAGCTGTCAGATATTGTGTAAGGTCTCGCGAGTTCGACTGCGACCATACCTGTGACGCTATCGCCCACATGTTCATGGGGCATATCCTCAGGTAGGTATCCAGCAATTCCTGTTAGTTCATGAAAGCCCTGCTGAAAACTGGCGATGTTTGTTTGGTCGCCTGTAAGGAGCACTTCGAGTCCCGCATTGTATTGCAGCGCGCCATAGTTATCGTTGGCGAATATCCCAAACCCCAACATTCCCACATAGGGTCGGTCTCTATTCGTTGGCTGGTCTCTCGCGCCCCATGGGGAAATGATTTCTGCTCTTGCTCGAAAATCGTGCGCGATTCCTCCCGTGTTTTCTCCTTCAAAACCAAAAAACAAAGTGTAACTCGCGGATCGCCAGCGATCTCTGCCGTCACCCATAAAATCGTTTGTAAAGAAGCTGGATTTTATCGTGTCCGCATATGCCGAAGAAACGGCTAGAAAAACGCCTAGTGCAGAAATCAGGGCTCTCATGAACTCCACCTCACTACATTTGAGAAACTGGAAGTACTTTCCGAATCTCTAGTGCAGGAGCCTTAACGTCAGCCTAACGCTGTTAGCTTCACGGATGTGTCGCGAAGAAGCTATCGACTTCAATGAGAGGGAAAATTTTTATAAAATCTCGCGCGTTAATTCTGACTTATGATTTTTGAATAAAATAGAGAAACCAATTGGAAGAAGGACCAAAAGTTGTTTTGCTCTACGACAACGCCATTTGCGATACAGGATGTGGCTGAGATGCTGGCCAGACCTTTGGCCCAAGTCGAGAATGCCTGGAGTATTCTACAGCCCTATTTCGGAACTCAATTGACTTTTGGTTTCGGTAGGCTTGTACCAGCGCCAAATTTTTTCGACGTTGTTGCCATGGGAGTCGTTGTAGAACTGATAAAAAAGCCCTGCGACGTGAACGAGTTGGTTCAAATCTCCATTTGCACAGCCGAAGAGGTCGCGATTTTCGTAGACGCTGAGGGGCTTCCGGTAGTTTTTGATGAGGCGTTTAGACGTGAAATCACCAATCACCTGATTACTTTTCTTTACACTCCGACAACAGCCGAGCAATTCCGGCTACTTGTTCGAAGGAAAGAAGATATTGTCGCAACGGCGCTAGATGCCCTAGAGAATGTGAGCAAAATCCTTAGCGGCGGTTACGCTAACCAACCTGCTACACTCAAAGCAACTCAGAGAGCTGTAGATCAAATTGCCTGAAACCAGTTTTCCCAAAGCCAAACTTGTACAGTCTGGGTTTGGATCACAAGTTTGCTGAGATTGAATTACGAAGACCTGAAACACTAATATTGAAGCCTCAGACCAATTTGAGAAAATCTGGCTTGTTGAAGAATAATAGACTTATTGCCCTAGTACGACGTACATAGCGCTTTTGAACTCATTTTCGGTTGTCGCCCAAACTAAATTAGATGAGTTCCCTTGGCTGTTCTGTGTTTTCTTGAATTAAGTTCCTCACGATGGCCTTCTCTTCTTCGGTTACCGTTGCTTCCTCTAAGAAAACTTCGAAAGCTGTTTGCAAGCCGCACAATGTGTTCTTAGAACCCTCTGCTTTTGCGTGGTCAACCATCTCAATAATTGCTTCGACAAACCAATGTCCGGTGCTCATGAAACCCCTCTCCAATTCATTTTTTGCCACTGTCGAGGGATATGGGTTAATGCTGGGTTAATCCTGTTTTGTTTTCTTGTTTTCTGGAGCCCAAATCATATAATTTGCTTTCAGTGTGGTCCAAAATATACGTGCTGATAACTTGACGCATAGCCTGAGCAGTCAGGAAGAAACCCTCGGCTTCCAGCCTTAGCTCCGTGTCGTTGGCACATTCCAAAAATTCTCTGTCCATACCGTTACTCCCTTGCACACAATTTCACCCAAGTTGGAGCAATTTCCTTAACAAACGGTAAATTGTTTAAATTACGGAAATTAACCTATGTTACACCGAGTTCTGAGGCACAACATGTGCGGAAGTCTTCAGGGTTGCCTCGTCGAACGTGAGTTCTGTTTCCAGTTTGGATTCAATGGTGCGTCGGAAACAAAAGGAGTTTTTGGGGACACACTGAGCTTGCAAGCCCACCGGTGATACTTTGGCTAACGAAGAATTGCTTTTCTGCCACCGTATCAACACCTGTCTTAACGTAGTCGCTGTTCGTCTTCCCTCGTTTTCAGCAACTCAACTAACTCTCCATTGGCTTTGCTTCTGTTCTTAGTGGGCCAAGACCAAGAAGGTTCAGCCATGTTTTGAAGAGTTGCTTTTAGCGACTTGAGGCGCGCGTCGCTGCGCGACGACCGCAAGGGAGCAAACCTGCTTGTAATCTCAGATTCGATAGACTCACTGCACAAGTGTCCGTACGTTCTGCTGACAGTATCAGTGTTGCTATGGCCCAACTGCTTGGCGACAATCGCAAGGGGTGTTCCGGCTTGGACCAACTGACTTGCGTAGGTGTGCCGTAGTCCGTGAAAAACAAAACCTTGTGGCAACTTGGCACGCCTTACCGCGTCCTTAAACTGGTGCTTGTGGTTTCCTGCCCAGGGTTTTCCAGAAGACATCTTGAACACTAGATCTTCATCGTCCAACCCTTCGATTTGATCTAAAAAGAAGGACATCCCCTCATCAGGAAGAATTACATAGCGCCCGCGGTAACTCTTTAAGGGCGCGACGTATATTCCATAAACATGTCCTCCGACATCTCGAGCCTTTAGACTAGCGAGTTCTGAAACTCGGCAACCAGAATACAATGCTGCCTGAACCAGTGCAGCAAGGTCAGGCGGGCATGACGCAATCAAACGTTTTGCTTGTCCCCTTGTTAAGAAGAACTGTCGCGGTGTGTCGGCGTGAGGTACTCGGCGCAGCTTTCGCCAGGAGAGCTGACTCTCAACATCTCCATTTTCCCACGACAGCTCGATTGCGGATCTGAGCAACCCAATGACAGTGTTAAGCGTCTTTTTTCGTTTTCTGAGCTGCTCGTAGTCTAGGGATTCAATGCGAACTTTCTCAACTTGGGACCTATTGCCCCTCTTGGGAGTAGTTTCCAAAACATCAGTGCAGAATTGAGTAAAGACCGAGTGGTTGAGTTCAGTAACAGGTAGGTCACCTAATCTTGGGATTATGTGGAAATTTATTAGAGAAAGCGTTGTTTCAAAATAGGTTTTGGCGGCGGCGATACGCTTCCATTCTACAAAACTATGCATTGCATCCCCAACCGTGAAGCTGTCATTTGTTTTTTGATAGTTCAACTTGCAATTCGAACCGATGGGATAAGGCTGCGAAGCAATGGCGCAGATGTCGGGTTGGTTAAACCAAGCGTCCGCAACAACGAGTGCCTGCACAAAGTCCAATCCGCCCTCGTGTATTGGAGCGACTGCACCAATTGTTTTTTGGCTGTATTTACCGTCCGCTCTTCGAATTCGAGCCACCCAGTGACATCTACCGGACTTATATTTCAACACGCCGATATGGCGACAATACTCTATAGTATTCCAGTAAGGGCTGCGACGCGCTGTTAAGCTCTTGATGTTCTCAACATTCGCTAACGAAGGTGCTTTATTCATAATGTAACCTCTCGGCATAGGTAACGAGAGCTCAGAACACTATTGGTCTGAATCTAACTTCAGAATCTCAATATGGATAACTGCGCTAAGCCGACCTTTCCCAAATCAGCCTTTCACGAGCGACCCACAAATGATCCGGTTTCCGAGTGACTTCGGCACCTTGTACCCCCGCGATTTCACGAGCTTCTTCAGCAGAGTGCGCCAACACCCAACCGTAAGTTTTGCTTTTGAATTCAGGTGCGGTCGGCACTTCAATTTTCCATACTTGTAGCATGCGCAACCTGATGCCACGAATTGGTTAATGATTGGTTTAAGAACGATTTTGAGTTTGCCACGTACGCTCAAAATCGGGAGACAGAAACACGCTGGTCCACATCGCTCAATTAAAACTGGTTTAGCGGAGTTTCATCAAATTTTGCAAGGTTAGCGAAACTGCAGCATTTCTTTCGTTGCTTCTTCTCCTAGCGGCCTCGGTTACTTTGGCCCTTTCGGGCGCACGTTTTAGGTTGAGATACAACGCGCTGAGGACGTTTCTTGAATCAAAACGAAACCCCAATGCGTCATAGCTTTTGCAATAATGGTTTATCGTACCGCAACGCTCGCAAACAAGAGACTAGTGCCTCAAATACTATTCAGGGTTGTTTTCGTGGTGTCAGCCCAGTGTCAACTTGAGACCCCAATCTCGACACATTTGGCTGGGATGAGGTACTACATGCATCTTCTGCTGAAGCTCTTCTGAGCGGTGCTGCAGTTAGAGCGCACATGAACCGCATAGAAATCAAAAAAGGATAACAGCGTGAAGAACTTAGCTATTAGTTTCGCTTTCTTAGCTTCCATTGCCTTAAATTCTGCATCAGCAGACCAATTTAACCAATCTAGCTCAAGTTTTTCCGCTGATAGCTTCGAGCACAGCGGCGGTTGCCGTAAGAGCAGCCCTCCAGGTCAGTGCTGTCACGCAGGAAAACAGCCATATCACTGCCACTAACAATTTAACTAAAGGCGAGTTTTCAGTTCAGGCGCGAAGAGGCGTCGGAGCCGCGAACTCGTTACACGGACTAAAACGAAGAAACTACTTGTAGTCTTGACTGGGTTAGCACTCACATCCGCGTGCGCTCAACAGCCAGTATCGATCACTCCATTATCAATGGGCGATACGTACCGTGAAGTCTCCTGTTCTCGTGCAGCGGACTTGTACAAACAAGAAGCGACCAAAGTCCCATCTTTAGTTGCGGCTCAAAAGAAAGCCGTGACGGGTGATGCTGTAGGCGTTTTCTTGATTGGGGTACCTATGTCCAGTCTTTCTGGTGGCGATCTAGAAGGCGAAATCGCCGCAACAAAGGGGAAGCTGGTTGCTTTAGCTGGGCGTTTAGAGGCGTGTGGCCCCCCCCCCTGGGGAAGTGGCTTGGGGCTGATGATTTAGCCGCAAGTATGAAGGCCAAGTTCTCAAATGAAGTAATTCGGGAGGGGCACCCCTCTCCCTACTTTAAGTAGTCTTTAAGCAGACGTTGATCTAAAGCACCTGAGTGGCAACAAAGTCCGCGGCTTGTGAATTGCCTGGCCACAATCCTTGCTGCACTGGCCGCGACTAGCCAGTTTTGCGCCGCATTGCCCTGTTCAAGATTACGCGCGCGCGGAAAAAAACAAATTCACAGGATTGGGCTCTTCAGGCTGGTTCGCCGCATCTTGGACGAATGGCCGGACTACGCAATCGATACCGGCCACGACGCAGCCTTCTAACAGCTAAGTCGCGGACAAAGCTGACATAGGCGCTTTTGAAGCCTATTGTGTTATTTAACGCACTCGCGAGGAATTCAGATTGGCAGAAATGGAAGACATTTGGCTCGAGTATGCGAAGCGACTCCAGGCGCTCGCTTCGACGGGAGCCGCCTTTACGACCGATCAATTCGATAGGGAACGGTATGATGAGATCGCTCAAATTGCCTTGGAGATGATGGCTAGACTTGGCAATGTTCCTATCGGTCGCATTGAGCAATTGGTCGGCCCCTATGCAACCGGCTACGCGACGCCCAAAGTTGATGTTAGGGGCGTCGTTTTTGACGGTGAAAGACTTCTACTTGTCAAAGAAAAAAGCGATGCAAAATGGGCACTTCCGGGCGGCTTCGCCGATATCGGACTGTCACCTGCTGAAAACGTATCGAAGGAAATTCTCGAAGAAGCAGGGCTGGTTGTAGATGTTACCGGTTTGATAGGCGTCAGACACAAAAAGAAGGGGAGTTCTGAGCCTGATACTAGAGACTTCTACAAACTGTTTTTTGCCTGTGATGGTATCGGGACGGCGGCTGGCCCCAATGATCCGAGTATTGCTGAACACGCCTATTTTGGACGCGACGCCATTCCCGAATTGTCTACAGGCCGCACCACCGAAACTGATATCGAGATGGCTTTTGACTATCTTGGTAACACCGGGAGGGCAGCGTCTTTTCACTGATCTTCTAGCTTAGGTTTGGGCTCGTTGCCGCCATCAGATGCGGCGCGGCATGTTGTGATAGGATGCCCGGGTCAACGTCGGGTTGTCGTTTTGGGAGGGTATGGCGGATCGGAGGATCAGTCATGGAAACACCAAATTTACCTGCCATTCGTGCGCTTCGTCCGGCCTGGAACAAGGGCCGTATCGTTGGACAAAAACGACCGCTGAAGCCAAAGCATGTCTGGGCAATCCGCGTCAGACTGGAACTGGCAGAGAACCATCGCGACCTCGCACTCTTCAACATGGCGATCGACAGCAAGCTTCGCGGCTGTGACCTGGTGAAGATGAAAGTCGTTGATGTCATGGCATCAGGTCAGATCAAAGAACGTGCCTCTGTCCTGCAAAGCAAAACGCAGAAACCCGTGCGATTTGAGATATCCGAAGGCACACGCGCCTCTGTCGAAAAGTGGATGGAAGATAAACTCATGGTCGGCTCGGAATACCTTTGGCCCGGCCGTTTCCATGAGCGCCTGCATATCTCCACTCGACAGTATGCGAGGATCGTTCGGGATTGGGTGACGTCAATTGGTCTCGAGGCAAGCGCATATGGTACTCACTCCATGCGGCGAACAAAGGTAACCCAGATCTACAAGAAGACAGGCAACCTTCGCGCCGTTCAACTTCTTCTTGGCCACACCAAGATGGACAGCACGGTCCGGTACCTGGGAGTTGAACTCGAGGATGCGCTGGCCATCACCGAAGCCATTGAAATCTAGCGCGTTTGGGTCGCCTTCGTGGCTGGCCCAAACCGGACACTTGATGGCAGACTCCTATGCTGCGCCTGCACGCGGAAAAGCTGAAATTCCCTTGGTGAGCAAAATACACATTCAATGCCTCAAGAGACCTAAGCCAATTCAGTAGACACAACCACAGCAGCAGCAATGGACCGTGGGATTTGCAAGCTGTCACTGCGTGACAAACACAATCACTGGGATAATGCTTGACCGCTCGCTCTAGCGAGATACGGTCACGCGACGAGGAGTGCTGTTTTTATGATAAATTGTTTTGTGACATTTTGCGAAGATGATGCTGAACGTGTTCATGTTGAACTTCTCGTGCAGCACCTAAAGCAGGAAACCGGAAGCAAGATCAATTACTTAGTTTTCTACAAAGAACAATTTGGAGACAGCCTCGATGAGTTCATGCTCGAAAACATGAGAAGCTGTGACTGTGTTTTGGGCCTTTTTGGACCAGAATACAAAAAGCGTATTGATCAGACTATGAGCAAGTCCGGTGCGTTTATCGAGTACGATATGCTGATCTCGCGCTTAAACGAAGCAATCCCCGGCCCGAAACCGAAGCTAGTGCCGGTACAATGGGCCGGAACCAGCATAGGTGCTTCGATTCCGACCTTGATTATGGCGCCAAATCCCTATGTTTGTGATCTAACTACTTTTAGAGCGTCCGGCGTTGTCATAGGCAAACCCTTCCTTCCCAAAGCGCTACAGGATAAGCATGCCAAAACCATTAAAGGCATCTCTGAAGCATTACTTCTACAAGAAAACATCGCATCTCCCGAGGCAAAGCGCCATCACTCAACGGCACTGCAAAAGTTTCTATTGGATCAGGCGGACGATGACGTCGACCCAAAACTTGATGTGAATGAGGTACTCAAACTAAAATATGAAGAAGGCAAATACACGACCGAGCGGTTTCGAAAGCAGCTCTACACAAAGACAAGATTCTCGCGACGACTAAGTGACAAAAGTGTAGGGCTCATTAGCGGACGAAAGGGCTCTGGCAAAACAACGTTGGTTCAAGTCAAGGAACACGACGCGAAGGTTCAACACCACTTCCCGGTCATTGATATATCCGTCAACCAGTGGAAACTCCACATGCTGATACAAAACCAAACGTTTGTACAGGCTGAGAGCGACTTCAGGTATGTGGATCTAGAAATCAACTTCTTTGATTTTGTCTGGCCCACCTTTACGGGACTTTGTGTCGCTGTGAGCCTAATCTTCGATAAACGAAACGCAGGAAAACCGGGATCAGCAGGACAACTCATTACTGATGCTCAGACGGCCCGCACACTTGATACTCACATCGCCGAATGCAAATCCATCAAGGACGTGCGCTACGACACCATTTTCGAACTGTCCGTACTGTTCTCGCGAAGGTACATTCAAGGCGTTGTTGATAAGGCCGACTCATCCAATGAAGACTCATTTAGGTTAGACGTTCTGAAAAGTGTTTCGATCTCGCAGGCTCTGTACAGTATTTTTGGTAGCGAATTCCAACGCCTTAGAAATGCAATAGATGAGCAACAGGATGAGGAGCACTCGCGCCAATTTTTGTTTGGGTTCGACAGGTTCGATACAGAAATTCAAAAGTATAGACAATTCGACAATCATATGGATGACGCAACGCGAGCGTCGAGGGCAACCCGAGAAGTAGACTGGCTCAGTTCTCTGACGAAATTTGTAAATAAGTCCGTGAACCATGACCGCCTTAGCAAAAACGAAACCTTTTATGACTTCTACTCCATAGTGAAATTTCTGGTCATTTTGCCGTATGATCGCGTAAAGGAGATATTCGACTCGCAACGGGACTCAATCACTTCCGAAGTTGTTGAGGAGATCCATTGGCAACCCAAGGAACTCCTTACAATGCTTCGAAAACGCCTTCAGGTGCTGTACGGAATATCCGACACGGATATCTCGAAAGAAAAGAATGTCAGCCCGGAACAGCGCTTTCAACGGTGCTTGGCGGCCGGGAAAATCCCTTTGCCCGAAAAGTCTTACATCCTTCTTGGAGCCAAGAAGTTCGAGATGGAGCTGTTCCTTTATGTCCTACGGCACTCCCTGTTTCGACCACGAGACATCTTGATCCACTACGCTGCCATTCTTGGCCATGTCGAGTCGTTTCGTAACCGTGGGGATCGTGACACACGGGAGAGCATCAGGGAGGTGGTCTCGCGGGAATCCCAGAGAATTGTTCTCAATGAGTTTCTTGGCGAGCTCCGCGACACGTGGACGAATATCGACAAAGTTCTCGAGCTGTTTATGGGGCAGCAACAAGTAATGAGTGCCCGAGAGCTTGAAAACGTAATAGGAGGACAGAATTTTTCCTTTTACTACGAGATCATCGGAATCTCCGACTTCAGCAAGAAGGTTGAGTTTCTTTACGACATTGGTTTTTTGGGCTTTCGCACCACACGAAACGGAGCTGCGGACCGGCAACGGGAATTCAATTTCACCTTTATTCGCCGGGAAGAAAATCTGCCATTTAAGTCTGAAAACGTCATGAAGCACATGGAGTTTGCGATCCATCCGCTCTTTGTCGAGCATCTCTTTCTTGGAATTGACCATAGGAAACCTGTGTTGAACTTTACTTGGTCAGAACTCAACAAAATTGACCGAATAAATTGATCGAATCTGTCAAAACCGATTATCGGGAAGAACTCGAACAGCCAGAGTGATGTTGGTATCGATGGATCATTTGCCAATCCAAACCGTACTTCATTTGAATTGACGGCCCATTCCGGACATTCACCAACTGCTCGCTTTGCTGCGGCCGCAGCTCGCATAGCCGCTGTTCGCCGCAACTGCAAAATTCAGGATGGTTTGAACTTACAGATCGCGGACAAGTTAGGCCTTGTACTGCCAAGAGCGCAGCGTCGCTAGCCACTGAAATCTGACATTGGCTCCGCAACAAGAATAGCTTAACATAAACTTTGCGCCTAAGACTGTTATGTCTGACGTCAGCACCAATGGGACAGTTTAAGTCGATTTGATAAGAGAGGGTTTCTGGCTCATCGTAACCGCCAAGGAGTGGAGATGAGA
>NZ_JBQFOQ010000023.1:0-16175 GCF_056533645.1 Ruegeria sp. G10 | reverse complement strand
CCGCTCTTGCCGAGTGGCGTCAACTTTGTTCCGGATAGGTTCGCAGTTTCCGCGGCAAACTGAGACTGGTTCGAATTCGTCTGACAGCACCGCCACTCATACCCGTCTCACTTCAGTTGTGTTTTCTGACCCGGAATTGTGGTGCCGCAATTCCCGCGCATTGGCGTACGTGCTTTCAATCAGAGACGGAGCAGGCCGTACATTCAGAGGACAATTCAGGGCCCGGTCTAAGTGCCGTATTTTGTCGGGGTCGCTTTGGGCGGAATTTCCCTGATAACCATCGATTTACAGGGAATTTTTGAGAAACGGCTCTAGAGCTCAGAGTTTCTGATGTCAGAACTGTATATTTATCAGCGGCTTACGCGGGAAATTCCCTAAGCACTGGAACAGGGAATTCTTTTCTTAGAACAGGGAATTGTTCCGCTGGATCAGGGAGGGCGAACCCAGCATCAGGGAAGCAGGACTGGAGGCGTCAGAAGTCGAACTGACGTTCCTGTTCAGTCCAATCCAGTGGGTTGTTCACGCTGACCAGACGCTTGAGTGTGAGTTTGGGCGGTTGGGTCCCGTCGAGAATCGCGGATTGAATCTTCGGTGAGAGAAAGGCGAGCTGAGCGCGGGTGCGGATGAAGGCACCGGGAAGGTTTTCTTGCCGCGTAATCTCCATCAGTTGAACCCCGGCTTTCAGATCGCGGGCCCAGCCATGGGCGCGGATCAGCATGGAGCGGAGGTGAGGATCGGGTTGCGGCGCCCTGTCTCCGGCGACGACTTTTGACTCGACACCGCGGCGGCGGCGTCTTGCTCTGCAGCACCGAGGCGCATTCCTTGATCTGGCCAGACGCCATAACATCCACAACTTTCATCTTTACAAGGTCGCACCCGCGCAGTTTGCTGTCGATTGCCATATTGAACAGAGCTAGATCACGATGGTTCTCTGCCAATTCAAGCCGCACCCGGATTGCCCAGACGTGCTTTGGCTTCAGCGGTCGTTTCTGGCCAACGATGCGTCCTTTGTTCCAGGCTGGGCGAAGCGCGCGAATGGCCGGTAAGTTTGTTGTTTCCATGACTGATCCTCCGATCCGCCATACCCTCCCACAACGACAAACCGGTGTTGACCGGTCCAGCATATCACGTGATGCTGCGCTATCACCGAGGTCTGCATCGGAGCCCAATGTGACGTATGCTGTAGTTTGTATTAACGGCAGCGGATCCATGGTGAGCCGGCATTGGCAGCTGTGCCTACGATCCAAATCTGCCCCTTGCATTTTGCAAGTGCACAGCAGTGTAGCTTCGCCGAAACAGACGTTCACCACATCCTCCGGGGGCTGGATTTCAGCGCCTGGAAATATCTACCTATGATTGTTTAATTGTCGAGCACTCATTGCCAAATTGTTGACGCAATTCCCTGTCAATCAGCCTGTAAGTCTATATATTAAAGGAGTTTATTATGCCCAAGCCAAATAAAGGTGGCGGTGACAGCAACGTCATTTCAGGAAACAAAAGAGACAACGTGCTCATTGGTTCAGGCGCCGACGAGATAATGGATGGCAAGGGTGGGAACGACCGGCTGATCAGTGGCGGCGGCAATGATACAGTCTATGGCGGAAGCGGCACCGATACAGTTGTATTCACCTATGATAGAGACGACTATGACGTCACTTTGCTGAGCGACGGGAGCATCCGGGTATCCGGTCCTGAAGGCACCGACACAATTTCGGGCGTCGAAGTGTTCGAGTTTGCGGACATGACACAATCAGCGGCCGAGGTCATTGTACCCCGTCTTGCCAATCTGACCGCCGGGACACTTGAGGTTGAAGATGCAAGCCTGTCCCCCGGCGAGACAACCGACATACACGTAGATATCGCGTCCAACGGTGTGATCGATGCAGCAGAGTCCACTGTTGAGCTTTTGGTCGCGTCCGCTCCGGACAACGGGGCTGTGATAAGCACCGTCGATACGGCCCAGCTTGGCGCGACACCCGTTGGAACTTCGGGCGCGGTCTCGTTCTCATTTGACCCGGGATCGCTGGAGCCGGGAACGTACTGGGTTGCCGTGCGCGTAGACAGCACCAATTCTCTGGATGAAAAAAGTGAATCGGACAACCAGACTGACTGGGTGCAGATCACTGTCGAAGCCCCCAGCACAGACCTGCAACTTGTGTCCGCAACCGTCGACGGCAGTTCTGATCTTGATCTGGAAGGCGGTGCAAGAATTCAGATGAATTATGTCATCCACGATGCCTCCAACATGGATGTCTCGTATTTCAAGGTAGCGACATATGTTTCCACGGATGCCACGATTTCTGCGGACGATCACCGGATTGCGGGTATCACCGGTGGTACCTATTCCGGGTTGACGACAAGCCCCTCAACTTCGCATTGGTTGCCAGAGGATTATGCTCCGGGCGATTACTATCTGATCAGTGTTGTTGAATGGGGTGACGGTACCACAGACACGCAACTGGACAACAATACGATCGTTCAAACGATCACTCTGAGCCCGCCGCCAGAACCAACCGTGGACATCTCGGTGGGCACTGTCAGTATCCAAGCTACATCAGATTTCGATCTGGGTCCGGGCGGCCTTATCTCGCCTCCAACCGGTGCGCGGCTTGATCTGGAATTTGACGTATCAAACCTTGGCACTGGTCCGGCAATCAATGCCGGGTTCACGGCCTTTCTTTCATCGGATGGGACGGTTTCTGCCGATGACATTGAGATTTGGAGCGGCACCGCAAGCCTGCAAGCCGGGGGAACGACAACCCTAGTAGCCTCGGCAAACATCGACGGCAGCGTGACGGCTGGTGACTATCAGGTCATACTGGTATCAGATGCCCCATCGGATGTTGATCCTACCAACAACAGCTCGATTGTCGAAGTAACATTGGTCGGTGGAGTCGCTATTGGTACCGAAGCGGATGACGTTTGGGCCAGTGACACCGGTGGAGACATCGTGGACTTGCTTGGCGGTGACGACATCGCATTCGCTGGGGCTGGCTTTGACATGGTCGATGGTGGTGCAGGCGTTGACACGCTGAATTTCTCCTCAAGCTCAAAAGGCGTGGAGCTATATTCCGTAGAGTCCAACTCGTACGAGTTGATCGAATTCTCCCAGACCAGTGGTCAGACGGCGTCGGTTTACACAAATTTTGAGCGTATCGTAACGACGGATTACGACGATCATGTGGATTTGTCCGGAAGCACCGTTAACGATCTCCAAACAGGGGCAGGAAATGACCTGATCATCGGCAGCGACGGGGGTGACACTATCGATGCCGGCGCAGGAGACGATTTGATCGTCGGCAATCTTGGGAACGATCTGTTGCTCACCGGTGATGGAAGCGACATGATCGGCGTAGTGCGCAACACATCGACCGGCGCGACAACGGGGTTTGGTCACGACGTTGTTGATGACTTTGATTTCAACTTTGATTCTGTAGTGATCGAAGTTGGAGCCGGAGAAACATATGATCCCCTACTGGACCTCGTCCAAACTAGCGACGGTGCTCTGTTGCAATATGCTGAGGATTCCAGCCTGCTGTTGAAGGATGTGGATATCGACGATCTGGACCTTCATCACTTCCTGATCGTTGAAGAACAGCCAGATATTTCAATTGGTTTCTGACTAACCCGCACCGACCTTTGGAAAGCCGATTTGCGGGAGCGAAACAGGAAAGGCATCGGTGACTGCGGTTGCCTTTCTTGCTCCGGACCCCGCCTAGGGACACCGCGAATTCTCCTCGCATCACTTCAGAATACACCTGTCGGGTATCAAGGTAATGCTCAAGCGCACTGACTAGTCGGGAGTGGATGTCTGCTCGTTAGTAAGGAAGGGCTGCATTCGAATTTGCGCCCCGAAACTAACTCTACTCAACGTTGCAGTTTTTTCCCCAACCGTTCAGCGCGCAAAGCGGCCCTACGAAATGAAAATGCCAGCGGCGATAAAGTCCCGCGCCGTGCCAATTCGTGCGACGTGCAGCGAAAGTTGGTCCATACCAGACCGGCACTTGGTGCAGATCGCGGCGAAGGTGTCAGGAGAGCCCGAACTACTGAATGCTGCAACAGGTTCGAATGTCTGGGTCTTTACGTCATCCAAGAGATGGCATTGGCGCAAAACTTTCTGTTTAATTGCTTGAAAAGACTTCAAATGAAGGCGGAGGCATGTATGGGGCTAAAGATGATCACGCTGTGAGCGCCCCGGCACCACACTGCCTTTTCGCTGGAACTCGCTTCGACGTCGCGCTCAAACCCTATGTCCGCCAGCATGTGCGGGGCGCTCAGGGCAAGATGCTCCAGTTGCTTTTGTAGCCGCGCGTCAGGTGTTTCTACCCGTGGCATAGGCATAAATTTTTTGCATACAGCCAAAACATCCGTGACTTTCCTAATCGACGAACCATTCCCAAGCAGATCGGTTAACATAGAATTTTCCTCATGCTTTCTAGCTTGACTGAGGGATACCGCGAGTGGAGACTTTCAAGCAAACTAAGCTTTTGCATCCAAAGGATTAGAAAAAATGAGCCTTACACATGACAAGACTACCACCACTTAACGCCCTCAGGGCCTTTGAAGCCGCAGCACGTCACCGCGGCTTTGTGGGTGCAAGCGAAGAGCTCAATGTGACGCGCGGCGCGATCAGTCGGCACGTCAAGCTGCTGGAAGACCATTTGGGCGTTCAGCTCTTTGAGCGGCTGGCTCAGGGCGTCCGGTTGACGCCAGCGGGCACTGTGTTTCTGCCCACTATATCGGAAGCTTTTGGCATGATCGGGCGCGCAGCGGAAGAAGTTTCCGCGGATGCCAACGAGTTGCGCATCGTTTGCCCGCCGGGGACGTCAATCAGGTGGTTGCTACCAAAATTGGAAGGCTTCAGAGAAGCTCATCCAGAGTTCAATGTGAGTCTGACAACAGATTTTTATCCAGATGGCGGTTTCGACCCAATCAATGCTGATATAGGTTTCTCTATATCCAACTTGTCGAACCGCTCGCATGATCTTGAGGTGCAGACACTTTTTCCGATCATTCTCACCCCGGCCTGTACGCCGGACTATCGTCGCAATAAGTCGCTGAAATCTCCTGCGGCGCTTGCCGACTGTGAATTGCTGCACGAAACAAGAAGTCACTCCGACTGGAAGACATGGGTCGTCTCTTTCCCCGACCTAGGCGTAGACCCGGCTAAAGGTCAGGATTTTCCCAACATTGACATCGCAACCAAAGCGGCGGTCATGGGTGTTGGAGTTGTGATGGCCGACCTTGTCCTGTGTCGCGAAGAATTGCAATCGGGAACGTTGGTTGCCCCGTTTCCGGACATGGTGTGCAAATCGTCTGACGGTGACATCTGCCTCCTTGCCGGACGTCATAAATGGCACTCTCCCAAGGTTGAGGCTTTTCGATCATGGGCCTACGAGATTGCAGAGGCGGACAGGTCTGCTGCTGAACAATTCTTGCATGGGTAGTGTCCATGCAAAAAACCGAAAGCAGTCATTTAATCGATGGCCCTCAAAGGCGGCTTTGTCCCGCAGACTGTGGGTTTGATAATCGCCAAATTTTGCACATACAGCGAATGTCCGGAAAGTGGGCTGTATCCGCAGCGTCCAGGGCTGTGGTCGAACGGCAGCTCTGGGCCGTCTGCGTGATCGGCTGACAGTGGGGCGGGGGCCTGTGCTGCCACAGCACCGAGGTCTGGAATAGAACCTGAAGTAGACCCGAAGCGAACTGTCACGGCAGGGTTAGTCGGCCTTGGCACTACTACTATCGCCAAATTGTTTAAGTGCGATCTGAGCAATCGGCTCGCTCCACTCTTGTACAAAATGCCCAGCCTCCTCCAAAACTAACGGTTCCGGACAGCTTCTGATAATCTGGCGCAGCTGGTTCATCACTGGGACGCCCAAAACCGGGTCTTTTGCTCCGGTTTTGTCAGAACACCATTGCTTGAGTGGGGCAAGGCGGTTGCGTAGCATTTAGGAATGACTAAGCCTGCCTCCTTCAAGTACTTCAAAACCAGTCTCGAGATCATCCGCCTTGCAGTGACGCTGTACATCCGTTTTCCGCTCTCGCTTCGAAATGTAGAAGATCTGCTGCGCAAGCGAGGCATCGATGTGAGCCACGAAACTGTCCGATATAGGTGGAACGGATTTGTCCGATGTTTGCTGCTGAGATCAAACGGATGCGTGTTCAGCAGCTGCGCGCGTTCTCCAAATGGCAATGGCACGTGGATGAGGTTTTCGTGAAGTTGAATGACAAGCGGCCTTATCTTTGGCAGGCAGTTGACCACGAAGGCGAGGTGCTGGAAGCCGTTGTCACCAAACGATGAAACAAAGCCGCAGCACTGAAATTAGTCAAGAAATAGATGAAGCGCTATGGCCGCGCAGAAGAAATCGCGACAGATCGCTTTGCTTCCTACGGGGTTGCACTCAGAGAACTGGGCGCCACTGATAAACAGCAGACGGGCAGGTGGCTCAACAACCGCGTTGAGAACACGCACCTGCCGTTCCGAAGAAGCGAACCCGCCATGCAACGGTTCAGGCGCATGCGAAGTTTGCAGAAATTCGCCGCCGTCCATTCCTCAGATTACATCCACTCCAACCAGGAAAGATCGCGAACCAGCCGAGATACCTTCAAGCTAACGCGCACGGCCGTTCTTAGCGAGTGGCATCAACTGTGTTCCGGATAGGTTCATGGTTTCGGCAGCAAACGAAGTCTAGTTCGAATTCGTCTGACACCGCACAAAAGAAACCTCGTGTACGGGTGTTTCGCTGAAAAACCTCCCGCCCATACGGTAACCTCACCCGTTGCCATCGTGAATTTTCTGGACGATCATGGAACCCAAACACTGTAGAATAGTTTCATTTGTCACTAAGTATGTGCGCAGCCTTCGAAGCACATCGTATATCATTGGGTAGCCCAAATGAAGTTTCGTCCGATAATTGCTACTATCTTGCAAATAGCGTTAGTCCCGCTGGCTTTGCCTCTGGCTGCAGACCCACTGCCATCCTGGAACTCCGGTGATACCAAGGCGGCGATCATTGGATTTGTCGAACGGGTAACCGACCCCGCATCTGAAGATTACGTGACCCCGTCGGACCGGATCGCGGTTTTTGACAACGACGGCACACTCTGGGCCGAGCAACCAGCCTACTTCCAGCTCTACTTCGCGATCGACCAAGTTAAGAAGATGGAACCATCCGCCCTATCGTCAGGCGCGCTAACGGCGGCTGCAGCGGGAGATATGGATGCGCTGATCGCAACGGGCAAAGATGGACTTCTTGAAGTTCTTGCGGCATCTCACGCCGGTATGAGCGTGGATGACTTTAAAGATTCCGTCGCGGAATGGTTTTCGGTAGCCACGCATCCGACCACCGGTAAGCCATACAAAACTATGGTTTATCAACCGATGTTAGAGTTACTGCGCTACCTCCGCGATGAAGACTTCAAAACCTATATCGTTTCCGGCGGTGGCATCGACTTCATTCGCGTTCTTTCAGAGGACGCCTACAACATACCGGTAAACCAAGTTATCGGCTCTTCGCTCGTGTCCGAATACGTGGTCGAAAGCGATAGACCAACCCTTATGAAGCAGCCTGATCTGTTCTTCAACGATGACAAGGCTGGCAAACCGGTCGCTATCAACCACCACATCGGGAAACGCCCCATATTTGCAGGTGGCAATTCGGATGGGGATTTCCAAATGCTTGAGTGGACCACCTCGGGTGACGGTCCGTCCTTCGCGCTCTATGTCCACCACACGGATGCCGATCGGGAATGGGCCTACGACCGAGATGGTCATGTTGGCGTCCTGAAGCGCGGTCTCGACGAGGGCCCTGATCGCGGATGGCATTTCGCCGATATGGCAAGGGATTGGGCTGTTATCTGGCCCGAACAGTGAGACAGATCGTTCGGTATTGTGGGTTATGAGGTCTTTAACGGTCTAGTAAGCAACTTAACCGTCTCGTAGGTTTTTCCCCTAGACAGTCGCCGTAACAGAGCCAGCTTTCCGGATCATGTTCACAACCACTCCGGGCCACCAGAAGCTCAGCTCTCGCAATAGCTGCAACTGCTGGGATGGACATCTGTGATCGTTGTTTCCCGCAGGCGTTCCACAAGGCTTTGTTCAATATCGTCCAGGACTTCTACAATGCGCGTTTGCAGATCCGTCTCGACGCTGCAGTGTGAAGGTTGAACATCCCCGCCGCTTCCCGATACCAGTCTTTCGTCCAACGCCAAGTAAATGTCTGCAAGCGTAATGCTTTCAGCGGTTTTGGCTAAGCGCCAACCACCTGAATGTCCCTTCTCGGACAACAAAAGCCCAGCTTCGCGCAATTTTCCGAGGACGCGGCGCACAACTACAGGATTTGTTCCTGCGTGATCGGCAATGTCGGTAGAAGTGCGCACTCGGCCCGGTTCAGCAGCCATGTGGCTTAGCGTGTGCAGGGCAAGGGACAAACGGCTGTTTCGCTTCATACACAGAGTTCCTTTTAATCGCAAAACACGTAACAACTGATGTTGCATTCATCTAGTAACTTCGTAAGTTACAAGACTGTTATCATATGATTGGAGATCAGGCATGCCAGATACCAGGCTCCCCGTCACCGTCCTGTCCGGATTTCTGGGCGCGGGCAAAACCACCTTGTTGAACCGCGTGCTGAATAATCGCGAGGGGCGGCGGGTTGCTGTCATCGTTAACGACATATCCGAAGTGAACATCGATGCTGATCTTGTGCGCGCCGACACCGAACTCAGCCGCACCGACGAAACACTGGTTGAGATGTCGAACGGTTGTATTTGCTGCACTTTGCGTGACGAACTGTTGGATGAGGTGCGGCGCTTGGCGGCTGAACGACGTTTTGACTGTCTGCTGATCGAGAGCACCGGGATATCCGAGCCTTTGCCTGTGGCAGCGACTTTCGATTTCCGAGACGAATTCGGCGATAGGCTGTCTGATGTCGCGCGGCTCGATACGATGGTGACAGTTGTAGATGCGGTGAACTTGTTCAATGATTTCTCAAGTCACGACTTCCTGCGGGACCGAGGCGAGGTAATGGGAGATGATGACCAGCGCACGCTGGTAGATCTTCTTACTGACCAGATGGAGTTTGCCGATGTGGTCATCCTTAACAAGGTCGCGGATGCGACCGAAGGGCAGGTTGATGCCGCGCGTAAGATCATTCGTAGCCTGAACGCGGATGCTGAAATTATCGAAACCAATCATTCTGATGTTGCGGCGGAGAAGATCCTCGACACCGGGCTCTTTGATTTTGACAAGGCGCACGAGCACCCGATGTGGGCGAAAGAGCTTTACGGCTTTGCCGACCACGTTCCAGAGACCGAAGAATACGGCGTGACATCCTTCGTCTATCGTGCGCGCCAGCCCTTCATCCCCAAAAAGATTCTGGCCGTTCTAAACGGCGATATGCCGGGTGTAATCCGGGCGAAGGGACATTTCTGGATTGCCACGCGCCCCGAATGGGTTGCTGAGTTCTCCCTCGCTGGAGCGCTGTCGAGCGTTAAGCCGATTGGTACCTGGTGGGCCGCTGTTCCTCAGGAGCGATGGCCCAGCCATATGTCCGCTCGTGACTATATTGAACAACACTGGGTTGAGCCGTGGGGCGACAGGAGGCAAGAGCTGATATTCATTGGGTCGGACATCGACTGGACAGCGATGAAGGCCAGGCTTGACGCTTGTCTCGTTCCATATGTTTTGGCGGCTGGACCAGATAGCTTGCCGTTGGATATGCCAGACCCGTTCCCCGGATGGCGGCGCGTTGAGGATGCAGCATGAGCTTTATCCGCAAAACAATTGAAAATGCGGCCGTCAGTGTTGGTGTTGCAGATGATCCCGCTGGATTGCGCGCCTTTTTACAGCCAGGCTGCGCCGCAGCGATTTGGCGGCGGAACTTGCCGAAGCATATGTACTCTTGGTTTGAGAGTCTGCCGGAAGAGGTTCTGCCGACCGGACGCGTTATCCTTCCAACAGACGCAATGGCCGATACCATCAGCCATCTTTGTGACATCTCGAATCTGCCCAACGGAGACCAACGTGCTTGGTTTGAGGCAGACATTGCTGAGATGGCGCGGATCTTTGCGAATTTGACGAGAACGAAATATCTGCGACTACGTGTGGACAAGATACAAACCAACGCCTGCCGCAAGTTTCACATCGACGCGATCACCGCCCGGCTCGTGTGCACCTATCGTGGTACAGGCACCCAATACGGCATCTCTACGGACGGGAGTGATCCCAAGCGTATTTTCACTGTGCCGACCGGCGCGCCAATTTTTATGCGAGGAACATTTTGGCCTGACGATCCACCGTCAGGCCTGCTACATCGTTCGCCACCGATTGAAGGGACGGGCGAAACCCGACTTGTTCTCGTTCTAGACCCTATCTTTGATCCGGACGAGGCCGCATAAACAGGGACCCCGGTCAAAGCAGTCTGAATTGTAAAAGATCGTCAATCAAGGTTCGCTTCGTGGAAGCTACAGCGCGACATCATTACGTCTGACGAATGGCAAGCTTGAGCCGACTACGGCGGGGCGAGCCGCCGCTGGAGATCCGTGGAGCAGCGTAGTCGACGCAACCAGAAAACTGCCCACGACACTCCTTACCTGTGGGAATTCCATGACCGGCTCCCCTTTTTTGTCGATCTCAAATTTGAAGCGCGGTAAAAAGGTGGGCCGCGTCGTATTCCTGTTACGTTTCACAATTGCATTCGACCGGGTCGAGTATCGGAACAGATGCCTTAACGCAGTTCATTTCACGGGCGCGAAACTCCGACGGTGTCTGACCTGTCCATTTCTTGAAGGCCCGTGTCATTGCGGTAGCGTCAGAATACCCCAACTGAGCAGCGATATCGCCCACCGACAATTCAGACTTGGAAAGCAAGTATTTTGCCTGGTCACATTTGGCTTCGATGACGATGCGAGACAGTGATGTTCCATAGGCAGCAAGCCGTCGGTTGAGAACCGCGCCTCGAAAACCGCATGCTTTGGAGAGGGTTGTAACCGACAAGTCCGTGCGTCCGACCATTGAATTGGCAACGCTTTGGATCGAACTCAACAGGTCTGTAGGCACAGGGTTTTTGTCGTCCTGAGTGGTCGACACGTAATCGGTCGCAGTTCGGTTAACCAATTCAAACAAAAGCCAGGCACTTGGGAAGCGGATGGAATACCCGTCTGTGCCCGCGCCTACCGCCCGGATGCCGTAGAAGTAAGACGGGAGCAGATCAGGACGGTTCACCCGCACAAGAACCTTATTCGCCTCCCAACGTTGGCCTGCGGTTTCATGCAGCAACGTAGCCCATCGACTGATCTGAAACGCATCCATATAGGCGGGCGAACAACATGGCGTGAACCTGCGTTTGGCGGACAGCACGGCGAACTCGCCAGAGACATCAAGTGTCATGGTGACCGCATTTGTATTGTTTCCCGCATGAACGCAGAACCTGGCAATGAAATCAGCCAGCGATTTTGCGACGCGAAAGGCCTGTCCGAATGGGGATGCAATCGTCGGATCTGAAGTTTGACCAACAAGTGCTGGAAAGTCTGGGGATGTCTTTTGTGCGACGGCTTCAAACACGGCATAGACAGTGTCGTGCGGAATGAAACAACTCGGAGCGCTCAACTCCGAGAAGGATAGATCGAATTCCGCAAGGAGACTTTCTACAGATTGACCGGATTCTTGAAACGCAAGCAAAAGCGGGATGATGACCCGCCCGCGTGTAAGCGGTGGTGTTCTGTGTTGAGCATGCGCGTCCTGCCCTGTCATCATAACTCCCTTAGGTATCGCAACTGAAAGGCCGGGCAGGTCATGCATAGACTAGCGCGGCTCAGTGTCTCTGACCTGCGTCAAAGCTGAAGTCACTTTTTGAGGTAAAAAGGTCAGGTGTCCGCTGGTAGAGGCACAACCGAATGGAACCACGCTACCCGCAGAGAGTGCGCTCTAACAGGCTGACATCACAACATGAATAATAGGCCCGCCGCTGGGTCAATACACAAAGAGAGTATCTAGTTGCTAGCCGGCGCGCTGCCGCTACCTGTCATTTTGGGCCAGTTTTCGGAGGTGGCCGCTCCAATCTGTCAGGGCATACATTCGAACTTTGTGGTTTGTTGGAGAGAGATGGCCACGGCTTCAATTGTAGCGTTTCAAAAACAACAAAATGAGAGGCGCGAGAGTGCGCATTTGATCAGCTGCCGGGACCATCAAGCAATACATTTCTGTAATTGGCTAGTGGAGCGGACAAACTATGAATCCCACGCACAAACACTGGAAACTTGCTGCTTTAGCTGTCCTGATCGGAAGCACAGCGACCGCTCAGAGCTTTGATACCACGGTCGATGCACTTGCAGAGACATACGAAGTGCCCATTACCATAAACAACTTTGTTCGGGCTGCTACAGACAACGAACTGAAGACGTACAATGGCCTGGCCGGAGGCGTAAATCAGTTCTTTCATTTCAAAGAACCCACCCCCATCGACAATCAGCCCACCATTCGGATGAACCGAGACACGCTCTACAGCGTTGCGGTAATTGATATCAGCAAAGGCGCAACCTTGACTCTGCCCGATGTGGGCGACCGATACATGACGACCATGGTGGTCAATCAAGATCATTTTATCAATGAAGTGTTCGACGGTGGCGGTGTGTTCCAGCTTGACATGGGTACATTCCATACCCCCTATGTGCTTGTTTTCATGAGAATACTGGTGGATGCTGAGAACCCCAAAGATGTTGCGGCGGTCAATGCAATTCAGGACGGTTTCACCATTGATGCCGCCTCCGCGACACCCTTCGAGATGCCCAATTACGACGCGGATAGCTTTGAGGCCCTGCGCCAAGCCGCAGTTGAGCTGGGCAGGTTCGCCACAGACAGCGCCCGGACTTTTGGTACGGCAGATCATATAGACCCATTACGCCATTTCCTTGGCACAGCAGTCGGCTTTGGTGGACTGCCCGAAGACGAGGCCTTTTACCTCAATATCGAGCCCGGCCTGCCGCTTGGAGAATACAAAATCCAGGTCCCAGCGGATGTGCCAGTGAACGCGTTCTGGTCCGTGAGCCTCTATAATGCAGACGGGTTTTTTGAACTCAATTCCCTCGACTCGTATGTGGTCAATTCGGTCTCTGGCACCAAGAATGATGATGGCAGTGTGACCGTGCATTTCGGCGGTTGCGACGACGGACGCGTGAACTGTCTCCCGATCATGGATGGCTGGAACTATGCCGTGCGCCTTTATCAGCCGGGCCCAGAGGTCATCGACGGAAGCTGGGTCTTCCCCTCCGTAGAACCCGCAAACTGAACAACAGGATGCTTACGATGAAAAAGCTTCTTCTGACAGTCGCGCTTACACTCCCGACAGGCGTTTGGGCCGAAGACATGGTCGATGTGACCGTCGACACGCTTGTGCGTGCCGAGACAGATCACATGTTTCGCACCAACATGGCCAATCTCGGCCTCGCTGTTGGCGAGTTAGGGCATATGCGCGAAGCCACCACACCGGACAACCAGCCGGTTATCCGCATGAATCAGGACACGCTCTACTCCGGCATCTTGCTGGATTTGAGCAAACCCGTCGAAGTGACGCTCCCCGAGGCGGATGGCCGCTATATCTCGATGCATGTCATCAATCAGGATCACTTCATGTACGCCGAGGCAGAGCCCGGCATATATCAAATCACACAGGAAGACCTTGGTACGCGCTTTGGTTTCATCGCGTTTCGCACATTCGTCGATGTAACTGACCCGGATGATATTGCCGCCGCGCAAGCGGCACAGGATGGAATTGTCGTCAGCGGCGGGGGGACGGGCCCGTTTGATGCGCCCAACTGGAACACCGAACAGCTTTCCACTGCGCGTCAGGCGATAAACGACTTATCCTTGCTGGGCACCGATACAGCACGGGCCTTTGGCAGAACAAAAGACGATATTGATCCGGTCCAGTTTCTGGTCGGCGCGTTCTCGGGCTGGGGCGGGCTTCCGCCTGAGGCCGCGATCTACATGTTGGACGCGGTCGATCAGAATGACGGCGAGACACCACATGCGGTTACGGTCAAGGATGTGCCGGTTCGGGCGTTCTGGTCGGTGACTGTCTATAACGGTGACGGCTTTCTGGAAGCCAATGATCTGGGCGTAAACAGCTATAATGGCTACACAGCCGAAGCGGCAGAGGACGGCTCGGTCACGTTGCATTTCGGCGGGTGCGACGATGGCCGCGCGAACTGTCTACCGATTACTCCGGGCTGGAACTACGCGATCCGCCTCTATGAGCCGGAGGATGCAATCCTGAACGGTAATTGGGCCTTCCCGAAATTAGAGCCGATCAACTAGGCCACTCGCCCAACCTGCAATTTAAAAGGAGTACACGGCTATGCGTCGATCCCCTACTCTTATGGGGCTGCTCTTTGCAACCAGTGCCGGAACCCCAACCGTTGCAGACGAGGCATCCGATCTGGCCCAGGAACTGGCCAATCCACTTGCGGCAATCGTCTCGGTTCCATTTCAATTGAACTATGATGAAAATCTGGACGTCTCTGATCAGGGCTCGCGCACCACGCTGAACTTTCAACCAGTCGTGCCCTTTCAACTGAACGATGACCTTAACCTGATCACACGAACCATCATTCCTTACATCTGGCAGGAAGACGTTGTGCCGGGCACACGCCAGGAGGGGTTCGGAGATATCCTGTTCTCTGCTTGGTTCTCGCCAATCGGAACCGGGGACGTAACGTGGGGCGTTGGTCCCGTTGTGCGCTTTCCAACCTTTAGTGACGTATCGAGTGATACATGGGCCGCTGGGATCACCGGGATTGCCCTGCGGCAGACCGGGCCGTGGACCTATGGTGCGCTGGCCAATCATCTGTGGGACTTGGAAAGCAACCCCGACACCCCCACGAATGTGAGTTTTCTCCAGCCCTTTCTTGCTTATTCCACCGAAGGCGCGTGGACCTATTCGCTGCAAAGCGAAAGCACCTATGACTGGGAAACTAACGCCTGGGCTGTGCCTATAAACGCTTCGGTCTCCAAGCTGGTCCAATGGGGGGCGCTGCCAGTCAATCTGCAAGTGGGGGCGGGCTACTGGCTGGAAGCGCCCGAGGTGGGTGCCGAGGGCGTTCGCTTGCGATTGCAGGCTCAGGTCGTCTTGCCCAGAGGCCGCTGACGTTTGGCTGAAGGATTGTTCATGAAACGTCGAAAATAGGGAGGTCTTGATGGCCGATCAGATGCAACGCAATGCGCAAGCGCATGTCGAGCTTGACCCAGACCATGAGGATCTGATTGTCAGAAGCTGCAATCGGCTCATTCGACACGCCGTTCGGGTGATGTCTTTGTTCATGGTAGTTGTGATCGGATTTGCCGTCATCGACGCCGGCTACTCGTTCTACATCAAGCTTATAAGTCCGCCGGTCCTGGTTCTTGACGTCAGTGATCTGTTGGAGGTTTTTGCGGCCGCGCTTGTCGTACTGATCGCAATCGAGATTTACACGAATGTCATGCTTTACCTGACGGCCGATGTCATACATGTGAAGCTGGTAGTTGCAACCGCCCTGATGGCCGTTGCCAGAAAGGTCATCACACTCGACACGACGGACCTGGAGCCGCTTTATTTCGTTGGGTATTCTGGACTCGGTCTGGCGTTTGGCGTCACGTATTGGTTGTTGTGGCGTGGCAGGTAGGTATTTCACAGGACGCCTTAACTGAGCATCTGCGGCGAAAGCCCGGTTTGGTGGGCGGCACTGCAGCGAGCGATTTGTATAGCGAACAGCAGCTTCGGGCCGTGTCTACATCTAAGACGGTCATGTCAGAAGAGCCTGTCTTGAGGCGGGCAGGGCGGGTGCATAGCCTTCGGACATGACCAAACCAGTCTCATTCAAATACTTCAAAACCAGCCCTGAGATCATCCGTCTTGCGGTGATGCTGCATATTCGGTTTCCGCTCTCGCTTCGGAATGTGGAAGATCTGCTGCATGAGCGAGGCATCGACGTGAGCCACGAAACCGTCCGATATTGGTGGAGCAGGTTCGGTCCAATGTTTGCTTCCGAGATTAGACGCAAACGGGTCCAGCAACTTCGTGCATTCTCGAAATGGAAGTGGCACGTAGACGAGGTTTTGTGAAGGTACATGGCAAGCGACATTATCTGTGGCGGGCTGTTGATCACGAAGGCGAGGTGCTGGAAGCCGGTGTCACCAA
>NZ_JBQFOQ010000022.1:0-16209 GCF_056533645.1 Ruegeria sp. G10 | reverse complement strand
GAGTTCAGACGTGTGCTCTTCCGATCTCGCCGGAGCGGGTGCCGAAATCGGAGACGCCTGACATGTCCGACATGATGACGACCCAAGCCGGTGACGCCGGTGCCTTCCGCACTTTCGACCTCAGCCGCGTCCCCACACCCTGCTTTGTGGTCGACGAAAAAGCAGTCGAACGGAACCTGACCATCCTCTCCGAGATCGGCACCCGCTCCGGCGCGCACGTGCTAAGCGCACTCAAAGCGTTTTCGATGTTCGCGCTGGCCCCGCTGGTGCGCCAACACCTCGGCGGCACCTGCGCCAGCGGCATCTACGAGGCCCGTCTGGGCCGCGAGGAATACGGCGGCGAGGTTGCAACCTTCTGCGCCGGCTACAAGGATGCCGACATCGACGAAATCCTTTCGCTCTCCGATCACATCATCTTCAACTCTCCGGTGCAAAAGGACCGGTTTCTTGCCAAAGCCCAAGCCGCGAATGTGCAAGTCGGCTTGCGCATCAACCCCGAGCATTCCGAAGGCGAGATTCCCAAATACGATCCCTGCGCGCCCTGCTCGCGCCTCGGGACACCCGTCAGCCAACTGACCAACGAAGCGCTGACCGGAGTCGACGGCCTGCACATGCACACCCTCTGCGAACAAGGGTTTGAGCCATTGCAGCGGACGTGGGACGCGGTTGAGCCGAAACTCAAACCCTTCCTCAACCAGCTCAAATGGCTGAACTTCGGTGGCGGACATCACATCACTCGCGATGACTATGACCGCGATGGGTTGGTCGATTTCATCAAAACCCTCCGCGAAAACCACAATATCGACATCTACCTCGAACCCGGCGAGGCCGTCGCGCTGGACGCGGGCATTCTAGTCGGCGAAATCCTCGACCTGCCCACCAATGGTATGACCCTTGCGATCACTGATATCTCGGCCACCTGCCATATGCCCGATGTGATCGAGGCCCCCTATCGCCCCGCCCTGATGGACGAGGCCGAGGCGGGCCACACCTATCGCCTCGGCGGCCCATCCTGTCTAGCGGGCGACGTGATCGGTGATTATACATGGGACAAACCGCTGGAGATCGGGCAACGCTTTGCCTTCCTCGATCAGGCGCATTACTCGATGGTCAAAACCAACACGTTCAACGGTGTTCCCCTACCGACCATCGCCCTATGGAACAGCGAAACGGACGAGTTGAAGATCATCAAACAGTTCGGTTATGACGACTTTAAGGACCGCCTTTCATGAGCATTTTCCTCGACAGTGAACTGACCGAAGCTGAGCGCTCGGAAGACGCGCGCTTTCGCGTGATCCCGGTGCCGCTGGAACGCACGGTTTCTTATGGTTCTGGTACAGCCAAAGGCCCTGAGGCCATCATCGAAGCCAGCAACGAATTGGAACGCATCACCGGTCATGCCGAGCCCTGTGTCGAAGGCATTTTCACCGAAGACCCGTTGGACTGCGAAGGCCCTTTGCCCGAGGTCATGGAACGCCTCGCCCAACGGACCGAGGCCGCCATTCGCGCGGGCAAAGTGCCCGTAACTTTGGGCGGAGAACACTCACTCAGTTATGGCGCGGTGATGGGCGTGGCGCGCGCGCTGAACCAGCCCGTTGGGATCGTGCAAATCGATGCGCACGCCGATTTGCGCAACGCGTATCAGGGCGAGAAGCACTCGCATGCCTCTGTGATGCATCTGTTGGCCGAAGAAGGTGTCCGGCTTGCTCAGTTCGGCGTCCGCGCCTTCTCGGTGGAAGAGGCCCAAAGCCGCCTCAAGAACCATGTCTTCCACATCGACGCCGAAGAACTGGTCACCGGCAATATCCACGCCGTCGATCTGCCAGAGGATTTCCCCAAACTGGTCTATGTCAGTTTCGATGTTGACGGTCTGGATCCGTCACAAATGCCCGCCACCGGCACGCC
This sequence comes from Ruegeria sp. G10, assembly GCF_056533645.1. Lineage (NCBI taxonomy): Bacteria > Pseudomonadati > Pseudomonadota > Alphaproteobacteria > Rhodobacterales > Roseobacteraceae > Ruegeria > Ruegeria sp. G10. The sequence continues at coordinate 14,304 of NZ_JBQFOQ010000022.1, read as the reverse complement.
CGTGCCCGGGGGGTTGGGTTACTATCAGGCCCTAAGACTTGTCGAACACGCGCTTAAAGGCAGGACATGCGTGGGTTTCGATGTGGTTGAACTGGCGCCCGACGGCAACGCAGCCTGGGATTTCACGGCGGCACAAATCGTCTATCGGCTGATGGCCGCTTGCTAAGACTCGGCAGCCGTCAGCCCGATCGCGTCGCCGCGTGGCCTGCGTCGGAACAGCGGGCGCCCGGCGAGAGACAGAAACACAACAGATAACGCAACCCCGATCGCCGCCGGCATATACAGCAGAAACCATAGCCGTGGAGCATCAATCACAACGGGGGCCACAAACCCCCGGACGCCCTCCAGAAGCACCAGAATGGTGAATGCTCCGAATATCTGCGGCCAGAGTCCAAAGCGCGAGAAGCTGCCCAGCATCAGCGCCGAATAGCCCACCAGTGCAACGGCGATACAAATCGCGACCCATGAGAAGCGCTGGTGCAACTCCTCAACCAACTGCCCAACGGAATGCTCATCCGACTCGGCGACCGCCTCGATATCCTGCAACAACTCGATGGTCGGAATGGCTTCGCGGCTGCGCAGGCCGATATCCGTATCACGGGTCAACTCCGAAATGTCGTATGAGGCATCCTCGAACAGGGTCGAAGACAACGTGTTTCCCTGCTGATCATACCTGAGCGCCACTCCGTCCAACATCACCAGATGAATGCCCGAGGTTTGGTTGACCAGATACGCCGTGGTGCTCGAATAACTCACAGGATTGATCTCATCCCGCCGATCCGAGACAAAGACCTCGTGCAGGGTGCCATCCAGATCGATATCGCCGATGTAAACGGTCACACCTTTGGCCGGATGTAGAAATTCCCCCTCGTTAAGCAACTGCGCTGTCACGTCACCCGCCACCTCGGCCTGCCGCTGCTCAAGCTGCTCGACCGAGGCAGGGCGCAAGAACACGCTGATGACAGCCATCATCAAGCCCGCGCACAGACCAAACATCAGGACAGCGCGCGCCAACCGCCAAGGGCTGGAGCCCGTCGCCAGCATCACCATCATCTCACTTTCGCGGCTTAACCGGTTGGTCGCATAGACCGCTGCGGCAAATACCGCCATCGGCATCACCGTCCGGATCAAGGTGGGCAGCGTCAAAGCGGTGAATTCCAGAAAAACCAACGCCGATTGGCCGCCGCTGATCACCCGATCAAACAGGCTGACCGAGCGCGTGATCCAGAAGACCCCGACAAGTACGAGGGTGAAAAACCCAAACAGCACCAGCAACTGCCGCAGGAAATACCCATCAAAACGCGACATGCGACCTCTTTGTTGGCAGTTGGCATCGTGGGCGGACCTTAAGCCATTCGGCGGGCCGAGGAAACCGCGATTACGACCGGTCCGTATCGGCGATCAGGATACGATGATGCCACAGCCAGCGTTGAATGCGCGCGACCCGGGCCGGATCCAGAAGACTTGCCCACAGCGCTGTGATTTCTGCAGCGGTCGCAGCGCCCTGCAATCGTTGCAACAGCGGCCCCAGCGCGACACCCTCCAGATTGGCCACCGGGCGCGGCAGGTTGGGGTGGCTCAGGACCAGGCCGGGTTCAATCACACGCGCACCCTGCACGCCAGAGGTGATCAGATTTGCCTCAGGCGACAGTTTCAACGCCTGCTCGGGGTGCATCGGGTCCGGGTTAGCGCCCGACTCCAAGGGTTTGAGCCAATCTAAGGGCTGCGCCCGCGCCGCCCAGAAGGCGGAGGGAGTAACCGCCTGCTGTCGCGCGTAGAAATCTGCGGACAGGGCAGCATGGGCCTGCACACGCTCGGCCTGCCTGTCTGCGTAGAAGGACAGGGCCAAATCGTGATGCGCAGGGACTTCTAGCAGGGTGTTGACCACAGCCGCCGCCTGCACGGCCTGCCCCATCGCCAGTTGCACCCCTTGCGAGGACAGCGCATCGACAGAAAAGCTGGCCTCGCCCACCCGCAACAGATCGCGCGATGGGGGCGTCGTCTCGACCCGGCTGGTCGCATCGACACGCCGCACCGGCCCGATGCGGCGCTGTTCCAGACAAGGTGACAGCAGGGTCGATTGCGCCAGCAGGTTCAGATAGAGATCACGCCGCCCTGCAGGCGAGAGCCCGGTGCACGTGTCGGGATCGACAAAGACCATCGCATTGATCACGCCGCCGGGCAACACCGCGCCCCAGTACCAATGCGAGGCACCTGCCTCGACCCGGGCCTGGGGGCCAAAGCCCGGTGGCACCCGCCAATAGGCATAAAGCGCTATCAGAGGCTGCGAGGCCGGGCGGAACCGACGGCCTAGCCCCGCCTGCCGCCCTGCTGCGTCCAGAAGAATCTGCGCCCGAACCTTATAGGTGTTGGTCTCGGTGCGGATGGGTATGTTCCATCCGGCCCGCACCCGCGCCGGGCGGTAGACCCGCGCGGGCTGGATGACGTGAACGCCTGCGGCCTGCGCAGCATGCAGCAGCGCCGCATCGAATTGGCCACGGTCCACCAGAAGACCCGGCTGATCACCATCCGTCCCGCGCCGCTCGAACGCCCCGGCCCAATGCAGGATCGAGCCGTTTGCACGCAGAAACCCGGCCTGCGCGACGGCATCACCCAACCCTAGCAGGTTCAGGATCGGCCAGATTGACGGGGGCAGAGACTCACCGACATGCGGACGCGGGAAAGATTGGCGTTCGATCAGGCAGACACGGCGACCGAGTTGCACCAGCCTCAGCGCTGCAGCGCTGCCTGCCGGGCCGCCACCGATCACGCAGATTTCGGTTTCGATCGTCATACGCTCAGGCAGAGGCCGCCTGTACCGGCGCACCGAAATAGTCCGGGTGCACTTCGGACAGGCGGACATAGGCCTGCAGGCAGTAATGCAGCCAACCGCGAATATAGTCGCAGGCGGGGCGTCCACGATGGATCACCTCGTGATGACATCCGCCGCCGCACAGGTAACGCGCCCAGCAGGTGGTGCATGGGGATTGAGTGTGGACGTGACGATCCGCCAGCCAGCTCTCGCGCCGCAGGTCGGGGCCATCATAGACATTTCCCATGGCCCCCGCGTCGTCTTCAACAAACCGGTGGCAGGCGAACAGGCCGCCATCGGCGGACACGCCGAAATAGCCGCCCCCTGCCCCGCAGGCATAGGGGCGGTGCGTACCACGATGGATTTCCTGCATCGCCGCCGCCATGTTCGAAAACGGATAGCGCTGACCATCGATCACCGCCGCCTCGAACACCTCACCGCAGCGGATCATCTGGGTCAGCATCTCGTGCAGATCGTTTTGGTCCAGCTCATGCTGACCGTTGGGCGAGGCCAGCATTGGCGAGAACCCTATCGAGTGGAATCCCATCCCCACGAACTGCTCCAGCGTCTCGGGCAGGTTCATGTTCTGCGGCGTCACAGTCACGCGCGCGCCAACCTGCATGCGATGTTGCGCAGCCAGCAAAGGCTCGACCCGTTTCAGGATCGTGTCGAAACTACCCCGGCCACCGCGATTGGGGCGCAGTTTGTCATGGACCTCGCCCACCCCGTCCAGACTGATGGTGACCGCAAAACCATGGGCCTCGAAAAACGCTGCATCCTCGGGGCGCAGCAAGGTGCCATTGGTGGTAATCGAGAATCCAACGCTCAACCCGTTGGCCTGGGCTTGCTCCACCGCATAGTCGGTGGTTCGCTGCACCAGATCGCGGTTGATCAGAGGCTCACCGCCCAGAAAAGCGAGGTTTATGCGCACGCCGGGCTCTGCCTCGGTCACCAGCCGGTCGACCGAAGCCTTGGCAACCTCCCATTCCATATTCCGCGCCGGGCCACCAAACTCGCCGCCCGCCGCATAGCAATAGGTGCAGGCCAGATTGCATTTCTGCGCCACAGCCAGCGACAGCGACCGCACCGGCATGTCCTGCGGCGGCGTGTCGTCGATGAACGGCGTTCCATCCAACCCCATCGAGCTGAGAAAATCACCCTGGCCCTTGGTGTCCATCGCCTCAAACCGGCCCGCCGTGCCCTCCGGCACGTCGAACACGCGCGAGCCGTCGACAGCCAGCATATGATCCCCATGCTCGGTCTCAAAGAAATGTACCTGCGCGGCGGGTGGGATCACGCCTTGCCCCCTTTCCAGAAGGGAATGCCGATCCCTTTTGTGGCCAGCGCCTCGCCCTCGATCCGGAACAGCTTCATGTCGTCGCGGACCTGCTGAATATAGGTCTGAGACTCTTCAAGCTTTCCTTCGGCCTCAAGCGCATAGGCCTTGGCAAGCCCGTCCTTGACCTTGGCATACAGATCCAGCGCGGCCTTGGCTTCTGCTTCGGTTCCCACGTCAATCTTGCGCAGATAGGCGGGCGTGCCCTCGCCGGTGTCGTACTTGGCCAAAACGTCCTTCATCTGGCTAAAGCGCAGGAAATGCTCGTCCCCGTCGGTGTCGATCCGCACCGCCAACGCATAGAGGCGACGTTCGGGGAACAGCTCTTCTTGCTCCAGCGTCGCCACGCATTGCGCATAGGCCCGGTCGATATAGCCGCCGGGGCGCTCGATCTCGATGAAATCGGTCAGTGCCTCAGCGGTCAACGGCCGCAGTTCGCGGGGTTGCGTCTTACCCTTGCCTTCGCCCGATGGCAGGGTTTCCGAGGGCGTCAGTACGGGTTCATATCCCTCGGGCTCCAACTCCCACAGCAACTGGTTCGCCCAGCGCATATGGGTCATCTCGCCTATCGCGACCTCCAACACCGAGCGGCGGGCAAAGATCAGGTCATCCTTCAGTGTCGGCCACTTCTTGGCATCCACCGTCTCAGGGTCCGCCAGCGAGAAATAGGCATAGAGATACTGCAGGCTCAGCGTCATCTCCATCGGGGCCAGACGGGTCCTGAGGTCTTTGATCATATCCTCGGGCGAGTCATAGGGTTCGACACCGGGCAATTCCGGATCGACCTCATAAACCTCGCCGGTTTCGCGGCCTTCGACCACGATTGGCAGCTCGCTCCACATCTGGTTCACCTGATAGTGGTCGATCTGATAGGGGCGGTTCTGTTCCACAGTATTCAGCGCCGCCACATTGCCAGATGGCGACTTGTCCGAGCGCAGCCAATCCAGATACGTCTCGGCCTCAATGGGGTTCTTCGACTGCCCCGAGGGCAGCTGATCGTCATGCGCGACCTCGGCCATCACCACATCGGGGTGGTTCGAGGGCCAGTAATGGCAGCCGCAATCGCGGAAATCATGGGACCACGGGTTGCACAGGCTTTGCGTCAGCTCGCCGGGATCATAAGCCTCGCTGAATGCGCCGGCCTCAGTACGGTATTGGCGGCGATAGCCGTGCAGAACAACCTGTTTGGTATCCACGATGCCTTCGTGGTTGCGCCGCTCCAGCGCGATGCTGATCGGTTTATCATCGCCGCATTCCAGACTGCGGATAAAGCGCCAGACCATCAATCCGTCGTAGGGCGTGCCGTCTTTCTCTTGGAACGTGATACGCTTGCCGCTTTGTTCGACCCAGGACAGGAACCAGCGCCCTTGGCTGAGCTTCGCGCCCACATCGCCGCTATAGCCCTCAAGCAGGGTCTGCACCCATTCCTCGGGGCTGTTGTCGGGCAACATCGGGTCGTAGAAGTAGTCGACAAAGACCAGATGGAAGCCCTGCGAGTTCTTGGGTGCCTCGGGCACGGGGCTCAGCGGCACGCGCACGGCATTGAACACCAGACCGGGGAAGAAACGCCGGTCGAGGTTGCGTACGTCCATTTCCAGACCGGGGAAACAATTGCCCACCGATCCGTCCAGTCGCGTATTGTCGGGGTTTCCCGGCACCTTGAAGGCCGCGCGTGCGGTCAGGTTCCGGGGCGTGATCTCGGTCTGCACCGGCTTTGCGGGTTCATCGCCCATGGCCACCAGATAGTCGATAAACGAGATCACCAGATGGTACTGCCTGCGCGACAGGGACAGCGGATAGTAGTTGGAATCGCGCATATAAGGCGGCATCCGCGCGTCATGCATTGAATCGCGGATGTTGCGCGGGTCCCGGAATTCGGGGTTCGGGGCCTGATCCGGGTTGGGGTCGGTTTCAAGCTCTTGCAGGATGCCATAGGGCGGGCGCAGCAAGGTCTTCACGAAATCCGGACGGCGGCGCAGGAAATCCAGCAGGTTGGCCTCGTCAATCAACTGCTCATGCACGAATTTCGTGGCGACCGTATAGGGCAGACGGTCATTGGGCACCGAGTTCGAAAAGACCGAGGCGGGCTGCGGACGGATCAGTTCATCAATCTTGTCCGGCGGCCTTGCGTCTTCTGCCGTCATGGATTTCGCGTTGGTCGAGGGCAGGCCCGGCGTCGGGGAAATCCCGGTCTTGGCCTGCAACTTGGCATTGTCTTTCAGACCCTGCGCGCGGATATCGTCGAGATTAATCAGGCTGTTGGTCTCGAACGCGCGGCGGAAGATGTCGACCACCTCGGCCTTGGCCTGCTGAAAATTGTCTTCGGTCACCGAGATCAGCGACAGATCACGATCAGCCAGATCATCTTCGAGGCTGTAGAACGGTCTTGCGTCCGGCGCGAAATCGGGCGGGCCGGTCATGATTTGCGCACGCGCGGTCAGACGCTCGCCACGCACCGCCAAAGTCGCCTCGATCACGCCATCGCTGGTGTCATCGGCCACACCCCAGGACTGGTCATTGCCGACGCGGGCACCGTCGTAGCTGTCATGCGGCTCGGGGTCGTCCGAAGTGCCGGACATCATGATCCATTTCGACCACGGGGTGTCGGGGTTCAGAATGCGGTTCTGTTCGGGCACAATTTCGTGGATGCGGCCATATTCCGATTTCGCCGGGTCGTTCTGATATCCGGGCACGGCCAGCGTCGCCGGACCATAGGCCGCGTCAGGCGGGCCATAGACCTCGCCCTTGGGCGGCATAAAACGCAGGCGCAGGATGCTGCGGTCAACGAATTCGCCCTCGACCGGTTCATCATGACCCTGCACCGGATGGATCGCGCGGACCGAGCCCAGCGGGATCGGGTTATGCTCATAAACCATCGGCTGCTGTTCAGAGGTATGAGGGCTGAACGCCAGCAGAGGTTTGGGCGTGAAATCCTGCCCCGCAATCTCGACCCGTGCGCGGAAACCGCAGGCCGCATCGCCGGTTCGCCGTTCAGCCTTGGTGTTGCCCACGGTGACCGTATAGCGCACATTTTCCAGCGACAGACCCTGTTCGTCCAAAAGGTCCAGCGTGACCGGCACTTCGTATTCCTTGCTGGTCTCGGCATCGTGCATACGCGCCCAAAGCTCAAAGAAAGGGGCAACCGGGCGCAGCGCACCGCCTTCATCACGAAAGCGGATCGTGTCGGGGTCGGGCAGATACGCAGTGACGCTGCCATCCTCAACCTCGCGCAGGGTTATGTTCGACCGGATGACCGTCTTGTTGTTGCCATGGGCATCCATATCCTGCTGCCATTCATAGCTTTCAAGCGGTGTTTCGCCCGGCCCCAAGCGGGCAACCGCGATAGGCGGCAGAAAGAAAATCTCTTGGATCGTGTCCATGCTGGGCTCTCCCCCGTTTGGCCGTGGCTGCCCCCGCTTTCAGGGGTTCGAATAGTCCTCATAGGTGATGGTCGGGTCGTCAAAGATCGACTCGGACGGGTCCCGGATAATCTCGGGCGGCGCGTCATCCGGCACCGGCGAAATGCTCTGCTGATAGTGGAAGAAATTATGCGGATCGAATTTCTGCTTCACGAACAGCAGCGAGTTGAAGTATTCGCCCCAGTATTGCCAGCGATAGTTCTTCTGGGTCCGGCGCGGGTAATTCTGATAGACGCGATCGATGAAATAGCCTTCTTCGGTCATCAGCTCCATGAACCCGTCGAGCCACGGCACCACGGTTTCTTTTTCCTCTTCCGACAGCCAGAACACATCGACATAGAAATTCAGCGATACGTCGCGGTGAATAAAGGCATTGCCCTCTTTGCCCAGCGGCACCCGGTTGATCGTTCCGCCATAGGGTTCGATCGCAACCGCACCATAGGCATTGGGCGTGCTGTCCAGGTAATCCACAACGCGCTGCCATTCAGCCTCGGAGAGCTGGCGTTTGATATATCCCGCCTGTTTATCCTCGCGGGCCTGATCAGGCACGACAGGGATGTCGTACTTGTCGTCATAAAGCCAGGAGTTGATTTCCTGATAGGTGCCGTAGTTTGCGTCATCCTCACCCATCTCGCCGCCGATTTCATCGCTCAGCAGTGGTTGGACGCAGGCCTTCCCCTCGTCGGGCGTCCCATCATAAAGCGCAGACAGCAGCAGCACCTTCCTGTCCCCTTGATAGGCCAAAAAGATATAGGCTCCGAAACGGTCATCTTCGCAGGTGCTCATGTAGTTGGCCTGAAGAAACTCCAGCGCCTTGGCGGCCTTTTCCAGCGGCCAGGTGATGTGACAGCCCCAGACCTTGTACAGCGGGTGCAGCTGAAAGCGGATTTCCAACAGGATACCGAAATTGTTGCCGGTCCCGCCCCGGATCGCCCAGAACAGATCGGGGTTGGTATCCTTGTCGGCAATCACGATACTGCCATCCCACAGCATCACCGTGACGCCCAGCACATTGTCACAGGCCATACCGTAGCGGCGCGAGGTAAAGCCATAGCCGCCGCCCATCATGAAACCGGCCACGCAGACATCCTGACAGGCCCCGCCCGGCACATGCAGGTGATACGCGTTCAGCTCAGCATTCAGCATCTTGAACGGTGTGCCGGGCCCCACATAGGCCATCGGCACATCGGGGTCGACGGTCACGTAGCGCATCTTGCTGGTGTCCAGCACCATCTGGTTGTTGACCGAATACCCTGCCGTGCTATGCCGACCGGATCGCGCCACGACCCACAGGTCATGTTCACGCGCGAAGGCGAGGCTGGTGCGAACATCCTGAATGGTTTCGCAATAGACAATGATCTCGGGATAATCCTGAAACGCCGGGTTCCAGACCTGCCGGTCCCGGTTGTATTCAAGGTCTGCGGGCAGTGTGACCGTGCCAATCAGCTTCTTCACAAACGCGCGTATCTCCTCGCCCGGGATCGAGTGATATTGCTGCAATGCCAGATCGGTGCGGCTTTGCGCCACGATATCCTTGGCCAGAAGGGTTTTGCTGATCTTTTTCATCGGGTCTCCTCACACCACAAGAGCGGGGGCGCCGGACCGATGTCTCAGCGCCTAAGTGTCGAATTTTAGGTATCAACCCCTATGTGCCCGTGCCCAAGCTGGCAGCAACAGGCCCCTTCGGTCAAGTGGTCGTTTCCATTAACGCCTGCGCGTCCTTGAGGTCCGGTAGTTCGGCATCCTGTTGAAAATGCGACAGGGCGGTATGCAACACCTCGCCCGAGGGTTCCCCGCGACGTTGCCGCCATTCGGCCAGCGCAACCGCCGCGCGCAGTTCGTAAAGCCACGCACCCTGCTTTTGCGCCGTCTCGATCGCGCATAAAAAAACTGGTTCGGGATCGCCGCCGGTTCTTGCAATCAGTTCAGCCTCGATCCGGATTTGCTCGGCCTCGGCCCATTTCTCTTCTGACTCGCGCCGCACCTGCGCGGATTGCCTCAGGGTGTCTTGCGCAGCTTCATAGTCGCCTGCCGCAATTTCAAGTTCTGCAATCAACGAAGGGAAGAAGCTCTTGTAGTTGCCAGCCCCAATCGCCCACCAGTCCTTGGAGGCCTGACGCAGGTTCTCGATCTGCTCAAGGTCACCGGTTTCGGTCGCCTCGGCCCAACTGCCCCATAACCGCGCAATTGTCGCCATGAACGGCAACGAATGCTGTTCGGCAATCTCGGACAGGGCCTCAACATCCTGTCGCAAAGCAGGCAAATCGCGCGCCAACAGGTGCACCTTGCACATATAGACCAGAATCTGCGCCACACTGTGGGCATGCTTGAGGTCCTTGGCCCACGCCAAAGCCTTACGTTGCACATTCAGAGCCTCTTGACGACGCCCCATCAGGCAATAGCAGGTCCCCAGAAACGCCGAAGTGATCGCAGCATGGTCGGTGCCATAAACATATGCCAGTTGGCCGTGCTGTTCGAAATCGTAAAGCGACCAGGCCTGCTCTAGATGGCTTTGCGCGTCGGGCAAATGTCCCAGATGCAATTGCACCGCACCCATGGCGCGGTGGCCGACCATACGGTGCTCGGTCTTGCCGCTTTCGGCAGCAAGGTCCAGAATCTGTGCCGCCACATCCTGTGCCATCCGGTATTCGGCGCGCACCAGATGAAAAGCATAAAGACCGTTGAGCACCGGGAACAGGCGCTCGGTTTGCTCGGCGCGGTGGCAAAGGTCGCGCAGACGGCCATAGGCCTCGCCTGTCGCATCCCCGGAAATGCCGCTGGTCGAGCGCAGCACGCCCGCGCGCAAGATCTGAATGTCGATCTCCTGCACATCGCGTTCGCGGCTTTTGGGCAGATCGGCAAGCTGTTCCAGTGCCGTGGACAGATGAGTAAGCGCTTCGGTCAGGGCCGAACGTTCGATGGCGCGACGCCCGGCGCTTTGCCAATGCATCACGGCCTCGCCGGTTCGATGAGCCAGCGTATAGTGCTGCGCCAGAACCTCGGGCTGGGTTTGCGCCAACTGTGGATGGCTTTCCAGAAGCGCACCGGCTGCGCGGTCATGCAAGACCTGCCGCTCGGTCCGCAGCAGGCTGTCATAAGCCATGTCGCGGATCAGGGCGTGGCGGAAGATGAACTCGTCTTCGGTCGCGTCGGGTGCTTGCAATATGATACCCGCCGAAGACAACTGATCCAGACCAGCCTGTAACACCGCCGGCGACAGGATCGAGACCGAGGCCAGCAGCGCGATCGAGAACTGCCGTCCAAACACAGCACCGGTCTGCGCCACCTCTTTGGCCATGCCCAGCCGGTCCAGACGCTCCATCAGCGAGTCCTTCAGCGTACTGGGCACAGAAAGCGATGGCAGCGGACCACGCAGTGCATAACCCTGCTCCGTCAGCCGCAGCTGGCCCGATTCCAGAAGACCTCTCGTAACCTCTTGCACATAAAGCGGAATTCCATCCGTCTTGGCCGCGATCAGGTCACAAACTTCGGCAGGCACCGTATGCCCGCCAGCCACTTCAGTCACAATCTCGGCCACATCGCGATTGGCCAGACGCTTGAGCGGCAAATGCAAAGTGTTTTGATGATGCCCCCAACCGGGATCAAATCCGGGACGGGCGGTGACAACCATAAGAACCGGTAGTTCGCTGATCCGTTCAATCACACGCTCGGTCAGCGATACTGTTGTCGGATCCACCCAATGCGCATCTTCAAACAACACCAGAACAGGTTTTTCTTGGGCTAAAGCAACAAGCTGCTCGATCACCGCATCAAGCGTGCGTTCCAGTTTGACTTGCGGCGGTAAATCCAGAGGGCCAAGTTCTTCGTCCGCGTCGATGCTCAGCAAATCCGCAATCAGGCGCTGATGCTCGGGCGGATGATGGCGCAGCAGATGTGATAGCTTCCTGAGCTTCTCGCTATCGTCGTCTGTCGTTGCGAACCCTGCCGCACGCTCCAGATGCTGAATCACCGGGTACAGCGCCGAGTTGGCATGGAAAGGCGAGCACTGGAAGTTCAGGCGCAGCGCCTCTTGCTCTTGCACGAGTTGACTGAGACCCTCGATCAGACGCGACTTGCCAATACCTGCCTCACCCGTGATCAGCACAGATTGGCCAGCGCCTGTACATGCCTCATGCCATTTCTCACTGAGCTTGCGGAACTCAGACTGACGTCCGACCAGTCGCCCGGCACCGGCATCCGGCATGATGTCAAAGCGTCTTTCTATCCGTGCCTGCCCTGTGACAGTCCAGGCCTGAACCTTCTCGGAAAACCCCTTCAGGGCGAACGCGCCCTGATCCCGTAACTCAAAGGCATTCCCGATCAGACGCCGGGTCGATGGGCTGATGATCAGCGTATTGGGCTCGGCCAACCCCTGCAGTCGCGCGGCCAGATTGGGCGTGCGGCCCATGACCACATCATGTTCCTTCAGCCCCTCTCCGTGAATTTCGCCCACCACGACAAGGCCGGTCGACACCCCGATCCGCGCCTTAAGCTGTTCTTCCCCGTCAATACGGCGCAACTCGTCTAGTATGTCCAACCCGGCATGCACCGAACGCGCCGCCGCATCCTCAAGCGCGTGCGGATAGCCGAAATAGATCATGGCCCCATCGCCCATGAAGCTGGCGATATGCCCGCCAAAGCGCGCCACTGACGTCGAACAGATTTCTTTGAAACGACGCAGCAGCTCGCCCAGATCTTCTGGATCCAGACGTTCGGACAGCGCGGTCGAGCCCACCAGATCGACGAACATCACGGTCAACTGCCGCCGTTCGGCAACGATCTTGCCCCCGCCCTGCACCGGTGCCGGGGCCGCATCGCGCGCTTGCCCCAGCGCCGCCATCAGCCTGCGGCGCGGCCCCAACGGCAGGCCAAGATCAATCAGGTCATGTTCCGACAAATGCGCCAGATCGGCGCGCGTAACTTCGTTCGACGCAAAAACGGGCGCATATTTCGACAGCCCGAGTTCTTCAAGATATGCATCGATGTCAGTCATTATCCCCCGAGTCCCCGCTTCATCCCGAGTCCCCCAACCCGGTCAGGCTCCTGCGCCTTCAAAAAAACCAGCAACTCTAGCACGTTATCTGGACTGCTCTGATGGCGTGTCCGGCAGCCTTGTTCAAGCTTTTTCTTTCTTTCCCGATACGTCAAGTGCATTGCCGACCTCGCGCGATGGTATCTCGTGCGGTTATGGCAATTTTTTGACGATTTCTAAGGAAGTGGCAGGGGCAGCAGGGTTCGAACCCGCGACCTACGGTTTTGGAGACCGTCGCTCTACCAACTGAGCTATACCCCTAGGCTGGGCCATCAGATATTCCAGTGCAGCAGAGGACTCAAGAGGCTTTTTTACTTTTGCTGTCAGTTTGCCCGCCGACAAAAAAGTTGCGCCCGGCGCGCAGTTCTTTAAGACAAGGCTCGACCAGCCAGAAGGACCACAGCCTTGAGCCTCCGCAAGAAAATCGCTGACAGCGAAGCTGTGCTGAACTGGGTCGCGCGTCGGATCGCCAGTTACATCCGGCTGGTCCACCGCACCACGCGCTGGCAACGCATCGGTTACGAGGAACTGGACCAACTGGCCGAACAGGGCGAACCGGTGATCGTGGTTCTGTGGCACCAGCGATTGGCCCAGTCGCCGTATTTTTTCCCGCTGGACAAAGCGCGCATCTGTTCGATCACCTCTGCCGCCCGGGCGGGCAGTATGGTTGGGCGGGTTCAGAAGCTGTTCGGGATGGACACAATCGCGATGTCCAGTCGAAAACGCCATGTTGCGCTGTCTCGCGAAGTGCTGGGTAAGATGAAACAGGGCATCTCGATCGGCATCGCCGCCGATGGTCCGCGCGGGCCCGAGCGGGTGTCTTCAACCGTGCCGCTGGTCTGGGCACGCACATCGGGCAAACGGGTGTTCGGCATCACCTACTCTGCGCGGCACGGGCGCGAGGCTGGCACGTGGGATCGGCTGCTGATGCCCCGCCCCTGGCGCAACGAAGGTGTGTTCCTGTGCCGCGAATGGACTGATCCGGTGCCCCGCAAGGCAAGTGAGGATCAGATCGAAGCGCTGAGGCAAAGCCTCGAGCAGCATATGAACGACATCACAGCCGAGGCTGATCGGATGGTCGGGCGTGCCCCCTGGCAGCCAAAGGCGTGATCACGCCCGCCTTTGGATCACTCTGCGACGCGACAGGCTGACTCGGTCTGCGCTGAAGCGGCGCGCAACCGTTCGCGTCGAAAGTCGCTGACCGTGCAATCGACTTCCTGCTCGCCGTCGCTCAGAACAGCGGCGCGCATGTCGTCCAGATCCTTGCTATGCAGAATTTGTGCTCCGTAGTTCAGGAATTCATAACCAAACATAACCTTCTCCCGTTGATCTCGGCGGTCGCCTCACGCGCTCCGCGTTTGCTGTTACGGATCACAGGTGGGGGGTCGGGTTTTGGATAGGATGGAGGCAAGATTAAGATTACTAAATCGGCAGTCAGAGAGCGAAGCGCAATCGCCAGTATCGCCACTAAAAAAGGCCGCCCCCCTGAGGGACGGCCTTCTTTCGTTCAACCGAGTGGGCTCTCATTGCTCTTTCAGAGCAACTGCCGCCCACCAGTCGGTAGAGCCGACTTACTCGATGATTTTCGACACAACGCCCGCGCCGACGGTACGACCACCTTCGCGGATTGCGAAGCGCAGGCCGTTTTCCATCGCGATCGGTGCGATCAGCTCAACGCCGAACGACACGTTGTCGCCGGGCATGA
>NZ_JBQFOQ010000021.1:0-23962 GCF_056533645.1 Ruegeria sp. G10 | reverse complement strand
CTCATCTCCACTCCTTGGCGGTTACGATGAGCCAGAAACCCTCTCTTATCAAATCGACTTAAACTGTCCCATTGGTGCTGACGTCAGACAATCTATTCCTCTGGACAACTACACGGCCCACTACCTTGAAGGTGGGGTCGGCAATACGCAGACCATTGTCCTTCTACATGGCCTCATTGATGACAAGAATTCCTTTGTCGCTACGGCCTCCGAGCTGACAGACACCTACCGGGTCATCCTGCCCGATCTGCAGGGACATGGTGAAAACGCTCAAAACGACGGGCGCGACTACAGCATTGCAGGGCAGGTTGCTTTCCTAAGTGACCTTATAAAGGCGCTTGATGTAGAAAACCTGGTGATCGGCGGAAACTCCATGGGAGGTCACGTCGCAACCGCCTATGCATTGACCTATCCAGAGAGCGTTGATGCGTTGGTGATCCTGAACGCGACCGGGATGACGCTGGATGAGCCTCCCACTTATTACGAATACCCCGAAGACATCGACGTCGACTACATGACCGACATGTACGCCAGCGCCTTCATTGAACCGCCAAATATTCCTGGCCCGATCATGGGGTTTCTGGCGCAGGATCTGAAGGCGAAAGCGCCCTTCTTCAATACGCTGGTCAAGGCCGTTACCTCCGGGCACGCCTTTCGCCTGGATGAAGCGGCAAAACAGTTATCCGTGCCGGCTCTGATCATCTGGGGCTCGGGGGACGAGATTGTTCCCATGAGATACGCAGATGCCTATCACGCGGCGCTCCCGGATTCAGACCTGATCATCCTCAAAGCGGGGCACGCGCCGCAACTTGAAGTGCCCGGTCTTGTGGCGAATGAGTTGCGGCAGTTTTTGTCCGGGATCGCACCCGGCACCTAGGTCGGAAGTCTCAAAACAACGCGCAATCTCCAGGAATCTGAGGTCATTCGCATGCCGAGAAAAACGGCCCACATAGAAGGATCGCTTGCGTTCGATGTTGAGTACGTTTCCGATGCTGAGGCCACCGGAACCATGCCGATCACCGACTGTTCGCGCGCACGCTCGGCGGAGTCAATAGAGGGCCGGCTGCTGCTTGATCTGACCACAACACATTTCGTGACTTGACTATTCAAACGACCCACCAACCAAAAGGATTGACCCAATGTCAGACAGCAAAGGCGTGTTCGCCGGATCAATTGCCATCGCAGGAGCGACCGGACGCATCGGAACGGAACTGACCAAAGGCCTGGTGTCATCAGGCGCCAAGGTCCGGGCGATGACCCGGAATCCTGCAACGGTCAACCTCCCGGAGGGGGCAGAACCCTGCTGTGTGGACTTTGCCAATCCAGACACCCTCCGGGCGGCGCTAGAGTGTGTGGACAGGCTCTTCATTTCGCATGGCACGTCACCGGATCAGACCAAAAATGAGATTGCCCTGATCGATGCTGCGGTGGCTTCGGGTTTAAACCACATCGTCAAACTCTCAGCCTTTGGACCGCCTTCTAAATTGCATCCCATGGACTGGCATATGGAAATCGAAGCACATCTGGCGCGCCAGAATATCGGATATACGGTCCTGCGTCCTTCTGCCTTCATGGACGTTCTTCTCAACGCAGGCCCTGCCATTGCCGCAGGTGTTTGGGGCGGCGCGGCCGGAAACGGGAAAACCAACTTTATTGATACCCGTGACGTCTCGGACGTTGCTCAAAAGACTCTGGAAAGCGATTTTGACCCGACCGTGCAGCGCGCTTATCACCTCACCGGGCCAAAGTGCTGGTCCATGTCAGAAATCGCGATCGAACTTGGACGGCTACTAGACCGGGATGTGACATACGAACACCGCAGCCCCGAACAACAAAGAGCGGGACTGTTAGCAGCGGGTATCAACGCTTTCTTTGCTGACCTGCTTATCGGTCTGGACCGCGCATTCCGGGATTCGACCCAGAGGGAAACCACATCAACAGTCAGGGAGATCACCGGACAATCGCCGCGCGACCTGTCCAACTGGCTGAGGGAGAACCTGTCAGTCTTTCAGACTTGAACGGGTTTTGGGATGAGATGGCGCTCTGCGGGGCCGGTCATTTGTTAATTCCCCAGAAAGAAGCAGAATGGTCTCATACCAGACCAAGATGCCGTTGCAGCACAGGCCGTGCTCCGCCGTCAGCTGATCCAGCCATAGCGGCCCAGAGCTGACCTTGCGAGCCGTTTTCAATGCAGCAATTGCGGCCCATATTGCTGCCGTTCGCTGCAAGCGCGCGGTTATGGCCCTCTTGGTGTCGCGCTCCTGGGCGACAAAGCCACCGTAGGTGAAGTTGTCGCTAGGGGCAGGATAGTTAACCAGTGGACATCGGTCGCTGAGTGAGCGCCGGCGTAGAAACAAACTTCTTGGGACAGCGAGCGTAGCAGATGGTTGAGCGCCTCTAATCCTTGAGCCAGTTAGGCTTAGACTCCCAATGCGCTTTTTTCACCTGCATAGAAATCAAAGAACCCTCCCAAACAGTCCGATAAGCGGCAGAAATACTTACGAGGTTAAAACCATACTGGCTTGAAACCACGCCACTAGATCCGGAGGCATAAGCAATATGAGTCAATGTTGGCCAAAGCTTTGTTCACCCTTTCACTGAACAGTCTGTGTGTACAAAGAGGCAATAGCCGCCGAGGCAATGCGTGTGCGTTTATCATCTGCCCGGCTGGTCAGCATGATCGGGACCTGCGCCCCCAGAACGACACCGGCGGCCTCGGCACCCGCAAGATACATGAGCTGTTTGGCGATCATGTTGCCGGCCTCAAGATCGGGCGCGATCAGTATGTCGGCCTGACCGGCGACGTCGGACGTGATGCCCTTGGTGTTGACCGCGTGCATTGAGACCGCGTTGTCGAAGGCCAGCGGACCATCCAGAATGCCGCCGGTGATCTGGCCTCGATCTGCCATTTTGCACAGCGCGCCCGCCTCGACGGTGGATTGCAGCCGGGGCGTAATGGTCTCAACCGCTGACAGGATGGCCACTTTGGGCGTTTCAATGCCAATGGCGCGCGCCAGATCGATGGCGTTCTGGATCATATCCGCCTTTGTCTGCAAGTCAGGCGCGATGTTGATGGCCGCATCCGTAATCAGCAGGGGCTTGGCATAGGTCGGAACATCCATGACATAGATATGGCTCATCCGGCGTTCGCTGCGAAGCCCGTTGGCCTTGGACACAACGGCGGACATGACCTCATCCGTGTGCAGCGCCCCTTTCATCAGCGCGCTGACCCGCCCGTCCCGCACCAGATGAACTGCCGCCTCGGCCGAGGCATGGCTGTGCGGCGTGTCGATAATCTCCAGCCCGGTAATATCAAGCCCGGCAGCGTCTGCGGCCTCGTGTATCCGCGCGCGCGGCCCGACCAGAACAGGGTCCAGCAGGCCCAGATCGCGGGCGGATAACGCGCCCTCAAGCGCGCTTTCGTCACATGGATGGATCACGGCCGTGGGCAGCGCGGGCGCGCGTTGGGCGGCGCTGAGCAAACGGTCATAGACGGCCCCCCGGCGGTGCAGGACCAGGTCCGGCATGGCCACCCTTGGCCTGCGGATTTTCCTGTCGGGGGCGATCACAACAGCCTGCCCGGTGATAACGGGCTTACTATCGCCATTTGTGCACAGACATTCCAGAACAACGCGCTTTTTGTCGGCCTGTTTCTCGGTCACGGTCACGCGCACGGTGACGGTGTCGCCAATACCCACGGGTTTCAGGAACTTCAGCGACTGATCCAGATAGATCGTACCCGGCCCCGGCAATTGCGTGCCCAGCACGTTCGAGATCAGCGCACCGCCCCACATACCGTGGGCGATGACCTTGTGAAAGATATCATCCTGCGCGAATTCCTCATCGACATGCGCAGGGTTCACATCGCCCGAGACCACGGCAAAGGCGTCGATATCCTGCGCGGTCAGGGTGCGCGACAGCTCGGCACTGTCACCCAGCTTGATCTCGTCAAAGGGTCGATTCTCGATGAAACCGATATCTGCATCCTGATCAGACGACATGGTACCCCCCGTCGATGTAAGCGGTATTGCCGCTGACGGACCGGGCGAAATCCGACACAAGGCAGGCTGCCATCGCGCCGACCTCTTCGATCGTGGTCAACCGGTGCAGCGGCGCGTTGCGTTTTGCGTCCTCGATCAGCTCATCGAAATGGTCGATCCCCGACGCCGCCCGCGTTTCCAGCGGGCCGGGCGACATGGAATTGACCCGGATATTGCGCGGCCCAAGCTCAACCGCGAGATAGCGTGCCGTGGCCTCAAGCGCGGCTTTCACGGGGCCCATGACGTTATAGTGGTCCACCACCTTTTCTGCGCCGTGGTATGATACCGTCAGGATCGTGCCACCGTCGGACATCAGAGGCTCCGCCTGTTTGGCCAGCCGGATCAGGGAATGGACCGAGATGTCCATCGCCACGCCAAACCCCTCGCGCGAGCAGTCTACAACCCGCCCGTGCAGGTCTTCACGCGGGCAATAGGCAATCGAATGGACCAGAAAATCCAGCCGCCCCCATTGCTTTTGGATTGCGTCGAACACAGCCTCGGTCTGGCTTGCATCGGTCACGTCCAGCGGCATGACAATCCCAGCCTCAACCGCATCGATGACCGGCTGAACAAAACGCAGCGCTTTTTCCGACTGATAGGTCATCGCGATGTCAGCACCCGCATCCCGGCAGGCCAGCGCACAGCCGGCAGCGATGGAATGTTCATTGGCCACGCCCACCACAAGACCCTTTTTCCCTTTCAGAAACCCGGTTTCCGCCAGCATGGTCCTACTCCATCCGCACATATGTGCCGGGCGCGTCACTCAGCGCCGTTTTGATCTGGGGCGGCCCTTTCCGTCCGCTCGACTGATCGGACAGCCACTGGCCCCATGCGGGCCACCAGCTGCCCTCGTGCTGTCCGGCCGTCTCAAGCCAGTCGCCGGGGGTCAGCGTCCGGTCCTGATCGCGGGTTGTGTGCAGGCGGAAATGACGCCGCTTGTGCCCCGGCTCTGAGATCACGCCCGCATTGTGCCCGCCATTCGTCAGGGCAAAGGTGACATCCGCGTGGCTCAGGTTGTGGATCTTGAACACCGATTTCCACGGCGCGATATGGTCCGTCTCGGTCCCCAGACCAAAGATCGGAATGCGTATGTCGCGCAGCGAGACGGCATGCCCGTCGACCACAAACCGCCCCGTCGCCAGATCATTGTTGAGGAACATCCCCCGCAGGTATTCCGAATGCATCCGCGCCGGAAGCCGCGTGCTGTCGGCATTCCACGCCATCAGATCGGTCATCGGCGCCGCCTCTTCGCCCATGAGGTAGGCATGGATCATCCGCGACCAGATCAGATCGTTGGACCGGATCATCTGAAACGCGCTGGCCATCTGGCTGGCATCCAGATACCCCTGCGCCTCCATCACGTCTTCCAGCATCGAGACCTGACTTTCGTTGATGAACAGCATCAGCTCTCCAGCATCGGTGAAATCGGTCTGCGCCGCGATCAGCGTCATGCTGCGCAGGCTGTCGTCACCCTCTCTGGCCAGCTTAGCCGCCGCGATGGACAGCAGCGTTCCGCCCAGACAATACCCGGCTGCATGGACCTGCGCCGCGCCTGTTGCCTCTTTGATGAAGGACACCGCAGCCAGTGGCCCCTGTTCCAGGTAATCCGCCATGCCCAAACCGGCATCCTCGGCCCCCGGATTGCGCCACGAGATCATGAAGACGGTAAAACCCTGATCAACCAGATAGCGCACCATCGAATTCTCGGGGCTCAGGTCCATGATGTAATATTTCATGATCCAGGCCGGTACGATCAGCAAAGGCTCGGCCTGCACCGATTTGGTGGTCGGCTCATATTGGATCAGTTCCATCAGGTGGTTCTGATAAACCACCTTGCCCTTCGCGGCCGCAATATCCAGACCGATCTGCTGGGCGGGTTTGGGTTTGGTCCCCTGAACCTGCGCCTGCCAGTCTTTCAGAAAGGCCGACGCCCCGGCAACAAGGTTGGCACCATGGGTCTGGGCGGAGCGATCCAGCGCCTGAGGGTTGGTCGGCAGGAAGTTTGACGGCGCAAAAACATCCATCATCTGCCGCGCCATGAAGGTCATCGCGGCATCATTCGCCGGGCTCAGCCCCGGAACATCGGATGTGGCGTGATCGGCGAAATCCTCGGCCAGCAGAAAGGCTTGCGCCAGCGCAGCAAAGGGCGGTTTCGCCCAGGCTTCATCCAGAAAACGGCGGTCATTTCTGGCGGGCGCAATCGGTTCTTCGTCTGCCGGACAGCCTTTGGCGACATAGGTCAGCCAATCCATCCAGTTCTGCTGTGCCTTGCGCGCCAGCGATGCCTGCTTGTCCGGTGCGGACATCAAATGCAACGCCCAGTCGCAGATCAGGCTGGCCGTCCCCGCCGGAGAGGCCCCCTGAAACAGCTGGGCCATTTCGCGGCGCATGGGGCGGTGGTTCTGAAACTTCTGCTTTTTGGTCAAGTTTCCAATTGTGGAACCGCAGTTCTCGAAATCTCTCATTTGATGCCTTTCAGCGCCGTCGCTACGCCGTTGCTTAAGGGCTCAACGTGACAGCATTGTGTACGGCGACTTAAGTGCAGAGGCAGCGTTCTAGCGGCCTAAAATATGAGCGAACGTCGCGTATTGCAGTGAGATTTTCAGCACCTGCCAAAGAGCAACACGATACCCGCTGTGATCTTGAAAAACTTTGTTGCCCGACGCCGAAGTTAGCGAACCCGATAACCGAGTTGATAAACACAGTTCAGGTTTAAGGCATGCGCACCAGTAACTCATGGCCACCAATAGGCGGACCACAAAATTCTAAGGGGTTCAGCCCTTTAGAGGCGTCGAGGAAGCGCCCAACCACAAGGCGATAGTCAAATTGATAAGCGTTAGCCAATCAGCCTTGAAGCGAGTGCGGCATCATATTTGAACTGCCATAGTTTTTCAGGTGAGGTCGGCACATTGCAGAGTCTCAGCGCATCGGTCGGTTTCCGCGGGCGCAGCCAGTTCGGCCCGCGCTCGATGCGCTTGCCCAAGCTGACGACGAAGAACATCCCAATCAGACCTGCAAACTGTCGTTATGAATGAGGGAGCCTCGGGGGGCGGAGCATATCAATTATTTAACGGTTTGACGATAGTTAGACTAGGGCTTGCCTCCAACGCCCCAATACTCTTTGTCAGGCATCTGATATTCGGCTATTTCATAGCCGTCATAGCTGCATACCCTCACAGCAATGAATACGAAGAGTGCCATGAGGATTGCTCTGGCAGTTGGGGTTTGGAGCAGGTATTTCATTATTCGATCTTAATATGGCATGATTGACCTACCAAGAATGCCAATCCTCGAAATACATATTCGTGATGCTCTTGCTCAAAAGTTCTCTGATTTGTTCTTTTCGACGAGTGATTTGATCACGCCGGCAAATTTCCCACCCGTATCGCACCACGATGGTAGAGACATTGATCTTAGCTCCGACAGCATTCCAAAACGTGTTCGCGTGCTCTGGTCTTCAAGAAGCAAGCGCAAATTAGCCCCGAAGGCCAGAGCGTCCTCGGGTGGGGACAGCACCCCTGCGTCACCTACTGTTTCAGGCACGGCGCCCACATGGCATGAAACGATTGGAAGCCCGAACATCATCGCTTCACTGAGAACCATACCGTAGCCTTCGTATCGGGTCGCAAGCGCGAAAAGGGTCGCCGAGTTGAACAAATCATTTAACGGGGCTTGGTCCAACTCTCCGGCGAATTTCACGCGCTCGGCTAGACCGAGGGCCTTTGATTGGAAGTAAAGTTCATGCGCGGTGATTGCGTCGTGTTCCTTACCGACGATAACGGCCTGCCATTCCAAGTCCTTGATTGTAGCGAGCGCCCTTAACAGCGTGTCATGCCCTTTGCGGCGGGCCAGTAAGCCAACCGATAAAATCAAAGGAGGGCACTTTGGCTTCTTACGCACCTCTGGACGGTCGAAACCCGGCGCGGCAATGGTTATCAGATCCGGGTTTGCGTCGAATTCGTCAACCAGAACGCGCGCAGTTTCTGGACTGGGAACAACTATGTGGGCGGCGTGTCGGAGCGCTGCCGCTTCGTTTTTGAGCAGGAATTCGGCCCGTTCTGTCGGCAACCCAGTTTCCAATCCAAGAGGGTGGTGTATCATAGCTATGATCGGGGCCCTTACCCGCTCCAACCCCCCCGGGTCGATTGCACCGAATACCAGCCCATCAAGGATAATCGGGCGCGTTTCGGGGACGGCACGCAGCGCATGCAGTGCCGCTGCCATATCGTCCCGCGTTGGGTTGGGGAAGCCGCGCGGCAGTTGCAGATGTTCGGTTTTGCAACCCATCTCGTTCAGCACCTTCAATACTGTGGCTTCATAGATGAAACCGCCCGTACGCTGGTCTTTATCACCTGGGATCGCAAAAACAGCCTCTGTCATACCACCTGCTCGCTCGCATAAACACTTAGAACTCGCTTTTCGCACCATGCAACTGCGGCGTATGCTGTAACTGCCGCAAGACACAAAAGGACTACGCAGGACCACAGCATATTGTAGTTAGATGTACTCGCGGTCAGCGCCATCAACACGCCTATGCCGCGCCCGGTTGCCAGCCACTCAGCTGTAGTGACCGCCAATAGCGCTGCCGGTACTGCCATGCGGGCAGATGCGAATAAAGCGGGCAACATGGCGGGGATCTGGGCGGATCGCAGTAGCTTTGACCGACTGGCGCCGTAACTTTCAAAAACATCCACGATTGGCTTTGGGGTCTGCCGCAGGCCCTGCAGGCAAGCGACGAGAGTTGGGAAGAAAACCATCACAGCGACAATTGCAACGGTCCCCGTAAAGCCGCGCCCAAATGCCAGAACCAGCAATGGCGCAGTTGTGATGATCGGCACGGCGCGCAAAGCGATGGCCGTTGGCATAATCGCCCGCGCCGCTGGTGGCCAAAGCGTTAAAATCACAGCCAGTCCCGCACCAAGGGCCAAACCGGCGAGATATCCGGGTATCGCAGAAGCCAGGGTTTCGCCAAGCGCAGTTAGCAATGTGTTCAAGTTCATGGTGTTGGAAACGAAGGCCCAAATATCTGCTGGTCGCTTCGCGAAGAACGAATTCAGGTTAAACAAATCCATCAGTCCCTGCCACAGAACCAAAACCATGGCAGACATAAAAACAATACCGAGTATTCGAGTAGACAAAGTGCGCTTTTGACCAACTCTGGGCGTCGATAGCAGTATTGTCGGTGCATGTGGTGTCAGTTTACTTTTGAGCAGGCCAACGCACGCATACCCGAGCATAGCCAATGATGCGGAAACAACCGCCAGCGCCCAGGTCGCATCCGTTTGAAGACCGCGCATAGCCCGCAAGGTCAAAACACCTAATCCTCGCTCGGCGCCTGTGAATTCTCCAATCATCGCACCCAGAAAGGCAGCTGGCGCCGCGATCTGCAATCCCACGAACAGGTAAGGCAAGCTGGCTCTGAATCGCACAATGTACAGAGTCGACAGGCGGCCCCGACCGTAAACGGTCATCAAATCTGTCCAGCTTTGCGAGATAGCCCGAAGACCCACTACCAAGGCCAGGAATGTGGTGTAGTAAACAGCCAGTGCCGCCAGAGCGATCTGTGGACCCGCTCCGGGCCCGAACAGGACCCGTAAAATCGGGCCGCTCGCGATCAGCGGAATGCAGAACACTAGAAGCGCGAGCGCCGAGACTACCCATTCTGACTTCGGGACCAAAATCACAATGCAGGCCAAGACCATCGCCGCCAGGTTCCCCCAAAAGAACCCGAGCGCGGCATTCCTTAAGGTTTCTGCCGCAGCCCTGAACAGCAGCCCAGAATGATCATTGACATACTTCGCGATATCAGATGGTCCGCTGATCAACACGCTGTTTGGCTGAACGTGTGCCAAGCCTTCCCAAATTAGAAGCACAAGCAAAACGCCCAGCATGATACGTCCCGGTGCCACCTACTCAGCCTCCTCCAACGCGGCTAGAACTTGCGTCACCAAAGCGCGATACTCTGGTGAAGATGCAACGGAAACCGTGCAGTCTCGGTTAATATCAACCTGTATATCGGCCAAGATACGCGCGGGCCGAGGTGATAGCACGATCACGCGATCCGATAGCAAAACCGCCTCCTCCACGGAATGCGTAACGAGAAGTGTTGTCGTTTGGCGCTCACGCCACAATGGCGGGAGCTCTCGATTCAATCGACGACGCGTGATCGCATCGACGGCCCCAAAAGGTTCGTCCAACAACAGGACTTCTGGATCAGAAATCAGGCTGCGCGCGATTGCAGCGCGTTGGCGCATACCACCTGACAGTTCAGCAGGTCGATGCTCGGCAAACCCATCGAGCCCTACAAGATCGATCAGGTCATCTACGCGATCCGCCGGTTTGCGAGCGAGTTCCGCACCCAATGCGATGTTCGATCTTACGGTTCGCCATGGTAGCAGCGATGCGTCTTGAAACGCCATCGCAAGTCCCCCGCGTCGGGCGACCTGCTTTGGTGATTCACGGCCAATCGCGATATGCCCCGTGTCGGGCGTTTCTAACGCTGCTATCATTCGCAGAACGGTTGATTTTCCGCAGCCGGACGGGCCAACCAATGCCGTCGTCTGTCCGGATTGAAATTCAATCGAAAGCTCTGACACCGCCTCTGTGCTATCAAAACTCTTACGAATTCTGTTGCACGAAATTCCGGTCGTGGTCACGCGTCAACCCTCAGGTCAGCCATAAACCTCTTCCAGCAGCGATCGGTCCCAGAGGTCAGGAGTGACGGTTCGGTCTAACAGCGCGAGTGTTTCGACATTGGCCGCCACGGTCTCCTCGGTGAACCACCCGAACCCGTAATCGGCCGTCAAATCCGAGAACATCAACGGCACTTGCCGCGCGGCTTGCAGTTTTTGCGCGGCGAGATCCAGACCTGCATCAGGGAACATTTCTAGCGTCAACTCGGCGGCGGCGTCGGTATCTTTGTGATAATCCTTCCACCCCATGACTTCGCCTTTCAGCAAAGACACAAGCTCTGCGCGCCTTTGTGCAAGAGAGTCTTCGGTGGCGATATAGGTTTGAGAATGCACGGCATACCCGTAGTCAGCCATGAGCATTGTGGTGTTGTCTACGCCCTGCACAGTCATGGCGACGGGCAAATCTGTTTCCCAGCAAAGCAGGCAATCCACCTGGCCACTGACCAACGGTGCCGGGTCATATTGAGTGGGGACAATTTCAATTTGGTCGATGTCTATCCCGTTCAACGTGCACAAGGCTTGCAAGACGGGCGTATTCGCAACGGCCATACCGATCTTCTTGCCGATCAGATCCGCGGGTTCGTTTACCGGGTTGGCCACAAGAGATGCTATCGCGAACGGATTCTTTTGCATTGCAACGGCGATGATTTTGAACGGCGCGCCTTGTGCCACGGCGGCGGCGGTATAGTCCGCAGCAGATATCCCGACCAAAGCAGTTCCTGAAACAACAGGCGGCTCGACAGGCGCGTTTGGACCGCCTTGGGCAAGTGAGACATCCAAACCAAGATCAGACCAATACCCTCTTTTTTTCGCAATGTAACTTCCGCCGAACTGCACGGAATGCAGCCAGGACAGCTGGAAATTCACGGGTTGTAGATTGGCTGCTAACGCAGGCAACCCGGATGCGGAAGCAGCAAAACCGGCTGCTCCGGTTTGGAGAAAAAAACGGCGCGTAAGGTGGGTAGGCTGTGTCATGGTGAATTTCTCTTCCCTGTTGTTAGTTGCGGTTCAATCCATCTTAGCCACAGCAGAATTACAACTGCTGGCAGCGCGGCGATCAGGATGACGGCACCATAAGTGACACCCGAAGCAACACCCGCACTGGATGACGCCCCGATTATTGGAAATAAGGCAGCAGCGGCTCCTTCCCTCCAACCCCAACCTCCAATCGACATAGGAACCAGCATCGCAGTCAAAACCAGAGGAATAATGATAAACAAGCCGCCTGATGGTATGACAACCCCAACAGCCCTTGCTGACGCGTAAAAGCCCAGTATCAGACAAGCAGAGCTGGCTAAGCCGACCAAAACAAAGGCCGTCTGACGTTGTAACTTGATCAAAAAGACAACGAACCTCCCAATTGATGGAAGGGCAAGAGATACAAGGCTCACCACAGCTAGGGCCGATAGCAACACAGCAAGAACTATCATGCTAAGTTCAGGATGATCGAAGCCTCCGGGACGCATTAGCGCAACACTAATGCCCAGAAAAAGGACGGCCATGATCGCGATTTGTCCCTACAGCCGTTCCGCCAAAACCGATTGAGCTGAGCGTTTGAGGTCTGCTTTCTTCCTCGCCCGAACCGCACGGGTCAGATCCCCCGGAACGCCGCCGGGCAGAACCATATTCACCAGCTGCGCGATATAGTATTCGCGCAAGGCAAAAGAGTAATCAAACCGAATATCCAACGCGCGCGCTGTAAGTTGCCATCGGAATGCCATCGAGAAGGTTGCGGCAGTGGTTGCAAGGATCGCAAGGCCTACCCATCCCGGGCTGAGCATCCGCAGATGATCAGCGATACGCGCCAAATCCGTCCACCAAAGTAATACGAAAATCAACGTGATCGATACCCCCAACCTGACCCAATACCGGTTCATCGCGTCACCATTGCGGTTGAGGTCTTGTCAGAGAAGGCAGCTATGAAGTTGTCCCTGAACCTGTCCATTCGGCGAACAGGTACGTCGGATGTGGGTATAAGCCCCTCTGTCCAACGCCAATGGTCGATGTGGTCCAAGACTTGCGGGGGTCCGATCATATGAACAGCTACATCCTTGCTGTCACTGCCTGATACAAATCCAGCGGCCTGATGGTCCCCAGCGACAATGACCAGTGGTGCATCGTCGACTAGTTGAAGAACATGAGAAAAGACGACTTGCAAAACGTAGTCTACCGATCTGCGATACGCATCCCGCACGGCATCTGGGTCTTTCCACAACACTTCAGGTGTCGGTCCCCGCGTGGCCATCTCGTTGAAGACGGTGCCATCGCCTACATCCCGCCATTGGATTACGTCGGCGATTGGAGTCCAAGGGGCGTGTGAAGAGATCAGAGCGATCTGGACAAAATCAGGTCTCGGGTCCGGCGGCAAAAGATCGGGATAAGCAGCCAATGTGAATTGGTCGGGCATCGTAACCCAGCGAAAACTCTCGCCCGCATAGGGGATTTGGGCCCTGTCGAAAACAAGCTCAAACCCCATAGCCCCGCTTTCGGGCCAGTCCTTTGTGATTGCAGGCATGACAGCGGCTGTCCGATACCCCGCCGCTTGCGCGATATGAGATAGCCATTTGCGCCCACTGTCGATCATCGCCTGATAGCGCCCGTTATCGGCGGTCCACAAGCCGGATCCCAGGGTTCCATGCGCCAACCAGCTTTGTCCGCCCACCGTTGGCGAGGTCAACCAACCGCTTTTCATGGCAAGTCCCAAACCCGCGATTTCAGCCTGAGCAGACCGCAGCGTTGCGAGATGCGTTGGCGCATACAGCGGGTTGTCGAAGCTGGCGCGACCGTAGCTTTCAATCCAGATCAAAAGCACATCCCGACCATCAAGCTTGTTCAACAATCCGGACTGATTGGCATAGGTATCTGAACCTGCGGCCTCACGAAACTTGGCCAAATCTCTGGTTGTTCTCTGTATTTGACCAACGCGATTTATTGCTAAGCGAGAGGTCCAGGTGGTCCCCGGCGGGCTGTTCTCCAATTTCCAGAAACTAAGGTGATGACCCGCATCAGCGATAGCCCATCCAGTGCAGCCAACACCTATCAAAGCTACAGCCAATCCCGTTTTTGCATTTTGTCCAAGTGACGCCCAAGTGGCAAGGCCCTGGACCATTAAACCGTAGAGCAAGGCCAGCAACAAAATGGCCAACGACACTGCAAAAACAAATACAAGCAAACCAAGGCTATCGCGGGCGAATGAAAACCCTGCAGCGATTAAGGGCATATCAACGACCGGATTAAACGGCCTGTCAAAAGCGCTGAACATTGCATAGTCGGCGATCTTCAAAACAATGACTGCCAACAAAGCCAGCGCGATCACGTGAACGAAGATAAGACGGGGCCCCAGTAACACAACCAAAAGCAGGATTACGGGCAACTCCAGCGGCCAGCGCATAAACACCCCCCAACCAAAGGCGTTCGGATGGTTCGGAAGTGCGAGAACGGCAAATACAGCAAGAGCACCCCAGGCGAAGAAAAATGCTTGTTTCATTCAGCGCGTCCGAGAAGCCACTTGATGTCCACTAAGAACGACCAAGCAAGAAGTATCGCGGCCGTAAACGATATTGGCAAAACCGCGATAGCTGGCGTCAAGGGGAACAGGAGGGTAACCAACGCACCAATCTGAACCACGCAAATAGCTTTTCGACGGAACGCCTCCGGTAAGTCGGCCCTTAATGCAGGCAGGGCCAAACCCGCGGCGCAGAACACATAGCGCATGAAGCCCAGAACCAGAATTTCTGGACCGGCTGTGCCTGACACCAACAGCCAAACAGAGAGCACAGCGCCTAGCAGGGCGTCCGTTTCCATATCAAATCTTGCTCCGAAGCGTGAAGTCAGTCCCGACCGCCGCGCCAACCAGCCATCGACACCGTCCAATGCGAATGCGACTGTTGCCACCATAAACACCAACCAAGGGCTCGCGTTTGGCGCCATCAGGCTCCCAGTCAAGAATGCAACCATAGCAACGCGGATAAGGGTCACCAGATTGCACAAACCCAGTGCTTCATGCGGGTAGGTTTGTCGCAGGCTGGGCACTAGAAACGCGACGACTAAGCCAAAAACAAGCAAAGGGGTCAGCGCTGAACCAAACGCCATCAATGCACATCCTGTGAGTGCGAGAGCGATCACCGCGCAGGCCAGACACAGGTTGGCAGTAGGCGGTACTACCTCCGCAGGCCGTGTCGTGTTATAGAGTTCACCGCCAAACATGCATGTCACCCGATTGATCTACAGAGCAAACTAGTACGCCAACGACCCTCGGGTAGTTTTGCGGGCAACCAACCGCTCACGCGCTTTTCCCAAGCTTAACAACGCCAGTCAAAGGCAAGTGATCTGAAGCATGCACCAGAACGTCTGATTTTAGTGCGTGAACCTCTGAAATCGCGCCCGGCAAATCCGTCAAGATTCTATCCAGTGGTAAGAAAGGCCATCGACTCGGAAAGCTGGCTCGCGCAGGCCCCTGAAAGGTGGTTCCTGCGATCCGTTGATGAAACATCAAACCGCCCCAGGGCCGCCATTCATTGAAGTCGCCCAGCATGAGCGTTTGCATATTTGGGCGACGATGTAGGTACTGCCCAATGGTACGCATTTGGATGATGCGCAACGGTTGCGACAAGGAGAGATGCATTGTCATGATGCGTAATGGAAAACCTTCAACCAGCGTTTCGAACGCCAGAGCACCCCGGTGGCAATGGCCTGGCAGATCAATCACATCTGCATGGGTGCGCTGAAACCTCTTACCTAGAAACAGGATGCTTCCCAAAAATCCGTCGCTCTGACTGCCCCAACGCAACGTTGGGGCATCTTGCGCGTAGGGCAGCCCCGTAAGTTCGGAGATTTTTCGCACGTCAATAATTCGAGCATGCGGTCGACATTCCTCATCTGCTTCTTGCAGCGCCAGAATGTCCAAACCCAAAGGCGCCAGTTCCGTCCTGATTGCGTTGGTCACGCGGTTTGGATTGACCTGTCCATCTGACCCTTTGGCCCGATGGATGTTCCATGTCGCGCAGCGAACTATGGTGTCGCTCATGTTTTTTTCGGCCTTTGCCTCTCTGCAACCTATATTACTCTCAATGTTAGTTCCTATTTGGAGGTATTAGAACTATGGTATTTGCGCGCGAAAAAACCGTTTCAGGCAAATTTGGCGTTGCAACACGAACCATTGTAACCTCGGCTGCATTTGGCGGATGGGCGATAGCGGCAAACGCAGATATGGCGCGGTATGAGCTCGATCCAACGCACACAGCTATCTATTTCACAATCGATCACATCGGCTACGCAAAAACACTTGGTGTGTTCACAGAAGTGTCGGGCAACTTTTTTTACGACACTGAGACGCAAGAGTTGCGCGACGTAGAGGTTGTGATCCAAGCGGCGTCCGTAAACACGTTCAACGACGCGCGCGACGGTCATGTTAGAAACCGAGACTTTCTGGATGTCTCGACGTATCCCGAAATCAAGTTTGTTGCAAACGGTGGTACAGCTTCGGACGCCAGCAGCGGAACTGTGGCCGGAGAGTTGACGATTCTGGATCAAACTCTTCCGGTAACCCTGAACGTAACGCTCAACAAAGTAGCAGAATACCCATTTGGCCATAAACGCGAAGTTTTGGGACTATCGCTGGACGCATCCATTTTGCGCAGCGAGTTCGGGATGGACTACGGTGTGGCGAACGGGCTTGTTGGCGATGAAGTGAGGATCAACATTGAAACGGAAGCAATCAAACGCGACGATTGAGCCCGGTAAGCAAGTGCTCTATTGGCCAACAAATCGATCCTGCGGCCAATAAACTGCCTGGCTTTCAAGAGCAGTCCACGTTGTTTTTTCCTTTGAACCCTCGCCTCTGAAGCAATGCCGCCCGTTTACGGTTTTGGGCCTGAGTTTACTTTGTATTGACAGCGGCGACTTCTCAGTGGCCCGTGCCTCATTTGGAGACTATCGAGACCATACTCAGTCTAGGCTCTGGATTCATAACCAATAGATGACGGCTGTTGTAAGTGCGAATGCGGAGAGGAATACGTTGGGACAGCGATCATAGCGTGTCGCTACGCGCCTCCAACCGTTGAGCCTACCAAACTTGATCTCGATCGGGCTGCGCCGTTCGTATCGGCGCTCTTCATACTTCACGGTTGTCTTGCGTTGATTTCGAACCGGCATGGAGGTGCTTGTTCCTTCGTCTTTCAAAGCGCCTCGGAACCAGTCCGCATCGTCGTCGCGATCCCCCAGCAACCAGTCGATATCTGGAATACTGCGCAATAGCGCTCGCGCACCGATATAGTCGCTAACTTAGCCAGCGGTGACAGAATTGATGATCGGCTGTCCCTGGCTATCACCGATAGCATGTGGTTTGGTATTCATGCCCCTCTTGGTTCGGGCAATCAGGCGGCCACGTTGCCCTTTTTGCGGCCATGCTGGTCGCGGTACGATGTGGTTTCAGATAGGTCGCGTCCACTGCTCGGCAGTCGAAACGTAGTTTCGATGGAAGGCCGACCATCATCCAAGCGAAGATACCTTTCTCACTCCGAGGCTTGCACCGGCTATAGAGCCGTCAAGTGCAATCCGTATTCATTGGGAGCGCCCCGCCACCGCAAACCATTGCGGTTGATGAAGATAATCCCACTCAGCCCCCTTTTTTCATCGACCTGTAGCTTACCATGCAACCGCTGAAAGAACGGGGAATGCTTGGCCATCTGCTTGTCAGTCAGTCAGAACAGGTCACTCATATCACCTGTGCCGCGCTTCTAAAATCGAGGTATCCTAGCTTTAGTGTTCATCTGGCCGTGATGGCCTTGGCCAGCGGCTTGATAAATTCTGTGGCTCTACGGTAACGTCATTGAAAAGAGGATGCTGTCTTCTTGGGGGGGGCGCTATGATACCTGACCGTGAAACTGCAGAAAGAGTGGCGCAAGCGCATTGCGAGGCTTGGACGGACCGGAACCCGAAGGCGGTGGCATGCCGCTACGCAAAGAACACCACCATGGGAATGAATGGTGGCGATCCCATGACAAGCCAGATGGAAATCGCCGACATGGCCGCAGGCTTCATGGCTGACTTTCCCGATCTCGTTCTGACACTCGACAGTATTTTGGTTGCTGATCATCACATGGTCTATGCCTGGACCTTCGAAGGACACCACAAAGACACTGGGAACCATGTGAAGTTCTCTGACTGGGAGGAGTGGGATCTGGACGACGATCTCAAGGTCACCAAGTCGCTCGGCTGGTATGACAACGCTGACTATGAACGCCAAGTCTCGGGTGAATGACGACTACCTCAAGGAAGCCTCGGCCTGCGAGTGCTGTCGTCTGCGGTGTCGGCGAAGTGGGTAGGGTCATCACCCGGCTGCTTGTCGAGCGCGGCGTTGAGGTTGTCGCCGCCATTGGGCTTAGCGCGACGAAGGTGGGCCGCAATCTGGGTGAGGTTGCCGGGCTCGGGACATTGCTCAACGTCAAGACTGAAGCCGAACCAGCCGCCCTGCTGGCCCGAGACGCCGACATTGGCGTTATTTGTGTGGTAAGCTATCTTCAGACCAGGTAGGGGCATCTCGAGGTCTGGCTGGATAACGGTGTGAATACTGTCGCGATCGAAGAAGAAACCGTCTTTCCATGGACATCCTGCCGTTATCGGCGATTTCGCGGTGCAGCCCGTCGAACCTGCCACTCGCTGCTAGAGAGAAAACAAGCGACAGTCGAACATACAGTCTGCGGGATGAGCTGCCCATCAAAGCAACTGTATGGATCTCCAGTCTGGCCGCAGGCAAACAACTACGTCGACTGAGGAAAAGCTCGACTGCTATCCCGACCCCAGCTAGCCTCCCTTCGACAAAAATTGATCGAGAAAGATTTGCATGCCAGATAATGAGGTAGCGCCACTGAGTGCAGACGACCGCACGGCTATGTTACACGCAGCACGCGAGGCGATAGCGTATCGAGGCACCCTTGCGGAAGCCGCAGTCAAGCCAGAACTACGCCCTTCGGCCTTGGCTTTGGAATTCGACAGCACACTTCCCGATCAAGGCACAGCCGCATCGTCCGTGATCGAGGATTTGATTGCGATTGCTGGCAAGGGCCTCCATGCCCATACGTCCCCTAGGTTCTTTGGTTATGTTTGTGGTGGCTCTATGCCAGTGGGCGCGGCTGCAGATTTTCTTGTGACCTCATGGGGTCAAAACTCTGCCTCTTCTTGGGAAAGCCCGTCTGCTGCCCTTATCGAGCAAACGGTTTGCCAATGGTGCCTTGAACTTCTAGGCCTGCCTGAGGACAGCGGCGTTGGCATCGTTTCCGGGGCAACTGTTGCTAATGCCCAAGGAATCATCGCGGCGCGTGATGCCCTACTGCAAAGACAAGGATGGGACTTCGTAAAGAATGGTCTCTTCGGCGCGCCGGACATTCCGATCATTTTGGGGGATGCGGCCCATTCCGCGCCGATGGCTGGCGTTCGATATGCAGGACTGGGGCTTGGCCGAGCGACACGCCTCGCAACCGATGATCAAGGTCGCATCTCCATCAGTGCGCTCGAAGTAGCGCTCGCAGAATGTAAGCGACCTCCACTGGTTATTCTCCAAGCTGGCCAGATCAATACGGGAGCTTCCGACCCATTTGCAGAAGCCATTCCGATGGTTCACGACGCTGGTGGCTGGGTGCACGTGGATGGTGCATTTGGTTTATGGGCGCATGCTGTGCCCGACTTGCGCGATCGGGTGGAAGGCGTTGATGCTGCAGATAGCTGGGCTGTGGATCTGCACAAATGGCTCAACGCACCTTATGACGCCGGGCTTTGTATTGTGCGCGACCGTGCGGCCTTGGTGTCCGCGATGAGCGCGCGTGGTGCATATCTCCCAGAGCTAGGCGAGACTTGGGAGCCAAGCGACTCCACGCTCGAGCTAAGTCGGCGTGCGCGAGGCATCCCGAGCTACGCAATTATTAGACACTTAGGGGCGCAGGGCGTTCGGTTGATGATTGCGCGCCACTGCGCCCTTGCAACATATTTGGCAGACCGATTGCGCGCTGTTCCGGGTGTCGAGATATTGAATGACGTCGTTCTGAACCAGGTAGCCATAGCCTTTGAAACAGACGAGTTAACGACGAAGGTCTTAGAAAGAATTCAAGAAATGGCCCGGGTGTATCCCAGCCATGGCATTTGGAAGGATCGACAGATCATTCGTGTTTCGGTGATCAACCATGCGACCGACTACACTGATATCGACCTGCTCGCTAATGAGATTTTGGACGCCTACAGAGCTCTCAAATGATGACCCGGCGTGCGAGGAATCGTTTTTCTGAATCGCAGCGTCAACCATGTTTTTCAACGCTGCGGCACTGCCAACACAAAGCATGCTACTTCGCAGAAGCAGGCTCTCATGCAAACCGCAGCACCCGTAAGAGTGGGCTCACAGCCGACCTCGGCGCAGACGCAGTAAAGGCCCCTGCCCCGCTTGCCACTACCTAGCCATCGGCCCAAACCGGAAGTTCTGCTTTGCTTTGTGTGCTGCATTGCAGCGTTAACAAAGCAGACCTTCATTAAGGGGACTGTATATGAGGTGACCTGCACGGGCCTAATGCACTCAAAACAACTTTAATCGCTAGTCAGGATCGAGCTCTGATGCTCTCTATGCGCCGAAAGCTCGTCTGCTTCGCTTAGGGATAGCAATCGCTCAAATCTCAATTTGTTTGTGTTGAGAGGTATTGCCAGACTTGCAACGCGATAACAAAGTGGAAACGAGCATTTCGCAAAGACTGGCTTCGAGTTGTTTTCGCTACCAAATTGGCTGCGCGCCAAACCAAGGCAAATCTCCGGTCCGGAACCACATGATTCCGATACCTCGCCGCAAAAGCCAGTTTCTGACTTTGCGACCAACATCGATCGGCCGGTGATCGACCTCTACCGGCCGCATATATTGTCAGGCGACTGTTTGATCGTCACTGGCTACCAGGACTTCTTGTCGTCGCTAGCCATCTTGATGAATGAGATGCCTGAGCTGAGGAACCCGGAGTTCGGAAGCGAAACCCAAATTCGGATCGCATTTGGGATCGATACGGCAAACGCAAAGCGCCTCGGCCAACGGACACCTGTTACCGAAGAGATGAAACTCTTTTGGCTAGAGCGTTCGGGACTTCAGGTTGATGACGACGAAGATCTGCTTGCTGTTCTCTCTAGGCATGCGATCTCTGAAGGGAACATCCAACTTAGGGTTTTTGATCCAGACCTTGCTCAAGAAAAGCTGGGCATTTCAGGTGAGCGTCGGCTGCATTCGAAGATCGTTAGTTCGTCCAAGGGCGCAGTGGCTGGCTCGGCCAACTTCTCAAAATCAGGCCTCTATCGAAACATCGAGTATGCGGATGGGCTAGATACAGGTAGCCATGAGCTTCAGCTAGAAAGGACCCAGGCCGCTGAGCAGGTTTGGGACGTTTCAGTCGACTGGAACAATGAGGCACTGGAGATCCTCGACAAGCTTATCAAGCCAGTGACTGCTGAAGATGCCATGGCGAGGATGATCTCTGAGCAAAGAGGATTCGAGCCCTGGCTCACCGGACAGCGGCAATCGATTACTGGCCACACGCTCTTTGGCTACCAACAGGAACTGACCTACGAAGCCTGCTCCATCGCCTACGACCACGGCATCGCATTCGTCGAGGCACCAACAGGATCAGGAAAGACTGAAATCGGATGTCATTTGGCCGAGGCGCTTTCTGAAACCTTTGCGAGGGTCATTCCCAAGTCGCCGGTGCACGGTGTCTCAAGGAAAAACACCGCGGTGATTGCACCACCAAAAGTCATCCCCAGTTGGGAAAGGCATTCAACCAACTCTCTCACGGCGATTGCGAACAGCAAGCTAGCAAAGCAGAAGCTCAGAGGAGCCGGAGATCACGCAAAATCGGGTCTCCGCCTCGATCAGTTTGGCGTTCTGATCATTGATGAAAGTCACACGGTCACGCCAGGATTTGAACAGGCTTCGCAGATGGCGGCAGCAATTGAGCTGGCTCCGCCAAGTTGGAACGTCTGTCTTTCAGCAACGCTACTCGGCAATCGCGACGTCGACTGGCTCGCGCATATGCAGGAGAAACGCGCATCCATTTTTATGACGCCAGACTATATCCAGGAAATGGGCGATCTCTTCCAACGAGAGATGCAAAAACCAACTGACATCTTTCATCAAGGAGCTCCGCTTACTATCGTCACAGAGCCAGACACAGCCCTCTCCAGGGAGGCGAGGTCAGAGCTAGCCGCGCTGATTTCGCCGTTCCTAACGCGTCGGCAGCGTCACTGCATCGGAGAAAGTCAGGATCGGACCAAACACAGCTATCCGGAGTTGACCAACCATGGACGTCCCACTTCGCTCAAAGTGACGAAGAAGCATGAACAGCTGCTGGAAGACATCGTTGAACTCTGCCGTGAGCTTTCACCAGGAGGAAGAGTTACTGCTGTTGAGAAGAGCCGGTTCGGTCACGTGCGAACCCAGCAGAGCACCCAAGATCAGCTCCACATCCGGAACCTGTTGAATATCCTTAGGGTCAATTCGGCCCAAGCAAGCTGGGAGATGTCCCACGGTGTGATTGGCAAATGGTTGCGGGAGTTCGAAGGCGGCTCCAGAGCGCGCAAGGGCAAGTCACACGCGAACCAGTCAGACATGTTCTCGCTCTTGGGCATAGACCAACCTGGACCGACGAACACATGTGATGCACTAGAAAGAAAGCTCGAGGCAAAACCGCTGAAAGAGCTGGACGAGCGCCGCTATCAAGCTTGCCTCGACATACAGGCAATCAAAGATCGGGTTGTGTTCTTGGCGGAACGAACAGACACGCTCGAGATTTTTGCGGAGGCGCTTTCTCGCGAAGGCCACCACACCAACTTCGTCGTAGGAAACCAAACGAAAGGCGAAGATCGTGCAGTGAAGGCCATCTTTGGCGAGGGCCCTGATGGATTCAAGCGTATCGTGACTGGTAAGTCGGTAGAGCAGTTCTTTCGGCCTGGCGGAAGGAAGGCACCAAAAGGACCAGCCTCTGTCTTCATGACCTACAAGATGGCCGAAGGCATCAACCTGCAATCAGCAGATACACTCGTTTTGCTCGGAGTAACTTCCAACCTCAAGGAACTTATTCAGGGGCTAGGGAGAATAGACCGGATCGACAGCCAATTTGGGATAGTAAACTACAACCTTGTTGACGTGCCTGTTGGGCGGTTTGCGTCCGATGAGAAGATCGCGCAACGGATTGAGAACTACAAAACCCTTTCTGGTGAGGAGTTGATCGACGCGGTTCAGGAAGAAGGCTCTGAGGACGCCGAGGTTATTTTGGAAAGCGTGGTGGAGTACCTTCGAGCCCCAAGGCGGCTTCGCACAAACAATCTTCATGACGTCCTCTCGCACACAAAGCTGACGATCAACCCGGCAAGATACGAATTGATCACTAAGGCAAGGATCGAGGGCACGTGGGGTGCGGAGCTGGCGCTGTTGTCCGCAAGGGAAAGCTTCACTGCTCTGCACCTAAAGGGCACAGACAAGCCAACCAGTTTTTTGCCACCTCGCCTGATTATGCTTAAGCACGACAAAGGTGGAATCCAGATAGAACGGGGACAGGTGCGCTGTGCGCAGATGTTGAACGCAGCATATGAGCGGACAAAAAGCCTTAGCCAGGAAACCGCTCACATGTCCATTGATCAGCTCACAGACGCATTGGAAGTCGTATCTGGGCAGCTTGGGGAGCTAACGGAATGGGACCTTCGGCCTGCGCGTGTGGAAAGCCTTATGAAGGCATGTGCCGAGTTTATGAACCGTTGGGATCGAACAGCCATCGACGACCAGCAGCGTTTCGGGCATCTCTCACTTCCCGCCATCGAGATGATTTGCGAAAGCTGGAGCAGACTGCTGGACCCGTACTGGGAGCAAGCGAAGCAGGAAGTGCGAGACAGCTTCGCCTACGAAGACCTGCCGAAGGGCTATATCGCACTCCAAGAGGTACTTACCAAGCTTGAGCAAGACAGCCTGCGTTCCCCCAAGGTTCACGATCTTATGTTCGACGTGATCCACGAAGCAGAACTGCTGTCGCGGGACCATGAGCCCGAGATCGGTCGGCGTGTATCCGTGGTGTTCTTCTCGGAAGGAAGTGGCGAGCACTAATGAGCATTGATAGGCACGCAAGCTCTGTGTAAGCGGTGCGCCGATCACACGTCAGCGGTGTAATTCCAGGGCATCAGGCTGCTGATTTTGGACTGTTTGTGCCCATTTACGATTGCGGT
>NZ_JBQFOQ010000020.1:0-35095 GCF_056533645.1 Ruegeria sp. G10 | reverse complement strand
TATAGACGGTCAGCTCGGTTTCGGCGGCCGCTGCGGTGGCCATCAGGGCACCGGCGACGATTGCTGCAAACTTGGACGTGGTTTTTTTCATGTTTTCCTCTGTTGAGTTGATTTTGACGCTCGCGCCATTCTTCCGGGGCGCTTGATTATTTATTTTAGATGACAGTAATTTGACAGAAACTAGAAACTAAAATCGATAATACCTACTATATTATAAAATTAACTTATAGAACTTTTTGCACCTTAATTATATTGCATATCAATAACTTATGACCGCTCAACCAAAGCGATAGCGATCGCCTTCCTGGACAGTTTCCGAATTAACCCTCTGCCCAGCAATCTGCCGAGGGTCATGTGGCTGGCCGCTGTACCAAACGACCACCGAAACTGTGACGCAGAAGCCAAAAAGAAGGGCCCTTGGACGATTCTAGCGAATCATTTGAGACGATCATGTCTGCGCCTCGCGCTCACGCGGCGGCAAATCCTCGATCAGCCGTGTCTCGAGCAACTGACCATTCGAGTACAGGATCGGTGTGGAAATGGCCGCGATATGGCTGTTGAATTCACGCAAGGCACGCAAGGTTTCGAGATGCACATCGCTGGTCTCGAAACTATCGATCATACCGTTCTGCAGTCGGCGGAAATGCCGTTTTCGACTGTCACGTTCGGCACGTTTGATTTCCGTCTTCTCCGAATTCAACAACCGGGCACTTTCCAGATCTTCCGAGAGGATCACATTGGTCGCCAGTTTCAGATTGGCCAGAATCTTCTCGTGCATTTCCTGCAGTTCGGACCAGCCCTCGGGAGAAAACTGCTTGCCGGTCTCTTGCAGCTCTTCCGCCAGTACAGTCAATCGCTTGGCCACCACATCACCGGCAGTTTCAAGCCTGACCGCATATTCCAGCACATCGCGCGCCTCATCTGAATGCCGCGAGTCCATTTTTTCTGATGGCAAAGACGCCACGAAACTTCGGATGTCCGTCAGGCACTGGTTCACATCCAGATCAATCGCCCGCACGGCTTCGATCTGCTCGGCATCACCCGAGCGATACAGCCCAAGCAACGGGCTAAACATCATTTGCACCAGATCAGCCATCCGCAGAAGCTCGCGTTTGAGCGCCGAAACCGCCAGTGCCGGAGTGCCGGCCAACTCCGGATCCAGTGCGCTGATCGGGCGCGCTGTGGGATCGGTGCCCGCTTCGGGCGGCACATCCGGGAACATGCGCTGGAACGGGGCCTGAAGCAAAGCACAGAACGGCAGCGACAGGATCAGCAGCGACGCATTGAAGGCAAGATGTGCATTCACAAGCATCTGACCATGATAGTCGCCGCTCAGCACTCCGGCGCGCAGGGATAGATTGGCGGTAAACAGACACAGTATGGCCCAGACCCCCCTCAACGCCAGATTCGCGAATGGTATCCGCCGGGCGCAGGGCTCCATCCCGCGGGTCAGCCAAACCGGGATCAGTGCACTGCCCAGATTGGCACCCAGGACCAGCGACAGGCCCGCCGAAAAAGGTAACGCGCCAATCTGCACCAACGTGACGCACATCAGAATGGCCGCGACCGAGCTGTGCATAACAAATGCCAACGCACCGCCCACAAGAAAGGCGGTGATATAGTCGCGGACAAGGTAGTCGGCAATTGCCGGCAAAAACGCGCTGTCGCGGATGGGGTCCATCGCTTCGCGCAAAAATCGCAAAGAGATCAGAATGAACGCGATACCCATCAGGATGCGCCCGATCTGGCGCGGCTTCTTGCGTTCGGTCTTGACGAACAGCCAGCCACCTACGGCCAGCAGCAGCGGCACCAACCAGTCCAGCCGGAACGACAAAATCTGGATCACCAACGCCGAGCCCAGATCGCCACCCAAAACAATTGCCAGACCCGCCGGAAATGCCAGATACCCCCCCGCTGCGAAGCCGGAAGACAGCAACGCAACCGCGGCCGAACTCTGTAGGACCACCGCCAGAACCATCCCTGTAAGACTGGCACCCAGCATACTGTCATTGCGGGTAAGCACCCGCTGAAATGATGCGCCATAGCTGCGTTCGATCCCGGTGCGCACCATACGAACAGCAAACAGCAGAAGCATCGTGGCCCCCGCCAGTTGTGTCAAAAATATTAGAATTGCCATACTGCTTTATCTTTCTGCCCGTTTTGACTGCGGGTCTTCTGGTCTGGGGGAATTTTGTTAAGATCGCCTTGAGAGGTCAGCACCATCATCCGATAACCTCCACCTTGATCTGCCAACGCTCAAGCTTTGCGGACAGCTTCTTACCCGGAGTTGCGTCGCTCACCAGCTTTGCAACAAGTTGCGGGTTGAAGCCCTGATGGGGTGCCACTGCACCAAACTTCTGATGAACCATGGCCACAATCAGCTGCTCGGTCCGTTCAGCAACGACCGAGGCCAGCTCGGCCTCCGCCGGGTCCTGGTACATGAAGCCCGCTTTTGCATTCAGGGCATCCGCACTGAGGATAGCGAAATCATACAGATAGCGCCGCGCCTGACTTTCCGCGACAAAACCAAATGCACCCAGATTATCGCTTTGCATCTCGCCACCCAGCAGGAAAACCCGGTTGCCCTGATGCCCCACCAAACTGTGGGCAACTTTGGACGAATTGGTCACAACGCGAAGATTGCTTTTGACCCGCAGCGCCTCGGTTACGAAAGCGGTGGTGCTGCCGACATCCAGAAACAGAAAAGCACCATCTGGGATAAGTCTTACGATCGCCTCGGCGATCTGTTGCTTCTCGGTGATGTGCTCACCCAGACGCTGGAAGTAGTTCCCATCATATTGCGAGCCTGACAGACGCGCCGCCCCGTGCGCACGCGAAATAAGACCAAGCTTCGAGAGGGACTTGACCGTCCGTCGGATCGTTTCCTCAGAAACATCCAGAAAACTGGCCAGCTCTGCATTTCGCGCATCCCCACCGAGGCTGCGCAAAGCTTCCAGCAATTGCATCTCACGGGGTGAGAGAGATATCTGATCCGTCATCTTCCCGTCCATCCTTGACGGACGGGTTTAGCAAAACGGGCGCAGAAGTCCACATTTTTGTTGGCAGGTTACAATAATACCCACACCATTGCCCAATGAATTGCTCAAAAATCCTGATTTTCGGTCATATCGTGACAGTGCGGATGCCCGAATGCGCATGCCAGTCCACACAAAGGTGGCAATATATCAATCGATCTTGTTTTTCTGCATTTGAGGCGTGATGCCGAAATATGCCCGATACACACGCGAGAAATGGCCGGGGTTTTCGAACCCACAGGCTATCGCGACATCCGTGACCGAGGCTTCGGTCTGCAACAAGAGCTTCCGCGCCCGATCCAGCCGCATCTCCATAAAGTACTTTTTCGGCGACGCGTTGAGGAATTTGCCGAACAATCGCTCAAGCTGACGGGTCGAGATGCCAAGGTCGGCCGCAATTTCTGTAGGCGAGATCGGCGTTTCGATACTGCGTTCCATGATGTGGATCGCCTTCGCCAGATGTGCGTTGCGCATTCCATTGCGTGATTGCAATGAAACACGCTGTTCAGCGGTGGCATTGCGTACTGCGTTGTAAACCATCTGATCAGAGATCGAGACCGCCAGGTCATGACCATGATCCTGCTCGATCAGGTGCAGCATCAGATCCGCCGTCGCGGTTCCACCAGAGGCGCTGATATACTTGCCGTCTGCAGTGAACACGCTGCGCACAAGACGGACCTCGGGAAAGGCCTCCATAAAGCTGTCATGGTATTCCCAGTGGATTGCCGCCTCGCACCCGTCCAGAAAACCGGCCTCTGCCAACAGCCATGAGCCGGAGCAGAGCGCTCCGATTGGAGTCCCCAGCGCCCGCTCGCGCCGCAGAGCAGCCGACAGCGGGCGGGTTACATGGTTTCGCATATTGATCCCGGACAGCACGAACAGCCTGTCGCATTTGGGAATTTTCGCGATACCGCCATCGACAAGCGTAACGATGCCGTTGGAACAGGTCACCCGCTCTGCATTCTCGGACAGGATTGACCACTCGTACAGATCTTCGCCCTGCAACAGATTGGCAATCCTTAGCGGCTCGACCGCGCAGGAAAAGGCCAGGTGCGAAAACTCTTCTATCAGCAAAAATGCGAAATGCTGTGGCTTGGACATCTTTACCTTCGTACCAGAGTTCCGATTGCGCGCCAAAGCCAGCCATGACTCGAGCCGAGCAATTGTCTGCGTATTTCTATCGTGATCAAATTGCATACTGCATATTTTTTTTATTGTACACAATTTGAATTTTCTTGTAAGGCCGCACCGAACGAATGG
The DNA here is from genome assembly GCF_056533645.1 of Ruegeria sp. G10. Lineage (NCBI taxonomy): Bacteria > Pseudomonadati > Pseudomonadota > Alphaproteobacteria > Rhodobacterales > Roseobacteraceae > Ruegeria > Ruegeria sp. G10. The sequence continues at coordinate 30,800 of NZ_JBQFOQ010000020.1, read as the reverse complement.
AAGTGATTGCGCGTTCGCAGCGGAGTAATTTGATGAAAGATGCAGCCCGGCGCCGGAAGTCAGAGCTTTATGATCATCTGAAAACTTCAATCCTGACACTGACGCTCAGCCCGGGCGTAGATCTTGATGAGGCCTCGCTTTCTGAAGAGTTTGAAGTTTCACGCACCCCGCTGCGCGAGGTGTTCCGGCAGCTTGCGGGCGAAGGCTATGTCGAGCTGCGCGAAAACCGCGGTGCGCGCGTGTCTGGCATGTCATACACAACACTGCGCGATTTCTTTCTGGCCGCACCAATGATTTATGGGGCGATCCTTCAACTGGCCGCAAAAAATGCCAAGCCTGCGCAAATTGAGCACCTGAAACAATCGCAGGACGCATTCAGAACCGCGCTGCGATCTGGGTCGAGTGCGGAGCGCGCGTTGGCCAACAACCGGTTCCACGAGATCACCGGTGACATGGCCGACAATGTGTATCTGCAGCCGTCTTTCAAACGCCTGCTGATCGACCACGCCCGAATCGGAATGACCTTTTATCGGCCACAGGATGCATCGATGGCCGAGAACCTGTCGCAAGCCAGCGCCCAGCACGACGCCATCATCACCGCCATCGAGGCGGGTGATGAGGCGGCTGCTGCGCAGCTGGCCATCGATCACTGGAACCTCTCACGCGACCAGATCGAGCTGTTTGTCACGCCTGCCGGGCTTGACCTGCCGCTGGGCACAGTGGCGCGAAAAACCCCTGCATGAGGATGTAAATGACTCCCCTGTTCAGATTTGAAGGGATCTACACGCCCGTCGTGACCCCATATTACGAGGATGGCAGCGTCAATTGGGACGCCTTGTCGGACGTGATCGACTACCTGATCGAAAACGGTGTGCACGGTCTGATCTCGGGCGGCTCAACCGGCGAGAACTATGCTCAGACCGTCGCCGAGCGCCTTGAGGTCGCAAGGTTCACCCACGAGCGCCTCAAGGGACGTTTGCCTCTGGTGGTGGGCACGGGTGCGATGATGACGCCGGACTCGATCGCACTGGCTGCGGGCGCGCGCGAGATCGGCGCGGATTCGATCCTGCTGGCCAGCCCGGCCTATTCAGTACCGACCGACCGGGAAAACGCCTTGAATGCGCTGGCCATCGACAAGGCCGCCGATCTGCCGGTGATGCTGTATAACTACCCTCACCGCACCGGCACCATGATGGGTGAGGAGTTTCTGGACCGTGTGGGCCGTAGCCGGAACTTCTGCGGCATCAAAGAAAGCTCGGGCGATATCAACCGGGTGCATCTGCTGGCGCGCGACTATCCGCATATTCAGCTGGGTTGCGGCATGGATGATCAGGCGCTGGAATTCTTTGCCTGGGGCGCGCCCTTCTGGGTCTGTGGTGGATCGAACTTCCTGCCTGCGGAACACGTGGCGTTGTACAACGCCTGCGTTGTCGAGGGCAATTTCGACAAGGGCCGCCGCATCATGAGCGCGATGCTACCGCTGATGCATGTGCTGGAACAGGGTGGCAAGTTCATCCAGACCATCAAACATGGTGTCACCATGAACGGCATAGACGCTGGCATCATGCGCCCCCCGCTGCGCGGGTTGAACAAAGATGACAAACGCGCGCTGGAACAGGTGACCCGCGTGTTGAAACGCAAAATCGCAGATATCGTGGCGGAGGGATAAGGCATGAGCTTGCTGACACAGGACGAGTACAAATCCATCGCAGCAGATCTGGACCTGCCCACTGGCGCTTTCATCGATGGCAGCTTCCGCCCGGCAATGTCGGGCAAGACCTTTACTAGCACCAACCCGGCCACAAGCGAGACTCTGGCCGAGATCGCCGCCTGCAGTGCCGAAGACGTCGATTTCGCGGTGGAAAAGGCGCGCGAAGCCTTCGAGGATGGCCGCTGGTCAAAGCTCCACCCGTCCGAGCGCAAAGATGTGCTGATCCGGCTGTGCAAACTGATGACCCGCAACGCGCGCGAATTGGCCGTGATGGAGAGCATCGACAGCGGCAAGACGATCTTTGACTGCGAAACTGTCGACGTGCCCGAAACCATCCACTGCCTGAAATGGCACGCCGAGGCGATCGACAAGATCTATGATCAGGTCTCACCCGCGTCTGACGATCACATCGCCATGGTCGTGCGTGAACCGATTGGCGTCGTGGGGCTTGTGCTGCCGTGGAACTTCCCGCTGCTGATGCTGGCATGGAAGATCGGCCCGGCCCTGGCCGCCGGATGTTCGTTGGTTGTTAAACCGGCTGTCGAAACCACGCTGACGGCGCTGCGTGTGGCCGAACTGGCGATGGAGGCGGGCGTCCCGGCTGGCGTGCTGAACATCGTCCCCGGCGGTGGGGCCGATGTGGGCGAGCCAATCGGGCGTCACATGGATATCGACGTGGTCTCATTCACCGGCTCGACCGTGACGGGCAAGCGGTTTCTGACCTATTCGGCAGAGTCGAATGCGAAGGAGGTCGTGCTTGAGATGGGGGGCAAGAACCCCGCCATTGTGATGGACGACGCCGAGAATCTGGATCGCGTGGCCCATCATCTGGTCAATGGTGCGTTCTGGAACATGGGCGAGAACTGCTCGGCCAGTTCGCGGCTGATCGTACACAGGAAAGTGAAGACTGAATTGCTGCAGCGAATCGCGCACCATACCAAGCATTGGAACATCGGCGACCCGCTGGACCCCGAAACCCGCATGGGGGCCTTGGTCTCGGAAGGACACTACAACAAAGTGCGCAGCTATCTTGAACAGGTCGACACTGTGATCATCGGGGGGCATGCAGACAATGGCTTTGTCGAGGCGACTGTCGTCGAAGTGCCTGACAACACTTCAATTCTGGCGCGCGAAGAGATTTTTGGACCGGTATTATCGGTCATCGAAGTCACGGGATTCGACGAGGTGATTTCAGTTGCAAATGACACCGATTACGGACTGTGCGCGTCGATTTTCACTGCCAATGCAAAACGCGCCATCCGTGGCGCACGGGCCCTGCGCGCAGGAACTGTGACAGTTAACAGCTTTGGCGAGGGCGACATCACGACGCCGTTTGGAGGCTATAAACAGTCGGGTTTTGGTGGTCGCGACAACTCGATTCACGCCCATGATCAGTACACCCAACTGAAAACGATCTGGATTGATCTTTCCGATGACGCTGATGAGGCCGTGAGTTAATGCGGTACACCGCGAAATCGCTGCCGGTTCACCGCGGACCTGCAGCATGGAACGCCATATTGGGCGGCCAGGCTCCGGCAACGGTGCTTGAGGACAATCAGCGCGCTGACTTTGCGATCATCGGAGCAGGGTTTGCAGGCCTATCCGCTGCCCGTCGCATCCTGCAACTGCAACCCGAGGCCAGCGTGGCCGTTATCGAGGCCGGACGTATCGCGGAAGGTGCCGCAGGCCGCAACTCGGGCTTTATGATTGATCTGCCCCACGACCTGGCGTCGGAAGACTATTCGGGCGGCGGTGACGACCGCAAGGTAATCGCACTGAACCGTCATGCGATCAGTTTTGCGCGTACAGCGGTTGAGGAATACCAGATCGATCCGAATTTCTTTGACGAAGCGGGCAAGGTCAATGGTGCGGCCAGTGCAATCGCCGAAGCACATAACAAAAGCTATGCGCAGCATCTGGCGACGCTGGATGAAGACAGCCAGACTTTGGATGCGCAACAGATGCACGAGTTGACGGGCTCGCGCCACTATCGCTCGGGGCTTTACACGTCCGGGACGGTCATGTTGCAGCCCGCTGGCTACATACGCGGGTTGGCCGATGGTCTGGCCGGACAGGGCGTGCGTATGTTTGAGAACAGCCCTGTCCTTGGCTTTGAACGCGCCGTCGATAACTGGTGCGTGAAAACGGAAAAAGGAGTGGTCACGGCCGCGAAGGTAATCCTAACTGTCAACGGCCATCTGGAAAGCTTTGGTATCGCGCGCAACCGCCTGATGCAGCTATTCTTGTTTGCGGCGATGACACCCGCGCTGGATACAGATGCGTTGAAGAAACTGGGTGGCCACCCGCGCTGGGGCGTGACGCCATCGGATCCCATGGGCACAACAATGCGCCGCATCGATACCAGACAGGGTGGGAACCGGATCATCACACGAACCTGCGCGGCCCTGCGTCCGGGCATGGCCTCTTCCGGCAAAGATCTAAAGCGCGCCGGTCGGGTTATGCGGCGCAAGTTTGACCAACGTTTTCCACAGTTGGCCGGGACCCAGATGGAATACCAATGGGCCGGACATCTGTGCCTCAGCCTCAATGGCGTCTCGGTTACACGGGAAATTGATCGTGGTGTCTACTCTGGTTGCGTCCAAAACGGGCTGGGGACCGCACGCGGCACGTTGACAGGTATTGCCGCGGCCGAGCTTGCCTGCAATCATAAATCGGACATTATCGAACACTTCGGTTCCGAAGACAGACCGAAACAGCTGCCACCGCAACCCTTTCGGGAGATCGGAGCAAATGTCGTCCTAAGATGGAAGGAATGGAAAGCATCCGAAGAATAAGACTGCTGTGCAATCATGCCAACAAGAATAGCCATCGAATGGCGACCGAACGCGACACGGGAGGAATTAGATGTCGATAAAAGAACCATTTACAGATCTGGACATAAAAACTGCGGATGGCGGTTTTTATGAGAACTACAGCGTACCCATTGCACTGATCAGTAAGGCGATCATGGTTGGTCTGGTGCTATGGGCCCTGGTGTTTCCGGCCAACGCAAATGGCACGCTGGGCAGCCTGAACGGCCGTCTGCTTGAAAGCTTCAACAGCTTCTACGTCATCATCGTAGGGCTGTTTTTCTTCTTTCTGGCCGCTGTGGCGATCATCCCCGGCACGGGCAAACGGATCATGGGTACACCGGGCGAAAAGCCGGAGTTTTCGAACTTCTCCTGGTTCTCGATGATGTTTGGTGCTGGTCTGGGCGTCGGCCTGATGGTGTTCGCGACCGCCGAGCCTCTGGGGCTGTGGGGCTCGAACCCCGTGGTGGTCGCAGGCGACGTGCCGGGCAACGAGCCCGAAGCAATCCAGTCCGCTTATCGCTACACCTATTTGCACTACGGCTTTCACGCATGGGCGATCTATGTGATCACCGGTTTGTCGCTGGCCTACTACGCCTACACCCGCGACATGCCACTGACCATTCGATCCGCCCTGACACCCTTGTTCGGCAAGCTGATGAACGGCTTTCTGGGCCACGTTGTCGACGTGCTGGGCGTTGTGGCAACCATTCTGGGTGTGTCGGTGACGATCGGCTATGGCATCAGCCAGTTCATTGACGGTGTCTATGCGATCACCGGCATGGAATGGGTGATGGATCTGGGCGGCGAAGTTCCGACCCCATCCAAAGTCGGCCTGATCGCTGGCTTGGTAACCATCATGACGCTGTCGATCATCTCGGCTGTGTCGGGTGTTGGCCGCGGCGTTAAGTACCTGTCGAACCTGAACCTGGTTTTGTCGATCATCCTTCTGGGCACATTTGTCGTATTCGGCTCGTTCGTTTTCGCCATGACCACCTATGGCACGGCGATGGTCGACTACATCCTGCACTTCATCTCTCTGAGCTTCAGCGCATATGGCCCGCTGTCGTCCGAAGCGTTCGCGGCAGCTCTACCTGCCGAAGCACAGGCGCATGCAGAGGCTCTGATGGGCGGCGCAACCAATGCCTGGGGCAGCTTTGACGGCTTCAAGAGCGGTCTGGAAGGCGCGGCAGCAGAACTGGATGAGGCGACGCTGGCCGCCGCATATGCCGCAGGTGAGCAGGGTCGTCAGTTTGGCTGGCAGTCCGGCTGGACCACGTTCTACTGGGCCTGGTGGATCGCGTTCTCGCCGTTTGTGGGCCTGTTCCTGGCGCGCATCTCGAAGGGCCGCACCGTGCGCGAATTCATCCTGGGCTGTGTCTTTGCACCGGCGCTGGTGTGTTTCGCATGGATGACCGTTCTGGGTGGCACCGCGATTGATCTGGAACTGGCGGGTGAAGCTGGTGGCGCGATCATCGGGGCATCGAACACCAACAAGCTGTTCGTGACGCTGTCCTACATGATCGATGGCGGTCTGCTGTCGATGCTGAACGTGATGTGTGTGATCCTGATCATGACCTTCCTCGTGACCTCTGCGGACTCGGGCATCCTTGTGATGAACACCATCATGTCGGGCGGCAGCCAGGAGACTGGTGTCAAGCACCGCATCATCTGGGGTCTGATCCTGACCGCTGTGATCGGCGCGCTGATCCTTGCTGCGGGCGAAAACAACCCGCTGGACGCATTGCGCAACGCGATGATCATCGGGGCCCTACCCTTCACCATGGTGATGGGCCTTATGATGATATCACTGGGCAAAGCGCTTTATCGCGATGGTCTGCGTGACAAAAGAGGTGACACTGCGGCTCAAGCCGCCGAATAAGCTGCCTCGGCACCGCTAAAAAACCAGGAAACGCCGCCCCGTAACGGGCGGCGTTTTTCCCGTCATCCGACCCTGTCCAATACAACCAGAAAAACAAAAGACCCATCTCAAAACAGAGATGGGCCAGTAAAACGGAAAACCGCCGCTTCAATAGGTCTGATTCAACTCATCTGCGGCGGGGATTTCACGTTCTCGGCGCGCAATATAGTCCAATAGCTCTTCGTTCTTGGCTTCGTCCAGCTTCGGCTCCTGATACTCGGCCAAGAGCTTACGCGCATGTTTGAGCGCACGTTCAGTGACCTCGACGCTTCCCTCGGCCTGCCATTGCTCGATCGAGTTGTTGTCGAACAGGTCCGGCATGAAGAAAGCCTGTTGAAAGTTCTCCTGCGTGTGCGGATGGCCCAGATAATGACCCCCCGGCCCGACATCAGGAACTGCCGCCACCGCCTGATCAAAATCATGCCATTTGGGGCCTTCCGCCATGCGATAGGCCATCGCACATTGCTCGGCATCGACGATGAACTTGGCGACAGAACAATGCATCCCGGCCTCATTCCAGCCGGCCGAGTGCCAGATGTAATTTGCCCCAGAGTGGATCACAGCGCTCAGGGTGGTGGCGGATTCGTATCCGGCTTGCGCGTCAAACGTCTTGGCGCCACCCAATGTGTTCGAAGTGCGCCATGGCACGTCATAGAACCGTGCCATTTGGCCAATCATGAAGTTCATCAAACTGATCTCGGGCGTGCCAGCCATGGGCGCGCCAGACTTCATCGACACCGTGGAAAGATAGTGCCCGTAGATGGCAGGCGCTCCGCGCCGGATGACCTGTGTATAAGCCAATGCGCTCAGCGCTTCTGCATTTAGCTGCGCCACCGTAGCGGGTACGCTAGCGGGCGTATTTGCCCCACCCAGCACAAACGGCGAGCACAGAACCGGCTGATTGCGACGGCAAAAGGCCCGCATTGCACCGAGCATTGTCTCATCCCAAACCAGCGGAGAGTTTCCGTTGCAGTTGCCCGTGGTCACCGGATGATCCTCAAGGTACTTTTCGCCAAACAGGATCGCGCACATCTCCATCACATCTTCGGCGTTCTTGGGCGAGGTGGTCATGCCCATGAAGGTCTTGTCCGAGTGCTTCATGGATGAATAGGTGATCCGCAGATGTCGCTGGCTGATGGGGTGATCATAGGGCTCGACAATATGATGCGCCGAGGAATGCAGCGCTGGCATCATGTGCGCCAGTTTGTGGAACATTGCCAGATCGTCCAGCGTCGGGTTGCGGCGCACGTCATCAAGATCACGCAGAAAAGGCGCGCCGGTCATCGGCACAAAGATCGAGTGATTTCCACCCAACCGAACGTTCTTTGCCGGGTCGCGCGCGTGATAAGTAAAACTCGACGGGATAGTTGCGATCAGTTCGCGCACCATCTCCCGGTCAAGGAAGACGAGTTCGCCTTCCACCTTGGCGCCGGCTTTCTTCCAGTCTTCCAGCGCAATCGGGTCACGAAACTGAACACCAACATTCTCGAGAATATCCATCGAGGCCGCATCGATCCGTTCGACATGCGCCGGATCCATCACTTCGCACAGTGGTATACCGCGCGTCAGGCCCGGAAGCATGTCAAACTTGGGGGCAGTTCGGATAGCGCGGCGGGCCGACCGACCGCCCGATCGGGACCGGGTCACCGTTTCTGTCGTCATCAGGTTTCTCCAGCAGTTTCCACGATCTTCTCAGCTTTGACCGTGACAAACTTGACGATTCCCGAAACCCGTTTGCAGGAAACGACATCGCACATCACCCGGATCAAAAAAACTCAACAACGCATGTCGCCTGCTGGGGTGAAGACTTCGGCTTTGCTTTTTCGCACCACCAGTGGCTTTCTGTCGTCCATGAGGCGGGCTGTACCGCAGCGCTGGAGGCCTGCGATACAGCCGTTTGGTCAAACGAAATAGACGCCGTTTTCGTTCATCGGCAGCTCGGAAACCCGCAGGTCCAGCTCGGCGATGGCATTGGCCAACGCCGGAGCAGCGGGCGGTGTTCCGGGTTCGCCGATGCCGGTGGGCGCGTGATCCGAAGGCACGATATGGGTTTCAATCGCTTGGATATCCGAGATCCGCAGTGGCTCATAATCGGGAAAGTTGGATTGTTCGACCACGCCGCCATCCAGCGTGATCTGATCCCGCATCGCATGGCCGATCCCATAACCAATGCCACCTTCGATCTGGGCCTTGATCACGTCCGGATTGACCGCGATACCACAATCGACGGCTGCGGTCACTTTCTCAATTCGGATGCCATCATCCAGATTTCCTGAAACCTCGACCACCTCGGCCACGTATGACCCAAAGGATTTGTGCACCGCCACACCCTGCACGTTTCCAGGTGCGGGGCTGCCCCAATTGCCTTTCTCAGCCGCGAGTTTGAGCACACCGGCCTTGCGAGCCTGATCGGTGTCTTCGCCGCTCAGATACGCAAGGCGGAATGCGACCGGGTCCTGACCTGTCGCCTTTGCGGCCATGTCCATCATAACTTCCATAACATAGCCGGTATGCGTATGACCAACCGAGCGCCACCACAACACAGAGGTCGCCTTTTCGGTATCCGTCAGGCCCACAGCCATACCCGGGATCGCATAGGGGCTGTCTGCCAGACCCTCGACACTGGAATGGTCTATGCCGTCATGGACCAGCACGGCCTCGAAAGGGGTGCCTTTGATTACCGGCTGACCGGCCACTTGATGCTGCCAACCTACGATGGCACCGGTCTCGTCCAGACCCACCCGCACCTTGTGACCGAAGGCGGGGCGATAATATCCGCCGCGGATATCGTCCTCGCGATCCCAGACCAGTTTGACCGGGCGCGTCCGATCAGTCAGCACGAAGGCCAGCGCAGCCTCAACCTGATAATCCGCATCCGGTGTCGCGCGGCGCCCGAATGAGCCCCCGGCCAGCATGGTATTGATGTGGATCTTCTCTGCGGGCAGATCGAAAATCTGCTGATAGGCCATGTGGGGACCGGTCGGCATCTGGGCACCATCGTGCAGCACGATGTCACCTTCGGCGGTCTGCTCGATGGTACAATTCAAGGGCTCCATCGGGGCATGTGCCAACAACGGGAAATAAAAGGTCTTCTCTACCACCGTCGCAGCGCTATCCACTGCAGCGGCAACCGCCGCCTGATCCGCTTTGTTGACATTGTAGGTCGGTGCCGCGTCCAGCGCCGCCATGATCTCGTCCCGGATTTCCTGCGAGGACCGGGTTTCCGCAGCCGAGAGGTCCCATTCTACATCCAACGCCTCCCGCGCTAGCATCGCGGCCCAGGTGTTTTCGGCATAGACTGCAACGCCATGTTTGGTCGGCAGCGTTTGGGCCATGATAAAGCCTTTCACCTCTTTGGAGGCGCTGTCGTCAAAACCCGCAACAGTGCCGCCGCGCTGCGGGGTTCGCTTGACCATAACGACCATTTGATTGTCCAGATGTATATCCATGGCAAACTTGGCAGCGCCATTGACCTTGACCGGGCTGTCCTTGCGGCGCGTATCCGGATTGCCGATGATCTTCCATTCGGACGGGTCGCGCAGGCGCGGCGTCTCGGACGGTGCAAAGCTGGCTGCGGCAGCGACGAAAGTCCCCAAAGGGGCCGACTTGCCAGCACCTGTGATCATACCCTGCTGAATATCCAGCGCGTCAGGCTGGACCCCCCAGGCCTCAGCCGCCGCTTTGATCAGCATCTCGCGGGCATTCGCACCAGCGGTCCGATACTGCATCCATGAATTCGCCATCGCGGTAGAGCCGCCGGTACCCTGAAACGGGCCGAACAGGGTGTTATTGTAGACGTTCGGGTCAGACGGCGCGAATTCGTAGCCGATCTGCTCCATCGTGACACCCAATTCTTCGGCAATCAGCGAGGTCAGGCCGGTAGCAGGCCCCTGCCCTTTTTCAAAGTGCTTTACAATCGCGACCACGTTGCCATTGCTGTCAATCTTGACGAACGGGTTCAGCATCGCGTCCGGCTGAGCGGACGCGGCCATCGCGCCTTTGGCATTGGTGCCAACATACAGGATCGTCGCGGCGGCGGCGGCGGATTTCAGGAACCCGCGGCGGGAAAAATCAGCTGTCATTTGTCTTAGACCTCCAAAATCTCGGATGCGCGCAGAACTCCGGCACGAATGCGCTGGTAAGTGGCGCAGCGGCAGGCGTTTCCATGCATGTATTCGTCGACATCTTCTGCCGTGGGCTTGCCGTTCTCGCGCAGCAAACCAACCGCATTCATGATCTGACCGGATTGGCAATAGCCGCACTGAACCACATCCAACTCAAGCCACGCCTGCTGCACAGCCGCGCCGATCTTGTCCTGATCGATAACCTCGATGGTGGTGATTTCGGCGTCTTCGACGTCCTCAATGTACGTCTGGCAAGACCGGATCGGCTCACCATTCATGTGAACCGTGCAGGCTCCGCACGACGCTACGCCGCATCCGAACTTGGTACCCGTCAACTTCAGCTCATCCCGGATGACCCACAAAAGCGGTGTACCGGGTTCGGCCTCGACGGTATGGGTCTGACCATTGAGTTTCAGTTCGATTGCCATGGGTTCAAACTCTCCTCTTTTTGCAAATTTTTGCGAATGTATGGCAGCGGCGTGCTTCGCTGCATTGCGCGAAACCGCTGACAGGGGGACGTCAATTGTCTGATTACAAACCTAGCGCTCTGCAGCCGAAAGCCACTGCCTTATTCTCCGAATGATCTGCCCAATCCTCCGGCAGGTGTTGGTTGGTTGTTTTCAGACTGCGCGAAACCTTTATATCTCGAAGGACAGGAGGGTTGGCGATGGTACCGACGGATCTGGTTTCTGACGTATTCGAACTGGTTCAATCTAACGGCGCGATGGGCGTGGGATGTACCACCGGGGTCGATGGGCTATATGCGTTCTGTAATGATCAAACCACCGAATGCGCCGCTGGGTTCTACGAACCCGTGATGTGTCTGGTGCTGCAAGGCGCGAAAGAGGCCTATATTGGCGGCCGCGTGATCCGCTATGGCGCAGGTGACACCTTGATCGTCAGCCATGCGGTACCGGTCGAGGCCGCCGTCATCAAAGCCAGCACCGAAGAACCTTACGCAGCGCTGGCGCTGACGCTGGATCTTGCGATGGTGCGCAGTCTGGTCGACGAGATCGGCGAGGTGCAGGACGGCGACGCCCGAACACTGGACGTTGCCGCCTCGGATCAGGCACTGATCGACGCGGTGGCGCGCCTTTATCGCCTGTCGCACGATCGGGTCGAGGCCCGCGCGCTGGCACCGCTCGTCCTGAAGGAAATCCACTTCCGCCTGTTGCGCGCGCAACATGGCGCCATGCTGCGCCAGCTGTTGCGGCACGAAAGCCCTGCGAGCCGTATCTCAAAGACAATCGCCTTCATTCGAAGGAACTATAAAACCAGTATCCCGGTCGCAGATCTGGCCACTGAATCCGGCATGAGTCTTTCGGCCTTTCACGAACATTTCAAAGCTGTGACCGCCACGACTCCGCTGCAGTACCAGAAAGACCTGCGCCTGCTCGAAGCCCGACGTTTGCTTCAATCCGGCAACACATCCGTGGCCTCGGCGGCCTATGACGTGGGATATGAAAGCCCGACGCAGTTCAGTCGAGAGTACTCGCGCAAGTTCGGGCTGTCGCCCAGCGATCAGAAATCCGGCAGGACACTGATGGCGGGTTGACCACCCCTTTGCGCGAAGGTCGGCCATAGTCCGCCCCTTTCGCAGGATCCGTCGCCATTACCACGGGTTGCGGATAAAATCGCCTTGATCCCTTAAGGTGTTCGCGCTTATTCGTCTCCAAAGAGGCTAAGGGCGCGCAAACGCACGTTTCTCGTTACGAAGGATCAGATCGCCTGACAACCAGCGCGGTTTTGGTCAGGGATAAAGGTGGCGGACACTCCGCCCGGCAGGGGTCTGCCAGACAGCAGCCCGCCGCATAGAAGGATTTGAAATATGCGTATTGCAATGATCGGCACCGGGTATGTCGGACTGGTCTCAGGCGTTTGCTTTTCGGATTTTGGTCATGATGTGATCTGCGTCGACAAATCCGCCCGCAAGATTGAAATGCTGCAAGCCGGAGAGGTTCCGATTTACGAACCGGGCCTTGACGTTCTGATGACGAAGAACGTAGCCGCTGGTCGTTTGAGTTTTACCACCGATCTTGCCAGTGCGGTTGACGGGGCCGACGCCGTGTTCATCGCCGTGGGTACGCCGACGCGCCGCGGTGACGGACATGCCGACCTGACCTTTGTCATGGCCGCTGCAGAGGAAATCGCCAAAGCGATCACTGACTATACCGTTGTCGTGACCAAATCGACCGTTCCCGTTGGCACCAACCGTCAGGTCCAACAGGTTGTCTCTGCCGCCAATCCCAAAGCTGCGTTTGACGTGGCCTCGAACCCCGAATTCCTGCGCGAAGGTGCAGCGATCGACGACTTCATGCGCCCTGATCGAGTGGTCGTCGGCGTTGAAAGTGAGCGCGCTGCCGAAGTGATGGCCGAGATCTATCGCCCTCTTTATCTGCGTGATTTCCCAATCCTGACCACAGATTTGGAAAGCGCCGAGATGATCAAATACGCTGCAAACGCGTTTCTGGCAACGAAGATTACCTTTATCAATGAGATCGCGGGCCTGTGCGAACGGGCCGGCGGCGACGTCAAAGAGGTCGCCCGCGGCATCGGGCTGGACGGACGTATTGGAAACAAGTTCCTGCATGCCGGCCCGGGATATGGCGGATCCTGCTTTCCAAAAGACACGGCAGCCTTGGCGCGGATTGGTCAGGACCACGCCTATCCGATGCAAATCACCGAGACCGTGATGCGCGTCAACGACGAGGTGAAAAAGCGCATGATCGACAAGATCCGCGAAGCCTGCGATGACAGCTTCAATGGCAAAACCATTGCCGTACTCGGCGTGACCTTCAAACCCAACACCGATGACATGCGCGACGCACCTTCGTTGACCATCGTCCCCGCACTGATCGGAGGAGGCGCGCAGGTGCGCGTTGTTGACCCACAGGGCCGTTCAGAAGGTGAAGATCTTCTGCCCGGTGTTCACTGGATGGACGACCCCTATGCCGCCGCGAAAGATGCTGATGCCGTTGTGCTGCTGACCGAGTGGAACGAATTTCGCGCGTTGAACCTGAGCGATCTGGCAGACGCGATGAAAACTGCACGCATGGTCGACCTGCGCAATATCTATTCTTCAACCATGGTGCTGGGTGCCGGCTTTGACAACTATGTCGGCGTGGGCGTCGGCGAGGCGACAGACAGCAATAACACCTAGCACATCATACCTTTGCGGGTGGGCCCGGGCCTGAATGGTAGGCCCACCTATGCAATCCGCGCGCGCTAGACCTAGAGCAATCAGGCCCCGATCTCTGATTGTAGGAAAAGCCCGCGCCAGAAGTCCTGACCGTCCCAGAACGGTCCAAAATGATGCATCGCACCAACAGGCACCAAACGAAGTACCCGGCTGTCAAACAGCGCGCGCGACCACGTCCGAACGGTATCTGGTGTCGCGATATATCCAACAGTCTGGATATTGTCCGGAAGCAAAGCAATGGCGGCTTCACGAGTTTGAGCCATAATACGTAAACTCATGAGCCCTGGCGTGCCCCCGGATGACGCGCCACCTGCGACAAATACCGCGCTGCCATTCGATGCGCGCGCTGCATAGCTGCCTTCGGCGCGCGCAACCTGTTCTGCCATGAAAGTGTCGGACGCGATATGCACCGGTGGACGTGTCGTGATCCGGTTGTCGCACAGCGCTTTCATGCGATCGGCTATGGCTGTCGCCTGTTCGGCTGTTCCATCGATCAGCACAAGGCTCTGCGGCGACGTGCAGCCCGCCTTCCCATAAACCCTGAACACACGCAACAACGTTTCCAGAGCAGTATCATCAATCGCCGATGGCTCTGCCCAAACCAAAGAACTTTGATCTCGGAAGGCAAAAAACGGCTTACCTGCTTTGTGTGGCAAGGCCTCGACCGCCAAAGCTGCCATATCACTGCCAAAGAATACCCGCGCATCAGCGGTCAAAGACCAGTCTTTGTTGCGCGGGTCGTATCGGTCAAAACACTCGGTTATCAGATTGTCTGTCCAAAGGCGGGTCAGAAGAGGCCCGGCGCCAGCGTTCAGGATCTCCTCTCGCAGTGCGGCTGTCAGATTGACTGACGCCTGACCTGCTTTGGCCAGAACGCGAGCGCCAGTCAGAAGACAAAGGATGGCCGCAAGCGGACCAAGCAGGCTTACATTGTTCGGCAACCAGACTGCTATATTCGAACGCGGGCGCGCCATGCGATAGGGCATCTTGGCTTGTCCGTCACAACGGGAGCCAAAACTGTTGGTGAAGACTGCACGCAAGCTTGCTCCGCGCATGAAACTCAGCAAATACCCCCACTCATCGCGGCTAAATGCGGCGGGGGCACCCCGCCGCGCCATGCGTGCTGTTATGTCGTCATACTCATCACACAGAGCATCCAGCGCGAAAGGCAGCGCAACGTCGATGATGCGGTCGCTTGCGTCGCGGAAACTATGGGGAACAAGCACCGGATCAGACATTTGCGCAACCCCGCGTCTCTGTCTTGAGCAAGCGCCCAAGCAACTTGAATCGGCGACCGGTGCGGCCACATGGACACGGATTGGTGCTGACCTCGCCTTGATCCTCGGTCAGCACATTGTGGTAGGGGCTGCCCCTTGGCGTCACATTCATCAACTGCAATTGCGCCGGGGCATCATAGACCAGACCATGATCAAATGGGTCGCGGCCCAGCACGTCCGCCCATACCGGGACATGCCGCCACCCGGCCGCGCATTCCGGGTAGACTATGCCGTTTTGTTCAACCAACCCATAGTAATCCACCACACATGACCCGGGGCCAGAGATACCCAGCAGCTTTTGCGTCATAGCCCCTTTGGAAACACGCGCGGCCTCAAGCTTTTTCCAACCACCACTATGCACATAGGTGATCTGGACCTCGCGCAGTCGTTTGGCGATGTGCGATGGCATATCGTTCCCCGCCCAAAGCCGCCACAATACCCAGGTGAAGCCATAAACCACGACCGCATCATTGCTGTGCAGGGCATCTTCCAAATGGTCCCATAGGACCGGACTATCCTGTTCCTGCGATGCCAGCCCGAAATACAGCTTGGTTGCAAAAGGACGCAACGCAAGCCCCGCCGCGATACGCGCGCTTACCGTTCCGCGCTGCACCAACGCGGACTTCGTATCCAATATGATCAGAGGTCGTTTCTGGCCGTCGATGTAATCGGCCAGGATCGCCTGACTGCTTTTGGCCTGCAGGTCGCTACTGTAGCGGTCCAAAGCGATCTGACTTGACACATCGGACGACGTGGCGGACGAGTTCAGGACACGCTCGTGCCGGATCGAACCGTCCTGGGTTCGAAAACGCACATGCTTGAATGTCGAGACATGAAGAAACGGCAAGTCTTCAACCCGGCCGACTGGCGAAAAATCCGGAAAGATACGCGCATACTCGGGGCAGTGCGTTTGGTGGAACTGTGTGATCCGGTTCATTTCCGTCAGAAAAGCGGCGTCGTCACGAACCCCGTAAACTGGCATGTCCAGAAGATCGCTCATTGGTTTTGAACCTGCGCAATCAGATCATCAAGAGTGCCGGGGCGTACTGTGGCAACATTCGTACGTGTGCACATATCGCGCAGTATCAGCTTCCAGTTCTGCCGGATCAGAGCGGGCCAATCCAGCGGTAGGCGCAACGCCGGGCCGGAAAGCGCGCTTGCGAATGCCAGCAGCGCATCTTTATCGATGCCTGCAACATCCAGATGTTCAGCCGCCTTGCCCGAGCGCATAAAGTTATAACGCAGAACAGGCGCCAGAAACCCCGAGCACATCCGCGCATGACCCAAACTGTCGCTTCGGCCCAGTCGCACCATTTCGGCGCGCGCGGGCGCCTCGAGCACATGCGCCAACCCGTGCACCAGTCCGACGGATGACTGCGCCTGTCCGGCGCTTGCCAACGCGCTGAGTTCGAACCATTCAGGGTCGGTCGTCACACCCAGCCTCAGCATGCGATGCACCAGATCCGAAAGACTCTGCCGTACTGCGGCAGTTGCCAGAGGTGACAGCAATCCTTCCAGAGCATGAGTGAGGGAATCTCCGACGGACCAGGCGATATCCTCGTCACTCAAACTGTCCAGCGCGAAGGGCAGATACGCCCTGAAATCGGGACGGAACTCAGGCCCTTTCAAAACAGTTTTGGCACCCTGATTGTCCAGAACCGCAATATCGTTGGCCTCAGCGCCGCTGCCAAAGCGCGTCGCGATGGCAAGAAGCTTACATTCCGGGCGGCTGCGCGCCCGCCACGCTTTTGCGGCATCAATGCGCGTCCCCCCACCCAAAACAACCAGCAGTTTGGTGTCCATTGGAATGTCATCGAATACATCAACCACTTGCAGAGACGCCAAAGCCGGAACCCGCGCCGCCGTCGCGGTTCGGCCCGTCATGACTACTTTCTGACCTGAAATCAGATCAACCAATTCTGACGGTTCAAGGCGCGGGGTGCATTCAATCAAATACGACACCCCGAGCTTGCAGGAAACCGACAATATCGGCGACGCTGGACAGGGCGATCGCCTCTTCTTCGCTAGGATGATGCCCAAAAACCTCTTCGATGCCGATCGCAACCGCGACAGTTGCCATCGAGTCCCAGGTCGCTAATCCGTCGCGGGTCAAATCACGAGAGAATTGCCCATCCTCCAGCAACAGAACATCCTCCAGCAGGTCCTGAAGTTTTTCGAGATTGGTCATGAACATCCGTTCCTTTCAAACGCGCTGATCCCAGAGGATTTCCTTGTCTGGCAGCCCCTTAAGGGCCTTCAGGTCAATTTTTGAATTGCTCAGTCTCGGCAGGTTGTCAACGCGAATGATCTGCAAGGGCCAATGCGCCCGCGGATGCGTCGCCCGAATGGCTTGTAGGACAGCGCGCGCGATTGCACGATCGGCGTGTCCCGACAGAAAAAGCTGAACACCGGGTTCGCCCGCGCGATCAAAAGCCGGAACAAGTGCGTATTCCTGTTGCCAGGCTGCCTCAATCGAGCTGCTCAGGCGCAGCAGCGAAACTTTCTCACCATGGCGTTTGAAGACTTCATTCGTGCGGCCTTGTAGCTGCCACAGGCCCGTTTCGTCCTGCTCGGCCCGGTCGCCGGTCCCGATCCATCCATCATCTGCAAACGGCACATAGCCCTCGGGCGTCACAGTACCAAGCGCGGCGTATGGGCTATGGAACATCAACTCGCCTGTCTCGGATTTGCGAAACGAAACGCCTGACAGAAGAGGGCCTAATTGACCGGAAGGTGGTGTGCTTTGAGACCGCACGTTTGTGGTGACATCTTTTATGGCAAGTCGCGGCATGGCTTCGGCACAGCCGTAGTTGTCAAAGAACCGCGCATTCGGGAACAGCTTTGCAAGGTCAGCGCTATGCGCCCACGGAAATGGACTGCCTGCAAACGCAACCGTTTTGACCCGCGGAAAGGACCCGCCCCCCAGCGCTTTCAGCAGAGGCACCTGCGCCGCCACCAGGCAAATCAGCGCCCGTTCGCTGTCGTTCAGGACCCCGACGAGTTTGCCGGGGTCGGACAGCCGCGCGAAAGCCAGAGGTAACCCGATTGATTGCGACAAGACCCATTGGTTCACAAACGAAAAGCAATAGCTCAGCGGCAGAGTCACAACAGCCGTGTCACCTTTGGCTACACCTTGCAGTTTTCCGATCTGGTCGGCGATTGCGCTTGCGCGTGTGCGGCTTGCGACCAGCAGCTTGGGCGCTCCGGTCGAACCCGATGTGCTCAGCAACACATGATCGCGGCGCAATGGGTCCGGCAGCGCCCGCAGCGCACCTTCGATCCAGGTCTCATCCTGATCAAATTGCTGCGGCAAAACTGCGAACGTGTCTGTGCCGGGCTGCCAAAGCCGTTCGAGGCTGTCCAGAAACGCGCTGTTGGTCTGGTCGTACAGGATCATGAGTTTGCCTTGGCCACCTGATCAGAGTTCTTGGTTTGCACCTCTTATCGCCAAGACCCGGAAAATGAAACTCGACCCGGACAGTTTACCTTTGATGCCATCGCGATGCGGCCTGACATCCCAGCTTTTGTGAATGGCGTCTTTGGACCCATTGTAATAGCAATTGGGTTGATACACGAACCACAAGGTCGCGATGCCATGCAGGGCAACAACTCTACACATCCTACCGACGTGCAGACGGACGCAGAAGCGTGGACCGCCCTTGAAGCCGAGCTTGACCAATGGCAGGCGCTGGGTCGGACGGCCACGTTCTGGTGGCGCGACGATGATGCATCGCGCACAGGGCCGCGCCTTGCACGCTTGCTGTCACTGTCGCAGCAAATGAAAGCACCAATCGTTCTGGCCTCGATCCCAGCGACCTCGGACGCGGCCTATGCCGAGGCCGTTCTGAACTGTCCAACGGCGTATGTCGCGCAGCATGGCTATGCTCATATCAACCATGCCAAAGGCAGTGGCGACAAAGGCGCGTGGGAATTGGGTCGCCACAGACCGCTCCAGGATGTACTGGCCGAACTGCGGCGGGGCCGAGATATCTTGCTGGGGCTCTTTGGAGCCCGCCGGTTCCTATCTGTCATGGTGCCACCATGGAACAGGATAGACCCCACCGTGACGCAGAAGCTGACAATGCTGGGATTTAGTGCGCTTTCTTTATGCGATGCGCGTCCGGCGCCCGAAGCGGCACCAGGGCTGCGCCTTGTAAACAGCCATTGTGACCCGATCAAATGGAAAGGCGGCGCACGGTTTACCGGCACCGCCAAATCGGTTTCATTCATCACCAGCCATCTTGCATCCCGTCGAGCCGGAACAGTTGATCCGCGCGAGCCCACCGGGCTTTTGACCCATCATATCGATCACGACGCAGCCACGTGGACTTTCTGCGAAACGCTCCTGTCGCTCCTTTCCGAACACCCGTCAGCCCGGTTCCCATCGCCAGAGGACATCTTTGCCCCATGATCGTCAGGCCCGCCCAGAAAGAAGACACCGAAGCTGCGGTCGCGTTGCTGCATGGCAAAATGAACTCAAAGCTATCGCCGGAACGTTGGCGGGGCATCTTCGATTATGATTGGAATATGCCCAAACCCAACTATGGCTACGTGGCCGAGGCAGATGGGCGTATCGTTGGCTATTTGGGCGCGGTGCATTCGGAACGCGCTCTGCCCGAAGGTCGGCTGAAACTGACGAATATGTGCGCGTGGTATGTCGAAAAAGAGTATCGCGGCAGCGCCGGATTGCTGCTGATGATGAAGGCCACCGCCGACCCCGAGCGGCACTACACAAGCATGACCAGCACGAGCAATCCGCGCACCATGGCGGCATTGCGTGCTTGCGGATTCGCCTCGCTGGACGACTACCGCTGGGACTGGCAGAGGCGCGACGCAGGGTCAAACGTGTTGACCGTAATCACCGATCCGGCAGAAATGGAGCCGCATCTTCGCGCACATGAAAAACGTTACGTCCGGGATATGCTGCGCTATGGCGTACGGCCCGTGCTGATGCAACATCCTGAAGGAGAGAGCTTTGCCATGTTCTCGGTCACCAAGAAGGGTGCAGATCAGCCATGGTGGGATGTGCTGTATATACGCACGCCCAAGGACGGCTTTCTGACCCGGTTTGGACAGGACATCGCCAACAAGCTGTTGCCCTCGGACGACGCGGTTCTGTCCGCTGACCAACGGTTCTGCGGCGGCCAGCCGCTTGACGGCACGCGCATCAAGCTGCCGGCACCCCGTTTTGTGAAATCCAAAAGCCTGAACGGACCCGAGCTGGATCATCTTTACACCGAACTGCAACTGCTCTCGCTCAAGCTAGATTGAATAACCTGCGCTTGGGTGCTGCGTCCAGTTGTGCAAAACAGATCGGGACAACAAATCTGAGGCTGCGGATGTTCACAAATTTCAGAAAAATGTTCTATCGCGCCCGGGGGTATTACAACGGTCGCCTGAACGGTGATCCGTTCCGCCTTGATCCCTACCATTCCAAATTCTGGCGCAAAGCAACCGCAGGAGACTGGGAGCCCGAGACCTTTGCAGTTCTGGACAAGTACCTTTCGCCTGATCAAGACTATCTCGATATCGGCGCATGGGCCGGGGCGACCGTCCTTTATGCCGCCCGCCGTGCACGGCACGTATGGTGTTTCGAGCCTGACCCCGTGGCCTATCGCTATCTGATTTGGAATCTCGAATTGAACGGGATTACCAATGTATCCGCTTTCGGAGCAGCCTTGTGGCATGAAACCGGTGTGATGCGCATGGCCAGCCTGGGTGGAGAGCCTGGTGACTCCATGACCTCGGTGCTGGGCGATACCAGCCAGGGCTCGGATGTCCTGAGCCTCTCTTGGGAGACATTCAGGAACGCTGCAGACCTCAGCAGCGTTTCGTTGGTCAAAATGGATGTCGAGGGTGCCGAGTTCGCGCTGGTTCCATATCTGCGCACGTGGTTGCAGACGCAGCGCCCTGCATTCTACCTGTCCACACACGCCCCTTTCTTAGAAAAACCCGACCGTGCGGATGCGATGCAAAAACTGTCTCAAGATCTTGAATTCTATGACAATTGCAGTTTGGACGGTGTTCAACAGCCGATCCAACAGGCGTTTTCATCGGATCGCGGTCTCAGCCAGTTCCCAAGCTATTTATTCGAGTAGGGACGTCTCGGACAGCACGGCCAAATGAGACGTGCATTGAACGATTATGGCCCAAGGCACGGCACCATTCGATCTTGGTGCCCGTTCGAGACAAAACTGTTGTATTCCCGATGCGATCAGCCTGCGCTGCACCTCAGGCGCTGGTCGCACGGGCTTTTTGGCCAATACTCAACCCGCCTATCTGCGCAACAAGAGATACGATTTCCTCGATACCTTCGCGTTTGCGCAGAGACGAAAACACAAAGGGCCGACCATTGCGCATCTTTGTGGCGTCACGGTTCATGACCTCAAGCGATGCCCCTACATAGGGTGCAAGGTCCGTTTTGTTGATAATCAGAACATCCGACTTGGTGATCGCCGGGCCACCTTTTCGCGGTATTTCTTCCCCCGCCGCCACATCGATCACGTAGAGCGTGATATCCGCGAGTTCCGGGCTGAACGTGGCGGACAGATTATCGCCGCCGCTTTCGATCAGCACCACATCCAGTTCGGGATGCCGCGCCTGCATTTCAGCAACCGCTGCGAGGTTGATCGAGGCATCCTCGCGTATCGCAGTATGCGGGCAGCCGCCGGTTTCTACGCCGATGATGCGGTCCTGCGGCAGGATCTGCATCCGCATCAGGGCCTCTGCATCCTCCTGCGTGTAGATATCGTTGGTGATGACGCCCACGGAACAGACGTCTCGCAGGGCTTCGGAAAGTGCGGCGGTGAGTGTGGTTTTTCCGGCGCCGACCGGGCCGCCAATCCCCACGCGCAGTGGGCCGTTCATGCTGTTCATGTGCGAAACATCCTTGAATACTGGGTTTCGTGTTTCATCGACGCTATGTCCGACAAGAAGGCTGTCGCGCCCAGAGCATCGAGACCCGCGTCAACCGCCTGTTCGGCGACCCGCTGGCACACCGGCGTCAGATCGCGGATCAGGCGTTGGGCATCGGTCTGGCCCAAAGGCACAAGCCGTGTCGCGCAGGTGATCAGGTTCGCCATGAATGCCTGCAGATACATCTGCGCAGTCAATCGCAACGGCAGGGATTGAAGACGCGCCGCGTAGCCAACGGCAACCGGATAGGTCAGATCGTTCAGATTTACGTCCCAAACGCCCCCGGTCACGCTGCTGAATGCTTGGCCCAGTAATTGCGTTTCCATCAACCGCTCGGACGAGGCGCTGAACGCGCGCGCGGTCTGATCAATATGCGCGAGCGTGTCGGGCGCACAAGCCTTGTAGGCGGACGCAAGAAACAAGCAGTCATTCCATCCACTGCCATGTTCGACAACATCCTCAACCCAGCGACCTGCCGAGGCAGAGCATGTAACCGCACCATTTTCGATGGCCCATTCCATCCCGTGCGAATAGGCGAAAGCGCCCACCGGATATGCGGGTGAAAGCCACTGAACCAGTGTCAGTATTTCGGTATCAGTGGGAGTGGCCATGGGTCCTGCCATGCCCATAGGCACCACCTTCAGGGGTAAAGGGCTCGACAGTTTCTGTTATGCGCGCCCCAAGTTTTTCAAGCATGTCGCGGATGACGTGGTCCCGCTGGATCAACAATCGTCCATCCTCGATCTGACAGGGTGTGTGGCGGTTGCCGATATGCCAGGCCAGCTTCAGCAGGTTGTCACCCGTTACTTCCAGCAGGTCTTCGGGCGCCGCAACAACCTCGATCTCGCGCCCGTCCTCAAGGACCAGCACCCCGCCGTGGTCCAACGATCTTGTTTGCGCCAGATCGACCAGAAAGGTCTCGCCCTCATCGGTAGCCAGCATTTTACGGCGCAGGAATCGTCCGTCATAGTCCAAAGACACCTGCGCATGAGCCTGAGCGTGATGGTGATCGTGATAGATACGAGCAGTTTTGATAGCGGTGGTCATCTCGGCCTTCTTCTTGTCTCAGAACATGAAATAGCGCTGCGCCATGGGCAGCACTTCGGCAGGTTGGCAGGTCAGCAATTCGCCATCGGCGCGGACCTCGTAGGTTTCAGGATCAACATCGATCTCGGGCGTTGCGTCGTTCAACAGCAAATCACGCTTACCGATGTTGCGCGTGTTCTGCACGGCGACGGTTTGCTTTGCCAACCCAAGCGTTTCTCCAACCCCTGCTGCCTGCGCCGCTGCCGACACAAATGTGATCGCAGACCGTTCAACCGCGCGACCGTAGGCTCCGAACATCGGTCGACTGTAGACCGGTTGCGGTGTGGGGATAGACGCATTCGGGTCGCCCATCTGCGCACAGGCAATGGTTCCGCCTAGCAATACCATCTCGGGCTTCACTCCGAAAAAGGCGGGGTTCCATAGGACCAGATCAGCGCGTTTGCCTTCCTTGATGCTACCGATTTCGTGGCTCAGGCCATGTGCAATCGCAGGGTTGATCGTGTATTTGGCGATGTACCTCCGAACCCGCAGGTTGTCATTGTCGCCCGTTTCCTCGGGCAGGCGGCCGCGCTGTTTCTTCATCTTGTCAGCGGTTTGCCACGTGCG
This sequence comes from Ruegeria sp. G10, assembly GCF_056533645.1. NCBI lineage: Bacteria > Pseudomonadati > Pseudomonadota > Alphaproteobacteria > Rhodobacterales > Roseobacteraceae > Ruegeria > Ruegeria sp. G10. Next base: position 7,190 of record NZ_JBQFOQ010000020.1, on the reverse strand, counting down.
GATCAGCACCTCTCCGACCCGGCCCATAGCCTGGCTGTCCGAGGCGATGATGCTGAACGCACCCATGTCGTGCAGGATATCCTCGGCTGCAATGGTTTCGCGCCGGATGCGGCTTTCGGCAAAGGCCACATCCTCGGGGATGGATTTATCCAGATGATGGCAGACCATCAGCATATCCAGATGTTCCTCGACCGTGTTGACGGTAAAGGGCCTTGTCGGATTGGTGGATGAGGGCAGAACATGGCTTTCACCACAAATCTTGATGATGTCCGGGGCGTGGCCGCCGCCCGCGCCCTCGGTGTGGAAGGCATGTATGGTGCGGCCTTTCATGGCAGCAACGGTGTTTTCGACAAAGCCGGATTCGTTCAGCGTGTCGGTGTGGATCATCACCTGCACATCCATCGCATCAGCAACCGAGAGACAACAATCGATGGCGGCAGGTGTGGTGCCCCAATCCTCGTGCAGTTTCAGGGCACAGGCCCCGGCGTTGACCTGCTCCTCCAGCGCGGCGGGCAGCGAGGCATTCCCCTTGCCTGCAAAGGCCAAGTTCATGGGAAACGCATCGGCTGCCTGCAGCATGCGCCCGATATGCCAAGGACCAGGCGTGCAGGTGGTGGCCAGCGTGCCATGGGCAGGTCCGGTACCGCCGCCCAACATGGTGGTCAGGCCGGAATGCAGCGCGTCTTCGATCTGCTGTGGGCAGATGAAGTGGATGTGGCTGTCAAAGCCCCCAGCGGTCAGAATACGCCCCTCACCCGCGATGGCCTCGGTGCCGGGGCCGATGATGATATCCACGCCGGGTTGGGTATCGGGGTTCCCGGCCTTGCCGATTTTGGCGATGCGCCCGTCTTTCAGGCCCACATCCGCCTTGTAGATACCCGAATGATCCACGATCAACGCATTGGTGATGACCGTATCCACGGCTCCCTCGGCGCGCGTAGCCTGAGACTGACCCATCCCGTCGCGGATCACCTTACCGCCGCCGAATTTGACCTCTTCACCGTAAAGCAGCGCATTGTCGCCGGTACCCCCGGTCGCGGCAGCACCCGCGCGTTCGGCGGTTAGATCGCGCTCGACCTCGATCACCAGATCGGTATCGGCCAGCCGCAGTTTGTCACCGGTGGTGGGGCCAAACATGGCGGCATAGTCAGAACGTTTGATTGTTGCCGGCATCAGAGCGACCCCATGACCTTTTGATTGAACCCATAGACCTTGCGCGCGCCTCCGATCGGGATCAGCGAGACCTCGCGTGCCTGACCGGGCTCGAACCGAACGGCGGTGCCCGGCGCGATGTCCAGACGCAGCCCGTGGGCCGCAGCGCGGTCAAAGTCGAGCGCCGGGTTGGTTTCGGCGAAATGATAGTGTGAACCGACCTGAACCGGGCGATCGCCAGTATTGGCGACCATCAGGGTGATCGCCTTTGCGCTTGCATTCAGGGTGATCTCACCCTCGCCGGGGAACAGCTCACCCGGGATCATTTGTTCAACTTCACCATCAATGCGATGACGGCCAGCGCGAAAACCGCAAGACCGACGCCCAAAGTCGCGTAGTCTGAACCGTGGGCGTGGACGTTAGTGCTGTTATGGGCGGCGGCTGGGCCAGCAAGTATCAGGGCGGGAAAGAGCATGCGGGTCATATCAGACCTCCTTTTCAGCGAATGGGATTATGTACCGTCACCAGTTTGGTGCCGTCAGGAAAGGTTGCCTCGACCTGAACCTCATGGATCATCTCGGGCACGCCTTCCATGCATTGATCGCGGGTGATGACCGCCGCCCCCGCCTGCATCATATCGGCGACGGATCGGCCATCGCGCGCGCCTTCGACCACCGCATCGGTGATCAGGGCAATCGCCTCGGGATGGTTCAGCCGAACCCCGCGCGCCAACCGTTTGCGGGCGACCTCGGCGGCCATGGCGATCAGCAGTTTGTCTTTTTCGCGTGGGGTCAGATTCATGTCAGAGCATCCAGCATAGGGGAAGAGAGCCATCGTTCAGGCAGCGCAGAACCGGCATCAGTGTTCGGCGCAGGGCAAAACCGGTTTCGGCCAGAAGCCGGACGACCATGAGATCCGGTTGGATCAATGTGGCGCCGGCTGTCTCAGGCAGTATTTGCCGCACACGGTCCAATTGAGCTTCGGCTTTGGAAGAAACCAAGACGACCAGCGCCATCGCACCCGCGCCGCCCGCAATGGCTGCTCTGCTCAGATGAGAGTCAAGATCGCCACTGAACCGCATCACATCCAGAAACAGCGGCTTACCATCACGCCGAAGTTCAATCCGGTCGCGCAGGCGGACCTGCGTCAGGGTTTCCCCCATCGCTTTGCGTCCGAAGATCAGCGGTTCGACCAGCAAGGTGGCGGCATCCGGCGCAAGGTCGACAAGCAGGTGCCGATCCAGAGCGCTGCCATCGAACAAGATCAATTCTTGCGGCAACCAGTTCAAACGCGCTCCGGCATCGACGACCAGGTGGTTCACAATCTGGCCCGACTGCTGCGGCATGGCTTTGTACGCACGCTCGCACGCCTGAGTGGTCACCGTGAGCGTCGTCCCTTTGCCCGCGCGTCCATGAAACCGAAACTTGTCACCGCCGGTAATACCACCTGCGGTATTAAGCAATACCGCATCCAGGGCCGCCCCATCTGCACGTGGGAACAGGCATTTGAACGAACCCGCCTGACGCAACCCATCCAGAACCGAGCGTTTTCCCAACCGCTTCGCACTCAGCTGCACCGACCCCTGCGCACGCGGCGGTGGCGCCGATTGGGTCGGTAATATCGGGGCAAGCTGTGTTATGGCGCACCTGCAGATCGAAGGACTTCGCCATTTGTTTTTCCGTTCAAGCCGCAGAACTCTATCTATCCGGCGCAGGCTCTACGGCTCTACAGCGTATTTGCGTAAGTTTTGGGCGCTCAGGCGCGCTAGTGTCTATAAATTAATCATTCAAGGTTGGCCCACCCTAGCCATCCGGGAGCCATACCCCCACTTCTTCTGATCAGCATTGGCGCTTGATCACCCAAACTCGGCGAGGAAAGCCGAAACCTTCGACAGCCCCGCCCGAAGGATCGCCGGATTGTTGGCGTAACCGATCCGTACACAGCCTTCGAGCCCCAAGGCGGACCCGGGCGTGAACATCACACCGGTTTTCTGAAGCAGCTCAACACAGAACGTCCGCGAAGGGATATCAAGATCATAATGCAACAGCGCGGTCGTCCCCGCCTGGGGTTTGGTCCAGTTGATCCTCGGCTCACGCTCGACCCAAGCCGATAGGATTGCCAGGTTACCACGTGTGATGGCTCGGCTACGGGCCAATATCTTATCGTAGTGCTCCAGTGCGAGCGCTGCAAAGTGATCATCAATCATCCCGACCGAGATGGTGTCGTAGTCCCTGTGCACCGACACAGCCTCGATTAACTCAGGATCAGCTGCGATCCACCCCAACCGCAGACCCGCCAGAGAAAATGCCTTGGACATACCCGACGTCGATATCCCTTTTTCATAAAGGTCCGACACCGCATCCGTCAGGCCAGAGCCCGCCTGTTCGGTGCCGCGATACACCTCGTCACACAGTAACCAAGCGCCAGCCTCGCGTGCGATTTTGACAACCTCAATCAAAAAGGCGCGGTCCATCATGGCCCCTGTCGGATTGTTAGGATTGTTGATCGCGATCAGCCTGGTCCCAGGTGTCGCAGCGGCGCGGAGTTCGTCCAGATCAGGCAGATAGCCGTTCTCGGCCCGCAGGTGAATTTGGGTCACCTCTGCACCGATACTCGCCGGGATCGAATAATGCTGCTGGTAGGTCGGCACAACGGCCACAACCCGGTCCCCACGTTCAACCAGTGTTTTGTGCACCAGCATGTTGGCACCGATCGTGCCATGGGTGACAATGATGTTCTCGCGCGTTTGCTGTTTGTAAAGGCCACAGATCGCATCGCGCAGCCGGTCCGAACCCCGGATCGCTCCGTAGGTCATCTGCAGCCCCAGCAATTCGGACAAATCGTCAGAGTTGCGACCCGAAAGCTTCAGCAATTCGGCGATGGTCAGGCTTTCGACGCAGGTCTCGGCCAGGTTATAGGCGCATCTGGTTTCCCATTCGTCCATCCAGATTTCGACGCCAAAAGGTTCGATCTTCATAGTCTTTTCTTATCCTCTGATGCACGCCCGCAAGGGTTGCCAGTATGTTGTCACCCCGATCCTTATCATGCGCAGGAACATCCGCATATGCGGGCTTGAGCACGGGCTGGCAGCGGTTTGTGATTTTCACAAGTCACATTCAATACGCCCGGACAAAGACGTATGGTCTCGGTTGAACAACACTCTGTGCTGGTGCAGCCTGAGAACCACAAAAACGGTATCGGAGCGCTGCGGGGGCGGCGTTGGGACCGCCTGCTATTCACAAGCGCCCAAAACAGGCATTGGTGCTTCAGACCGTTCAGCCATAAAGCCCGATAGCTGCAACACCTGCGCCCACGATCAGAGCGGCGATGATCCGACGAAACTTGGGCCCTTCTCCGAACCAGATCACCCCCAGCAAGGCGGCGAAAACCACCGAGGTTTCACGCAGGGCTGAAACGATCCCAAGCGGCGCCGCGGATTTGGCATACAAAACCAGGGCATAGGCCAAACCCGAAACCAATCCCCCTGCAAAACCAAGCATTAGCACTTTGGGCGGGGTTGCGCGAACGCGTGGGAAGCGTGTGCCAAAAATGAAGATAACGATCAGGATCTTCGCCAAGAACAGCCAAGTGATATACCCCCCGACGCTGCCCGAAATGCGTATGCCAATCCCGTCCACAACAGTGTAGAACGCGACGATCACGCCAATTCCACAGGCCGCCAACAGCCCCGATCGGGACAGACCTCCAGACCAGACTCCGCGTGAGATCATCAATATGCCCGCCGAGACGCACAAGATACCACCCCAGGCCCGGATCGAGAGCGTCTCGCCAATGAAAAGCTGCGCCATAAGCGCCACCAGTACTGGGGCCAACCCGCGTGAGATCGGGTAGATCAGGCTCAGATCACCAGCGCTGTAGCCGACGTTCAGCAGATAAAAATAACACCAATGCACCACGATCGAGGCGATCATATAGGGGATCGCCTCAGCCGCTGGCGGCACAACCAGGAAGACCGCGAACATGGCGGGCACAAAATGCCCCAGCGCGATCATCGCCAGCGTGACGGTTTTGTCCCCTGCGCCTTTGACCACCGCATTCCAAAACGCATGCAGGAATGCCGCCGTCAGAACAATCAGAGCGATCGAAAGCGTCAAGCGTGGGCCTTTATCGCCGCAATAACGATATCCAGCGCCCGATCCAGATCATTCCGCGAAATGGTCAGCGGCGGAGACAAGGTCAGCACGCAGCCCTGACTGATCTTGAAACTCACCCCGCCATTCAGGCAGTCATAGTAGATATGCTCGGCACAGGTATTGTCGGCCTCGCGTGTGCTGCGGCTTTTGACGATCTCGACCCCAAACATCAGGCCGCGGCCACGGATATCTCCGGCGATCTCGATCTTTGCCAGTTCGGTTTGCAGCCGCCCCATCGCGTGTGCGCCAAGCTCGGCAGAACGGTCCACCAGCCCCTCATCCTCGATGATCTGGATCGTGGTCAGCGCGGCGCGCGCGGTCACCGGGTTCTTTTCGTGGGTGTAATGCCCGATGGCAAAGTCTCCGCACACATCCAGATCGCGGCGCGCAACACAAGCCGCGATGGGCAGGATGCCCCCACCCAAAGCTTTACCCAAGGTCACGATGTCAGGCACAATCTCATCATGCTCAAAAGCGAACATCTTGCCGGTCTTGCCCAGACCGGTCGGGATCTCATCCATAATCAGTAGCGCGCCGTGCCGGTTGCAGGCCTCGCGCACCGATTTCCAGAACCCCGCCGGCGGCACATAAGGCACCGCGCGCATGGGTTCCGCAATGACGGCGGCCACATCGCCCTCGCGCTCCAAGGCGAATTCAACCATCTTGGCGCAGGCCAGACCGCAGGTTTCGGGTCCGGCGTGGTTATACGGGCAGCGATAGCAGGCGAAGGGTGCCACATGCTCGGCCCCCGGCATCAACGGCCCGGCGATATGGCTGCGGAACGTGGCCTCGCCACCGACCGAGGCCGCGCCAAAGCCCGCCCCGTGAAACGCATCCCAGAAGCTGACGGTCTTGAACCGGCCAGTTGCGGCGCGCGCGATCTTCAGCGCCACCTCGTTGGCGTCTGACCCACCAGTGGTGAACAAGGTCTTGCCCAGATCGCCGGGGGCGATCTCAGCCAGCTTTTCCGCCAATTCCACCGCTGGATCATTGGTGAAGCGACGCGGCGCAAAGGGCAGATCATCCAGCTGGACCTTAATCGCTTCGACAAGACGCGGGTGACCATAGCCAATGTGATGGACCGAATTACCATGGAAATCCATGTAACGGCGGCCGTCCATATCTTCGATCCAGATGCCTTCCGCCTTGGCGATCGTACTGACGCAGGGGCTGGACAGGCTTTGATGCAGAAACGCATCTGAATCTCGTTTCAGCAGCGGCGCAGAGCGTGGGCCAATCGACGACTTCAACCACGATTTGCGCGCATCCGAGGTGTTGGACTCGCCTTCGGTGTGGGTGATGCTGACTGACATATGATCCTCGATTCTGGCTTGCATCCGCTGAAATCAAAAGCGCGAGGCCCCATTGAGGACCCCGCGAGTTAGGGAGAAATTCAGGTGCCTCTCCTCCCTGCTCACCTTGGCCATGGCAGGGAGTATGTTTTGACGTTAGTGAAGAACTTGATGGCTTCGATGACGCCTTCTTTGACGCCGTTGCCGGAGTCTTTGATGCCGCCGAAGGGGGACATTTCGATGCGGTAGCCGGGTTGTTCCCAGATGTTGCAGGTGCCCACGTTGAGCCCGTTGATATAGGCGATGGCGCGGTTCAGGTCGTTGGTGCAGACGCCTGAGCTGAGGCCGAACTCGGTGGAGTTCGAGATCGCCATGACCTGCTCGTCGTTGTCGGGTACGCGGACGATGGGGATGATGGGGCCGAAGGTTTCTTCCATCACCAGTTCGCTGTCATGGGGCACCTTGTCGACCACGATGGGTGGCAGCAGCGCGCCCTGGCGACCGGGGTGATAGAGGATTTCTGCGCCTTCTTTCTCAGCCTGATAGACGCGGTTCTCGAACACTTCGGCGGCCTTGTCGTGGATCACGCAGC
>NZ_JBQFOQ010000019.1:0-42772 GCF_056533645.1 Ruegeria sp. G10 | reverse complement strand
CGTGCTGCTCCCGCGCCTGCCCGGCCCAACAGAAGGAGACGTTCCGTAAGGAATGTCGACGACGGGCGGGAGCGCTTTGCCTCAGACGTCCAGTGAACGAGCGATGAGCTCTTTCATCACTTCATTGGTGCCGCCATAGATCATCTGCACCCGCGCATCCGCATAGAGCCGCGCGATCGGATACTCCATCATGAAGCCGTACCCGCCGAAGAGTTGAAGGCATTCGTGCATGATCTCGTTCTGCACCTCGGACCCCCAATACTTGACCATCGAGGCGGTAGCCGCATCCAACTCACCGGCCTCCAGCTTGCCGATGCAATCATTGACGAAACTGCGCAGCACCTCGGCCTTGGTCTTGCATTCGGCCAGCTTGAATCGGGTGTTCTGAAAATCCATCACTCGCTGCCCGAAGGCCTTGCGCTCCTGCACATATTTCACCGTTTCGGCGATAGCGAAGTCAATCGCGCCCAGCGCCATGATGCCGATGGTCAGCCGTTCCCACGGCAGTTGCTTCATCAGCTGATAGAACCCCTGCCCCTCTTCCGGGCCCAGCAGGTTGGTCATGGGCACTTTGACGTCTTCAAAGAAAAGCTCGGCGGTATCGTTGCCCTTCATCCCCAGCTTCTCAAGGTTGCGCCCACGGCGGAACCCCTCGGCCCCGTTGGTCTCGACCGCAATCAGCGAGACGCCTTTGGCACCCAGCGATTTGTCGGTCTTGGCCGCGACAATCACCAGATCGGCAGACTGGCCGTTGGTGATGAATATCTTGGACCCGTTCAGCCGATAGGAATTACCGTCCTTCTCGGCGCTCGTCTTGACCGCCTGCACATCCGATCCGGTGCCCGGTTCGGTCATGGCCAGCGCCCCGATCATCTCGCCCGAAGCCAGCTTGGGCAGCCAGCGCGCCTTCTGATCCTCACTGCCATAGGCGGTGATGTAATGGGTCACGATCGACTGAATGCCATAGCCCCAACCGACATCCCCGCGCGCGGACTGCTCATAGAGCGTCACAGAATCGAACCCCATGCCGCCGCCCACGCCGCCATGTTCTTCGGCAATCGAACCTGCCATCAGCCCAGCCTGACCGGCTTGCCGCCAGAACGCCCGATCCACCATGCCGTTTTCGACCCAGCGTTCGGCGTTTGGCACCAGTGCATCATCCATAAACCGGCCAGCCATATCGGCAAACATCCGGTGTTCATCCGTAACCCAGGCGGCGGTGCTGGTAAAAAGCGACATCAAGAGCTCTCCGGTTCAGGTGTTTGTTCAAAGCTATCCGCGCAGCGAAGCGCTGCCAATCCATGTGACGTGGCGTCCGTATACCCGGCTACGCAACGTCCCCACCCCTGGCATCACATCTGAGTTGGATGGCGTGACAGGCCGGGCGGAACCGGCTTTTATGCCCTCCAACGGCTGATGAAAGGAAGACCATGCCACGCGCTTTCCCGGAACTGACCTTCACCCCCGCCGTGCGCGCGCACCAAGAGCGGATGGGATCGGCTGCAACCTATGCGCAGTTCATAGAAGACGGACAGCGGCAGGGTCATCGCATCGGACCCGCTGAAAAAGCGTTCATACAGGCCCGCGACGGCTTCTATCAGGCCACCGTGTCCGAGACCGGTTGGCCCTATGTGCAGTTTCGCGGCGGCCCTGTCGGTTTCCTCAGGGTTCTCGACGAAAAGACCATCGGCTATGCGGATTTCTCGGGCAATCAGCAGTATATCTCGCGCGGTAATCTGGACGGGAACGACCGGGTGGCGTTGATCCTGATGGACTACGCCAACAGTCGCCGCATGAAGATCCTCGGGCGGATGGCATTTTCTGAGGGCGCAGAGGCCGCGGCCGACCTTTACCCCGCTGGCGCCGAGGCACAGGCGGAACGTGCGGCGATTGTGCGTGTCGAAGCGCTCGACTGGAACTGCCCGCGCCATATCACGCCCCGCTTTACCGAGGCCGAGTTGCGGCCCCACCTGAACGCGCTGGGTCAGGACTTGGCGGTGCTGCAGGCCGAGAACCAGCGGTTGCAACGCGAATTGGCCGCGTTGAAATCCGGCGCGTCCTAGCCCGCGCCAAACCGACGCGGGCTGCAAAACGGACGGCTTCGCCCTTGACCTTCCCGTGACTGGAACCCTTATGTGAGGGGCGAAAGTCATTGTCAGGACGACTCGGATGACCGTACCGCGGCGCGATCAAATCAAAATCACGGGCATGGGCTGCGCCTCTTGCGTTGGCCGGGTCGAGGCCGCGCTGCGGGATTTGCCCGGTGTTCGCGAAGCCGCAGTCAATTTCGCGACAGAGACGGCAGATGTGCGCCATGACGGCCCGCTGTCAGAGATCCTGACCGCGCTTGAGACAGCAGGATACCCGGCAGCAATGCGCGAGGTACACCTGAAGATCGACGGGATGAGCTGCGCATCCTGCGTGTCCCGGATCGAGCGTACCCTGCAGGCCAGCGCCGGCGTCACCACGGCGTCGGTCAACCTTGCCACCCAAAGCGCGCGCATCGCTTATGTCGAAGGTGCGACCGATCCCGCCCGGTTGGCGCGGATTGTGGCCGAAGCGGGCTACGCGGCACGACCCGCGGCTTCCGACGCAACGGATCAGGATGCCAAAGCCGATGAACTGGACGGTCTGCGCCGCACGACTTTGATCGCGGCGGCGCTGGCGTTGCCGGTCTTCGTACTTGAAATGGGCGGGCATATGATCCCGGCCTTTCATCATTGGGTGATGACGACGATTGGCACGCAGACCAGTCATCTGATCCAGTTTGCCCTGACCTCGGTGCTTCTGATCGGGCCCGGGCGGGTGTTTTATGCCAAAGGCCTCCCCGCCCTGCTGCGCGGTGCGCCGGATATGAACGCGCTGGTGGCTCTGGGAACCGGCGCGGCCTATCTGTATTCAGTCCTCGCGACCTTTGCGCCGGGGCTGCTGCCGCAGGGCACCGCCAATGTCTATTTCGAGGCCGCCGCCGTTATCGTCGTTCTGATCCTGCTGGGCCGCCTGATGGAAGCCCGCGCCAAGGGCCGGACCGGGGCGGCCATCCGCAAACTGGTGGGCCTGCAGCCCAAAACCGCGCGGGTCGAGGACAATGGCACACTGATCGACCGACCCATCGCCGAGATCGTGGTTGGCGACATCGTACAAATCCGCCCCGGAGAGCGCGTGCCCGTGGATGGCGAGGTGCTGGATGGCAGCTCTTATGTCGACGAAAGCATGATCACGGGTGAGCCGGTGCCCGTCGGCAAGGCCATCGGCACGGCGGTGGTCGGCGGCACGGTGAACGGCACCGGGGCGCTGCGCATCAAGGCGACCCATGTGGGTGCCGATACGGTGCTGGCGCAGGTCATCGGCATGGTCGAACAGGCGCAAGGGGCAAAGCTGCCCATTCAGGGACTTGTTGACCGGATCACCTATTATTTTGTCCCCGCCGTGATGGCGGTGGCATTACTGACGGTTGCTGTCTGGCTGATCTTTGGCCCCGCCCCGGCTTTGCCACTGGCTTTGGTCGCAGGCGTGTCGGTGCTGATCATTGCTTGCCCTTGTGCCATGGGTCTGGCCACGCCGACCTCGATCATGGTCGGTACGGGCCGCGCGGCAGAACTGGGCGTCCTGTTCCGTAAGGGCGACGCACTGCAGCAGCTGCAGCAGGCCAGGGTCATCGCGCTGGACAAGACTGGCACACTGACCCTTGGACGGCCCGAGCTGGACGAGGTCATCACCACAAACGGCTTTGACCGCGCCGAGGTGCTGCGCCTTGCCGCCGCCGCCGAGGCCCGATCCGAACACCCGATTGCCACCGCAATTACCCGCGCCGGGCCCGAGGTTCTGCCCGAGGTTGAGACGTTCGAGTCGCTCACAGGTCTCGGCCTGCGCGCAACGATTGAGGGGCGCGCCGTGCTGGTGGGCGCGGATCGGCTGATGGCGCAGAACGGCATTGATCTGGGCGATTTGCACCCCGAGGCGCAGAAGCGCGCCGCCGAAGGGGCGACTCCGATCTATGTCGCGGTCGACGGTCAGGCTGCGGCGGCTCTGACGGTGTCGGACCCGATCAAGCCCGGCACGCCCGAGGCGTTGGCCCGCTTGCATGACATGGGTGTGACGCTGGCGATGGTCACCGGCGACAATGCGCGGACTGCGCAGGCCTTGGCCGACCGTCTGGGCATCGACCATGTCGCAGCCGAGGTGTTGCCCGATGGCAAGGTCGCCGCGATCTCGGCCCTGCAGCAGCAATTCGGTACGCTCGCCTTTGTGGGCGATGGGATCAACGACGCCCCGGCGCTGGCCACGGCGGATATTGGGGTCGCGATTGGTACCGGCACCGATGTCGCGATTGAAACCGCCGATGTGGTGCTGATGTCCGGTGATCTGCGCGGCGTGGCCAACGCGGTCGAGATCAGTCGCCGGACCATGCGCAACATCCGACAGAACCTCGGCTGGGCGTTTGGCTATAATACGTTGCTGATCCCGGTTGCGGCGGGCGTGCTCTATCCGTTTGGTGGGCATCTGTTGTCGCCGGCTCTGGCCGCCGGAGCGATGGCGCTGTCCAGCGTCTTTGTCGTCTCGAACGCGCTGCGCCTGCGCCGGGTGCGCGCCAGCCTGCCTGAGGCGCAAGCCAACACAACCCCACAAGAGGTAGCGGCATGAATATCGGAGATGTCTCGACCCGCACCGGCCTGCCCGCCAAGACCATCCGGTACTACGAGGATATCAACCTGATCAAACCGCTGCGCGATGACAACGGATATCGGCGCTTTCGCGATCAGGACATTCACAAGCTGAACTTTCTGGGCCGTGCCCGTGCGCTGGGGTTCACGATCGAGGACTGCCGCACCCTGATGGCGCTTTACGAGGACGAATCCCGCGCCAGCGCCGATGTGAAACGCGTGGCGCGCGATCATCTGGCGCAGATCGACGCCAAGATCGCTGACCTGAAGGGGATGCGAGATACGCTGAGCCATCTTGTCGACGCCTGCGCCGGGGATGACCGCCCGGATTGTCCGATACTGAAAGACCTCGGCAGCAAAGCGTGACACGGGGTTGCCCTTTGGGCTCAGCTTTGCTTTGTCTTCGCTGAACATTCCGGCGCGCTCTGCGCAGCCGGTCAGCGGAGGGGATTTCGGAAAATGGCAAAAGTCGCGTTTCTTGGCCTGGGCGTCATGGGCTATCCGATGGCGGGGCATCTGCAGGCCGCCGGGCATGAGGTGACGGTTTACAACCGTACGAGCGCCAAAGCCGAGGCTTGGGTTGCGCAACATGGCGGCGCGATGGCGGCAGCCCCGCGCGCGGCCGCGGAGGGCGCGGACTTCGTGATGGCCTGCGTGGGCAACGACGATGATCTGCGCATGGTTTGCACCGGAGAAGATGGTGCTTTTCACGGCATGGCCGAGGGTGCCGTCTTTGTGGATCACACCACCGTCTCGGCCAAGGTGACGCGCGAGTTGTACGAAGCAGGCCGGACGCAGAGCATTGCCTTCGTCGATGCTCCGATTTCGGGCGGTCAGGCGGGGGCCGAGAACGGCGTGCTGTCAATCATGTGCGGCGGGGATCAGGCGGCGTATGACACGGCCGAGCCAGTGATGCAGGTCTATTCGAAAATCTGCCGTCGGATTGGCGAGAGTGGTGCAGGCCAGATGACCAAGATGTGCAACCAGATCGCCATCGCCGGGCTGGTTCAGGGTCTCAGCGAGGCGTTGCATTTTGCCGAGAAAGCCGGGCTGGATGGCCGCGCGGTGGTCGAGGTGATCAGTCAGGGCGCTGCGGGCAGCTGGCAGATGGCCAACCGCTATGAGACCATGCTGGACGATCATTTCGAGCATGGGTTCGCCGTGGACTGGATGCGCAAGGATTTGGGAATTTGTCTGGCGACGGCGGATGAAACCGGGGCCTCCCTGCCGGTGACGGCTTTGGTGGATCAGTTCTATAAGGACGTGCAGAAGCTGGGTGGCGGGCGTTGGGATACGTCCTCACTGATCAAGCGGTTGCGCGCATTGGGGTGAGCGCAAGGGGGGCTGTCTGCCCCCCATCGCGCCTGCGGGCGCGATTCCCCCCGAGGATATTTTTGGCCAGATGAAGAAGATCCCTTTTTTGGGGAGAGCTATGGGGTGTCGCATGGGCGATTTGAACGCGTATTGGGCAGGGAAGCTGCGTCAGCACTGGGGGCTGGAGGCGCGGTTGACGCGGTTGGATGGGGAGTATGACCTCAACTTTCTGGTGCGTGCGACCAACGGTCAGGACTATGTGCTGAAGGTGATGCGGGCGGGCTGTGCGCCGGGGCTGGTCGATTTGCAGATCAAGGCGCTGGAGCACGTTGCCTCGGCCGCGCCCGGGCTGCCGTTCCCGAAGGTCTTTGCTGACCTTTCGGGGACGATGTTGCCCGTGATCGAGGATGATGTTGGCGCCGAGCGGCTGGTCTGGTTGCTGGAGCGGATGCCCGGAGAATGCTATGCGCGCAGCGCGCCCAAGACTGAGGATCTGATCCGGAAACTGGGTCGCGTGTTGGGCGCGACGGATCGGGCGTTGGAGGGGTTTGAGCATCCCGGCCTGCACCGTGAAGGCTTCAAGTGGGACCTGATGCAGGCGGGTTGGATTGCCGATCAGTTGGGCGCGATTGCGGATCCCGCGCGGCGGGCCTTGTTGCAGGATGTTGTGACGGGTTTTGATGCGGTTCGCAGCCAGTTGGATGATCTGCCCCTGCAGGCGATCCACAATGACGTCAACGACTATAACATCCTGGTCGAGGGTCAGCTGAGCGACCGCCGCAGCGTCTCGGGTCTGATCGATCTGGGCGATATGTGTGCCGCGCCGCGGATTTGCGATCTGGCGATTGCCGGGGCTTATGTGGTACTGGACCACCCCTCGCCGGAAAGGGCGCTGGCGGCGCTGGTGTGCGGGTACCATGCGGCCAACCGGTTGCGCGCGGAGGAGGTCGATTTGATCTGGCCGTTGCTGCGGATGCGGTTGGCGGTGTCCGTGGTGAACTCGACCCTGATGGCGACGGAGAACCCGGATGATCCCTATGTCACGATCAGTCAGGCCCCTGCGTGGCGGTTTCTTGAGAACGCCTCGGTCAATGGCGATCTGATGGCGGCGCGTCTGCGCGCGGTCTGTGGTCTGCCGGTGGTCGATGGGGCCGAACGTATCCACGCCTATCTGGCTGAACATCGCGGGCAGTTCGCCCAGATGTTCGGGCAGGATCTGAGCGAGGTTCCGATGGGTTCGCTGTCAGTTGAAAACTCGACATGGCCGCAGAACCCGTTTCAAATGCCGCTGGACGAGGCCGCGCGGGTGGGTGAGGAATTCGGGGAAGGTTTCTGGTTAGGATATTACAACGAGCCCCGGCTGATCTATGCCGAGCCGGGGTTTCGCAAGGGGCCATGGAAGGCCTCGGACCGGCGGACAGTGCATCTGGCGGTGGATGTGTTTGCGCCTGCCGGGACAGTGTTGCACGCTCCACTCAGCGGTGGGGTCGAGGCGGTTGAGAACCGAGATGCGCATCTGGACTATGGTGGCGTTGTGATCTTGCACCATGAGACGCCCGAGGGTGATGCGTTCTATACGCTCTACGGCCATCTTGATCCCGAGGTTTACGACCGCCTGAAACCCGGTGATCCGGTGGCGCAGGGGGCAGCCTTTGCACGGCTGGGGGATGCGACACAGAATGGCGGCTGGGCGCCGCACGTACATTTCCAACTGGCACTGACCACGCAAGGGATGCAAGCCGACTGGCCCGGCGTGGCCGACCCGGATGAGTTGGAATTGTGGAATGCCGTCTGCCCGAACCCCGCAGCCTTGCTGAACCTGCCGGATGACAAGGTGGCGTATCAGCCGACGAACAAACAAGCGATCCTGCAGGGGCGGCGCGATCACTTCGGCGGCAACCTCAGCCTGACGTACGATGATCCGGTCATGCTGGTGCGGGGGTGGAAACACCACCTGTTCGACGAATGGGGCCGCCCCTATCTGGACGCCTACAACAACGTGCCTCATGTGGGCCACGCGCATCCGCGCATTCAGGCGGTTGCGGCGGATCAGTTGAAGCGGATGAATTCGAACACCCGCTATCTGCACCCCGCACAGACGGCCTTTGCCGAGAAGGTTTTGTCGAAACTGCCCGAACATTTCGAGGTCTGCTTTTTCGTGAATTCCGGCACCGAGGCCAACGAGCTGGCGCTGCGTCTGGCCCGCGCGCATACCGGGGCGAAGGGGATCGTGACGCCGGATCACGGGTATCACGGCAATACCAACGCGGCGGTGGCGATCTCGGCCTATAAGTTCAACAAGCCGGGCGGCATCGGCAAGGCGGATTGGGTCGAGCTGGTTGAGGTCGCAGACGACTATCGCGGGTCGTTCAAACGCGATGATCCCGACCGCGCCACAAAATTCGCGGATTTTGTGGATCCGGCGATTGCCGCTTTGCAGGACCGTGGTCATGGGGTTGCCGGTTTCATCGCGGAAACCTTCCCCTCGGTCGGGGGGCAGATCATTCCGCCCAAAGGCTATCTGCCTGCGGTTTATGAAAAAATACGCGCCGCAGGCGGTGTTTGCATCGCCGATGAGGTGCAGACCGGGCTTGGCCGGCTGGGTGAGCATTATTTCGGCTTTGAGCATCAGGGCGCGCTGCCCGATATTGTGGTAATGGGCAAACCCATCGGCAACGGGCACCCTCTGGGCGTGCTGGTCACCACCAAGGAGATCGCGCAGAGCTTTGACAACGGGATCGAGTTCTTCTCGACCTTCGGAGGGTCCACGCTGTCCTGCCGCATCGGCAAAGAGGTGCTGGATATCGTCGATGACGAAGGCCTGCAGGACAATGCGCGGCTCATGGGGGCGCGCCTGATGGATGGGCTGCGGCGAATCGAGGCCGATTTCCCGCAGGTCGGAGATGTGCGGGGCATGGGGCTGTTTCTGGGGGTCGAGCTGATCAATCCCGATGGGTCCGAGGGCACCGAGATTTGCAGCTATGTCAAAAACCGAATGCGGGATTATCGCATCCTGATCGGCAGCGAGGGGCCGAAGGACAACATCCTGAAAATCCGCCCGCCGCTGACGATTGAGGCTGAGGATGTAGATATGATCCTCTGGGCCTTGCGCGACGTGTTTTCCGAGGTGGGTGATTATGCGCCCGAACCCACGTGCGATCATCATCACGCGGGCTGCGGCTGCTGCTGAGACAAACAAAACCCCGGCGCAATAGCCGGGGTTTTGCGTTTGCCGATCAGTGCAGCACCGAAGTTGGGGGTTGGTGCCCGGTCGTCGACAGGGGGATTGTTGCGGTCATGCGGCGCAGGGCAAGGCCCAGTTCTTCGGACAGCGATGTCAGCGCGGGTGCAAAATCAGGCCGCACGATCAGCGAGGCCATCATCATCGCATCTTCGCGCGCACCTTCCGAGGCTGCGGCGATCATCTGGGCAAAGCAGTTCTCATCCGCGCCCAGGCAGGCGCATCCAAGCCCGTGCCGCACCAGAGGCCGCCGGCCGTGATGCGCACAGAGCGAGCACAATCGATCCAGCGTCATCATCGCCGCGCGTCCGTGATCCGCACCCAGTGCGATGTCAAAATCGCTGGCCGCATTGGCCCTGCCACTGGCACCATCGCCCCAGAGACGAAGGTACATCACTGCGCCCGCCTCAATCGGGGTCAGGTCGGACAGACGTCCGACTGCGGCACCGCCGCGCGATGCAGGCGCGCTCATTTCGTCAGGATCAATTTGCCCGCGCGGGTGATGCGCAGGGTATACAGCTGATCGCCCAGCTCGATATGGGCCAGGTTTCCGCCTGCGGTCAGTTCTTCGGCTTTATGGGCGGGCAGCATCGAGACAGCATAGCTTTGGGTCGGGTTGGGGGTCTGCGCGTTCATCGGGGCATCTCCAGAGCGGTTTTGGCATATAGCCTTGTCTGTTCGTGGTTCGCTTGATCTGGCTGACCCGCTGTCGGGCTGGCTGACTGTTCCTAAGCATTAATCTGATAAAAATAGTAAGATTTGTCAACCCATGGTTTTTCAGGCCTATCCACGGCTTTCTGTTGCGGATATTGCCGCTGCGCCCTACGCCTTGGTCCGTAAGTACTAAAGATGGATTCGGACATGGTTGCAGTGGTTGCATTTGATTTGGACGGCACGTTGGTCGACAGCATCGCCGATATAGCGAACGCCGCAAACAGGATGCTGGCGGATCAAGGGGTCGTCCCGCTGTCCCAACAAACCATCAGACGATTCGTAGGCAACGGGATGCCCAAGCTGGTCGAACGCGTCATGAACGAATGTGGACTATCTGCCGACCGCCATGCAGAACTGACACAGCTTACGCTGCATCACTACAACGCCTCCGCATCCGATCAGACAACTGTTTACCCAGGCGTGACGCAGGCACTCGACAGATTGCAAGCCATGGGGTGCGTGTTGGGCATTTGCACCAACAAGCCTGAAAGCCCGGCGCGCCATGTGCTGGATGCGTTGAATCTGTCCCACTATTTCGATGCAATCATTGGCGGGGATACGCTGCACATGCGCAAACCCGATCCTGCGCATTTACAGGCATGCTTCGACGCCCTGCCTGATGCAGGTCCAACTATTTTCGTAGGCGACAGCGAGGTCGACGCAGAAACCGCGCAACGGGCGCAGGTGCCCTTTCTGTTGTTCACCGAAGGTTATCGCAAGTCGCCTGTCGCGCAGATGCACCATACGCACAGCTACGCCAACAGTGCCGATCTTCCCGATCTTGTGCAGCAGGTTCTGCAGGACGTGCCACCAAACACCTGACCTGCAAAAAAGAGAGGGGCCGGCCAAGGGGGTAAAGAGCCAGCCCCTCATCGGGGGAAATTTGTGAAAGTGGTTTGAGCGTTTGCGCCCGGTAGTTAACCAATAGTTAATGAATCTCTGCGGGCAGCGAAATTGGGGGATTCCCGTAGACAGGCCATTATTTTCGCAAACCCCAGCAAAATAACGCCGGTTCGCGTGCAAATCGCGACATCTCAGGCCGACAATTCTGCTGCCGCGCGCGCAATCACAAGCTCTTCATTGGTTGGAATGACCATCACCTGCACAGTCGCACCTTTGGCCGAAATGACTCGCTTGCTCTGCCGATTTGCCTCGACGTCCAGCGCCACCCCAAGCCACGCCATATCCGCACAAATCTGGGCGCGCACACGCGCCGAGTTCTCGCCGATCCCTCCGGTGAACACGATCGCATCGAGCCCGCCCAGAACCGCAGCCAATGACCCCAACTCGCGCCGGGCCCGAAACGTGAAATACTCGATCGCGCGGATCGCATCGGGCGCATCGGATTGTTCCAGCGTACGCATATCGTTGGACAAGCCTGAAAGCCCCAGCAGACCAGACTTGCGATAGAGAAGGTCCGCAATTTCGGCGGGGCCCATTCCCTTTTGCTCCATCAGATACAGCATGACGCCGGGATCAAGCTGACCGCAACGGGTGCCCATCGGCAGGCCGTCCAGCGCCGAAAAGCCCATGGTCGAGCCGACAGACTGACCCCCACGCATCGCACACATCGAGGCACCATTGCCCAGATGGGCCACAATGACCCGCCCTGCATGCACCTGCGGCACGGTCTGCGCCAGATGGCCTGCGATATAGTCATAGCTGAGCCCGTGAAAGCCATACCGTCGGACGCCGATATCATAATACTCGGTCGGCAGGGCAAACGTGTCGTTGACCCAGGGGTGATGCCGATGAAAGGCCGTGTCGAAGCAGGCCACCTGAGCGGCCTCGGGGAAGCGTGCCATCGCCGCCCGTGCGCCCGCAAGATTGTAGGGCTGGTGCAACGGCGCAAAGGGTTCCAGGTCTTCCAGCGCGCGCAGGATGTCGGGGGTGATGCGGATTGGACGGTCATTGGCCGGTCCACCATGGACGATACGATGACCCACTGCAGCGATCCGCGCCGATGGAAACCGCGCCTGCAACAGTCCCAAAACCCGATCAAGCGCGCTGTCATGATCGCTGACCGTGTCCGCGAGTTCGTCAAACAGCTTGCGGCCATCGGGTCCACGCAGGCTGACCGAAGCTTCGGCGCTGCCGATCCGATCGACCAGCCCGGTGCAAACCGGATCGGGATCACCGGAACCTATGACAAACAAGCCGAACTTCAGCGAGGAGGACCCTGCATTCAGGGTAGCGATATGATCCATCAAACCTTTCCCGACAGACGCGCCGCATGCAGCGCCGCCACAGCGCAAGAGGCCAGCCGCGCCTTGTCATCATCCGCCCTGCTGTTCAGGATGATGGGCACGCGCGCGCCCATGACCACACCGGCCCCTTCCGCGTGGGCAATATAGGTCAGCTGTTTGGCCAGCATATTGCCAGCATCCAGATTGGGTACGACCAGAATATCAGCCCGGCCTGCAACCTCGGACACAATCCCCTTGGTCCGCGCCGCCGCCAGGCTGACCGCGTTGTCCATGGCAAGGGGGCCATCGACCAGCCCTCCCTTGATCTGCCCACGCTCGGCCATCTTCGACAACAAGGCCGCATCAATCGACGAGCGGATCGCCGGGTTCACCGTTTCGACCGCCGAAAGAACACCGACTTTCGGAGCCCCGATACCAATCGAGATCGCCAGATCGATCGCATTCTGCGTAATATCGATCTTGGTTTTCAGGTCCGGTTCGATATTGATTGCCGCATCGGTCACCAGCAACGGGTGCGGCTGACCGGGTACGTCCATAACAAACACATGGGTAAACCTGCGCCCGACCTTTAGTCCGCCGTCGCGCCGCAGCGCGGCCCGCAGAAGGTCATCGGTATGCAGATGGCCTTTCATCAGGGCTTCGGCACGGCCCTCTGACACCAGGTCCACGGCCTTGTTGGCCGCTTCCAGGTGGTCCTGCACTGGGATGATCTCGACATTGCGCAGGGGCAGGTCAATCTCGGCGGCGGCGGCCCTGATCTTGTCCGGGTCACCGATCAGGAGGGGTTCGATAATGGTTTCACGCGCCGCCAACAGGGCACCGCCAAGCGAGTTGGGTTCTTCCGGGGCAACCACCGCAGTGGGAATGGGCGGCAGAGGTCGCGACCGGTCAAGCAAGGCATCAAAGTGCCGGTGGCGCTGCACCACGAGGCCGGGCACTTCGATCTCGTGAAACGACATCTCTTGTTCCGGCGCGATCACAACGGCAATGCCCGAAACAATCACGGCATCGTCGCTGGGGCGGGTCACCTTGGTTTCCAGCACCACCTCGCGATCGGCACGCTTTTCCACGACGGTAACGCATGCGACCAATTCCTCGCCTGCATGGGCGCGGGTGCTGAAGCTCAGGCTTTGCGATTTGTAGAGCGTCCCAGCCCCCGGCAGGATGTTCCCCAGCACAGCTGAAATCAGTGCCCCCACAAACATCGCAGGCGCAATCGCCTCGTTCTTGTCGTCGCCATCCCCATCTTCGTCAGCCAGATGCAATGGGTTATGGTTGCCCGAATTCGAGGCAAAGGCATAGAAGTCATCTTCCGTACAGATCCGCGCCAACTCGGCCGAGTCGCCGACCTTAAGCTGATCGTATGGCTTGTTGTGATACCGCATAAAGTCCTCGTCGGCTGGTTTCCCCGGAGCATTATGAGATTTCGGGTAAATATCCAATGACATTGGACGGGCTTTTCTAGGGCTCGAAACCCTCAGGCACACCAAATAGCGGCTTATCAAGCGTTGTGCCTTTCAGCGCGCCCAGAAAGGCCACAAGATCCGCAATCTGCGTGTCCGTCAACACCTGCGGCCGTATATCGATCTTCCGGCGCTGGCGATCCATCTCGAACCGGTCCTGCCAGACGATGAAATCCACGCGCGCCAGCCACGGGACCTCTGGCAATGCAGCCATCTCAAGCGTCCAGCTATCGAGGCTTTGCAGCGGGTTCAGATGGTGGCGAATGATGCCTTCAAGGTCGGGGAACGCCCCGTTGTGACCATAGGGGGCGGTTTCGGTCACGTTCCGCAGCATCGGAGTGCGGAAGCGATAGGCATCCTCAAGACGATTGCTCTCGCCCATACGGCCCACGTCGCGGGCATACGGGTCCCATTGGCGGGTCTTGCCGGGTCCGAAGGGCGGTAGGCCCAGCGCATGGAATTCCTGATCCGACAGCAACGGGCCCGAGTGGCAGGTTGCGCATCCTGCCTCGCCAAAGAACAAATCCATGCCCGTCTTCTGGCGCTGCGTCAGGGCCGTGCTGTCGCCAGCCAGGTATTGGTCAAACGGGCTGTCGGTACTGCGCCATTCCAGCGCCATGAAGGCGGCCAGTGCGTTGGCGATCTGACTGATGGTGATGTCCTCGGTCGTGTCGATGTCATCGAACGCCTTGACCATAGCCGGGCCATACCGCGGATCGGTGCGCACCCGTTTCGCAAGGATAGGCCAACCCTTGTCGATCCGGTCATGCACCGCGCCGGTCACCTCATTCTCAGCCACATTGCCAGCCATTTCGAATTGTGAGGTCAGGGGAAACAGCGCCTGCGCAGCCAACAGGGAATTCAGCCCCTCGGGCAGCCATTCCTGCGCGGGCGAGTTGAAGCCGTTGTCGTAGACGTCCGAGATGCTCAGCCGCCCGTCATGGAACACAGTATGAATGTCCTTGGCACCAAGGTTCCAAAGCCCCGGCGAGTTGCGCGGGATACGCTTGCGTATCCTGTCCGCTCCGGTGCCGGGGGTGCGCTCGGGCCCCAGCCCCTGCCCGCCCTCTCCGATGCCCAAAGACAGCCCATCCGACGTGCCGAAATCGGGGTGGTGGCAATGGGCGCAGCTGATGTTTTGGTTGCCTGACAGGATGGGATCGTAAAACAGTTGATGACCGATGGCGGCCTGTTCCATATCAAAGGGAATAAAGTCATCATCGGTCAGCGGGCGCGGCAATTCCTGCGCTCCGGCCGCCCCGGCCAATAGGAAAACAACCCCATGCGCCAGCTTGTATTTGCCCTTTGCTGCCTTGCATCCCCAGCGCTCGCCGAACTGGAACAGGCCCGCGACATGATGGAGGCCGGAGAGTTCGAAGCCGCGCGCGAAGAACTGCTGCCAGCGGCCCGGTCCGGCAATGCCGAGGCCGAGGAATTGATCGGGGTCATGTACGGGCTGGGTCTTGGGGTCGAGCAGGATTATGAACGCGCGTTCGAGTGGTATCTGCGCGCGTCGATGAAGGGGCATCCGGGCGCGCAATCGGGCATCGGCTGGTACTATGAGCTGGGTCTGGGCATGCCCGCGCCCGATCTGGTGCGCGCCTATATGTGGTACACGCTCAGCGCCATTGGCGGCGATCCCGATGCGGCGATCAGCCTTGAAGAAGTGGTCAAGAAAATGTCGCCGGAGCAGATCGAAAGGGCGCATGTTCTGGTCAACGACTACAAAGGGTGGATGTACCCGTTTCGGTGAGGGCCGGACGCGACGCCCGGCCCTGTTTGGTTAGTTCAGGTCCGCATCGCGCGACGCGTTCACATCGGCCTCAGCCGCAGCAACAGCCTCGGTCAGCGCCGCAAAGATCTCGTCCCCGCGGGCCACGTTGGACTGGAACCAGTCATAGACAGGCGTTGCAGCCTCTTTGAAAGCGGCTTTCTGGTCAGGGGTCAGGACGTAGAGATCGCCGCCCCCTGCCACGAAATCCTCATAGGCCTGGATCGACTTGCGCTTGGGCGAGGCAAAGGTGGCCTGTTGCAGCGCATAGAAACCGTCGACAACGACGCGGCGCATATCCTCAGGCATCTCCTGGAACTTGGCGTTATTCATCCACCACAGCGCGCCCATATAGGCATGGCCGTCCAGCGTGACATATTGCAGACCCGCGTCGGGGAATTTCATGCCCATGATGTCGGTGATGCCGTTCTTGGAGCCCTCAACCACGCCGGTCTGGAAGCTGGTGAACAGTTCCGGCCATGGGATCGGTGTCGGCGACGCGCCCAGGGCTTTGACCAGTTCCTGCGGCAGGTCGGCGACCACTGTGCGGATTTTCAGGCCTTCCATGTCGGCAGGCTCTGCAATGCGGCGCTGCGTATTGGCGAAGTTGCGCCAGCCGCCTGTGTTGCCAATGGTCATCAGACGGATCGCGCCGCCAGAGTCTTCCAGCGCCATGTCGCGCATGGTGCGGGTGAAATCGCCAGACAGAACATGCTCGGCAATGCGATCATCGGCCATCAGGTAAGGCAGGTCCAGAACCTGCACGTAGGGGAAGATGCCCGAGGCCCCGCCCGAGGTCGAAATGTAGATATCAATCGTGCCATCAGCCACGCCCTGCAGACATTCGGCCCCGTTCGAACACAGCTGCGTGCCGATGAACAACTCCACCTCAATCGCGCCGTTCGACGCGGCTTCGACATAGTTCTTGAACACGATCAGGCCGTCATAGTCCTCGTCGTTTTCGTTCGAGTTCGCAGTGGCGCGCAGCGTATAGTCGGCGGCCGTGGCGGCGATGGCGGACGCAGCCACCAGCGACGTGGCCACCGCTGCGGTTTTAATGAAATCTCTGAGCATGCGTTTCCTCCCTGTGATACTCAGTTCAGTTTGCAAATCCCGTTATCCTCGGGATCGTCATGGATAGTGCGGGGACATAGGTGATCAGGAAGATCACTATGATTTCGACAGCCAGAAACGGCAGGATCGCCTTGGCAATGGTCTCGACCTTCTCGCGTGATACGGCTGCGGCCACGAACAACACCAGGCCCATAGGCGGCGTCGCTAGACCAACGGTCAGGTTGACGCTCATGATAATGGCAAAATGGATCGGGTCTACACCGAGACTGGTAAAGATGGGGCCAAGGATCGGGCCGAGGATAATGATCGCGGGGCCCGCGTCCAGAAACATGCCCACGATGAACAGCAGCAGGTTGATCAAAAACAGCAGGATCAGCGGGTTTTCGGACAAGCTGAGGATCAGCGAGGCCAGTTGCTCGGGCGCATGGCTGAGGCTGACTACCGTCTTGAACGCCATCGCAGCGCCCACCAGCAGCAGCACAACGGCCGAGGTCAGGCCCGCGTTGCTGAGAATCTCGGGCACCTCCTTCAGGGTCAGCGTCCGCAGGACAAAGAACCCGATGATGAAGGCATAGCCCACGGCCACCGCAGCGGCCTCGGTCGGGGTGAAGATTCCGCCCAAAATGCCGCCCAGAATGATCACGGGCGTCATTAGCGGAAAGAATGCCTTAAGGCTGGCCTGCCGACGCTCGCCCCATGTGTATTTGCGGCTGGCAACCGGAAAGTCGTACTTGTCGGCCATGAATTTGATCATCAGCATCAGGCCGACGCCTACCATCACGCCCGGCACGATGCCCGCAAGAAACAACGCCGCCACGCTTTCGCCCATCACATAGGCATAGATGATCATGATGCCCGAGGGCGGAATGATCGGCCCGATCACCGAGCTCGCCGCCGTGATCGCCGCAGCGAATTTGCGCGAGTAGCCCTGCTTTTCCATCGCCGGGATCAGCATCGAGCCCAGCGCCGAGGTATCCGCCACGGCGGACCCCGAAAGCCCGGCGAACAGGATTGAGCTCAGCACATTCACATGCGCAAGGCCGCCCCGCAGGTGGCCCATCAGGGCCTGGCTGAACTCGACAAGGCGGATGGTGATGCCACCGCGGTTCATCAACTCGCCCGCCAGCATGAAGAACGGGATCGCCATCAGCGGAAAGCTGTCCATACCGTTATAGACATTGCGATAGAGCAGCGTGATGTCAGCGGTTTGACCGTTCAGCCACAACAGGATGCCGGGGGCCGCCAGAAGCGCAAAGAAGACCGGCAGGCCGATCATCAGGAAGACGAGGAAGGTGGGTAGGAACCAGATCAGCATCTATTCAGCCCCCACCGGAGCGTCTGCAATTTCCGGCAACAGATCGCCTCCGCCCAGCAAAGTGATGACGGCGCGCAGGATCAGCTCGATATTCACCGCGATCAGCAGAACGACCCCCACAAGCAAAGAGGCCATCATCCAACTGCGGGGGATGCGGTACCATTCGTCGAACCCAAGAGATGTGGGAAGATACAGCGCCGCAGTTGCAAAACGACCGCCAAAGCCGGTGACCTCGGACCAGCCGATATTCACGGCAACCAGAAGCACCGCCAAAGAGACAAACAACAGAAACAGCATCAGAATCTGCCCAAGAACACGCGGCAGCATCATAGGCACCATGTCGATGGCCACGAACCCGCCGCGCCGGAATGCAGTGGGGGCCATCAGGCCCGTCATCCACAGCATACAGAACCGGGCAGCTTCATCCGGCCAAGGCAGGGCATTGCCGAGGACATATCGAAAGAACACCTGAATCAGGATTGCGATCACCATGAAAGCAATCGCAACAACCCCTACCGCGCGGCCCAGTCGCAGCACGGCTTCGTTCACGAATGCAATCGGCGTCAACGCCGATGCCAGTCCGCCCATGCGGATCCTCCCACTGTCAGCCGCGGGTGTTTCCCGCGATCGTCATATCGCGCCTAGCTTTGCGCGAATTGGCCGAGTTTTCCGGCAAAGAAAGTCAACGCGTCTCCATCCGCCATGCTGACCTTCAGAACTTTGCCCACCATGATCACGTGATCGCCTGCGTCGTGGTAGGCGTGCTGCTCGCATTCGAACCGGGCAAGACTGCCCGGCAGCAAAGGGGTGCCGTTTTCACAACGGTCATGTTCGATGTCCCGCAACGCATGGGCGTCTTTTGAACAGCCAAAGCACAGCTCGGCCTGTTCGGCAGACAGGACATGCACGCTGAAATGTCGCGCCGCGTGGAAATAGCGGAACCGGCGCGAGTTGCGGTCGCCCGCCCACATCACGAGCGGTGGGTCCAGCGACAGGGACGAAAAGCTGTTCGCGGTGATGCAAATCGGCCCATCCTCGCTGTCGCAGGTCACAACGGTGACGCCGGTGGCAAAGCGGCCAAACGCGTCGCGCAAGGTGCGGGTGTCGTCTTTGTGCGGCACAAAAGTGTGGGTCATATCGCGTGAGATTGCATTCATCATGGCACCTCTTGGCCCAGCGCCGCCTCGTACAGGCGGAACCAGCTTTCCCGGTCCAGTTTGACCTTGAATGCGTCCGACGCGCGTTTGATCCGGTCCAGATTGTTTGTGCCAAGAACGGGCAGGATATGGGCCGGATGCGCCAGCAGGAAAGCAACCGCGACAGCAGCGCGGTCCACGCCGAACTCCTCTGCGATCTCATCCGCGACAACACCGACGGGCGGGTTTCCGGCCATCAGCACGCCCCCACCCAGCGGAGACCATGCCATCAGCGGGTGGCCATGCTGCTGGTGAAAGGCCAGATCGCCGTTGGTAAAGGGGCTGATCTCGCCCAGGGAAATCTCGATCTGGTTGGTGACCAGTTGCGTTTTCATGGCCGATTGCAGCAGCGACCAATCCCATGGACGAAAGTTTGACACACCCACCGCACCAACCTTGCCGCTGGCCACGACCTCATCCAGTGCCGCGCCGGTTTCATGGTGATCCATGAAGGGATCGGGACGGTGGATCAGCAGCAGATCGATATGATCAATCGCCATCCCGGTCAGCGAGGTATCGACCGATTTCAGGATATGGTCCCGCGACGTGTCGTAGTATTTGACCTTGGCATGCGAATACCTGCCGCATGGCGCGACGATATCGCATTTGGTGACGATCTCCATCTTCTGGCGCAACGCAGGATTTTCGCGCAGGGCCGCGCCCAGAACGGCCTCGGCATTGTAATCGCCATAGATATCCGCCTGATCGAAGGTGGTGATGCCCTGATCCAGACAGGCCTGTATCTTGGCCTCAACATGCGCTGCCGAGGTATCGCTGTCATCGCCCAGCCGCCACATGCCATAGACAAGGCGGCTCATTTCCAGCGTCTCGGACAGTTTCACACGTTCCATCAGCGACGAACTCCGTTGCCCAGCGGGGTCGCCGGGGTGGTTGCAGGCACGCGCCCATAGGCTTCGGGCAGCGAGCAGGTTTTCAGGTTGGGCAACACGCGCGCGCCAAAATGCTTAGCCTCATCCATGTGCGGGTAGCCAGAGAAGATAAAGGCACGTATGCCCATCTTCTGATATTCCTCGATCTTGGTCATCACCTGATCAGTTGACCCAACCAGCGCAGCACCACAGCCCGACCGCGCACGGCCAACGCCGGTCCACAGACCCGGTTCGACATAGCCATATTCATCCGCCAGATCCCGGTTCTTGGCCTGATGCGCCACGCCCAGCGAGGTCGCATCCAGCGCCCGTTCCCGGATCGCGCGGCCATAGTCATCATCCAGTTTCGAGACGATGTAATCCGCATATTCCTGCGCCTCGGCCTCGGTATCGCGCACGATCATGTGGACGCGCAGGCCGTAATCCAGCGTGCGGTTGTAGTTCTCGGCCACCGCGTGGACGGCCTTCATCCGTTCAGCCAGCTGGTCCTTGGTTTCGGGCCACATGAGGTAGACATCGCAATGCTCGCCGCACAGTTCCAAAGCAGATGGGGAATAGCCACCGAAATAGAGCAGCGGGCCACCGGTCTGATAGGGTCGGGCCGGATCGGTGGTCAGGCCCGAGAAGGTATAGACCTCACCCGCATGATTGATCTCGTCCTGGGTCCAGGCCTGTTTGAGTATCTCCACCACTTCGCGGGAACGCTGATACCGGTAGGCACTGTCGGCTTTCTCACCCGGGAAGTCGGACGAGATGATGTTTACGGTCAGCCGCCCCTTCAGCATGTGATCCAGCGTCGCAATGGTGCGCGCCAGCATGATGGGCTGCATCTCGCCACAGCGCACGGCGGCCAGCAGGTTGATCTTGTCGGTGATTGGCGCGCAACCGGCGACAAAGCTCAGCGTGTCCTGACCGACCTGATACGAGGACGGGCACAGGATGTTGCGGAACCCCTGCGCCTCGGCCTCTTTGACGATGCCGGAACAGTGATCCCAACTGGACCGAAGATCGCCATCGGGCACCCCAAGGAACTGATAATCGTCCGAGCAAAGTGCGGCAAACCACGAGACCTCAGCCGCATCCAGATCGGGGGATGTGATGGGGACGATGGTCATTTGATTCGCGCTCCGTACGTCTTTTACTTTTCTCTTGCGTAGCAACCACATTGATGTAGATCAATAGTGTATCAATTTTTCCTGCGACCGAATGAAGCGCGCGACAGTGACCCCAAACAGCCGCAATCCCAACGCATTGCCGATCTATGTGCAGATATCCGAGCTGCTGATCCGTGATATCGCAGCGGGTCGCTTGATCGATGGCGAACGCCTGCCGCCTGAACGGGACATGGCCGCCAACCTGAATGTCTCGGTCGGGACCTTGCGAAAATCGCTGGCAGAGCTTGAGAAAAAAGGCATGTTGGAGCGTATTCAAGGCTCGGGCAATTACATCCGCGAGACTGGAACGCAGAACAGCGTCTACGCGATGTTCCGGCTGGAACTGCCTGAGGGCGGAGGCCTGCCGCGCGCCGATATTCTTTCGGTCGATCATCTGGAGAAGCCATCTGACCTGCCCGATTTCGGCCAATCCAAGCACGGATCGCGGGTACGGCGGATGCGATATCTGAATGACACAATCATCGCGGTCGAGGAAATCTGGTTGGACGAATCGGCCGGAACCATCGACCAGAGCCTGCTGTCGGACTCGCTTTATCGCTATTACCAGCAGCAGCTTGGCTTCTGGATCACCCGGGCCGAAGACCGTGTGTCGGTCGGTGCCTTGCCCGACTGGACGCCGGAAGGCTTCACCAAACCCGCAGGACAAACCGCAGGGTATATTGAACGGTTCAGCTGGTCCGAGAGGGCCGAACCTATCGAGTTTTCAAAAACATGGTTCGATCCCGATCGGGCCACCTATGTCCAACGCCTGAAGTAAAAGGAACTGCGCATGACCCAGACCATCCACTACGGGCTGATCGGATGCGGCATGATGGGGCAGGAACATCTGCACAATATCGCGTTGCTCGAAGGCACGCGCGTCGCCGCAATTCTCGAACCCGACCCGGAGATGGCGCAAAAGGCGCAGGCCATCGCGCCCGAGGCAAAGATGGTCGCATCAATCCAAGACCTGCTAGCGGTCGATGATCTCGATTGCCTCGTGATTGCCAGCCCCAATCACCTGCATATCGAGCAGCTGGTCGAGATCGCGCACACTCGCCCCCTGCCCCTGCTGGTGGAAAAACCGCTGTTCACCGATCCCACCGATCTGGACCGGCTTGAGCAGTTGGAACGCACCTACCCGCACCCGATCTGGGTGGCGATGGAGTATCGCTATATGCCCCCCATCGCGGCGCTGATTGATGAGGCGCAGACGACCGGTGGCGTCAAGATGCTGTCGATCCGGGAACACCGCTTTCCGTTCCTTGAGAAGGTCGGCAACTGGAACCGGTTCAACCGCAATACCGGCGGGACCTTTGTCGAAAAGTGCTGCCACTTCTTCGACCTCATGCGCCTGATCCTGCAATCGGACCCGGTGCGTGTATCGGCCAGCGGCGGACAATCGGTGAACCACCTGGATGAGGCATATGCGGGGGAGACCCCGGACATTCTGGACAACGGCTATGTCATCGTCGATTTTGCCTCGGGCGCGAGGGCAATGCTCGAGCTATGCATGTTCGCCGAAGGATCACGTTATCAGGAAGAGATCTGCGCCATCGGCCCCGCCGCCAAACTTGAGGCCCTGATCCCCGGACCGGGGCGGTTCTGGCCAGACCATCTGGGCGAGCCCCCGGTGCCTCAATTGATCGTAAGTCCGCGCGCGCCCAAAGGCCCGGTCACCCGCGACATTCCGGTTGACCCCGAATTGCTGGCCGCAGGCGACCACAACGGATCGACCTACTATCAGCACAAGGGCTTTCTGGAGCTGCTGCGTGGTGAGCGTCAGGCCCCGGATGTCTCGCTGGCTGATGGCATCTGGGCGGTGCGCGTCGGGCTGGCCGCACAGCAAGCGGCAGAGTGCGGCGAAACCGTTACCCTCAGCGCCTAAGGCCGCTCAGCGAAGGCTCGCGACGGATTTCTGCAGCGCGACGATCAGCGCATCCCGCCGTTGCGACAGCGCGGCGGGTGTTTCGCCCTGGGCTTCGGCCATGACGCCGTCGACCAACGTGCGGGTCACATCTTCGGTCAACTGAACCTCTCCCAGATCATCCCACCATCCGTTGAACGTGTCGGCGAAGTGATCGCAAAACGCCTGAAGCCCACCCTCGCCTGCACCGAGGTTGAACAGCATGGTCGGACCCATCGCCGCCCACCTGAGACCCGGCCCCGCCCAGACCGCCTTGTCCACATCTTCGACCGAGGCCACACCTGAGGTGACAAGGTGTATCGCCTCGCGCCAGATCGCAGCCTGCAGGCGATTGGCAACATGGCCGGGCACCTCTTTGTGCAGGCGGATCGTGGTCTTGCCGACGGACTGATAGAACGCCTGCGCCCGTTCGACGACACCATCGGCGGTGCGGCCATTGCCCAGCACCTCAACCAGCGGGATCAGATGTGGCGGATTGAACGGATGGCCCAGCACAAACCGCCCCGGGTCCTGCCAGCCCGGCTGCATCTGGCTGAGCGTCAGCCCCGAGGCCGAACTGGCGACGATAGCCTCGGGCGACAAAGCAGGCTCGATGGCGCGGAAGGTGGCGTGCTTGATCTCCATCCGTTCCGGGACGTTCTCCTGCACGAACCCAGCCCCCTCGACCGCCGCAGCGGCGCTTAAGCAAAAGCGGATCGCGTCCGGGGTGCCGTTGTCGGTCAGCCCCAGCTCGGTCATTGCGGGCCAAGCGGTATCGATATAGCGGCGTACGGTTTCCGCAACCTTTGGGTCGGGATCATAGAGGGCGACCGAGCGACCCGAGGCCAGAAACAGCGCAGCCCAACTGGCTCCGATCACGCCTCCACCCAGACAGGCCGTGTGTTGAACATCCATCAGAACAATCCCGGGTTCAGCGGCGAGGCCGCAGTCATGCCGCCATCCAATGTGAAGAGTTGTCCGGTCGCGAAACCGGCCTCATCCGAGGCCAGCCAGACCGCCATGCTGGCAATATCCTCGGGCTTGCCAAACCGGCGGGTCGCATGCCGCGCCAGCGCATCCTCGCGGGCTGCCTGCGGGTTGGCGGCCAGATCGAAGCCCGCATCCAGCATTCCGGTTTCAATCCAACCGGGACAGATCGCGTTGCATCGAACAAGGGGGCCATGGTCGACCGCGATCGAACGCGTCAGCCCATGCACAAAAGCCTTGGATGCATTGTAAAGCGCCATGGATGGGTCGGCGACGCTGCCGGAGATGGAGCCGATGTTGATGATCGACCCACCCTCGGACATACGCGGGATGAAAGCGCGGCACAGGTTGAACACGCCTCGGCAATTGGTGCCGATCACGGCCTCCCAATCGGCATCCGAACTGTCGGTTACGGTTTTTTCAACCTGAACGCCTGCGTTATTGACGAGGATATCCAGCCCCTCCACCGTGCGCGCCAATTCATCGACTGCCGCGACATCCGTAACGTCCAGACTGTGCCATAGGATATCATCCGCCAGACCGTCGGGCCGCGCGCCTCGACCGCAGGTCGCCACGTCGGCCCCTTCCCGCTTGAACGCCTCAACAATGCCGCGCCCGATCCCCTGCCGACCTCCGGTCACCAGAGCCGTTTTTCCTGCCAATCGCATCAACGACCCTCCATCAAATGATATGTGGGCAGATAAGAGCCCAACGCCTTTGCCTCCGTCACCGGTTCATAGCCGCATCTGCTGCACTTGCGCAGACAGGCCGCCATCGAGAACCCAAAGCTGGCCACTGGCATAGCGCGCCTCGTCCGAGCCCAGCCAGTTGACCAGATTGGCAATATCCTCGGGCGTGCCGTAGCTGCGCATCGGATGCACATCGCGTACGGCCTGCTGCAACTGATCAATGGACTTGCCGCCTGCGCCCGAGCCTTCGCCGGTGAAAAAGCTCTGCAACATCGGCGTGTCCACGTAACCAGGGCAGATCGCGTTGACCCTGATGCCCTCGGGGCCGTGATCACAGGCCATCGCTTTGGTCAGCGCATGCACCGCGCCCTTGGTGGCGCAATAGGCCGCAAGGCCGGGATCGGCGATAAACCCGTCATAGCTGCCGAAATTTATGATCGACGCCGTGGACCCCGATGCGGCCGCCTTGCGCATCAGTGGCAAGGCGTGTTTCGAGGTCAAAAACGTCCCCGTCACATTGACCGCAAACGACAGGTTCCATTCTTCCAGAGAGGTGTCCTCGATGGTCTTTTCGATCTCGATCCCCGCCGCGTTGACCAGAATATCCAACTGGCCCGCCTCTTGGCCGATCTGTTCCATCGCGGCGATGGCATCGGCCTCTTGCGTCACGTCCAGACGCACGAAAGTGCTGCCGTCATCGTCATGGGCGTCCAGCGAACCCTGTGGCGTCAGATCAGCGGCATAGACTCGCGCGCCTTCGCGCAGAAACCGGGCAACGATAGCGCGCCCGATCCCACCGCGCCCGCCGGTGACCAGCGCGGTTTTGCCGTCGAGTATCATGATTTGCTCTCCTTCAGCGGTGGATAGCGATAGTGGGTTGCCGCCACGGTCCAATCCATGTGATTGCGAACATATTCCTGCGAGGCATCGCGCGGCGGATTGTAATCCCAAGCCTCGCCCGCCCCGGCCTCCATCGCCGCATGCAGTGCGTGGCGGGATTTCTGTGTGGCGATTACATCCGCGCGCAGCTTCTCGCTGTCCCAACGGCGCGCGACTTCGTCAGCAAAGGCCGCTGACGCATCCGCATAGGCCGGATCATCCGCAAGGTTCACCTTCTCCAACGGGTCGTGCAACAAATCATACAACTGCGGCGGGTCCGGGTCGCAATGGATGTATTTCAGCGACCCGCGTCGGATCATGAAGACCGGATAAGGCGTCATCTCGGCACAGTATTCGCCGATTGCCTCATCCACCGGATCGTCCTCGCCCCGCGCCAGAGGCATCAGCGAGCGCCCATCGACGGGTTCACCCAGCATGTCAGTCGATCCCCCGGCGATATCAACGAAAGTCGGCAGTAGATCAATCAGAGAACATGCGTTGGCAGCAGAGCCCTGCGCAACACCGGGTCCGGCCATTACAAGGGGTACGCGGGCGGAGTGTTCGAAGAAGTTCATCTTGTACCACAATCCCCGCTCACCCAGCATATCGCCATGATCAGCGGTGACGATGAGGATCGTGTTGTCCAGCTCTCCGATATCTTTCAACGTCTTCACCATGGCGCCCAGTTTGCTGTCGAAATAACTGACATTCGCCAGATAGGCCCGACGTGCGCGCAGCACCTCTGTCTCGCTGAGCGGCACCGTGCTGGCCTCGATCCCGTCCATGACGCGGCGCGAGAACGGGTCTTGCTGATCAGGCGTCAGCGTGAAGTCCGGCATTGGAACATCGGCATCGGAGTAGAGGTTCCACCATTCCGGCTTGGCCACATAAGGGTCATGTGGGTGGATAAAACTGGCCACCAGGCAGAACGGGGCCTCGTCCCCCGCCGCCCGATCCCGCCCCCGGTCGATCAGCCAGCGGCGGGCGGCGAACTCGACCTCGTCGTCGTAATCGGTCTGGAAGGTGGCGATTGCCTCGCCACTTTCCTTGACCGTTTGCATGTTGTGATACCACTTGTCGATGCGCTCGTCCGGGGCCTCCCAATCCGGGGTCCAGGCGAAATCGGCGGGGTAGATGTCGGTGGTCACCCGGTCCTGAAACCCGTGCTTCTGATCGGGGCCCACAAAATGCATCTTGCCCGAAAGGCAGGTGCGATAGCCCAGCGCCGTCAGGTAATGTGCGAATGTCGGAACCGAGGCGCGGAATTCGCTGGCATTGTCATAGGCGGCGATCCGGCTGATCAACTGCCCGGACATGAACGCAAAGCGCGACGGCGCGCAGAGCGGTGAGTTGCAATAGGCCGCATCGAAGCGCATGCCCCTTGTGGCCAAAGCATCGATATGTGGTGTCTTCACGGTCGGATGCCCATAGGTGCCACAAAACTGCGGTGCCAGCTGGTCGGCCATGACCACAACGATATTGGGCCGCCTCACGGAGCCGCCTTTGCGTAGGCGTCCAGAACAAGCCCATGGAAGTGATGCACCGCATGTTCCGATTTGCCCGAACCGCTGGGGTCGTGAACGATCCGCCCTTGGGTGAAGGCCGGCGTGCTCATCCCGCGCTGCACGCTTTCGACGATGTCGATGTCTTCCTTCTGCAAGACCTCATCCAAATAACGGATCGCTTCCAGCTCTGCCGCATCCGGTTCTGGTGTTTCCAGGAAGAAATCATATGTCTCCAGCGTCCGGTCCGGGCCAATGGGGATGATGTTCAGCACAATCATCGAAGACCGCCCCGGATAGCGCATCAGGCAGGTCGTGGGCCACAACCACCAAACCGCATGGGTGCGCACAGTCGCATTGGACACGTCGTAGGCTGTATTCGAGCCCTTGCCAGCCTCAGCCATGTGGCTGGAATAAACCCCGTAGGTGGTCACCTTGTAGGTGTCCATATCGACCAGATCGCAGAAGTCCTTATGCGCCGTAGGACAGTGGTAACATTCAAGGAAATTGTCGACCACATTCTTCCAGTTCGACTTGATATCATAGGTCAGACGGTGACCGAAAGTGAGGCTTTCGATATCTGGGGCCCAATGGCGAATCTCGGTCTCAAGATCACCCGAGACCTCACGCAGCGGACGCGCGTCGGGATCCAGATTGACGTAGATGAAGCCCGCGAATTCCTCGACCTGAACCTGATCCAGACAGATATCCTGAGTGCTGAAATTGCTGAGGTTCTCCGTCTCGGGTGCGCGAACCAACTGGCCATCCAGCTTATACACCCAGGCGTGATAGGGGCACATGATACGGGTCGTTTCACCCTCGCCGGTCAGCAGGTGATGGGCGCGGTGTTTGCAGACGTTGTAAAACGCGCGCAGAACGCCCTCGCGATCGCGGACCACCGCGATGGGGTGGCCTGCAATCTCGACCGCTACATACGATCCCGGCGCGCGCAGCTTTTCGACATGGCAGACCCATTGCCAGGTTTTGGCAAGGATCTCTCTCAGGTCTGCCTGATACCAGACCGGATCGACATATGCTTCGGCCTTCAACGACTGAGTGTTAGATGGATCAGAGCTATACCCATCGGAAATATGTTGGAACTGTTCTCTGGACGGCAGCTCGCTCATGTACGTCTCCACAATTGGGGCCGCTCAGAGCCCTTGGCTTGGTTTTCGTCGCATATGATTGTCTGAATCCAATACCGCTTCTAAACTTTTTTCGCCATATTCATGATTTTTATCGCCATTCGCGGGCGCTGCTCAACTCGGCTTACGGTGCATGGGCCACGCTCTGTATTCGAATGGCACGCGACCCGCGACACGGTCCTGCCGGGGTGGCAAGCCGAACCGCTCTTTGTAGGCCCGGCTGAAATGCACCTGACTGGTAAAGCCCGATGCAAGCGCGACCTCGGCAATCGGGAGGTCTGTCTGGGTCACCAATCCGCGCGCCCGGTCCAGTCGGATGTCGCGGTAATACAGCGCCGGGGTTTTTCGGATATGAGCAGCAAACAACCGGTCAAGCTGCCGATGCGAGATATTCGCCTGCCTGCAAATCTCCGGTATCGGCAGAGGATCTTCCAGATACGCTTCCATAATCTGGATCGCCGCTTTTAGCTTTGCAGGGACAGCAGCGCCCAAGGGCTCAAGCCCTTCGGGCTGCTGCAACGCGGATGGCCCCCGAAACCGGTCGTGAAAGATGTAGCGCGCAGCGGCATTCGCCAGTGCATTGCCGCGCATGCCTTTCAGCAACTGCAGGGCAAAATCGACCGAAGCGCCCCCACCGCAGCACGTGGCCCGGTTGCCATCAATCACATAGAGGTTCTCGGTCACTTCCACACTGGGGTAGAGTTCCTGAAATGCATCGATATGTTCGTAATGCACAGTCGCGCGCCGCCCATTCAACAACCCGGCCTGCGC
This sequence comes from Ruegeria sp. G10, assembly GCF_056533645.1. Taxonomy (NCBI): domain Bacteria; kingdom Pseudomonadati; phylum Pseudomonadota; class Alphaproteobacteria; order Rhodobacterales; family Roseobacteraceae; genus Ruegeria; species Ruegeria sp. G10. The sequence goes on along the minus strand of NZ_JBQFOQ010000019.1, from coordinate 13,890 downwards.
CAAGATGAACGCCCCAGTATCCAGCGCGCCCAGGATCGCACCCTGACGCGCCCATTGCTGCAAGGCCGTCGCAATTCTTGAGGTCAGATGCCGTTCAGGGGTCCAGCTGGACGACACAATCAGGACATCGCCAGGCAGCGCATCAAAGTTGTTCAGCGCAATCGTGTCCGTCCCAGCCCCGTTGCTTGAAATGCAATAGCCACCGGTCTCGGTAACGAATTCCCATGTAAAATAGGTTCTGCCGTCGAGGTAATTCGCCGCCCGGAAGGGATCCACAAAGCCCATTGTGGCAGAGATATTGAAACTCGGCGTCACCAGCAGCAGCAGGCGCGTCCCTGATAACTCGGCCTTTGACATCCTGTCACCTTGTCTCGCGCGCGCCTCGCCCATGCAGAACGCCCACACCTTTTTCCGCAGCGCGGTTATCGAGCACGCAAACCTTCGCGCGCGCAAGATGGATTTAGACGATTTTACCGCCCGACCACATGATAGCCGGCTTCCTCTTTCGACCTGAAAGGCGCATTTTCACCGCTAAGGCCGATGCTGAGACAGGGTGGGTATTGTTGAAAAATGGTGCCCGGGGGCGGAATCGAACCACCGACACGAGGATTTTCAATCCACTGCTCTACCCCTGAGCTACCCGGGCATGGGAACGGCACGCGCCGTTGGGTGGAGGCGTTCTATGACTTGCCACAGGCAGTGTCCAGAGGCTTTTTGACATTTTTTCAATGTCGCAGCGCAGGCCCTGTTTCCTCTTGAGAAACCTCCGCTTCCGCGTCCTCTTCACGCTGAGATGGGACCGCGTACGAGCCGTTCAGCCATTTGGCTAGATCAATATCCGCGCAGCGTTTCGAACAGAAGGGACGGAACGCATGGATCGTGTCTTCGCCGCAGATCGGGCAGCTCATTTCATCACCTCCGCCAGCGGCAATCGCGCTCGCTTTCGCTGCAATTCGAAATGACCCAGCGGGGTCCAACCCGCCAGAATGGTCTCGTCCGGATCGGATTTGAAAGCGGCGCGCAGGGCGGCCTCGAAACCGCGGCGGTCTTTCTTGGGCATCGGGGCAAGATCCAAGGTGATCTGACCACCCAGCCCCCGCACGCGCAGAGCCCGCGGCAGGGTTTTGGCGCAGGCGAAGTTGGCCCTGGTTCCGGCCGCCAGAGAAGTGTCCGCACCAGTGTTCACGTCCACGGCAACCAAAGCGCGCGTGGGTTGAATAAATATATGCCCCCCGCCAGCCAGAGGCTCTGATACGCCAAGGGCTGTATCAAGCGCATCCAGAACGCCGTGATCTTCGAAGCCGCCGGGGGAAGTGATGACTTCGGCCGGATCAGTCCAGTCGCGCCAAGCCAGGATATGCGGCCCATCGCCCTGGCTGAGCGTTTCAGGCTCGGTTCCCGGATCGTTCAGAACCTGATCGGCCAGTGCCAGCATTGCCGAGATATCTTCGGCAATATCTTCTACATCCGCTTCCCGGCAACACGACCGCAGGATCAGGCCGGGCGCGCTGTCACCCATCTGCTCATGTGCAACTTCGAGCAGGCGGTCGCGCGCCTCTTCGTCGCGGATTCGGCGCGAAATATTGAGGCCGGGCGCGTCTGGCGTGATGATCGCATAGCGGCTTTTGAACAGAATGCGGTTGGTGACAGGGATGGCCTTGCCGGGTTCAGCGTAGCCTGTCACCTGGACCAGAAGCGTCGCGCCCGGGGCCAAACCTTTGACCTGCCTCAGAAAGGCAGGGCCATCCGGGGTCGACAGAAACATACCGCCCTGGCCTTTGACCGGGCGATCGGCACGGGCCCGATATATTGTACCGGGTACGGGCGCATCTGCCGAAATCAGGAAATCCTCGAGGATGCCATCAACCATCAACGCCGCAGCTTCGCGGTCGTTGATATGGTCCAGAATGATAGTGCGACCCTTCATGATGCCTCGCGGTACAAGGGATAACCAATGGCCTGTAGCAATGCGGCTGTTTCGGACAAGGGCAGGCCGACGATACCGGTGAATGAACCGGAAATCCACGGGATGAAGGCCCCGGCAGGGCCCTGAATGGCGTAGGCACCCGCCTTGCCCTGCCAGTCGCCGGTGGCAAGATAGGCGTTGATCTCGACATCCGACAGGCGCTTGACCTTGACCTGCGAAACGACATCGCGCTGCAGGATCCTCTCACCGCGTCTGAGCGCGACCGAGGTGATCACGCGATGGCGGCGGCCCGACAAGGCATAGAGGAATGTGGCAGCCTCGGCAGCATCTGCGGGCTTGCCCAGAATTCGACGTCCCAGCGCGACGGTGGTATCGGCGCAGAGCGTGATATCATCGTCGTCCGCCGTCACCGCCTGAACCTTTGCCCGCGTGATCCGTCGGCAATACGGGACGGGCAATTCACCTTTAAGGGGTGTTTCGTCAATATCCGGGGCGCGGATCGCATCGGGTTTAATGCCAAGCTGCGCCAGCAGGTCCAGCCGCCTTGGGCTGCCCGATCCGAGGATAAACGCCATGGGGTGGGGCGTTACTTGAAACGGTAGTTGATCCGACCCTTGGTCAGATCATAGGGGGTCATTTCGACCTGCACCTTGTCGCCAGCCAGAACACGGATGCGGTTCTTGCGCATCTTGCCTGCCGTATGTGCGATGATCTCATGGCCGTTTTCCAGCTCGACCCGAAACGTCGCATTAGGCAGGAGTTCCTTCACGACACCGGGAAATTCGAGCGTATCTTCCTTGGCCATGTTGTCTCCATCACTACGTTGCACTCGCAGAATCTGCGAGGATGCCGTTAAATGAGCCTATTTGTCCCTTATTTCAAGGGCGGAATCACCTAAAGGGGTGATATTGTGACTGAACGGACTCGCGGCTCTTGCTCGGCCCAATGACTGCGGTTGAGAACATGGCCGTCGGCGCGAACGGCAGCGATTGCATCCAGATCAACGTCGGCATAGGTCCAGCCGGGCTGGTTCAGGACCCCTTCGGCCAAAACCCCGGTTTGCGGGAAGCCTTTGTCAGGCGGTCCAAACACACCACCCGCGCCCGTATTCGTGTCCACCGCCTCGGACCAGTCATTGTTGCCAACCAACGACGCCATAACGGTCACACATTGATTTTCCAACGCTCGGGCCATGGCACCGATGCGCACACGCCAGTACCCCGACAGCGCCTCGGTGCAGGACGGGACAAGGATCAGATCGGCCTCCTGCAAGGCGCGACCCAACAAAGGGAATTCGCTGTCATAGCAGATCAGCACGCCGATCCTGCCCAAGGCCGTGTCGAACAGTTTCAGCGGCCCCCCCGGCGCAATATCCCAAGCCTCACGCTCAAAGCGGGTCATGATCTGTTTATCCTGATGATCAACGCCGCCATGCGGCGCGTAGAACGCAGCCCGGTTCACGGGACGGCCCGGTCCGTCGATCACAGGGGCGGACGCCCCCAGGATATAGGTTTTGTACCCGGTCGCGAGACGCTGATGCAGGGCTTGTACCTCCTCCATGCGGTCAGACACCGCACGGATCGAGCGCTCAAGATCCGCGGCGGTTTCAGGACCGTCCAGCGTCGAAAGCTCCATCGCACCGTATTCGGGAAAGACCAGCAAGTCGGCTCCGGCACGAACGGCCTGAGAAACCCAACGGTCCAGTTTGTCCTCATACTGCGCCCAGCTATCGAGCCAATCGAGGTCATATGCAGCAGTTGCGACTTTCATGGGCGGAGTCCTCTGACTTCGGTTTCGCGCGAGGTTTAGGCGTGCGGCGGTAAGATGTATAGCCTGATCGCGTCACATTCGTGAGCGGGACGGCATAGGCCGGATCAGAAATCGAAACCAGTTTGAACAGGCGGCGTGTAGGCTTCGATCAACTCTTCACCGTCGGCCCCTGATTTGATCGGCTTCACCGTGTGATATTCAAACCGGCCTTCGTACTTCGTGCCCAGAGTCTGTTGCGCATCTTGCGCTGTGGTGACGCCCGACAGCCAGTTTTCGATCTCGTCCGGAGTCAGGATCACCGGCATCCGATTGTGGATATGTGCAATCTGGGGACTGGGTTCGCGGGTCAGGATCGTGCAACTGTGACTGCCGCCATCCGTTCGGTAAAATCCAGCGAAAAACATCACCGGCGCGTTTCGTTTAACTGAAATGTAGACCGGGCAGTCATGACCCTGATCCTTGGGCCATTCATAGTACCCGATCGCCGGGATGAGACAGCGGCCCCGATCCCAGTAATCCTGCCAGAACCCCGTGTTTTCTATCTTGGAATTGATCATCGGTTTTTTGCTACGCGGGTCTTTGATCTGCCAGCGAGCAGTCGTTAGCTTTGCATTGTCCCCATCCCAGCGAACCATGCCCACCCGATTGGTGGGCGAGATGTTATAGCCGCCAGCAGGTAACGGATCAGGAAGATGCGGTGAAACCTTGCCAAAAAGAAAATGCTCCATGATCGCCAGCATCTGGCGTTGTGTCAGGTGACCGGCTGCAAACTTGCCACACATGGACATAGCCTTTGTGGTTCACGATAGCTGCAGGCTTAGCACATCATCGCCAGCGGGACACGATTTCCTTAGACAAACCGGGGCGGAAGCTTTCAGAATTTACGCGGCCCGAAGATGCGGGTGTTGCGCTACAGATCCCTGATCCAGAATTGCAGCGGCTTCGGGCTTTCAACGTCTTCCCCGACATCTTTCCAGGAAAACTGCGCCACGACACCCTCCAGAGGGGCATAACCACGCGCCCGCCAGAACGCATCCAGTGGGCGGTACTGCGTCGAGCGGTTCGGGTGGTCGGTGGGGCGCTGTACGCTGCAGAAGGCACATTTTGAGAACCCGAGCGCGCGCGCATGCGCCTCGCGCAGGTCAAAGAACCTGTGGCCAACGCCATGGCCACGATACGCGGGCAGCAGGACGGATTCGGCGCAGTAGAAGATCTGGCCAAGATCCAGCCCCGACCCCTCGAACGCTGCCGCGAAATCATCCGCATGATCGGTCAGGGGTGCGCCGGTCGAGGCGCCGACCAGCGTATCGCCGTCAAAGGCCCCAACCACAATGGCCCTATCGCTGTCGCGATAGGATTGCAGATAGTCCCGTTCGTAAGCCAGATCACCATCATAGAGATACGGCCAGACCCTGAATACTTCGATCCTGAGACGGGCCACATCATCCAGCGCCGCTTCGAGCGCAGCGCCTGTCAGCGGACGGACATCTGAAATCTCACCCATTCGAGACCTGTTTGGTCCAGTCGGCAAGGTTGTAAAAGGTGGTCACGCGGGTGATCTTGTCATCCTTCAGGTCAAAGAAAGATCCGGCGGGCAGACGGTAGGTCTGGCCATGTGCCTCGGGCAGGCCTTCGTCGGTTTCCAGATAAGTGCCGTTGACGATGAATTCTGCCGCTGCGCGGGTGCCGCTTTCGGCCTCGAAGATCACGATGTCGGTCAGGTTTTCGCGATAGCAGCGGTTCATATGGGCACAGAACGCGGCAAATTTCTCTTTACCGACGCGGATCTGGCCTTCGTTGACGTGATGGGCCACGTCATCGGACAGGCAGTTCAGCATGCCGTCCACATCACCGGCATTAAAAGCATCGAAATAGGTTCTTACAGTCGGGTTCATGGTCACTCCGTCGGTTCGCCCCAGCGGTCTTTCAGATGCGAGATGATCTGGTCGCGGGTCTGTCGGTAGTGACGTAGCTTGTCTTCGCGGCTCTCGCCTAATCCGGTAGGGTCCATAATTGGCCAATAATCGACATCGAGGTGAAAAATCCGGGTCAGTTCCAGCGCCCGGCGCTGGCTTGCAGGCGAAAGCGCAACGATAAGGTCAAACGAACTGAGGTCGTCGCCCCATTCTTCCATTTCATCGAACGAGCGGCTGCGATGGCGCGATAGTTCAACGTCAATCTCATGACAAACGGCAATGCAAAAGCCGTCGATCTCCAGATCGCTGTACACCCCGGCAGACTGAACATAGGTGCCGGTGCCGTAGAATTTCTTCATGATGCCTTCGGCCATCGGCGAACGGACCGAGTTATGGTCACAGCAGAACAGGATCGACTGCGGCAGAGGCGTCACCCGTTAGCCTCCGAAATGCAGCACGCAGATCAGCGTGAACAGGCGACGGGCAGTGTCTGTATCAACCTCGGCCTTGCCTTCCAGCCGTTCCTGCAAAACGCGACTGCCTTCGTTGTGGATGCCGCGCCGGGCCATGTCGATTGTTTCGATCTGGCTGGGGGGCAGGTTCTTCACCGCGTTGAAATAGCTCTCACAGATCTGGAAGTAGTCCTTGACCACCTGCCGGAACGGACCTAGCGACAGGTGAAACTCGGCAGCCTTCTCGCTGGCTTCGGTTTCGATGTCAAAAACCAGCCGTTTGTCGCGGATCGACAGCTGTACATGATACGGCCCCTCCGGGGTCGTACGATCGTCGCGGGCAGGCAGAGTGAATGAATTCTGTTCGAGCAGATCATAGATGGCAACCTTGCGCTCCTGCTCGATCTCGGGGGTCGGCGGGGGCAGGTTTCGGTCGTCCAGTTCGATATGCGAGATACGGGTCATCTTTACGGTCACAATCCTTACGTCAGCACAGACCTATAGCAATGGATTTCAATGGGCAACGCACAGAAGCGCGCGGGCGCAGGGTCATTGCGCACTCAGCCATTCAAGCGGTTCAGGCGCGCGGTCACAGAGAGGCCATGCGCCTCAAGGCTTTCGGATCGGGCCAGCGTTTCAGCCGCAGGACCGACCGCGCGCAGCGCCTCTGGCGTCATCTGGCTGAGCGTGGTGCGTTTGAGGAAATCCATCACGCTGAGGCCTGAGGAAAACCGTGCCGAGCGGGCCGTGGGCAGCACGTGGTTGGGCCCGCCGACATAATCGCCGATGGCTTCGGGCGTGTATTGGCCAAGGAATATGGCACCGGCGTGGATGGTTTTCTTGCTGAGCGCCACCGGGTCGGCTACGCACAGCTCAAGGTGTTCGGGGGCGATACGGTTGGACAGCGCTGCGGCCTCATCCAGATCGCGCACGGTGATCACCGCGCCGAAATCGCGCCAGCTTGCCCCCGCGATGGCGCGGCGTTGCAGGGTTTCGAGGCGCTTTTCAACCGCCTGCGCGACGGCCTGACCAAAACCGGCATCGTCGGTGATCAGAATGGATTGCGCGCTTTCGTCATGTTCGGCCTGGCTGAGCAGGTCCAAAGCGATCCAGTCGGGGTCGTTGTCCTTGTCGGCAATCACCAGAATCTCGGACGGGCCCGCGATCATGTCGATGCCCACCTTGCCGAACACGCGGCGTTTGGCGGCGGCGACAAAGGCATTGCCGGGCCCGGTGATCTTGTCGACCGGCGCGATCGTGTCGGTGCCATAAGCCAGCGCGGCAATCGCCTGCGCGCCGCCGATGCGATAGACCTCATCCACGCCCGCCAGTTGCGCGGCCAGCAGGACCAGAGGGTTCACTTGCCCGTCCGGCGTCGGCACGACGATGGCCAGCCGCTCAACCCCCGCCACCTTGGCCGGGATCGCGTTCATCAGCACAGAGGACGGGTAGGAGGCCAGCCCGCCCGGCACATACAAGCCCGCCGCCGAAACCGCCGACCAACGCCAGCCGAGCGTTGCGCCCGCCGCATCGGTCCATTCCTGATCTTCGGGCATCTGGCGCGCGTGATAGGCGCGGATGCGGTCGGCGGCCAGTTCAAGCGCGGCACGATCCTCGGGCGTGACCTGCGCGACGGCCTCAGCGATCTCATCGACGCTGAAGGCCATGGTTTCGGGCGTCAGCTCCAGCCGGTCGAATTTAGAGGTCAGTTCGATCACAGCCATGTCGCCGCGCGCCCGCACGTCGTCGATGATCTGCGCCACAACCGCATCAACATCGGGGCTGTCCTCACGCTTGGCGGTCAACAGCGCCTGAAACGCGGTCTCGAAATCGGGCGCGGTGGTGTCGAGGAAAACGGGCATGGCGGTACTCCGAAAGGCGTTTCACCGGGTCTTATCGCCCGCGCGGGGTGTCCTCAACCCTCAGCCCGAGGGGTGCAGCGATTTGCGCATCGGGAATTGGGGGATGCCATGCCAGTCTGCGGGGTCGCCGTGATCATGCCACCCCTGCGCAAGATAGAAGTCATGCGCGGTTTTTGTGGCGTGCAGATGCGCCTGCCTGCAGCCCTGTGCGCGCAAGGCATCTTCTATACGGGCCAGCAGCGCAGCGCCAAGCCCGCGCCCGGTGTGATCGGGATCGACATAAAGTAGTGTGACCTCTCCGCCAGTGCGCAATCCGCCGACCGCTGCGACCTCGTTAGCCCGGGTTACCACCCACAGCTCCGCTCCGCCGTCGATCCAGCTGCGGATGCTGGCAGGGTCCTTGTTGGCGGTCCACTGGTCAAGCTTTTCGGGATCATCCAGATGATCGGCCTGACACAGATCGCGGATCGAACGGGTCAGGACGCGGCTGATGCCAAAAACATCAAACACGGTCGCCCGCCGTATTTCAGTACCCTGCGGGGGGTTGGGAAAGGCCTGCGCAATGCCGCGTTTGTTGGTCACTCGGGGTGATGGGGGGCGTGGCCCGAGGGGGCGATATAGGGGCGGGTGACGTCCTTGAGCGTGGCATCCACCGCCTCGACCGTCAGACGGATCGCGCCGTCGCCGGCCAGTGTCAGCAGGATCTGGCCCGCGCCATCCTCGGCCGGTTCGAAATCGACCGACAACAGCGACAGGATCATGTCCTTGTCGCTGCGGTCGATGCCCTGGCTGGCCACCGACAGGACCGAGCCGAACATCAGCACCGCCTGCACCCGCTCGAACGCGCGACCACGTTTGGTGGCGGCGTCGCGGTCCTCCCACCGGAACCGGTTCAGCAGCAGGGCAAAGCGGCGCTGGGCCGGTTGCCATGTCATCTCGGTCACCGGGAAGATCGCGTCCTGCGTCAGCGTCGCGATAACCTGCAGGTCATCGGTATCCTCGGCCCCAAGGTTCAGCGGTGCCTCGCGGCCATCTTTGAAACTCGCGTCTGTCATTGGCCCTTAATCCGTTCAATCTTTGCGCCCACGCCTTCCAGCTTGCGCACCACATGCTCATATCCGCGATCCAGATGATAGACCCGGCTGACCGTTGTTTCACCTTCCGCCGCCAGTCCCGCCAGGATCAACGAGACCGAGGCCCGCAGGTCCGTTGCCATCACCGGCGCGCCTTTGAGGCGCTCAACCCCGGTGACGGTCGCCGTACCTCCATGCACCTCAATATTCGCACCCATGCGCACAAGCTCTGGCGCATGCATAAAGCGATTCTCGAAAATACGCTCTTCAAGAACGGACACACCTTCGGCAGTGCACATCAGCGCCATCATCTGCGCCTGCAGGTCGGTCGGGAAACCGGGGAACGGCTCGGTGACAACATCCACGGCCCGAACCCGCCCATTCTTACGAGCGACTTTCAAGCCCTTCTCGGTCTCGGCGACATTGATCCCCGCCGCATCCAGCTTGGCGGCAAAGCTTTCGACCAGCCGCATCCGGCCGCCCAGCAGTTCGACCTCGCCACCGCAGATGGCCGGGGCCAGCATATAGGTGCCCAGCTCGATCCGGTCGGTCACGACCTGATGAGTTGCGCCATGCAGGCGGTCAACGCCCTGAATTTCGATGGTCGAGGTTCCTTCGCCCGAGATCTGCGCACCCATCTTGCGTAGGCATTCGACCAGATCGACAATCTCGGGCTCGCGCGCGGCGTTTTTCAACACCGTGGTGCCCTTGGCCAGCGTGGCGGCCATGACGATGTTCTCAGTCGCGCCCACGGATGCAAAACGCATCTCATGCACCGCACCTTTCAGCCCGTCGGGGGCGTTGGCGTGCAGGTAGCCGTCTTTCAGCTCGATCTCGGCCCCGAGCGCTTCCAGCCCTTCGACATGCAGGTCCATGGGCCGCGCGCCAATGGCGCAGCCACCGGGCAGCGAGACGACCGCCTGCCCGAACCGCGCCAGCAACGGGCCCAGCACAAGGTTCGAGGCGCGCATCTTGCGCACGATATCGTAGTCGGCGACATGGCTGGTCAGGTCATGGCTGGACATGGCGATCACCTGCCCGTCCTGCAGGGCCGAGACCTCGGCCCCAAGCGATTGCAGCAACTCAGTCATGGTCTTGATATCGCTCAGCCGGGGCGCATTGGTCAGGGTCAGCGGCTCTTCACTGAGCAATGTCGCTGGCATCAGTGTCAGGCATGCATTCTTTGCCCCTGCTATGGGGATTTGCCCGTTCAATGGGCCGTTGCCCGTCACCAGAATTGAATCCATTTGCTCTTATCCCTCGTCCTTACCGGCCTTGCCTCCAGATGCCGCGCGTGCCTTGGCCTGCGCCTTGCGCCGCGCCATATTCGCCTTGAGCGCCGCCTTCAGCCTCTCTTCGCGCGCATCCCCGGATTTGCCGTTCTTTTTAGGTGAATTTTTATCTGCCATTGCCTTTCTCTACAGGAGTGGAAAAAAACCGTCCAGACACCCTTGCGCCGCGTTTCGTTTGAGTCTAATCACCCGCCACGGCGCTGCTGTAGCTCAGAGGTAGAGCACTCCCTTGGTAAGGGAGAGGTCGAGAGTTCAATTCTCTCCAGCAGCACCATGATTTCCTGCTAAATTTGACCGTTGGCGATGCTTCCTTGGCTTTCGCCCGTTTAAATTCCCAAAGAATTGTTGCTGGGCGACCTACCTTAAAATTGACCGATTTGGACCGTGTTTTGTCGGCAGAACACGCCTATCCGACTATCGACAATATCAAGTTGCGACGCAGTCTGTTTGACTGCATAGATTTTCCATGACCACCGACCGTACAGCTTTCCTTGTTCGCACCCACAAATACAACTGGCAAGTTGAGGAATTGGTGCGCAATCTCAAGAGGCATATGTCCAACAACGTCTTCGTCGTTTGCGACGAAGGCGCTGGCCATGTCGATATCCCGGATACACCCAAGATTTCACTTTCCCCTAAAGTGACCAGCAATTGGAAGTTCGACCGGCACCCAAGAGATTGGGGGTGGCTCTGTGGCGACTATTGCTACTATGCGGCGGCAGAAAAAATTGATGGCTTTGATTTCTTTTGTTTGATTGAGGCGGACGTTTACCTTGGCGCCAAAGAAATTCAGGCGGTCAAGGCCGTGCTACAAGGAAATGAAAGTGCAGCATTGGCCGCTGATCTTCGGCGGTTCGAAAAGCCGCCTCGGTTCTCAAAAGACCTGGCTTTGCTGGGTGAAAGTCCGAACTTCGGGTGTATTTTTTCCTTTACTCGGGTCCAGAAAGACTTGATCGAAGATCTGTTTAAGCTGAGACACCGGGTTCAAAACCACCACACACCGTTACGGGTGAATGATGAAGCGATATTGGCAAGCGTCGCACATTCAAAGGGCGTGACGTGCACGAACCTATATGATTTTGAACGGGTTTTCGAAAAGGGGTGCTTTGCAACCAATCCTCCGCACTTGTATGAGGCGGTGCGGGACCTTCAGGACAGTGAACGCGTTTATCACCCGGTGACGACTGTGGCCACAGTAATTCGCCGGTTCTCGAGCGGGGAAAAGAGATACTCGCCACATAGGCTCAGACGCGTCATGCGCGAAGCTCCAGATCACGTTGGTCGAGCATTGGTCAGAGCGCGCGAGCGGTCCCAGGGGGCTCCAAGTAAAAAGGTGATAAACCAGCATGAAAAAACCGAACGACTGAGTTGTTTGATCAATCTGCTGAAGTCCTTTAATCCGGTTGAAATCGTCGATGTCGGCGCGAACCCGATAGAGGGGGACGCAAATTACGCGCATTTGCTGGAGGCCGGTCAGGCGAACCTTGTTGGTTTCGAACCTAATGAAGCCGCCTTCGAAGAGCTTATGAAATCGAAAGGTATCAATGAGCAGTATCATTGTCTCGCGATTGGCAAAGGTGGCGAGGCGAACCTGCATTTGACGCAACATTCGGGCTTTTCATCCGTGTATCCACCAGACGATTCAAGTGGCGAATACCTGGGCTTTCGAAAGGATATGAAAGTAACAAGGACAGAGGCGGTTGAAACCCAGCGCTTGGACGATCTTGATTTCGTACGACCTGTCGATTTTCTGAAGATCGACATTCAAGGTGGAGAGTTCGATGTTATTCGAAATGGGCGCGATAAGCTCTCGCAAGCCTTGGTTGTGCAAACCGAAGTTCGGTTCTTTCCTCTGTATGAGAATGAACCCGGATTTGGCGATCTGGAAAAAGAACTTCGCGAACAGAAGTTGTTTTTTCATAGTTTTGATTTCCTCAAGAGGGTCCTTGGCAAGCGTGCTCTTAGAAAAAAGTTTCGTCGGCGCGCCTTTTCCCAGGTCGTGGACGGGGACGCGTTCTTTGTGAGAGACCCACGATCCCTTCACACGTATTCAGACGAGCAACTGTCTAAGCTCTGCGTCTTGGCCGATAGTGTAATGGGGGCTTTTGACCTTGCATGTCTATGCTTGGAGGAGCTTAAGGACAGGGGAGAAATCAATGCGGCAGATTGTGAACACTACTTCTCTCTCCTGCCGGTTGGTGTCAGACGCTAGGCCGTTTCTGAACCAATACCCGCTCAATTCGTCAGGCTGATATATGGTACGCTCAGAAAATCTCTTACATACGGCAGAGGCTGGCGAACGGCGCTCACCGGAATTCAGTTACGCCTGCCTTCAGACAACGCTTGCGGCATGGTTTGGGCCGGAAAACAGTCAAGAAAAGAAGTCAAGGTCAGGAGCCAGTTGAATGACTACAGTTGGATTTATTCTATCAACTGGACGAACATCCACGCAAAACATCGCTGCCATTGCACAGCGCGCTCATCCCAATGCTGTTATTGATCACGAAGGCTTGGGTCCGAATTACTTTTCCCGAAGAGTTTTCAGACAACCTAGAAAATTCCACCGGGTTCTGGGCGCACACGTTCCGATCCAGCGAAAACTGATCGACATAGAAAACGCTGTGGCTGCTGGAAAAACATATCTCGATGTAGGTTGGCCATCATACGCATGGCTGCCCTATTTGGCGGACCGTTTCCCAAGTCAATTGAGATTTGCCCACCTGGTCAGGAACCCTTTCAAAGTCGCCGCATCGCTTACGACGCATGGCCTGTTTGTGCCACAGGTCAAACGCGGCGGTCGCTTTCAACGCATTGCGATGGTGCACACAAATGATCCAAGGGTGCATTTTACCGAAATCGCGGCCATCGGCGAAAACTTCTCACCTTTTGAGCGCAACCTTTTTCATTGGCTTGAATTGAATCAATTCATGTCCGAACAACACGACAGATCGGGTTTTGTCGGGCTCTACAGATTTGAAGACTTGTATCGAGGAAGCGAACCCAAGCTGCCGCTGCTATTGAACGATCTGGTTGGGCAAGCGGAATATAACCTCCAAGCCACCCCTGAAGACAAACTTCAATGGAAATTGCCGCAGCAAATCCAAAAGCCGGAACCCCGCTTGGTAGATGCTGTCATCGAGCTTGGAACAAAACTCGGCTACTCTGAGGAATCTCTTCTCGAAGCGTCGAAAATTGAAAAACTAAACCAGCGATACACTAACACGCGCATCCAAAATTAAAGTTATCGGTTGCAGCCACCCCGCAAATTTGCTGCTATCAGGTTGCAATTCCAGAGTTAGAGTTTTCGGGTCATCGATAAGAATTTCCGAAGCTGACCTGGAATAAACAAATCCACCCTAGGGCGGCTTGAGTTGCATTTTCTGGGCCGTGATTGTTAGGCAGTTTGTCTTTGAACCTACGACCTTCAGGTTATGAGGCTGCCGCGGTGAGGACGTTAAGCACGCAGTCTGGTGGGCTTTTTGTAGATTGAACGGGCTGTTTGGATATTGGTTGCGGGAGCAGGATTTGAACCTGCGACCTTCAGGTTATGAGCCTGACGAGCTACCGGGCTGCTCCATCCCGCGACACTTTTTTGTGG
>NZ_JBQFOQ010000018.1:0-49295 GCF_056533645.1 Ruegeria sp. G10 | reverse complement strand
CGGGCAATACTGGCGATCCGCTCAGGCGATGTCCCAGCATCCAGCCGAACGGTAACATCCCCATGGGCAATCTCAATCCTGTCACCGGGTTCTGATGGTGCCGCCGGAGCCTCGGGCTCAATCACGACCGGCGCAAATTCCGCTCCAGCCAAATCCGGCACCACCAATTTACCTTCTCGGGCCAGGCGACGCCATTCAGACAAATGGTTTGGACGCATGCCAGCGCGTCGGGCGACCTCGTTTACGGTCACCCCTGGAACCAGCGTTTCCGCAACAAGCTGCCCCTTGAGCTCTTCCGGCCAGCGCCGCTTGCCATCTCGACCGATCAAAACCTCATGGCCCGCAACGGACTCCAATCGTAGCTCCCGATGGACTCCCATAAATACCTCCAGCCAAAATCTACACTCCGCAGCGGAATCGCAGATCAGGCAGACTTCAGGAAGGTGGGGGGAGGACACCGCTTACGTTTGTTGTAGTATTTATCGCCCTCAAAATTCACAGACTCAATTGCTTCAAAAGGTACTTCCCCAAGGAGCGTTACCTTGAGGCATTCGTCGGGCTCTTCCATTTGATCTTCGATCCATTGGTCGCCCTTCCGGTGGACGTACGTCCAACGTAGGCCCAGAAGAATTCCGTCATTATAGGTCCCCATTAGCCCAACTCTAAACCATGCAGATATTCCTTTGTCTTCCGGTCCGTTTGGGTATGAGTCGATCCGATCAACATCATGCACAATCGCATCGCCGCGATAACCTTCGCGCGCAGATTCAAGGAAGTAGTCCTCAAAAATTGGTCGCCACTTATCCCGTAGCTCTATCCTTCGTTCGGGACTAAGGTGCCGCTTTTTCTTTCCGGGCAACTGAAGCAAGTCCCAGTTGCTAGCGATGCCCACAACGCTCAGAACCATGACAATCCATGGCTCGTAACCGCCTTCCTTGTAACCCCAAGCAATGGAGCCCAGAAAGGCGGTACCTGACCCAACGAGAATTATGTTGTTCTTAATTGATTTCATAGCTATCCGCCAGCAAACGATACTACATTGTGTGTCACATCTACACATCTTACCCTGCTAGATACAATTTCTAGTAAATTGGTGGCGCGACAAAAAACCTAACAATATTCTAAACTGCACGAAAAAAGCGATTTCCAGCAAGTGGTTTACAACAAGTTCAGCTGGCGGCGGGCTGTGAGATAATCCTGCCACTCGGACTCGGCGGCTGCATCGTCGAGCCAAGCGGTGACAAACTCGACCGCACCGTCAAACCTGGCAACATGATCCCGTGCGAGGAAGCGTGAGCAGTAGCCGGTCTCTGTGATCGGCAAAGGCTGGCTGTCCTCGCTGGTCACCAGAAGGTGGCCAATGCTTAAGGTGCTGTTTCGGTCGGCATAGTGGAACGGGTTCCAGACGATCCGGACGCTGACATCGTGCCACTGCAGCAAATGCACTTCAGTGAAGTTGAGCACGGCGTTTGGTGTCTCGTATGGGAATAATGATAGGTCTGTCATGTCAGTCTCCTGTGTGTTGAGGTTTTCTTCGACCGAGACAGATGAGCGGAAGAAAAGCAGACTGCGCACAGCCCCAACACGGTCCCGCGCAGCGGGAGTGGTGCGGGCCGGGGCTTGTGCAGGCTGCGCGTTCGCTCAGGATCGGGCGATATGAGAAAACCGCCACGCAGGAGTCAGGCGCGATACCTAGACAGAGCAATGCAAACACGAACAGCGCAAGCCTGCTTGAATTAGTTTTCAGATCTTAGTCGCGATTCCTGCGTTCGCCCTGCAACGCGCCGGGCTCAAGCCCGTTCCGGAACATGCCGAACAATAGAACTTATCCGGCGAATTCATCGTCAGGAGAACTTCTATGACAAAGAGAAAGAAGTATGAGGACAAGGAAGAGCAAAGTGTTCTCCGTGTCCTGCAAAATTTGGTTATGATCATGGCCGCTGGTCTTGGTGTCACAGTTGCGGTCGGGCTGCGCAGCATTTTTGCTGCTGAAGGCGGATTTACGAGTTGGCTCGTGCCAATCGTTTTCGCGACCGTGCTAACGGTCATTATGGGAGGTCTGTGGCACATCACACTCGGCATGGTCGCTCGGATCGATCCTGCCAATCCTCGGCACACATGGATGGCTATCGGCTTCGCGTTGGCGCTGACGGCAGCACATGGTGCGACGTCCATTCCCTTCCTCGCCAGTGCCATCGGCGGCAATGAGGCAGTGCAGCACCATCAGATGCTCACGGTCAGCAAACTGGAGATCGCTACCGATACAATCTCTGCGCGAACTGCGCACCACGAAGCTGTCATCAACGGGTTTGGCCGTGAACAGGACATGCTTAATACGCTCCTCGCGCAGGAAGTTGCCGGTGAGGGACAATCAAGGCAACCAGGCTTCGGAACGCTGGCGCGGGAGATAGAACAGGCCATCGCCGCCCTCGGTCGCGCGACAATACAAGCAAACGTAACTAGTTCCGATTTACATCAGGAACTGGAAAACATTCGAGCGATCATCGACCATGCGCGTAGTGCTGCCAATGAGGGCGCGAACGAGGATTTTGCAGAACTGGTCGCAGAAGCGCGCAGCATCATCACGTCTGGATAGACTTCTGGAGACAGACCTCGCGGTTGGCCGTGTAGACCTGCCGGACTTTCAGCCGATTTCCAGGCCCGTTGCTGTGCTCCACTACTCGGAAGCCGTTCCGCTAGCATGGAGCGTCGCTATCGCTGCTGATCTGCTTGCCGTTGCTGCCGTCGCTCTATTGCTGATCTACCGTCTGAATGCGGTCGGAAGACCAACCAAGAGGTGATTGCAGACCTGAAACTGACCTGTCGTAAGACAGGTCGGTTTTGTTTGTCCAAATTACCGGTTCAACCACATCGGCATTTGCCCGTTGATCAGCACGATTTGACTGTCCTGCTCCCGCGCGAAGAGACGCTGGATTTCATCCGGCAGGAGTAACGGTGTGCGGTTGCGTTGCGTGTTCCAGTTCTCGGTTGTTGTCGTGCTCTCCCCGACCGTTGCTGGATCAGCCAGCAGGGAGAGAGGATTAGCAAACAAGCTGGCGTCTCCGCGTTGCGCCATCAAGGCCTGTATCTGAGCGTGCGCGCCGGGGTCGCTCGATGAAAGAGCTGTTGCAGAAGAGAGGCTCCTTTGCGTCTGAAGAACCTCGCATTCGCCCAGACGCTTTGAGAGATATTCCAGCGAGGTCTGGTCGGCATTGGCAAAGGCCTGAATGCACCCGGCATTGCCGACGAAACTCTCCCAGGTTCTCGGATAATTGCCGGATAGCTGCGTCAGATCCTGGCAGACAATCATGAGCTTCAGGCCGAAGCCCGCCGCATACCCTGCAGCCTGCTCCAGCAATTTCATGTGACCAAGCACAGGGAACTCTTCCAGCATTGCCAAAATTGGATGGCCTGTCGCCGGTTGTCCTTCAATCTCATAGATGCGCTCCAGCATCATGGCGATGGCTAGTCGCAGGAAGCGTCCGCAATCCGGCATGCGCTGCGGCGGCAGACAGAGATAGAGCGTCACGCCCTGTGGGTCGGTCTTCAGATCATCGATTGCAAAGCTGGAGGCAGCAAACAGACGCCGCATCGGACGCCGCTCAAGGAATTCGAGGCTGCGCCTTGCGGTTGATAAAACGGAGCCGCGTTCACGGTCCCCCATGGAAAGAATGGTCTCGGCGGCGGCTGCCATCACCCCGTCGAATGTCTCGGAGCCTTGCATCAAAGCGAGAAGATGGGAAAAGGCAGTTGGTTTCTCTTCGGCGCCGCTATGATCGCGAGCCAGCTCAAGGCATGCGCCGCGCATCAGGTATTCATAGACCTGGATGAGGTTCCGTGTCGCGCGGCCATCGTGGGTATCAGCCACGAACAGGATCAGGCCTTTGAGGAAGGTCCGGGCGGAATCGTCAAAATGTTCGTTCTCAGGATTTGTGCGGACGATCAGCGCGTCGGCGATGGAGGCAGCGACATCGATGGCCAGGTCGTTGTCTTTAGAGACAAGATCAAGTGGATTCCACGTTCCATGTAACTCTGCGGGCAGCCGGGAAGTGTTGTATGGGTCAAGGACGATCACGCGCTGGCCTGGCCCGCCGTCTTCAGGCAAGGCACTGCGAATGTGCGCTGTTGTGGCGGCCAGTTCACCCTTGGGGTCCGTGACAATTATACTGCCGGGATAACGCTTTAGATTGGGCGTGAGGAGCGTTCGGGTCTTTCCTGCACGGCTGCCCGCCAGAACCAGATGATGGCGGTCATCGCGAATTCCGATTTCAATAGCGGACGTTCCGACGAGCTCTTCAATCTCCTCTTCAAGTGTATCGATCTCCGCGCGCCGGACACTTCCGTCACGCGCGGTATCGAGTGAAATCTCAGCCTGTTTGAGGCGTAGCCGTTCAACTAGAATATTGGCTTCTTCGCTTGGCCAGGGCTGCTCCCCTAGCCAAAGATCGCCTGACCTAAAGGCATATTCTGCAATCTCATGTGGAAAGGCCCACCGCGCGGTTGCACGGGGGGCCTCGTCGTCATTGCCGGTGCCTCGCGGAAGCTGCATGGTCAGTGCACGCGGTGTTCCAGCTCGCTGCGCTCGATCTGGCGGAGCGCGTCCTGGAAGTAGTTATCAGCGGCGATATGGCATTGCATACCGAGGCGTGGATCAAACGTTCCTGTCAGCGAGCACATTCCTTTCCAGGTGGCATATTGAGATTGCAGATCAGCTTTTTTCTCAGCAATGGCCCGCTGCTGCGCCAGTTCCAGTTCCTTGCGGTTCACCTCATCGAACAAGGCCCCGTGGAACTGTGCGGCGGCTTCACCAGCCAGATGGAATGGTTTTAACGGCGCGGGCAGGAAGAGTTGTGCAGCACAAACGCCAGCGCCGATAACCATGATCAGCTTGTTTCGGTCCCATGGTCGGCGCGGCTGCGGGATGCGCTGCGGCTCCAGGCGTTCAAGGACGACGGGCTTGCGCGAAAGCTCAGTGGAAGAATTCTTGCTTTTCTTGTCCACTTTGGGATGGTTTTTGGGATGTGGCATAAAGAGTCCTCCAGGTGATGATCAGAGGGCTTCTCAGTAGGGCCGAACACCGCAGACATCGGGATGCGCGCAGGAACAAAAGGGGCGCCTCAAGCAGCGTCTTTGTCGACAACCGACCTGATTTCGCAATAAAGCGCGATCAGGCGGAGCTTTGGCAGAACACGGCAAAACCGCTTCGGCTGGTTGCCCGATTCATCTGCCTCTAGGAAATGCGACATCCAGCGGTTCTCGGGATCGCTGAACACGTCATCAATGTCCGGTAGCTGAAACGGTCGGCCACTCTGCAGAAAGATGCGCCCATCGTAGCTATAAATCAGCGTTAGAGCATCGAGCCATGGCACGCGTGGAATTTTGAAACCTCTTGCTGGCCGCCAAATTTTCTCGATGTAGAATTTCTCGTCACGCAGCTGCCAGTCTGCAGGAACGATCAGTACATTCATGACAATGCTCCATTTTCCCTTACTATGCGGCAAGCCACTAGAAGTGGTGCCTTGCTTGAGAACCATGGAGCAAACGCTCGCTAAGAACCTAGATACGATACTGATGGAATTGGCAATCTCATGAAAAATCGCGGACGCGGACGACACGGTCAATCAAGTTACTCTGCGCACCATCATCAGACTCTGCGCCACATACTGATGCGGCATTCTGCGAAACGAGAATTCGGTTATCAGACTTTGGTATCCCGACTGGCAGGCCACGCCGAAGCGAAGAACAGCTATGTGGATGCCGTTGACACACTGAATTGGGAGGACATACGGGACGTAATCAAGAAAGGGCGGTGGCTGGGTGATGAGAAGCTGGCACTTTTGGAAAGTTACCTAAAAGCTGAAGAGCCGGATTTGGCAAAGTCTCTCGATCAAACAGAATTTATCGAACGGATTGGTGAGGCGTTTTCCGACTTTTACATTCCTCCTGTTTTCAAACCCGGCACGTGGGATAATGCCACGCTAAGGGCACGTCTAAAGCTCCATGATGCCTACGCACTACTTACTGATCATGGAACGACAAAAATCGGCTTCACGACTTTTCCGAAGCAAGCAGATCGATACCTCATTCTGAGAGAAGTTGAGGGATTGCCCTTCCTAGTTTCGCACGAATTTTCGATTGCAAGCCACGAGAATGCCCGCAGAGACGGTGATAATATGACCAATCTGTATTGCGGATTCTGCCTCCCGGCACCAGACTTTGTTGTAATCCACTCCCGCGGGTTGAAATTCAGAAACTTCCGGATCGTCATTCTTCAGCGGCATGATGAGAAGGTCTTCAATGCTTCGGAAATATACATTCCCAAAGATGGAAAACGAACGCTGAGAGCTGGAAAAAGACGGCGCTCACTTATCGGACCGTATGAAGCAATTCGGCTTGAAAGGGAAAGTGAGAGATTTCAATTTCTAGCAGATTATCTTGATAAAATTGGAACAAAGGTGTAAAAATATGCCCTATTTATATAGACTTATAGATGAAGACAGGAATTTAATGGGTAGGAAGTATGACATTATCAAGGGCGCAGAGTTTGCAGACCTAGAGGAAGTGCGTGGCGCAATTCGTGAAGATAAGAACTCAGTAAACACGCAGGATCCGGATACCGGGCTAACGGCGATGCACATTACAGCTGCTGATGGGAATATATCAGTATTCAACGAATTAATGAAACAAGATCACCTTGATCTATCGATCACAGATTATTGGGATAGAACAGCAATCGATTTAGCCAATGAGGCAGGGCATTTTCATCTAGCACAGAGACTAATGGAAAGAGCATTCCCTCAGTTTTTCTCTGACGATGGCGATCCCTATCCAGAGTATCCAGAGGGCGTTACACCTCTCTGAAGCTGCTTTCCGGCAAGCGTGGCAAGTTGATGCCTGACTGTTTCCTCCCGGATACCCATCACGAACAGCCGTTCCATGTACTACACGGCTATGTACTATACCGTTGATATATCGCTAGAACCCGCTCCCAGCCTTGCAGTGCAGCACATGATGTTCTGGGATTGTTCGCGTATGACGTGTATAATGAAACTAGGTGAAAAGCGGACTGACCGTGCCTTTGGCGCGGGGTCCGCTTTTTTGTTCGCTGCACAAAATGAGCGGCCAATGGAGGTGGGCTATGCCTGATGACAGACTAAAGGAATCCTTCAAGCGTTCGCGTATCGGCGTCGATGTCGCCAAGTACCAGGCCATGCTTGATGCACCTGATCTGAGCGAAGATGACAAGGAAGCTCTGCTCAAAAAGCTCTGGTATATCCTGATGGTGTTTGTCGATCTGGGATTTGAACTGCATCCGGTCGAGTTTCCCTGTGGACAACTCGAACAATCGGAGGGTTCCGAGTGCAGCAACGAGCCGCCCATGTTAGAATTGGAGCAGTTCCTTAAGCAAAGATTTGAAGACGTAGCGCGCGACTGAAGCGGCTGCGCAGAAAGAGAGTCCTGTAATGGCAAAGAGTAAAAGGAGATTAGAAGCAGCACTTTGTGTGATTTACCGCCGTGTCTCTTCGATCAAGCAAACGGTCGAGGGGAGTGGTCTGACGTCTCAGGAAACCCGCTGCCGCGAGTTTGCCAGACATAAGGGTTATGAAGTCGCTGCTGTGTTTTCTGATGACATGACTGGCGCTCATGTGAATCGCCCCGGCATGGACGCCATGCTGGTGTGGCTCCGCGAAAACAGAGCCCTCGAACCTATCGTCCTTATTGACGACCTAAGTCGTTTGGCTCGCGGGCTGGAGGCGCATCTGAAGCTTCGCTCGGAGATTGATCTGGCGGGCGGACGCCTTGAAAGCCCGTCAATCGAATTCGGCGAAGACTCTGATTCAATACTTGTAGAGAATCTTCTGGCATCAGTCGCGCAACACCAGAGAGAAAAGAACGGCGAACAGGTTCGCAACCGCATGACAGCGCGCCTGACAGGCGGTTACTGGTGCTTCAAAGCGCCTGTAGGCTACAAATACAAGCGCACAAGCGGGCATGGTAATCTGCTGGTGCGTGACGAGCCTGTGGCGTCAATCATACAGGAAGCGTTTGAAGGGTATGCGGGTGGCAGGTTTACTTCCCAGGCCGAGATCAAACGGTTTCTGGAAACACAGCCTGATTATCCAAAAGACCTGCCGAACGGCGAAATCCGTATGCAACGTGTCAGCGAACTGCTCGCACGTCCGCTGTACGCAGGATACATTGAGAAGACCGACTGGGGCATCACCATGCGAAAGGGGCAACATGAGGCACTTATCGATCTAAAGACCTGGCAAAAGGTTCAAGACCGGCGCACTGGCCGAAACCTGACACCCTTCCGGAAAGACATCTCCGAAGACTTCCCGATGAGGGGTTTCGTGAATTGCGATGACTGCGACAAGCCCATGACGGCGTGCTGGTCAAAGGGGTCTCGTAAACACTACGCCTATTACCTCTGCGACACGAAAGGCTGCGAGTCGTACCGCAAGTCCGTGCCGCGCGCGAAGATTGAAGACGGCTATAAAGAGTTGTTGAAATCACTCCAGCCAAGCAAGTCCTTGGCCAAAGTGGCGCATGAGATGTTCCGTGATCTCTGGAATGCTCGGCTCGACGGCGCAATCGCAGATAAAGAAACAATCAAGCGCGAACTCGCTGACGTGACAAAGCAAAGCGATGCTTTGATCGAGCGGATTGTTGAAGCGAAGAGCGTGCCGGTCATCTCGGCTTATGAGAAAAAGATCGAAGCTTTGGAGCGCCAGAAGCTCATTCTGAGCGAACAGATTGAAAAAATCGAACCGCCGAAAGGACGCTTCGAACAGACGTTCGAACTCGCGTGGAATTTCCTATCAAACCCTTGGAAAATATGGGATTTAGGCGATCTTTCACTGCGTAAAACCGTGCTAAAACTGACCCTTTCGGAGCCTCTCAGATACCACCGGAAAACAGGTTATCGAACACCGAAAACATCATTGCCATTCAATGTGTTAGGTGACTTCGCAGACCCTCTCTGCAAAATGGTGCACCTGAGAGGATTCGAACCTCTGGCCTCTGCCTTCGGAGGGCAGCGCTCTATCCAGCTGAGCTACAGGTGCGTTGGCTGTTAGCTACCCTCGTTCAAGGCCGGGTGCAACTGCAAATACGACCCGATCAGGCAAACAGATCATGCGCCAGTTCAAGCGCGTCAATCAGCGTGTCAACTTCATCGGTGGTATTATAAAGGCCAAAGCTTGCGCGGCACGTTGCCGTGACACCCAGGTGATCCATCAGCGGCCCCGCACAATGGTGGCCCGCCCGCACGGCAACGCCTTTTTTGTCCAAGATCGTCGAGACGTCATGCGCGTGCCCCGCCCCATCCAGCGTGAAGCTGAAAATCGCGGCCTTGTCGGCGGTCGTGCCCTGCACCTGCAGCCAGTTCAAACCGGTCAAACGTTGCATCGCATAATCCCGCAGGCCCGCTTCGTGGGCCGCAATGCTGTCCATTCCAAGGCCCATCATGTAGTCCAGCGCCACGCCCAAACCGATGGTCTGCACGATCCCGGGTGTGCCCGCTTCGAATTTCATGGGTGGGTCATTATAGATGACCTGATCTTTTGAAACCTCTTTGATCATGTCGCCACCACCAATGAACGGGCGCATCTCGGCCATGCGCTCGGACTTGATATAGATCGCACCCGAACCAGAGGGGCCATATAGCTTGTGCCCGGTGATCGCATAGAAGTCACAGCCGATATCTTCGACATTGACCGGCATATGCACGGCACCTTGACTACCATCGACCAGCACCGGAACGCCTTTGGCATGCGCAGCTTGGGTGATCGATTTCACATCGACCACCGTGCCCAGTACGTTCGAGCAATGCGTGACCGCGACCAGTTTGGTTCTGGGACCAATCGCATCAATCACCGCCTGTGGATCCAGATGACCCGCCGCATCAACATCGACCCATTTCAGGACCACTCCCTGACGTTCACGCAGGAAATGCCAGGGCACGATATTGGCGTGATGCTCCATCACGCTCAGAACGATTTCGTCCCCGGCTTCAAGTCGCGGCATGGCCCAGCCATAAGCCACCAGATTGATACCTTCGGTCGTGCCCGAGTTCAGAACGATCTCATCCTCGTCCGTGACCCCCAGAAATCGGGCCACAGTACCCCGGACGGATTCGTATTTCTCGGTCGCGAGGTTCGACAGATAGTGCAGGCCGCGGTGGACGTTCGAGTATTCGTGCGCATAGGCCTGCGTAACCGCATCAATCACGACCTGAGGCTTTTGCGCAGACGCGCCATTGTCCAGATAAGTCAATGGCTTGCCGTTCACTTCGCGGGACAGGATCGGAAAGTCAGCGCGGATTTTCTGCACATCATACATGGATGGGAATTCCCTATACAGGCCCGCCGGGGGACAACCAAAGAACAAACGGGATGGCCAGAACACCCGAAATCAGCATCACCAGAAAAGCCTTGCCCAACGAGTCGAAACGGTGCGCCTGGTTCAGGAAATGCAGTGTTATGTAAAGGCTAAGGCCCAGCACCACCAGACTGGCCGGTAGAAACAGGAAAGGTGCAATGGTTGCCGCAACCAGCACAACCACCTGCCCCGCAATCTGCAGCACCTGCAGCCAGATCACCAACGTCGCGACCTCAAACAGCGATCCTGTGCCGCCCATCATCCTGCCAACGATCTGAAAACCTACGACGCTGATCAGGATCGCTCCGGCAGAGACAAATAGGGTCTGCGATACGGGCACGGTCAGTTGCGGAACATCCGGCCTGACCATCGGCAGAACGATACCCGACGCGGACTGGACCAGAGCATTCAGGATGACCGCCAGAAAAAATGCCAGCCATAAGACATCTCCGCCAAGCCGCATCGCGATCATGCGGCGCGCGGCTTCGGCGGGGTTCGACAGGGTCAGAACAACCAGATTCATCAGTGCGACAGAGCTCATTCAGGCGCCTTTTGCGTTTGTCTCAATCCCGAGAACCAGAACCAGAGGAAAATCGCAACCCATAACAGCCCGATCAGCGACTGAGCAGGACCCGGCCCGATGAAACCAGCGACCAGACCATTCAGCAAAACCAAAGGAGCCGAGGCTAAAAGAGCCCAGAACAATGCGAGGCGCGCGCCATAGCTGCTTCCTTTGCCACCAAAGGCGCGCGCTGCAAGATACGAGAGCCACGCAAGCCCATAGAAGATCAAAGGCAGCATGAACACAGAGCCCAACAAGGCGCCGCCCATCAGCATGTTCAGTTCCGACCCTTCCAGATGCGCTTTGCGCGCAAGGCTGGGAAGTTGCGCGATAAAACCAATCACGCAGAAAGCCATCACAAATGCCAGGGCCCGGTCTTCCCGTGGCCCCATATCCAACAGACGGCGCACAACGCGCCCCGGTCCGCGATACGTGGCTACGATATCGGTTGTCACCGGCATCAACTGCGGCGTGCCAGCCAGCTTTCGAGACGAGAAACGATCACATTGGCCAGCGCTTCGTCGTCGATCTCTTCCACCGCTTCAGCAAGGAAGGCCAGCGTCAGCATGTCGGTCGCATCTTTAACCGGGACGCCCCGGGACCGCAGATAGAACAGCGCCGTCTCATCAATCGCGCCCGAGGTCGACCCGTGCGAACAGGCCACATCATCGGCATAGATCTCAAGCTCGGGCTTGGCCAGAAACTGGCTGTCATCGTCCAGAAGCAAGGATTGGCTGATTTGGTACCCATCCGTTTTCTGAGCACCCTCCTTGACCAGGATCTTGCCCTGAAACACCCCGGTCGCCCCGTTGCGCAGCACCTTTTTGAACACCTGACGGCTTTCGCAATTCACCGCGTCATGGGTGATGAAAACAGTGTCGTCATGGTGAAAATCGCCATCACCAACGCAGGCACCAGCAACATGCGCGACCGCATCGTCGCCGGTCAGTTCGACAACCTGCTCGTTACGGGTCAAGACACCATTCACAGTCAGGGTGAACGATTTGTAAACCGACTCGCGCCCCATTCGGGTAAACATGTGGGTCGCAGCCCGGCGCTGATGGTCCCGTCCCTGCGCACGCACGTGGTGCAGCGTTCCGCCATCGGCGATATCGATCTCCATACACTTGTTGAAGCGCGACGCCGCCGGGCCGTTCTCGAGGATTGTCACCTCGGCATCGCTCTCGACCCGTACGATGTGGTGCAGGATCGCGTCCGATGTTTCAGAGGCGTGGCGATAAATCAGGCTGATCGGTTTTGAGGGCTTTCCCGTGACATGGATCGCCACACCATCCGAGGCAAACGCAGTGTTCAAGGCCGCAAGCGGACGTTGAACCGGATGCTGGCCCTTTGCTTCAAGAACGCCGTATAACTTCTTGGCCCAATGTATATCTTTGCAGCAGATATCCTCGAGTCGATCAATCGAAACACCTTCGAGTGTCAGGTCATCGGACTCTTCCGGACTAAAGACGCCATCCACAAAAACGATCTTGAGACGATCGAACTCATGAAACACCATGGGTTCATCGGTATGGAACAACGCCGCCGGAACCGCCTCGGCCGAGGTCAGCGTATCCGGGCGCGTGTATTTCCAGTACTCGTCACGGCGACCCGGCAAGCCCATTTCGCGCACACGCGCCAGTGCGGCCTCGCGCGCATCACGGGTGCAGCCCGCATCCGGCATGGTCAACGCGGCCAGTCGCTCTTCGGTGGCTGTTTGTTTTGCTTGGGGTAAGGCCATCAGTTCACCTCGGCCAGAATATCGGCATAGCCGTTGTTTTCGACTTCCAGCGCCAGCTCGGGGCCAC
The DNA here is from genome assembly GCF_056533645.1 of Ruegeria sp. G10. NCBI lineage: Bacteria > Pseudomonadati > Pseudomonadota > Alphaproteobacteria > Rhodobacterales > Roseobacteraceae > Ruegeria > Ruegeria sp. G10. The sequence goes on along the minus strand of NZ_JBQFOQ010000018.1, from coordinate 36,542 downwards.
CGGATTTCACGATGCGGCCATCTGCCATGATATGCACCACGTCAGGCTTGATGTGGTCCAAAAGGCGTTGATAGTGGGTAATCACCAGAAACCCGCGGCCTTCGTCGCGCAGCGCGTTCACGCCTTCCGAAACCAGCTTCATCGCGTCGACATCCAAACCTGAATCCGTCTCGTCCAGGATACACATCTTGGGTTCCAGCATTGCCATCTGCAGGATTTCGTTGCGCTTTTTCTCGCCGCCCGAGAACCCTACATTGACCGGACGCTTCAGCATATCTGCATCGATCTTCAGCGCTTTCGCTTTGGCGCGCACCTCTTTCAGGAAATCAGTGGCCGACAACTCTTCCTGACCGCGTGCCTTGCGCTGCGCGTTCACCGCGGTGCGCAGGAAGGTCATGTTGCCTACACCGGGAATTTCCACCGGATACTGGAAAGCCAGGAAGACGCCCGCTGCGGCGCGTTCTTCAGGCTCCATCTCAAGCAGGTCTTCGCCATCGAGCGTGGCTGCCCCCTCGGTCACCTCATACCCATCGCGCCCTGAAAGCACATAGCTGAGCGTCGACTTGCCCGAGCCATTCGGCCCCATGATCGCATGCACTTTGCCCGCCTCGACCGTCAGATCGACACCTTTGAGGATCGTCTTGTCCTCTTCTTCAAGTTTCACGTGCAGGTTCTTGATTTCCAGCATTTCTTTGTCCTTTTGCGTATCGCAAGGGGCAACGCTGCCCCCGGTCATTTCCTACCCCAGTATCCTGCGGAGCAGCCGCGCGACGACCCAACCCAAGATCGCCCCAGCTCCAACCGCCCAAACCGGGTTGGTGAATTCCATGTGAGTAACATTGACGTAAGCCACGCCCATCAGACCACCCAGAACCGGCAGGGCATAGCCAAGCCAGATCAGCACGTCATCCTTGCAGATGCCATTTCGGTGGTTTCGCGCCATCAGCTTCTCCAATAATTCCATATCTTATGAAGCTGACCCGACCAGAGCCCCCAAACCACGATCAACGGAGGCACAAAGACCAAAAGACTCAGACCCCCGGCCATCGGTCCGTTATTGACGAATGCCGCCACAATGAACCCCAGTAGAACCAGCACAACCGGCAACACGACCCGACGTGACAACCAATAGAAAGCTACCGAGCGTGCGCCTTCTTTGGCATTGGTTTCAAAAACCCTGGCCTCTTGGCTGATTTGGCTAGGGCGCGCCATCAACCGACCGAGCCTTCCAGCGAAATGGCCACGAGCTGCTGCGCTTCCATGGCGAACTCCATGGGCAGCGCCTGCAATACATCCTTGCAGAACCCGTTGACCACCAGCGCCACGGCCTCTTCCTCGTCCATGCCGCGCTGGCGGCAATAGAACAGCTGATCGTCGTCGACCTTGGAAGTTGTCGCCTCGTGCTCAACGCGGGATGAGTTGTTCCTGACCTCGATATACGGAACAGTATGCGCCCCGCATTTGTCGCCGATCAGCAGGCTGTCGCACTGGGTATAGTTGCGGCTGTCCTTCGCCTTGGGATGCATCGAAACAAGCCCGCGATAGGTGTTCTGCGCCTTGCCCGCGCTGATCCCCTTCGACACGATCCGCGACTTGGTGTTCTTGCCCAGATGCACCATCTTCGTACCGGTATCGGCCTGCTGATAGTTGTTGGCAATCGCGATCGAGTAGAACTCGCCCTGACTGTCATCCCCACGCAGGATGCAGGAGGGGTACTTCCATGTCACGGCTGAGCCCGTTTCGACCTGCGTCCACATTACTTTGGACCGATCGCCCCGACAATCGGCGCGCTTGGTCACGAAGTTATAGATCCCACCCTTGCCGTTCTCATCACCGGGGAACCAGTTCTGAACGGTCGAGTATTTCACCTCGGCGTCTTCTTCGATGATGATCTCGACCACCGCCGCGTGCAGCTGTGCTGTATCGCGTTGCGGCGCGGTACAACCCTCTAGGTACGAGACGTAGGAACCCTTGTCGGCGATGATCAGGGTGCGTTCAAATTGCCCCGTGTTTTCGGCGTTGATGCGGAAATAGGTGCTCAGCTCCATCGGGCAGCGCACACCCGGCGGCACATATACGAACGAGCCATCCGAGAATACCGCAGAGTTCAGAGTCGCATAAAAGTTGTCCGACGGCGGTACAACCGTGCCCAGATACTTCTTGACCAGTTCAGGGTGTTCCTTGATCGCCTCAGAGATCGAGCAAAAGATCACGCCGGCCTTCTTCAACTCGTCCTGAAATGTCGTCCCGACCGAAACCGAGTCGAACACCGCGTCTACCGCAACCTTGCGCCCTTCGGCCGGGGCATCCTCGGCCCCTTCGACGCCTGCCAGAATTATCTGTTCTTTCAGAGGGATACCCAGCTTTTCGTATGTTGCCAGAAGCTTGGGATCGACCTCATCCAGCGACTTTGGCTTTTCCTCCATCGATTTCGGACGCGCGTAGTAATACTGATCCTGAAAATCAATCTCGGGGTAGCTGACCATCGCCCATTTGGGCTCTTCCATCTGGGTCCATCGTTCAAACGCGGCCAGACGCCATTCGGTCATCCACTCCGGCTCTTCATTCTTGTCCGAGATCAGACGAACGATATCCGGGTTCACGCCTTTGGGCGCATACTCCATCTCGATATCGGTTTCCCAGCCGTATTTGTAGGTGCTGACCTCGCGAACTGCGTCCACGGTTTCCTGATCAACACCTTCTTTTACCTGGGTCTGGTCCAAAGCGGCCATATGACACCCTCCGTCTGATCACGCAGCACGCGCGCGATGCTTTTTCTCTTTATCCAGCCACGTCTCGGCGAAACGCAGCACGTCTTCTTCGGTCGTCTCAGGCCCCAGCGATACGCGGATCGCACTGGCAGCCGTTTGTTCGTCAAACCCCATCGCAGTCAGCACGGCGCTTGCCCGTACCTTGCCGCTGGAACAGGCCGAGCCCGCGCTGATCGCAAAGCCTGCCAAATCCATCTGCATCACCTGCGTTTCACCCTTCCAACCGGGGGTCGCGAAACACGTGGTGTTCGGGAGTCGCTCCTGACCTTTCCCGACAAAAATAGTAGCTTTCGTTCCAGCCTCAAGAGCGTTTTCTAGAATATTTCTAAATTCAGCGGTCTGCGCCCAAACACCGTTCGCAAGATCCTGCGCGGCTGCTTCAGCTGCGGCACCGAAGCCCGCGATTCCAATGACATTTTCTGTCCCGGACCGACGGCCCATCTCTTGCCCGCCGCCCTTGATCTGCGCCGCGATATCCGTGCCGCGCTTCATGACCAAGGCTCCGATTCCCTTGGGGCCGCCCAGCTTATGCGCCGAAATCAACGCCATCTGCGCACCCATCCAATTGAACGCAACAGGCACCTTGCCGAAAGCCTGCGTTGCATCTGTCACAGCCAGACCTTGAGGCAGCTTCTGAACAATACCTGTTTCCGAATTCGCCAGCTGAAGAACCGATCCCGCAGGGTCTGTCACGACCACCTGGCCCGTTTTCGAAACCGGTAAAGATTCGTCTATCCAGGCTCTTACAGCATCATGTTCAATCGCCGCGCCCTGAAGGTCCCGCGCGGCTATCGCCAAAGCTGCCGCCTCGGTCGCGCCCGAGGTGAAAACGATCTCCGCACCATCCGCGCCGAACGCGCTGGCGATCTGCGACCGGGCCTTTTCGATCACCGCCTTGGCCGCCCGCCCCTCGGCATGCACAGATGAGGGGTTCCCCGCCGCATCCATCGCCGCGACCATCGCCGCGCGCGCCTCGGGGCGCAGGGGTGTTGTTGCATTGTGATCCAGATAAACGCGTTTCATGGATACATCTTTTCTGGTGTCAGGCGTAGAAGCGCGCGCACAGGTCCCATCAAATCAATCGTCCACGACTGCAAACAGGTTCGGCACCGCCGGACATGGGGCCAGATCGTTCATGATGACGTCTGACAGACGAGTCTGATGCAAGAACACATAGACATTCGCGCTAAGGCTTTCCCACAACCGGTTGGTCAGCGATTGCGCACGGCTGCCGGACGAGCCCCCCGACGCCCCCGCACCTTTGTGCATCGCATCAACGGTTTCATCCACTGCCGCCAAAACCTCAACCACGCGTATGTCGGAAGCGGGGCGCGCCAAACGATAGCCACCGCCGGGTCCACGCACCGACGCCACCAGCTCGGCCCGGCGCAGCTTGACGAACAACTGTTCGAGATACGGCAACGAGATATCCTGACGCTCGGAAATCTCACCCAGCGTCACCAGCTTGTCAGACGGCTGTAGCGCAATATCAGCCAGCGCCACCATCGCATAGCGACCCTTTGTCGACAGCTTCATTTCATTCCCTCTCGGCAAGAACCGCGCGAAAACATTGACGCCGCCGCGACCAGTGCGTATCTCCCACTGACAGCGTATTTGCGCGACACAGATGCAATTAGAACCGTTCTAAAGTACCCGACGATTACCGTCAAGATAATCCCGGGACCAACACGGTAAAAAACAGGACGAAAGCACACATGCCCGAGGTGATTTTTCCCGGACCCGAAGGCCGCCTGGAAGGCCGCTACCACCCGCAAAAGGAAAAAGACGCACCGATCGCCATCGTCCTGCACCCGCATCCTCAATTTGGCGGGACCATGAACAACAAGGTGGTCTACAACCTGCACTACGCCTTTTACAACATGGGCTTTACGGTGCTGCGCTTTAACTTCCGCGGTGTTGGCCGCAGCCAGGGCGAATACGATCAGGGCGTTGGAGAGCTGAGCGATGCCGCCTCTGCGCTGGATTACCTGCAGTCGATGAACAACAACTCGAAACACTGCTGGGTCGCCGGATTCTCGTTCGGCGCATGGATCGGGATGCAACTGCTGATGCGCCGCCCCGAGATCACCGGCTTCATCAGTGTCTCGCCGCCCGCGAACATGTATGACTTCTCGTTCCTCGCGCCCTGCCCGTCTTCGGGCCTGATCATCAACGGCTCGGCCGACCGGGTGGCTCCGCCTGCCGACACCGCGTCGCTGGTTGGCAAACTGCACGAGCAAAAGGGCATCACCATCACTCATAACGAGGTCGAGGGTGCGGATCACTTTTTCCAGGAACGTCACATGGATACGCTGATGACCGATGTGACGGATTACGTGAAACGCCGCTTGACCGAGAACACACGCTGATGTCCGACACCATCAACACCCTTGCCGCCAAGTTGGCCGAGGACACGATGAAAGTCATGGATGAAACGGGCGAAGAGCGCTTTTTCGTTGAGGTTGGGGATGTGCTGGGTGCCGCCTCGCAATCCCTGGAGGAAGCGTTCCTGACCGAAATCCGCGTTCGCCTGGCCGAACGCAAAGCGCGCCAGTTCGTCGTTCAGAAGCTGACCGAGCATCGATCGAAACTGAAAGCGATCGAAAAGCAGTAGGAAAAGAAAAAAGGAGCCCTGAGAGCTCCTTTTTTAATCGCTCGGCGGGCGCTTAAACCAAAACCCCGATATACCGATCAACAAATTGGGCTGCATCAATGTCGACGGACCCCCCGTCTGCAAGCCACCCGAGCGCCACAATCAGAACCGAAACGATTATGACGGATTTTGCAAAAGTCGTCATCAACTCAAACTCGTTAAAAAAACACTAAAAACAACACAGTGGATAGCACGCATTTCGGTGGCGCGAATAGTAAGGTTTACCTGACCTTTGGTCATTTGCGGATCCAGAAGGTTTCGCATGGCGGACTGACAGCATCTGGCGCAAACGTTGCATTTGCGTCTCGGTAGCTTGCGCCGCGCACTTCGGGCCTTTGATGATCTGGCTCGTTTGCCGATCAACGGTCTGTTTTAGGGCGCGGCAGCCCGCTGGCTACCGGTTAGGGCTGGTATATTTCGCCGCGCCGCGCTATGCGCGCGTCAACTTCCCGTTCAAAGGCTGACCTCTCATGGACCTGCGCAATATCGCAATCATCGCTCACGTGGACCACGGCAAGACGACCCTGGTGGATGAGCTGCTCAAACAATCCGGAGCGTTCCGGGAAAATCAGGCCGTGGCGGAACGCGCCATGGACAGCAACGATCTGGAGCGCGAGCGTGGCATTACCATTCTCGCCAAAGCGACCAGCGTCGAGTGGAAAGACACGCGCATCAACATCGTCGACACCCCGGGCCACGCCGATTTCGGTGGTGAGGTTGAGCGGATTCTCAGCATGGTTGACGGCGTGGTCCTGCTGGTTGACGCCGCCGAAGGTCCAATGCCGCAGACCAAGTTTGTCACCTCCAAGGCGCTGGCACTGGGGCTGCGCCCGATCGTGGTGCTGAATAAGGTCGACAAACCCGATGCCGAGCCCGACCGCGCGCTGGATGAGTGCTTTGACCTTTTCGCCAACCTCGGCGCAGACGACGACCAGTTGGATTTCCCCGCCATGTATGCCTCGGGGCGCTCGGGCTGGGCCGATATGGAGCTGGATGGCCCGCGCAAGGACCTGACCGCCCTGTTCGACCTGATCGTCGATCACGTTCCCGCCCCCAAACAGATCGAAAAAAAGAACGAGCCGTTCCGCATGCTCGCCACGACGCTGGGCAGCGACCCGTTCATCGGTCGCATCCTGACCGGTCGTGTGGAAAGCGGCACGCTTAAAGCGGGCGACACCCTCAAGGCGCTCAGCCGGGACGGTTCGCTGATCGAGAACTTCCGCGCGTCGAAAATTCTGGCCTTCCGTGGTCTGGCGCAGCAACCCATCGACGTGGCCGAAGCGGGTGACATCGTGACCATCGCAGGCATGAGCAAAGCCACCGTCGCGGATTCGTTGGTCGCCCCGCAGGTCGACGAGGCCCTGCCCGCACAGCCCATCGATCCGCCGACCATCACCGTCACCTTCGGCATCAACGACTCGCCCTTGGCCGGTCGTGACGGCAAAAAGGTTCAGTCCCGCGTGATCCGCGACCGGCTGATGAAAGAGGCCGAATCGAATGTCGCAATCCGCATCACCGACACCCCCGGTGGCGAAGCGTTCGAGGTCGCGGGGCGTGGCGAACTGCAGATGGGTGTCCTGATCGAGAATATGCGCCGGGAAGGCTTCGAACTGAGCATCTCGCGCCCGCAGGTTCTGTTCCGCGAAGAAGACGGCCAGCGCCTTGAGCCCATCGAAGAAGTCACCATCGACGTAGATGACGAGTATTCCGGCTCGGTGATCGAAAAGATAACCGGCGCCCGCAAAGGTGAACTGGCCGAGATGCGCCCCGCAGGCGCAGGCAAGACCCGCATTATTGCGCACGTGCCCTCGCGCGGCTTGATCGGCTATCACGGCGAATTCCTGACCGACACGCGCGGGACCGGTGTTCTAAACCGCGTGTTCCACGGATGGGCAGCGCACAAAGGCCCGATCCCTGGTCGCCGCGCCGGCGTTCTGATCTCGATGGAAAACGGTCAGGCCGTGGCCTACGCCCTATGGAACCTTGAAGAGCGCGGCCGCATGTTCGTGGGCCCGCAGGCCGATGTCTATCAGGGCATGGTGATCGGCGAGCACTCGCGCGACAACGACCTTGAGGTGAACCCACTGAAAGGCAAAAAGCTGACCAACGTGCGCGCCAGCGGTTCGGACGATGCGGTACGCCTGACGCCGCATATCCAGTTCTCACTGGAAGAAGCCATCGCCTATATCGACGATGACGAGCTGGTCGAGGTCACGCCAAACGCTATACGCCTGCGCAAACGCTACCTCGATCCGCATGAACGCAAAAGGATGTCTAAATCCGCTTAGAAGGCGCAGTAATCTGGTTCACAGATTGGAAACAATGACCCAATCGTGGCAATTTTGCGTCATTTCTCGCATCCAAGAAATCCGGAAAGCTCAGCCGCAGGCTGGGCTTTCTTTTTGTTTTTTATTGCTTTTTCTGCAAGCAGTCGCATTTTCCGGATTTGAGCCACTTCCCCGCCCAGCAAAAAACGCGCAGAAAGATGCCCAATTTATGTTCAAACTGTGACGGCGGGGCGATATACGCAACGTAGTTAATGAGTACCAAGGAGAGGCGCCATGCGCATCAAGTCCACCCTGTTATCTTTTGTTTTTGTTTCTGCAACATTCCCCTTTCTCTCAACCGGCACCGCGCAAGCTTCGGAAATGTGCACCGTGAAAACGGCGCGGCAGTCGGTCTCTTCAACCACGCTATGCGCTTGCGACATCGTTAGTTCGCAAATGCTGAGATACATCCAGCGCCGCGCTGATTTTGAATCAATCCTGGAACAGACCTTTCTTGACTGCCCAGCTTTCGCTGCGCTGCTGACCGACCTTCCCACAGCCTCCGTTGGCGTTGCCCAGCAGCGCTCTGGCGATGGTCCGGCAGATGAAAATCGTGGTAGCCCGAGCTCTAACGATCCAAGTGGCAATGGTAGCCCTGGTGGCGGCAGTCCATCGGGTAGTGGTCCTGAAAAAGAATCTGAAAAGCAGACTGATACAAAGTCTGAAACGCAGACCGATACAAAGTCTGAAACAAAAACTGAAACAGAGACTGAAACAAAGACCGAGACAAAGACCGAAACAAAGACCATCGGTCTAGTTCAGAAGTAGCCTTGCGATTTCGCGATCCCGAGTGCAATGATCACGCCCACAAAACCAAAGAGAATGAGGGAAGTGCAAAGCGACTCTCATTCAATTGGTTGATTATCTAGGCGTCTGATACCAAGCAGTGCTTAGCTGCGACCGTATACACCAACCCACTTGCGCGGCTGATTTGGGTTCTGCATACGCAAAAAGAGATAACGGGTCTCTGACCAGGGTTTGATGCGGTTCGTCAAGTTGTCGAGAACCAAATCGCCCTGATCAGAGCGATACACCAAGACCGCATGGGGGTTCCTACGTGAGTCCAAAACCGTTGCGATCAAAAGGCGACGCGGGTCGATTCCCGCATTTACAAGATCTCGTTTCTTAAGCAACGCAAAATCTTCACAATCTCCGCCACGCGAGGTGGGAAGCGCCCAGTGCTCTCGCATTCTGTATTGAGACTGGTCTGTCACCTCGCGCGTCGAGGCATTGACGCGTCGGTTGATCTGCTTGACCAGTTTCATCTCTTGAGCACCGGACATGGAAGCCACTGCTTTGTGCGCGCAAGCCCATGCGTATTGCCGGCACAACTGAACCGCACCAGATGGTGGGGGCGACGCAGCAACAACCGGAATGAATGCGCCATCGCGTGCTTCTGCGCTTGTAGCGAAGAACGCAGACCCACATAGCAGCAGAGACATCGCGCACGCACCGCCAAATCGAACGACGCCGTTACCTGCGACCCTTAGCTTCGTGCTAATCCAATCCATCCCAGTCCCTCGAGCTCTGTTCAATCAAACCGATCAGCGTGGCTCAGAACCCTATCTGCTCACTGGAAAATATCCGTGAACAGCGGGTCGCACGCAATCTCATGTTGAAGCTGAGGGGGAAAAGCGGCGGAAATTCGTCATTTTTTGTGACGATTTCCGCGCAGGATCATGGCGCGGGCGTCACATTTGGCCCGATCTCCACTTTAAAATCGTGACGTAAGACATTGTAATAATTTGACTTTGCGGGGCATAAAAGCCGGCCATACAGTCTAAGCGATAACACACATTCTCGTGATCGGTTTCAACGAGCTCGCGGAGATCCAGGTCCAAAGGTGATTCTCAATCAGTGATTTCAACGACGACCAGTTCTCGCTCGCTGGCCCCGCGTGCGTGATCCAGCGCCTTCTGATATTCGGCCGAGTGATAACACTCCACCGCCGCTTCCACCGATGGGAAACGCGCGACCACATTTCTTGGCCGCTCTTTGCCTTCCAGCTGGACATAGCGCGCGGCACGGGCGATAAACTCTCCGCCATGGGCCGCGATAGCAGGGCCCGCCAGCTCAGCATATTTTCCGTAGGCGTCCGCATCAGTTACCGTGACATGCGCGATCCAGAGTGCTGGCATCTTATCCTCCCAATACCTGCTCGGCAGCCTTGATGGCCGCATCTGCGTTCGAAGCATCCTTGCCACCACCCTGCGCCATGTCCGGTCGGCCGCCACCGCCCTTACCGCCGAGTTCCGCGACCGCCGCCTTGACCAGATCAACCGCGGACAGCTTTTCGATCAAATCCTGCGTCACACCAGCGGCCACTGCCGCCTTGCCGCCCGTGTCCGCGATCAGCAATACAGCCCCTGATCCCAGGCGGGTTTTGTGCTCGTCAATCAGCGCAGGTAAGTCTTTTCCGGATACACCGGTCAGAGATTGCGCAAAGAATGCAACACCGTTGACCTCGCGGGCATCGGCACCGCCGCCCTGTCCGGCACCCCCGGCCATGGCCAGATCGCGGCGCAGCTGGGCCACTTCGTTCTGCAGTGCCTTGCGTTCGTCCAGCAACGATTTCACACGCGCCACCACATCATCTGGCTGCGCTCTCAGCTCAAGCGCGATCGCACCCAAACGGTGATCCTGTGCAGACAGGTATTTGAACGCCTCATCCCCGGTCAGAGCTTCAATCCGCCGCACACCCGCACTGCTGGCGCTGTCGCCCAGTACGACAAACGTACCGATATCGCCGGTCTGACGCACATGCGTCCCGCCGCAAAGCTCGATCGACCACGTCTCGCCATCCTGCCCTTTGCCGGTCGGCGCCTTGCCCATAGAAACAACGCGCACCTCGTCACCGTATTTTTCGCCAAACAACGCCTGCGCCCCCAGTGCACGCGCGTCGTCCGGGGTCATGATGCGGGTTTCAACGGGTGAATTCTGGCGGATGAAATCGTTCACCTCCCGCTCAACCTTTTGGATTTCGTCCAAGGTCAGCGCCTTGGCGTGGCTGAAATCGAACCGCAGACGCTCGGCGGCATTGAGCGACCCACGCTGCGCCACATGGTCGCCAAGCGTTTCACGAAGCGCCTCATGCAGAAGGTGCGTGGCCGAGTGGTTTGCGCGGATCGCGGTACGACGGGTGTGATCAACAGCAAGCTCGACAGCATCGCCTTTGGACAGCATGCCCTGATCCACCACAATCTTATGCGCATAGACCTTCCCATCGGCGAATTTCTTGGTGTCTTCAACGCGTGAGACATGCGCGCGTTCGTCCAGACGGCGAATTTCGCCCGTGTCGCCAACCTGACCGCCGGCCTCGCCATAGAACGGCGTCTGGTTGACAACAGCCCACCCCGTGCCGCCCGTTTCGATCTTGTCCACCAGCGCACCGTCAACGACCAGCGCCGCAATCTGTCCCTCGGCCTGCTCTGTATCGTAGCCCAGAAAGTCAGTGGCCCCGGCGGTATCGAGCACATCGAACCAAACAGCCTGGTCAGCGGATTCACCAGACCCCGCCCATGCGGCACGGGCCTTGGCCTTTTGCTCGGCCATCGCAGCATCGAATCCATCGGTGTCGACGGTCAGCCCCTTCTCTCGCAGGGCATCTTGCGTCAGGTCCAACGGGAATCCATAGGTGTCATACAGCTTGAACGCCGCATCGCCGGGCAATGCCGCGCCTTTTGGCAGTCCAGCCACCTCATCGTCGAGCAGTTTGAGTCCACGGTCGAGCGTTTGCTTGAACCGCGTCTCTTCCAACAGCAGTGTTTCTTCGATCAGCGGTTGGGCCTGCCCCAGTTCCGAGTACTGAGCGCCCATCAATCGCACCAGCGTCGGCACCAGCTGGTGCATCACCGGGTCCTTCGCGCCCAGCAGATGCGCATGGCGCATCGCGCGTCGCATGATCCGGCGCAGAACATATCCACGCCCATCATTGCTGGGCATGACACCATCCGCGATCAGGAAGGATGTCGAGCGCAAGTGATCCGCGATCACGCGATGATGCACGTTCTGATCGCCGTAAGGATCGACGCCTGTCGCCTCAGCCGATGCCTCGATCAGTGTTTTGAACAGATCGGTATCGTAATTGTCATGGCTGCCCTGCAGCAGCGCGCCGATCCGCTCCAGCCCCATGCCGGTGTCGATCGACTGCATGTCGAGTTCCACCATCGAGCCGTCCTCGAACTGCTCGTTCTGCATGAAAACGATGTTCCAGATTTCGATGAACCGGTCGCCATCTTCCTCGGCTGAACCCGGAGGGCCGCCCCAGATATGATCGCCGTGATCATAGAAAATCTCGGTACAGGGACCGCAAGGACCGGTCGGGCCCATCTGCCAGAAGTTGTCATTGGTGGCGATGCGGATGATCCTGTCTTCGGGAACGCCGACCTTTTTCCAGATCTCGAATGCTTCATCATCCGTATGGTAAACGGTGGTCAACAGGCGGTTCTTGTCGATCCCGAATTCCTTGGTGATCAACTCCCAGGCGAACGGGATGGCATCATGCTTGAAATAGTCCCCGAACGAGAAATTCCCCAGCATTTCAAAGAATGTATGATGGCGAGCGGTGTAGCCCACATTGTCCAGATCGTTGTGCTTGCCCCCTGCCCGCACGCATTTTTGCGCAGTTGTGGCGCGGCTGTAGTCGCGCGTTTCAACGCCGGTGAACAGGTTCTTGAACTGCACCATGCCCGAGTTCACGAACATCAGCGTCGGGTCATTACGCGGCACCAGCGGGCTGGACGCGACCACCTCGTGCCCCTGCTTGGCGAAATAGTTCAGAAAGGTTGATCGGATATCGTTCAGCGTGGGCATTTGGGCTCTCTCGGCGCGCAATCATCTTGTTCGCTCATGGGTTTATCCCTGTCCCAAAGGATAGTCCACAGGATAGAGGGGCCGCCCTTGGGATAAGCAACTATCTCACGGCATCGTAGGTGCCTGAAACGAAACAAGGCGGCCCTGATGGACCGCCCTGTTCCAGATATTCTCAGCACCATCGGGGTGCCGGGGGATTTCTGCTGTTCCCGTCAGCGACTGTCTCAAGCCTCGAGGATATCATCCTCTTCCGCTTGTGGTGGCATGTCGAAATCCAAGCCATGCGCAGCGCGAATCTTATCTTCAATCTCGAACGCGACGCGACCATTGTCACGCAGGTATTGCTTTGCGTTCTCGCGTCCCTGCCCGATCCGTTCATCACCATAGCTGAACCACGAACCCGACTTCTCGACCACACCGGCCTTTACGCCCAGATCCAGCAGTTCACCCATCTTGCTGATGCCTTCGCCATACATGATGTCGAATTCCACCTGCTTGAACGGCGGTGCCACCTTGTTCTTGACGACCTTCACACGGGTCTGGTTGCCAACCACTTCATCCCGATCCTTGATCGCCCCGATACGACGAATATCCAGCCGGACCGAGCTGTAGAATTTCAGCGCGTTACCGCCTGTTGTGGTCTCGGGGCTGCCAAACATCACGCCGATCTTCATCCTGATCTGGTTGATGAAGATCACCATACAGTTCGAGCGGCTGATCGAACCCGTCAGTTTGCGCATTGCCTGGCTCATAAGACGCGCCTGAACACCCACATTGCTGTCGCCCATGTCGCCCTCAAGCTCGGATTTCGGCGTTAGTGCCGCCACCGAGTCGACCACGACCATATTCACCGCGCCCGAGCGCACCAGAGTGTCAGTAATCTCCAACGCCTGTTCACCGGTATCGGGCTGTGAGATCAGCAACTCGTCCAGATCAACGCCCAGCTTGCGCGCATATTGCGGGTCCAGTGCATGTTCCGCGTCAACGAACGCGCAAACACCACCGCGCTTCTGCTGTTCCGCAATACAATGCAGCGTCAGCGTGGTTTTACCCGAGCTTTCAGGCCCGTAAATCTCAACAATCCGCCCCATTGGCAGACCGCCGATTCCCAGCGCGATATCCAGCCCGAGGGAGCCGGTCGAGCTAGCCTCGATATCCTGCTTGGAATCCTCGCCCAGCTTCATGATCGAGCCCTTGCCGAACTGTCGTTCGATCTGGGCCAAAGCGCTGTCGAGCGCCTTTTGCTTGTCTGCGTTTTTCTTGTCGCTCATTGTCAGAAGATCCGCCATTGTCCTGTCACTATCCCTTTTGTCACACCCTTTGACGGGCGGCAATCGCTGCTTTGTTCGCCTCTTGTTCCTTATGGGACCAAAAAGAGAACATTTCAACTAAAACTTACGAAACCCACTGTTGAGCAATTGTGTTAAAGAGTCGTTTACGACAATCTGCGACACGAAAAGCGTTGAAGAGAAAAGAGAAATGCTGGTTTTTTACAAAGAGCGTCTTGCGCTGTTGTCTGTGCCCAAAACCGGTAGTACCGCCTATCAGGAAGCCCTGCGCGACCGGGCTGATATCGTAATTTCCGGTCCGACAGACCTGAAACATGCAAACCTGCGTCGCTATGACAGGTTCTTTCAGTCCATGTTCCGCAAAATCTTCGACACCGAGATGGAGGTGATGGCTGTCATACGCGAACCCATAGACTGGCTGGGCAGTTGGTATCGATACCGCTCGCGGCCGGAACGGCAGGGGCATGCGCATGCCACCCACACGCTGAGTTTCGACGATTTTCTGAACGCCTATATGGCGTCCCCAACCGCGCCCTTTGCCGATGTCGGATCCCAGAGTGACTTTCTGCGCCCGCGCAAAACCGGCGCTGACGTTGATCACTTGTTCAAATACGAAAACCAGGACGCGATACGGTCTTTTTTGCAGGATCGTCTGAACTGCGATATCCACCTAGAACGCACGAATGTCTCACCGGAACGGCCTTTGGATCTTGCTGCAGAGACCGAACGGCGGTTCCGCAAACGACATGCCGCCGAATTCGCACTGTATCAGGCGGCGCGCTAACTCAATTGCTGATAAACCGCTTCGGTCAGTTGCGTCAGTGAGAACGGTTTGGGCAGAAAAGCGGAATTCTCAAGCTCTGGGCCGGACTCACTGAAAGCACCTTCTGTATAGCCTGACATGAACACCACCCGCACATCAGGGCGCGTCTCACGCGCCTGACGGACCCAACTTGGGCCATCCATACCGGGCATGACCACATCAGTCACGAAGACATCGACAGACAAATCCGTGTCTTCAAGCAGGTGCAAGGCCTCCTCGGCCGAGGCCGCCTCGAGCACGGTGTATCCTTTCAGCCGCAGCGCGCGTGTTGCAAAGGCGCGCACCGGCGCTTCGTCTTCGACAAGCAGAACCACGCCCTCACCCTGACGCGCAATCGGCTCTTCCAGAGCGACGGGTGCCGCAGGTTCTTCGCTGACGATCAGCGTGCTGACGGGTAATAGGACCATGAATTCTGTCCCCTTACCCAGCACGCTGTCGACAAAAATGAAACCACCGGTCTGCTTCACGATTCCATAGACGGTGGACAGGCCCAGCCCCGTGCCTTCACCCGTGCGCTTGGTGGTATAGAACGGCTCGAACACCTTTTGCAGCTTGTCTGTAGGTATGCCGATGCCGCTGTCGATCACCTTCACCGTAACATATTCGCCGGGCTGTACCGTTGCCCGGTCGCGGGTGAAGGGCCGATCCAGGGACAGCACCTCGGTCTCGATCCGGATCTCGCCACCCTCGGGCATCGCGTCGCGGGCGTTGACCACGAGGTTCATCAAAACCTGCTCAAGCTGACGCTTGTCGGCGCATACCGGTTTAAGGACGGGATCGTGGCTGAGGGTCAGGCGCACCTTCTCACCGACCAGACGGTTCAGCAGATGAATCAAATCCGAGATCGTATCCCGCAGGTCCAGAGTCTGGGGCCGCAACGTCTGCTTGCGCGAGAACGCAAGCAACTGGCTGACCAGAGCCGCCGCGCGGTTAGCGTTCTGATTGATCTGCACAAGGTCCCCATAATCCGGATCGTTTTGATCATGGCGCAGCAGCAGCAAATCGCAGTGACCCGAAATCGCGGTCAGAAGATTGTTGAAATCATGCGCAACCCCACCTGCAAGCTGGCCCACCGCCTGCATTTTTTGACCCTGAACAAATTGCGCCTCAAGTGTCTTCAGCTCCGTTGCATCGTTGAGCACAGCAATCAGTGCTGCCTGGCCCTCGCGCTGGATACGCGACAGAGTGACCTGTACGAACACGTCTTGATCCCGGCGCGTCAGGCGCAGAAATTCCGAACGCGGAGTGGCGTTCAGTTCCAGCGCGCGGCTCAGCCAGTCGCGGATCGGATACCCAAGCCCCTGCATCATAGTCTCGATATTGGTAACCCCGGGTTCGACGTCTCCGATCAGTTGCTCTGCCAATCGGTTGGCTTCCAGAATTTCTCCGTCGGCGGAAAGCCGCATGACCGGAACAGGAAGCTCGGCGACCGTCGCCGGATCAAGATCGGCAGTAGCGACATCAACCGGCGTCAACAGGATATCCCGGACCGTGTCGCTTTCCCGCAAGGTCGAAAGAATCACCGATCTTTGCCCCTCTGGGGTCAGCAACTGATGGACGCCAGGCTGCGCACCGGGTGATAGCACCTGGCCAATGGTCACGGGGCTGCGGCCAAGAAGGCGTATCGCTGCGTCGTTTGCCCCCAACACCACATCGTCGCAACCAACCGTCAGGACCGGAGCCTGAATGTCCCGAGCACGGCACGCTGGTTGCGGCCCAAAGCGCCAGCAAAAGCAATCGTCATCCAGCCGCGTCACCGCGACCGAGATCGTCTGACCACGCGTGACAATATCGCGCTCGGCCCTTCCCCGTGTCCTGGCCTGCGCCTGGAGACTGGTCAAAACCGCAGCCGGGGTCGCGAATCTGGACCGCAGGCATATGTCGAGACGTCCGCCAACGGTCGCTTTCAGGCAGGATCGTGCGCGCAGATTGGCATTCAGGATACGTCCACTTGCGCTGGCGATCAGGCTGGATGTGGTCTGATGATCAAGATAAGCCGAGATGTAAGCCAGCGCTTGCTGGCTGGCCCGGTTCTGATGCCATTTGCGCGCGAGTTCAAAGAGAACAACAACCAGCGACGACAAACCCGCGGTCAGGGTCATTACGCTCCACGGAGCTGGAACCAGACCAAGCCCGGCAGGCAGGCACAAAATCAGAGCGATCACCCCAAGTGAGACAGAACGCCAGTGTACACCACCCCAACGCCCCGCAGCGTCAGGAAAGGACTGAGAAATTTCGGACATAAACAGCTCGTGTTAAGTCAATTTTTGACCAATATCGGCCTGCAATGGTTAACCACCGCTTAACAAGTTCACGGCTTAAACTGCTTATGGTTGATTTTTCAAATTCACGCTCTCGTCAAGTGAGCGGTGTAAAATCCGTCGGTACCGTGTGAAACCAGCCACGATTTGCGCAACCCGCAAACCCAGTCCGGATGGTTGTGCAAAAATGCATCCACAACAGCGTCATTCTCGGTCGTCAGCATCGAGCATGTCGCATATGCCAGCACCCCACCCGTTGCCACAAACGGCACAACATCGGACAGGATCCGGGCCTGAAGGTCTGTCAGTTCCTGCAAACGCTCGGGTGTTAGCGCCCATTTTCCAGCGGGTGCGCGGCGCCAAGAACCGCTTCCCGAACAGGGTACGTCGGTCAAAACAATGTCAAACGGTGCTTGCTTAGCCAATTGCGCGGACGACAAGAGCGTGACACTGACGCCCGCACGCTGCGCACGCGCCGGAAGATCACGCATCCGCGCCGGATTGGCATCATGGGCGAACACCTGAACACCCTCTGCGGCCAACGCCAGGCTTTTGCCGCCTCCGCCCGCGCAGTAGTCCAGAACACGCAGGCCTGCGTGCAGATCAAGCGCTGCAGTCACGGCCTGACTTGCAGCATCCTGCAGTTCGACAAGCCCGGTTTTATAAGCCGTACTTTGGGCAACCCCGCGCTCACCTTCTGTCACCTCAAGCGCGGTCTTGCAGGCTCTATGCGGGGCCGTCGCTATTCCGTCCTCAGCCAGCCGAAGCGCCGCTGCCGCCCTGTCACCTTTTGCGCGGTTGACGCGCAAATGCACGGGTGCGCGTGTCTGCAAGGCCCGAGCTGCCTGCTCGGTTTCTTCTGCCAATGACCCTTTGAACGTAGGCCAGAGCCATTCGGGAATATCAAGGCGCTCGGCATCACTGGCAAAAGGGCGCGCCTGCTCTGAGGACGCGATGGGCGCTGGTGCGAACTTGTTGCCCGTGAACACGGCAGAGGGATCGCCGGATTCTGCACGGATTGCTCCGATCATCAGCCCGCGCCCGGTTTCCGCCCCGCCGAGCGCCGCGAAGGATCGTTTGCAACGCAGGGCGCCAAATACATGGTCCCGGATCGCCGCACGATCTTTCGACCCGGCGAACCGGCTGCGCCGGGCCCAGCCGGTCAGGGCTTTTTCAACCGCGACACCCGAGAGAATCTCGTCGAGAATCTCAATTGAGGCCTGAACGCGCGCTGCCGGAGTCATTACCGTTTCGAATCCCGAAGATCACATCACACGATAGTTCGGGCTTTCGCGGGTGATCTGGACGTCATGCACATGGCTTTCCTTCAGTCCCGCGCCGGTGATCTTGACGAAATTGCAGTTCTTGCGCATCTCATCAACGGTCGCGCAACCTGTGTAACCCATCGCCGCCCGCAGACCGCCGACCAGTTGGTGCACCACAGCGCTGGCCGAGCCCTTATAGGGCACCTGCCCCTCGATCCCTTCGGGCACCAGCTTGTCGTTGGCTGCGTCCTTCTGGAAATACCGATCCGCCGAGCCACGCGCCATCGCACCCAAACTGCCCATGCCGCGATAGGATTTGAACGAGCGGCCTTGGTACAGAATGACCTCGCCCGGGCTTTCATCCGTGCCTGCGATCATCGAGCCGACCATGGCGCAGGACGCCCCTGCCGCAATCGCTTTGGCGAAGTCGCCAGAGAACTTGATACCGCCATCCGCGATGACCGGAATATCACCCGCCGCCGCTGCACAATCCATGATCGCCGTCAGCTGAGGCACTCCGACCCCGGCCACCATACGCGTGGTACAGATCGAGCCTGGCCCGATCCCCACCTTGATCGCATCCGCACCCGCATCGATCAGCGCCTTGGTTGCCTCGCCCGTGGCGACGTTCCCAGCGATGATCTGAACCTCGTTCGACAGCGTCTTGACCCGACGCACCGCATCCAGCACCCCTTGCGAATGACCATGCGCGGTATCGACGACGATAATATCGACGCCCGAATCCACAAGCTGTTCAGACCGTTCAAACCCTGCATCGCCCACCGAAGTTGCCGCCGCCACCCGCAGGCGACCCAAGCGGTCCTTACAGGCGGTTGGGTTCAGCACGGCCTGCTCGGTGTCTTTCAGCGTCAGCAGACCGGTCAGCTTGCCGCCGCCATCAACGACAAGCAGCTTTTCGATCCGGCGGGCGCGCATCAGGCTTTTGGCCTCTTCCAAATCCGCCGGTTCCTGCAGCATCGCCAGATTGTCCGAGGTCATCATCGCCTTAATCGGCGTATCGTCCGAGGTCGCAAAACGCATATCCCGATTGGTCACAATGCCCACGACCCGGCCGCTTTCATCAACAACGGGAAAACCGGTGAAATTGTACCGTTCCACGAGCGCCTGCGCATCGGCCAGCGTTTGATCCGCGCGCAAGGTCACGGGGTTATACACGATACCGGATTCAAAGCGCTTCACGCGGCGCACTTCGCGGGCCTGTTCCTCGACCGAAAGGTTCTTGTGCACCACGCCGATGCCACCGGCCTGCGCCATAGCAATGGCCATACGCGCCTCGGTCACCGTGTCCATCGCTGAACTCAGCAGAGGGATATTCATGGTGATCTCACGCGTCACGCGTGTGGTCGTATCCGCGGTTGCCGGCAGCACAGAAGATGCGCCCGGAACAAGAAGAACGTCGTCGAAGGTGAGTGCCTCACGAATCTGCATCTGATAACCCCATGCAAAAGCCCGTTTGACGGTGACCCTATTACATGGATTTCACCCAAGGGAAAGCCCTGAACCAAGTTGTTTTTCCGTGTTGGGCTTTACCAAGCCCGAAAACGACGCAAGCTGTGCAAAACGTGCCGCTGAATGCCCTTTCCCTTTGCGCGCAAACGCATATCTTCCGCCGCATACGCGCGAATACAAAGGCAGGCCTTTCATGACCACCGATCCTCTTGTCGTCTTCACCCCCTCCGGCAAACGCGGGCACTTCCCCGTCGGCACGCCGATTCTGACCGCTGCCCGTCAGCTGGGCGTCGATCTGGATTCGGTCTGTGGCGGGCGCGGGATTTGCTCGAAATGTCAGATCACGCCCAGCTATGGCGAGTTTCCCAAGCACGGCGTGACCGTCTCTGAGGACGCGCTGAGCGAATGGAACGCGGTCGAGCAGCGCTATGACGACAAGCGCGGCCTCAAGCCGGGTCGCCGTCTGGGCTGTCAGGCCTCGGTTCAAGGCGATGTTGTGATCGACGTGCCGCCCGAAAGCCAGGTGCACCGGCAGGTCGTCCGCAAGGCTGCCGCCGCCCGTGCAATCACCATGGACCCGGCCACGCGGCTGTATTTCGTGGTGGTGGAAGAACCCGACATGCATTCCCCCACCGGCGATCTGGAGCGGCTGGAACGCGCATTGCGCGAACAGTGGAAGATCGACGCCGTGACGGCCGACTTGTCGCTGATGTCCAAGCTGCAGCCTGTTCTGCGTAAGGGTAAGTGGGAGATCACTGTGGCCGTTCACAAAGGCCACAAGGACAGCGTCGCCCGCATCGTTGAAATCTGGCCTGGGCTGCACGAACAGGGGCTGTACGGTCTGGCCATCGACCTCGGCTCAACCACCATCGCCGCGCACCTGACCGATCTGGAAACCGGCGAGGTCAAGGCATCCTCAGGCCTGATGAACCCGCAAATCCGCTTCGGTGAAGACCTGATGAGCCGGGTGTCCTATGCCATGATGAACCCCGGCGGCGATGCCGAGATGACCAAAGCGGTGCGCGAGGCGATCAACGATCTGACCACCTCGATCGCCGATGAGGCCGGGATTGATGCAGCCCTGATCGTGGAAACGGTGTTCGTCTGCAACCCGGTCATGCACCACTTGCTGCTGGGTCTGGACCCGGTGGAACTGGGTCAGGCCCCCTTTGCGCTGGCCACATCGGAAAGCATGTCCCTACCTGCGCGTGAGATGGAGCTGACCACCATGAACCCCCGTGCGCAAGTTTACATCCTGCCCTGTATCGCGGGCCATGTGGGCGCGGACTGCGCCGCCGTCGCGCTGTCCGAAGAACCCGGCAAGTCCGAAGACCTCGTGCTGATCGTCGATGTGGGCACAAACGCCGAAATTCTGCTGGGCAACACCCAGCGCGTTCTGGCCTGTTCCTCGCCCACAGGTCCCGCCTTTGAGGGCGCGCAGATCAGTTCGGGCCAGCGCGCTGCCCCCGGCGCTATTGAGCGGATCGAAATTGATCCCGAGACCAAAGAACCTCGCTTCCGCGTCATCGGGTCCGAGAAATGGTCCGATGAGGAAGGTTTTGATCAGGACATCGCCACCACCGGAATCACAGGCATCTGTGGCTCGGGCATCATCGAAGCCGTGGCCGAAATGCGCATCGCCGGGTTGCTGGATGAAAGCGGCCTGATCGGATCAGCCGAGCAGACCGGCACCCCGCGCTGCGTGCCCGAAGGCCGTACCCATGCCTATCTGATCCACGACGCCAGCGCCGAAGGCGGTCCGCGCATCACCGTCACCCAAGGCGATATCCGCGCGATCCAACTGGCGAAATCAGCGCTCTACGCCGGTGCGCGCCTGCTGATGGACGAGATGGAAGTCGACCGTGTGGATCGCGTCGTTCTGGCCGGAGCTTTCGGAGCGCACATCTCGACCAAGCACGCGATGGTTCTGGGCATGATCCCCGACGCACCGCTGGACAAGGTCTCAAGCGCAGGCAACGCCGCAGGCACCGGCGCGCGGATTGCGCTGTGCAATATCGGTGCGCGAGCCGAGATCGAGCGTGTCGTGCGCGAGATCACCAAGGTGGAAACTGCAATTGAGCCGAAGTTTCAGGAACACTTCGTTGCAGCGAACGCTATCCCGCACAAGACCGATCCGTTTCCGGAACTGGCCTCGGTGGTCACCCTGCCCGCGCCGTCCTTCAACACCGGCGGTGGCGACGCCGAAAACACTGGCCGCCGCCGCCGCAGAAGGTCATAGTCGCCTCATCCACAGGAGGCGGACATGACAGAAAACGAGGAACAGGCGGAATTCTGGGGTAGGTCCGAGCAAGGCGCCAAGTGGCTGACTTTTGAAGATCAGCTCGATCACGCCTTTGCGCCTGTTCTCGATCTGGTTCTGAACCGGGCTGCGCTGTCGTCGGGTATGCGGGTTTTGGATATCGGTTGTGGCACCGGCGTCAGCGCGTTGGCCGCTGCCCGTGCTGTTGGGGCCGAAGGGCACGTATTGGCCGCCGACATATCGCAGCCTTTTCTGGACCGCGCTGCCGAACGCGCCGAAAGGCATGGGCTTCAGACCATCACTTTTCAGCTGGCGGATGCTCAGACCTATGCGTTTGAACCAGATCGGATGGATGCCGCGATCTCTCGGTTCGGGGTCATGTTCTTCAACGACTCGGTCGCAGCATTCCGCAACATCGCTTCGGCCCTGAAACCAGGGGGGCAAATGACCTTTGCCTCTTGGGGTCCGCTGGACGTCAACCCTTGGTTCAAGATACCCCATGTCGCCGCCGTTCAGCGAATGGGTCAACCGCCCCGAGTGGATCGCTATGCGCCCGGGCCTCTGGCCTTCCACGATCTGGACCACGTCAAAGGCCTTTTGACACAGGCGGGGTTGTCCGACGTGACCGGCGAAGCGGTCGCGATAAACCTCACAGGTTTTGGCGGCGTTGAAAGCACGGCGAACCTTGTGACGCGTGTCGGCCCCGCAGGCCGCGTAGTCGCGCATTTCGAGGGGGATGAAACCGATACGATGGCCATTCAAAAGGCAGTCGCGACCGAGTTCCAGCAGTATCAATCGCGTTCGGATGTCCTGATTCCGGCGACGATCAACTTGTATCAGGCCCGACGTGCGGGGTGATTGGAGCGGGTAGCGGGAATCGAACCCGCGCGTTCAGCTTGGGAAGCTGACAGGCTACCATTACATCATACCCGCCGCAGGGCTCTGGATAGCATTGCGGGTTTCCGGAACACAAGCCGCAACCCGCAGGGCCTGCGAAGAAATTCCCAACAAAAAAGGCCGGACGCGAGGCCCGGCCTTTCTGTTCAGATCGCCTGAGGATCAAGCGCGGCGGCGACGGCCACCACCGCGACGGCCACCTGCGCCACCTGCGGCGCCAGCCTCATCAGGTGCTTTGTTGAACTTGATCCACGCCCCGCCATGCGGGTCGTTGTTGGTCAGCAGGTTGGCGGCGCGGATCGCCTCCATTTCCTTACCGGCGCGCGGCAAGGTCGAGCCCAGACCGAACAGCTGGCAGAAGGTTTCGTCATCCATATCCGCAGGCAGAACGATGCCTTTTGCCTCAACTTCGGCCTTTTTCTCCGCCAGTTTCTTGGGACCAACCGGCAGGGCAACAGGGTTCATGATCGCCGAGGTCATACCCGCGCCCATTGCCATCGGCAGGAACGCGTTGTTGATGCCATGACGGTTGGGCAGCCCGAACGAGATGTTCGACGCACCGCAGGTGGTGTTCACACCCAGTTCCTCGCGCAGGCGACGGACCAGAGCAAACACCTGATTGCCAGCGGTTGCCATCGCACCGATGGGCATCACCAGCGGATCAACCACGATGTCATGCGCGGGGATACCGAAATCGGCTGCGCGCTCGACGATCTTCTTGGCCACGTCGAAACGGACATCGGGGTCTTCCGAGATGCCGGTATCATCGTTCGAGATCGCGACGACCGGCACGTTGTATTTCTTGACCAGCGGCAGAACCAGCTCCAGGCGATCCTCTTCGCCGGTGACCGAGTTCAGCAGCGGACGGCCTTCAGCCGCCTCAAGACCTGCTTCCAGCGCGCCGGGAACCGACGAGTCGATGCACAGCGGCACATCAACCAGACCCTGCACCAGTTCGACGATCTTGGTCATCAGCGGCGGCTCGGTCTCGTTCGGGTTGGGGTTCGAGTTGTAGACAACGCCCGCGTTGATATCCAGAACGGTGGCCCCGGCGGCGACCTGAGCGATGGCGTCTTTCTCGACGGTCGAGAAATCGCCTGCTTCCAGCTCGGCAGCCAGCTTCTTGCGGCCGGTGGGGTTGATCCGCTCACCGATCACGCAGAACGGTTCGTCAAAGCCCAGAACGGCGGTTTTTGTTTTTGATTCGACGACTGTACGGGTCATGTCGGGTCCTTAGGAGTTTGCAGGCTTTGCCGAAGCGCCGCCGTTTTCGATCGCCCAGTTGGCGTTGGTCTTGATACCACCCAGCGGGAAGAAGTGCACGTTGGTGATGTTGAAATCGGGGTTCGCCGCCTTGTGCGCGGCCAGTTCGGTCAGAACGTCGGTGGGTTCGTATGGCAGCAGCAGCTTGGACACATCCATGGCGCGCTTTTGCAGAACCTTCAGCGACGGGCCAACGCCACAGGCGATCGCGAACTTGATCAGCGTCTGCAGCTTGGCTGGACCTGCGATACCGATGTGGATCGGCAGATCAATACCAGCCTCTTTCAGGCCGTCAGCCCAAGCGATGATCGGCTTGGCATCAAAGGCGAACTGAGTGGCCAGTGCCATTTCAGCATCGGTCGTTTCGCTGAATTTCTGCTTCCAGCGCAGGGCGTCGTCGACATTCTTGGTCGAGCCGTCCGGGTCGATGTCCTTGTTGCCTTCGGGGTGACCGGCAACGTGCAGGCGCTTGAAGCCCGCCTTATCGAACAGACCGCTTTCCAGCAACTGCATCGAGCTGTGGAAGTCGCCATGGGGCTTCTCAACACCACCGGCCAGCAGCAGAGCCTGCTCGACACCTGCTTCGCCCTGATACATCGAGATCCAGTTCTCCAGCGTCGCGGCATCCTTGATGATGCGCGCGGGGAAGTGCGGCATGACCGGATAACCTTCGGCAGCAATGCGCTTGGCGGTCTTGACCATATCCTCGATGGGCGTGCCCTCGATATGGGCGATGTAGACGCGGGTGCCCTCGGGCAGCAGCGCGCGGAAATCCTCGACCTTTTCGGCGGTGCGAGGCATCACCTCGATCGAATAGCCCTGCAGGAAGGCTTCGACAGTCGGGTTCACCGGGGCCTTCGCGGCCGCATCACGTTTCTTGAAGTTCAGCAAAGCCATCGCGGCCTCCCATAAAGATTTCGGGCTCATGCCCAACCGTCATTTGCGATCAGCGCCTTGATACGGTCCTGATCATATTCCGTTTCCAGACGCGCGGCCTCGGCCTCGGCAATCTCGGACGGGTCGCCGTCAACTGCAAAGGGTTCAGCCTTGCGCCATTCAGCCAGATAAGCGTCGCTGTCCTTGGCATTCACCTTCATGGCAGCCCGGTCGATCGCCTGTTCGAACCGTTCTTCCAACTGCCGCTTTGCGCCACGACGGCCTTTGCCGACGATGACTTGGGCGGGAATGTCGCGCCAATATACGATGGTGACGTCGGGCATCGCTTTTGATTCCTCCTGACCAGATGGACCGGTTCTAAACTTCTATGTGGGCACGGGTCGGTCGGTTTTCGACACACGGCGCATTTGCAGCGACGTTTTTGCCCACGATGGGATACCGAGGGTATATCGGGGATTTCACCTGTCCGCCCATCAAAATTCTCATGACTTTAATGAGT
The DNA here is from genome assembly GCF_056533645.1 of Ruegeria sp. G10. NCBI lineage: Bacteria > Pseudomonadati > Pseudomonadota > Alphaproteobacteria > Rhodobacterales > Roseobacteraceae > Ruegeria > Ruegeria sp. G10. Next base: position 11,055 of record NZ_JBQFOQ010000018.1, on the reverse strand, counting down.
GGCTTGCGTGATCGAACGGCGCGACCTATGGTCAGGATAACTCGAAAATCGGAGGGCGTTTCAGATGGCGCCCAAGCGTCCCAAAGGTGCGGGCGCGTTCCCGAAAGCGGTCGAAAGCCCCGCGCCGGCAAAACCCGATCCGGATGCACTCTATGCGGCACTGGATTTGGGGACAAATAGTTGCCGCATGTTGATCGCCCAGCCCAAGGGCAGCGGGTTCCATGTGGTAGACAGCTTCTCGAAGTCCGTGCAGTTGGGCGCGGGTTTGGAGCGTACCGGACGTCTGTCACGGGCGTCGATGTCACGTACCGTTCAGGCGCTGCGAATCTGCCAGCAAAAGCTGAAACGCAACAAGGTCAGGCGAATGCGTCTGATCGCGACCGAGGCCTGTCGACGCGCCAAGAACGCGCGGGATTTCATCCGTCAGGTGAGGCGCGAAACCGGTCTGACGCTGGAAATCATCCAACCCGAAGAAGAGGCCCGCCTGGCCGTTATCTCTTGCGCGCCACTGGTGTCCACCAAGACCGAGCAATTGCTGGTCGTCGATATCGGCGGCGGCTCGACCGAGCTGGTATGGATCGACATCTCATCAGTGCCGCGTCGGGATCGCCCGGCGGCAATCATGCGATTGCACAACGGGTTTCACACCGCCGAAAGCCCCTTCCCCGCCGCCAAGGTTGTGGACTGGATCAGTGTGCCGTTGGGCGTTGCCACCTTGCGCGATCAGTTCAATGACGTCGAAGACGACGCCGCACGCTTTGCCCTGATGAGCTGGTTCTTTGAAGAGAACCTTGCAGATTTCGCACCTTACAAGGACGAACAGGCGCGCGAAGGGTTTCAGATCGTGGGCACCAGTGGAACCGTGACAACCGTCGCGGCCTCGCATCTGGGGCTGAAGCGCTATGACCGGACCAAAGTGGACGGGTTGCGCATGACCAGCGATCAGATTGACAAAGTGATACGCGGCTATCTAGAACTCGGCCCTCAGGGTCGGCGGCGCGATCCCCGGATCGGGGATGACCGGCAGGCCCTGATCATGTCCGGCTCGGCCATTTTGCAGGCGCTGCTCAGATGCTGGCCCACCGACCGCCTTTCCGTGGCGGACCGGGGTCTGCGCGAGGGTCTGCTTTATGCGCAGATGAGCGCGGACGGCGTATTGGAAGACGGACCGTTCTGATGGCGAAGACACCTACCGGAAAAGGCAACTCAGGCCGCGGACAGCGCGATCTGAAGGTCAAAGTTAAGACTGCGCGCGGGCGCAAGCTCAGCTCGACGCGCTGGCTTGAGCGGCAGTTGAACGACCCATACGTCAAACGCGCCCAGTCCGAAGGCTACCGGGGGCGAGCTGCGTTCAAGATACTGGAGCTGGACGACAAATTCCGCTTTCTGGTGCCGGGCGCGCGCGTGGTTGATCTGGGGTGCGCCCCGGGTGGCTGGCTGCAGGTCGCTGTCCAGCGCGTCAATGCGCTGGGTGAAAAAAGCGGCAAGCGCATCGGCACCGTTCTGGGTGTGGACCTGCAAGAGGTTGAACCGGTCGCGGGTGCCACGGCGCATGTGCTGGATTTCATGGAGGATGACGCCGATCAAAAGGTCAAGGACTGGCTGGGCGGCAAAGCTGATGTGGTCATGTCTGACATGGCCGCCGCCTCATCGGGCCACAAACAGACCGATCACCTGCGGATCATGGCGCTGTGTGAAACAGCCGCCTATTTTGCGTTCGATGTCCTTGAAGAAGGCGGCACGTTTGTTGCCAAGGTGCTCGCAGGTGGGGCCGAGGGTGATCTGCAAAAGCTGTTGAAACAGAAGTTCACCAAAGTGGCCAATGTCAAACCACCTGCATCCCGTTCGGACAGTTCCGAGAAATTTGTGGTTGCCACCGGGTTCCGCGGGTGAACATCAGTCGAGATCAATCCTGCCCTGCGCCAGACGCTGCGTACGCAGCGACGCGACAGCGATGCCCTGCAGCAACAGCGCTTCTCCGTGGTTGATGTCCGCTGGTTTGCGCATGCGCAATTCCTGAATCCGCTGATCCAGCGTCGTCTTTTGTGCACCGGTCAACGGCAGCGCAACGGTTGCGGGGCGGTCTGGCATGGCTCAACCTTTCGGCTTGGTTTGTACCTAAAACCTAAGGGGACAATATGCCCGGATCGTGGCCGAAATCGGTCTGTTCGATGCCACAGACCGTCGGCATGACACACCGAACCAGTATGAGCTGCGATCGCAAATTTCACTTTTGCTTGGCGAAGCGTGCAAACCTAGTCGGTCGGAAACGGTCGACGCTTCTCAACGTTGTTGAGGCATAAGGGACAGCGCTCTTGTCATTGCGCAGCGTTTCGCAGGTCGATCAGCGCCCCATTATACTCTGCACCAAGGATCAGCATGGCAGAGCACAGATAAAGGAAGATCAACGCCGCCATCGCGCCCGCAAGCCCGGCATAGGTCGCACTATAAGTGGCGAACTGTGCGATATAGACCGAAAACCCCCAACCGCCGGCGGCCCAAAGGGCCAGCGTCAATATCACGCCCGGAAGAATCTGAGACAGCCGGTGACGCCGTGTCGGCAGAACCAGATGCGCCAGCAAAACGGTCCCGGCAGGGACAGCCACTGTGAAGGTCCACCGCAAGCGATCGACCGACAGCCAGCCATCGACATCCACCGATGTGGTCTCTGCAACCAGACGGGTGTAGACGGGCAAGACGACCTCGAACGCAGCAATGGCCAGAATTGCCGCCCCGCCGAGGATGACGAGGCCGAAACACAACAGCCGTGTTTTCCAAAACGGCCAGCTATCCTGATCATGATAGGCCTGAGTCATGGCTTTGCGTACAGCGGCCACTCCGTTCGAGGCAAAGTAGATCGCCAGCAAACCACCGATTGTGATCACCCCCGACCCTGACCCGGCGAGCACGGCGCGCAGTTCCGAGACGATCGGATCGGCAACATCCTTGGGCCACGCACCAAAGATGAGCTCGATGAGTTCATCCGTGACATAGCCCTGCGACAGAGCTCCCGCCAGCGCCACCGTGAACAGAACGAACGGAAACAGGGCCATCATGAGCGACATCGCGACGTGGCTGCTCATGACAAAGCCGTTCTTGGCGTTGAAGCGCCGCAGCGCCAGCCAAAGGGCGCGGACCAGCTGGCCCGAGGATGGAATCGCAACGTGTGTCATCGCCTAACTGTATCCTGCCTTGCTGCTGCAAAGAACCGCCAAACCGGCAGAGGCAGTGAATTCCTGCGCGTAACTGGCTGGGTGGATTGCATAAACCCGCCAGCACGTGCAGGATCGGCTTGAACGCAAATCTGGGCCACCCATGACCTCTGAGACCGACGACAGCATGACACGACCGCGCCTTCAACTGGGTGTCCTACGCGATGTTGCAATCGTCTCTACGCTGGTCGTTCTGGGCCTGTATGCGGGGGCCAAGTTTCTTGTGCCTCTGACGATGGCGCTGCTGGTAAACGTGCTGATCATGGCGCTGAGCGACCGGGTCATCGCGCTGACGCGCGCGCCAATATGGCTGGCCAACATTGCGGGCGTGACCGTCGTTCTGGCCGGTTTGTTCATGATCATGTACATCCTCGGCAGTCAGGCCACGCAGTTCGCACGCTCGATCAACACGTATGAAAACCAGTTCGACGGTGCCGTGAACCGGATCACGGGCCTTGTGGGCAATGACGTGACCAGCTTTATCCGCGACAATCTTGTCAGTATCGATATGTCCTATGTGGCCCGCGTTCTGCTGGGCAGCGCAACGTCGCTGCTGAATCAGTTCTTTCTGATCAGTCTCTACGTCGCCTTTCTGATGGCCGAGCGTCTCGCGTTTCGGAAAAAAATCCAGTTGGCAGCCGGCAACCCCAAGCTGGGGGCGGATCTGGCAACGGTTCTGGATGCGATTTCGCGCAGCCTGCAACGTTATGTCGGGGTGAAAACACTGATCAGCCTGATCACAGCGACGATCAGCTATTCGATCTTCAAACTCCTAGGGTTGGAATATGCCGAGACCTGGGCCGTGCTGACCTTTGCGCTGAACTTCATTCCATCGATCGGCTCGATCATCGCAGTGATTTTCCCATCGATGATCGCGCTGGTCCAGTTCGACAGCATCGGCCCGTTTCTGGTGATCGTACTCGGCTGCGGCACCATCCAGTTCCTGATCGGCAATTTTCTGGACCCGGCAATGCTGGGCCGGTCGCTGAACATGTCGACGTTTCTTGTGATTTTGGCGCTGACTTTCTGGACGACCGTCTGGGGATTGATCGGAGCCTTCCTCAGCGTGCCTTTAACGGTCTGCATACTGATCATCTTCAGCCATATCCCGGCGCTCAGGCCCATTGCGATCCTGATGTCTCTGGATGGGCGGCTTGCCACGGACACTGCCTAAAGCGCGCCCGGAACGGTACGGGATGTAGCCAATGCCTAGACGCCTCACTAAAGTTAACCAAACCAGATAAATCCCGGACCCAACCAATAAAATGTGGACCCTGTTTGTTTCGTTTTCCGTCTTTGCGCTGTATTGCGCGGCGGTGGTGTTTTCGGTCCGGGCCGCGCAGACGGCGCGCACGCCGCAGGGTGCAGTAGGCTGGGCTGTGTTCCTTTTGTCTGCCCCGGTCTTTGCTGTCCCGCTTTATCTATTCCTCGGACATCACCGGTTTCGCGGTTATCGCATTGCCCGACAGGAAAGCGAACGGGTGGTCGAAGGGATCAAGACCTTTGCCGACTTCTCAAAGCCCGACCCCCAAACGCTGCGGATCAATCCGCGCCCGTTCGAAGCGCTTGCTCACCTGCCCGTCTCGCGCGGGAATGGCGCAGAGCTGCTGATTGATGGGCACGCTACCTTTGACGCCATTCTTGACGCGATCGATCGCGCCAAAAGCTATGTTCTGATCCAGTTCTACATCGTGCGCGACGATGATCTGGGCCGCAGGGTGCAAGACAGACTTCTTGCTGCGGTCAAACGCGGTGTACATGTGCGGTTCATGACGGATGCGGTTGGCAGCTATGGCCTGCCCACCAGTTATCTCGAAACACTGCGCGACGGAGGGGTCGATGTCGCGGACCCGCGTGAGCAACGCGGGCCGAACTTCCGGTTTCAACTCAACTATCGCAATCATCGAAAAACCGTGATCATCGACGGCGAGACCGGCTTTATCGGGGGTCACAATATCGGCGTCGAGTATCTTGGGCAGAGCCCCCGCTTTGGGCGTTGGCGCGACACCCATGTCAAAATGACCGGTCACGTCGTCCGGCAGTTGCAGCTGATCTTTACCGAAGACTGGCACTGGGCCCGCGACGAAGACCTCATCGACGAGCTGGACTGGGCGGGCAGCGAATCCGCGCAGGATATGAACGCCCTGCTGGTTGCAACCGGTCCGGGTGATGAGACCGAGACGGGCGCGATGATGTTCTTCGCGGCCATCACCGAAGCGAAAGAGCGCCTGTGGATCGCCTCGCCCTATTTCGTGCCCGATATCGATATCATGACCGCGCTGCAACATGCCGCGATGCGCGGGGTGGATGTGCGGATTCTGATCCCGGACGTGATCGATCATCGCCTGCCCTGGCTTGCCGCCTACGCCTATTTCGACGAAGTCCGCGACTGCGGTGCACGGGTGTTTCGTTACACGGACGGGTTCATGCATCAAAAGGTGTTTGTCGTTGACGACACGCTGGCGGCGGTCGGCACGACCAATCTGGACAACCGCTCGTTCCGGCTGAATTTCGAGGCGATGGCGTTATTCTTCGATTCGCGCGCAGCGAACGCGGTCGCAGAGATGCTTGAGACTGATTTCGCCACCAGCTACGAGCTGAGTCGCAATCTTCAGCAACAACCAGCGCATATCCGTTTCGGCGCGCCGCTGGCGCGGTTGTTTGCGCCGATCCTCTAGGTCAGGAAACGCTCCTGGAATACACGGGTCATCAGGGCCACGAGAAACGCGGTTGATAAGCCGAATGCCAGAAGGCCTGTCACCGCTGCGAAGGCTCCGAAAATCCGCAGTCCCTCGCCCAGAACTATGTCTCCATAGCCCAGCGTCGTGAACGTCACCAACGAGAAATAAAGCGCCGTGTTCCAATCGGGCAGCACATCCCCCAGCACCCAGACAACAGCCCAGATCCAGACCTGTACGGTATGGGTCAGGACAATGAACAAGAGTGCAACGGTGATCGGTCCTGCCGTCGCGACGATCGCGTTCCGGCTTTCCCATCGGTCCACCAGTCTGCGGATCACAATGACACAGACGGTCAGAAGTATGATCTCGATCAGAAAACAGATGCCGAGATATAAGCTGCCCCAAAGGATTTGCTGCGACAAAGTCATGAAACGGCCCCGGTCCCCTGCGCTGACGTTGATCGCAGCATGGGGCTTTCTGCAACGCGGAACAACCCTGGGACCTGCGGCGAATAGAACCGAACTCGGCACTGGACACTGACGTTCGGCGTTGCACATTGTGGCCAAACCAGATGAGGCCATGAATGCTGCTGTCGATCGATCAAGTGCGGAAATCCTACCCGGGCGGGCGACCGGTTCTGGACAATGTCTCGCTGAGCTTGCAGCAAGGCCAGACACTGGCCCTGACCGGTGAAAGCGGCAGCGGCAAAAGCACGCTATTGCATCTGGTTGCCGCATTGGACGGGTTTGATGCCGGCGAGATCACGCTGGACGGGCACGCTCTGTCTCCGCTGGACGATGCCGGCCGCGCCGAGCTGCGCCGCGACTGCTTGTCACTGGTGTTTCAACAATTCAACCTGATCCCGTCGCTGACGGTTGCGCAGAACCTGTCGATCCATGCGCGCCTTGCCGGGCGATACGATCCGGGCTGGATCGATCATCTGAGCGAACGACTGGGGCTGTCGGAGTTGCGCGACCGCTATCCCGAAAACCTGTCGGGCGGGCAGCAGCAGCGCGTCGCGATCGGACGCGCCATGGCGACGCGACCAAAACTGCTGCTTGCCGATGAACCCACCGGTAATCTGGACGAAACCGCCAGCGCCGTGGTGCTTGAGCTGATGCTGTCTCTGGTGGCTGATACAGGGGCCGCGCTGCTGCTTGTCACGCATTCGAACGAGATCGCCGAACGACTTGACCGGCGCGCGCATCTGGCAGGTGGTCAAATCACATGATTGGCCCGGCTGCACAGTCGCTGCTGTCCCACTGGCGCGCGCATCCCTTGCAGCTGGCGACGTTGCTGACGGGGATTGCTTTGGCCACATGCCTCTGGTCCGCTGTTCAGGCCATCAATTCCGAGGCACGTGCCAGCTATGCGCGTGCCAATGCCCAGCTTGCGATCGGACAGTTCGATGAGCTTCAAAATCCGGGCGGCACCATCACTGTCCAGCAATACGCCGAGCTCAGGCGGGCGGGTTGGCAAGTTGCTGCGGTCCTCGAAGGGCCATTGCGCATCGGAGAGCGCCGCCTGCGCCTTATGGGTGTCGACATGGTCGCCTACCCCGCCCTGCCCGCTGTAACCGAGGTCAACGAAACCGCGACCCCGCCTGATCCGTCCGATATTCTGACGGCTCCGGGCCGGTTGCTGATGGACCCCAGCCTCAGCCCCCTGTTCGAGAATATCGATGGTTTTCCGCCTCTTATCGAAACCACCAACCTGCCCCCCGACCTCATCCTGACCGATATCGGCGTTGCAGAACGCCTGCTGGATCGCCGGGGACAGATCTCGCGGCTGCTGGTTCTGCCACAGCAGCCGCGTGCAGTACCGCCGTTGCCCGAGGTCGCACCCGAGCTCACGCGCATCAACGCATCCGCGCAATTGGATACCGCGCAGCTGACCGACAGCTTTCACCTGAACCTGACAGCCTTCGGTTTGCTTTCCTTCGCGGTGGGTCTGTTCATTGTGCACGGCACAGTCGGGCTGGCCTTTGCGCAAAGGCGCGGCATGATCCGCACCCTGCGGGCGCTGGGCCTGCCGCTGCGACAACTGGTCGGCATCGTTCTGGGAGAACTGCTATTCCTCGCCGTCGCCGGGGGAATCCTGGGCCTGATACTGGGTTTCTTCCTTGCAGGTGCCTTATTGCCCGACGTCGCTGCCACATTACGCGGGCTGTACGGCGCGCCGGTCGATGGGCAAATGTTCCTGCGACCACAGTGGATTCTGGCGGGGCTTACCATGGCGATCGGTGGCACGCTGCTTGCCAGCGGCCAGGCCCTGTGGCGGTTATCCCGCATGCCAATCCTTGCCGGTCCCGGCCTACAAGCCTGGAGCGGTCAGGGATCTGCGCAGCTCAGCGGTGCCTGCGGGCTTGGCCTGATCGCTGGCGGGGTCGTCCTCTTCTTCGCCGCCGATGGCCTTCTGGCTGGCTTCGCGCTGCTGGCTGGAGTGCTGACCGGCGCAGCCCTGATCCTGCCCGCGCTGTTGTCTGCCATCCTGTCGTTCTTTGGGCAACGCGCCAAAGGCCCGTTGGCCCAATGGGTCTGGGCAGACATGCGTGCGCAGTTGCCCGGGCTGTCGCTCGCCCTGATGGCCCTGCTGCTGGCGCTTGCTGCGAATATCGGTGTGGGCACCATGGTCTCAAGCTTTCGGCTCACTTTCATCGGCTGGCTCGATCAGCGCCTGACGGCCGAGCTTTACGTGACCGCAAAAGATGAGGCGCAGGCCGCGCAAATGGCACAGTGGCTGGATCCGCAGGTCACTGCGATCTTGCCCATCCGCAGCACCGAACTACCGCATGAAACCGGCCCTCTCTTCCTTTACGGTATTGTCGATGACGAGACATACCGACAGCACTGGCCCCTGATCGCGCAAGAGCCGGACGTCTGGAATGCCGTATTGCTGCGTGGCGGTGTGCTGATAAATGAACAACTTGCCCGCCGCGCCGATCTCTGGCCCGGTGATACGCTATCGCTTGCGTCCCAGTACGATCTGACCATCGCGGGCGTCTATTCGGACTATGGAAATCCCACAGGACAAGCGATCGTCGCGATGCCCCTGCTCGACCAGATCGCCCCCGGCACGACCGACCGGCGTTTTGGCATCCGCATCGCGCCGGATCGCGCAACCGATCTGGCTCAAGCCCTGCGCGAGCGGTTCGATCTGCAAGCACGTGCAGTGGTTCAGCAAGCCGCAATGAAAGCGCAGTCGTTGGCGATTTTCGAGAAGACCTTCGTCGTGACCTCGGCCCTGAATGTCCTGACATTGGGGGTCGCGGGCTTTGCAATCCTGACGAGCCTTCTGACGCTTTGGACACAACGGCTCCCGCAGGTGGCCCCGGTCTGGTCACTCGGGCTGACGCGAGCGCAACTGGCGCGGCTTGAGCTTCTCCGCAGCGTATTGCTTGCCGCCCTCACCGCCTGTCTGGCGCTGCCTTTGGGATTGGTGCTTGCCTGGGTTCTACTTGCCGTGATCAACGTCCAGGCCTTCGGGTGGAAGCTGCCGATGCACCTCTTCCCTGGCGACTGGATCGGGCTGTTCCTGCTGACCCTGTTCGCCGCAGCCTTGGCCGCAGCCCTGCCCGCATGGCGCCTGCTGCGCCTTCCCCCTGCCGCCCTGCTGAGAGTTTTTGCAAATGAACGCTAAAGCCCTGGTCGTCTTTCTGTTGATTCCGATCACCGCATGGGCCCAAGGCTATGCCGGGTTGGGCGGTGACGCCGAGGGGTTCGACCGCCCAATGGCTGGATACAATTTCCAGTTCCCTCAGGACCACGGCCCGCACCCGACCTACCGGATCGAGTGGTGGTACCTGACCGCCAATCTCACCGGAGAAGACGGGCGCGACTACGGCATACAGTGGACCCTGTTTCGCTCGGCGCTGAAGCCAACTGAAACCGACGGGTGGCAGAGCCCGCAGATCTGGATGGGCCACGCGGCCGTCACCACGCCCGATGCACACCATTTCACCGAGCGCCTCTCGCGCGGTGGTATCGGTCAGGCTGGGGTTATCGCAGACCCATTTGAGGCGTGGATCGACGAATGGCATATGCGCGGCAGCATCGAAGGCGCACTCGATCTGGCTGCGAACGGTCCGGAATTCGGCTATGACCTGAACCTGCAGGCGCAGGGCCCGCTGGTCTTCCACGGTGACGCCGGATATTCGGTCAAATCCGCCGATGGCCAAGCCAGCTACTATTACTCGCAACCTTTCTACAGCGTCGAGGGAACGCTACATCTACCGGACCGCGATGTCGCCGTGACAGGTCAGGGCTGGTTGGATCGCGAGTGGTCCTCGCAGCCGCTGGCCGAAGACCAAAGCGGCTGGGACTGGTTTTCACTCAGTTTCGAGGGCGGGGACAAACTGATGGCTTTCCGCCTGCGCGGCGCCCGCGGAGATTTCACGGCCGCCACCTGGATTGACGCGGATGGCAAGACGACTACACTGCCGGATGGATCGGTCGTCTTTACAGCGTTGCAGACCAGCCAGGTCGCGCAACGCGAGGTACCAACCCGTTGGCGCATCGAACTTCCGGATCATGGGGTCAATGTCGAAGTCGCGGCGCTGACGCCCCAATCATGGATGGGCACAAGTTTCGAATACTGGGAAGGCCCGATTGCAATATCGGGCAGCCACGCGGGCCGCGGATATCTGGAAATGACAGGGTATTAGAACCCCTACCGCACAACATAAACCGAAGCCGACGAATGACGGATGACGCGTGAGGCATTGGGCCCCAGTAAGTAATCCTTGAGATCAGGCTTATGTGCGCCGATCACAATCAGGTCAGAGCCGGCATTCTCGGCGGTTTCCAGGATTTTCTGATAGGCTGATCCGGTGGCCACGACATGGCGCACCTTGGCATTGCGCGTCTCGCCCAGTGTCGTGGTGCAAAAGCTGACCAGCTTGTCATGCGCGGCTGCCACAGCCTGGTCGTGGAATTCAGGCTTGAAGAAGCCGGAAACCCAGCTTTTGCCAAAATCCGGCAGCACAGTCACAACATCCAGCTGGGCGCCGTCGAGATCGGCCAATTGAGCCGCGCGTTGCAACACGCCCGCATCCAGATCATCATTGCTGATGTCCACAGCACAAAGGACGGATTTTGTCATGGTGTTACCTCTTGTTGTGTGGTGCGTGCGGCGCGGCCCCTTTGCAGGAAGGCGATGAGGCC
>NZ_JBQFOQ010000017.1:0-57832 GCF_056533645.1 Ruegeria sp. G10 | reverse complement strand
GGCCTCATCGCCTTCCTGCAAAGGGGCCGCGCCGCACGCACCACACAACAAGAGGTAACACCATGACAAAATCCGTCCTTTGTGCTGTGGATGCTGGAAAACCCGAAACCGACGCCGAAGTTTTGCGGCAGGCTGGGCGTCTGGCCGAGCTGGACGGGGCCCAACTGGATGTTGTCACGGTATTGCCCGACTATGGTGAATCATTCGTTGGAAGTTTTTTTGAACCCGAGCATCATGAACAGGCCGTCGCCAAGGCGCAGGCCGCGCTTGAGGCACTGGGCAAGTCGGTTCTGGGCGAATCGCGCAACGCCAAGGTCCGTCATGTGGTGGCGACCGGCACCGCCTATCAGGAAATCCTGCACACGGCACAGGAAGCAGGCAGCGATCTGATTGTCATCGGCGCGCATCGGCCGGACCTCAAGGACTATCTTTTGGGTCCCAACGCAGCCCGTGTGGTCCGGCATTCCGAGGTATCGGTTTACGTGGTGCGCGCGGCCAAAGCGGGGGCATAGCACGAGCCCGACCAGGGAACAGAAAACCAAAAGAGCAGAACGAACAGGAAACCCGTCAATCATCACCCGGAGGATTTAATGATGAGGACATTTCTAAGAACCGGCGCCGCGCTGGCCCTGGGGGTTGTCGCTGGCACAGCCAGCGCGCAAGACCCCGCGCCGGAATATGGCTACGGATGGGAGGACAAGGATTCGGTCACCGGCACCGAGTTCATGGTCTCAGCCGCCAACCCGATTGCTGCCAAGGCGGGCTATGATGTGCTGGCTGCGGGCGGCACCGCCGCAGATGCGATGATCGCCGTGCAGCTGATGTTGAATCTGGTCGAGCCGCAGTCGTCCGGCATCGGTGGCGGCGCGTTCCTGCTGTATTGGGACGCGGAATCCGAAACACTGAACACGTTTGACGCGCGCGAGAAGGCACCCGCCAAAGCTACGCCCGAACGGTTCCTGAATGCCGAAGGCGAGAAGATCCCGTTTGCCGAGGCGATCTCGGGCGGGCAGGCCGTGGGTGTGCCCGGCATCCTGCGTCTGATGGAAGTGACCCATAACCTCTATGGCAAGAAAGACTGGGCGTCGCTGTTCCAGTCGACCATCGAACAGGCCGAGAACGGGTTCGAAGTGTCGCCGCGCATGGCGAACTCGATCCAGTCGACCATCGACCGCGAACGTTATCTGGACGTCTTCCCTGGCGCCAAGGAATATTTCTTCAACGAAGATGGCAGCCCGCTGGCCGAAGGCACCCTGCTGAAGAACCCCGATTTCGCCGAGACCCTGCGTATTCTGGCCGACAAGGGGGCAAACGCCTTCTATCACGGCCCGATTGCCGAAGATATCGTGGCTGCGGTGGATTCCACGTCGAAGGTTGAAAACAACATCACGCTGGAAGACATGGCTGCCTATCGGGTCAAGGTCCGCCCCGCCGTCTGCGCCGATTATCGCGGCTATGACGTCTGCGGCATGGGCCCGCCGACCTCGGGTGGTCTGACCGTGGGTCAGATTCTGGGTATCCTGAACAACTTCGACCTCAAGAGCACTGGCTGGAACGCCGAGCTGGCGCACCTGTATGCCGAGGCCGCCAAGCTGGCTTATGCCGACCGCGCGCTCTACATGGCCGACAGTGATTTCGTTGACGTTCCGGTCAAAGGTCTGCTGGACAAGGACTACCTGAAACTGCGGTCCGAAATGATCGATCCGGCAGCGGCCAGCGAAAAGCGCTCGGCCGGTGAGCCGCCGCGCGATCACACCGCGCTGTTCGCGCCGTCGCAGAACCCGGATCGTCCCGGCACCAGCCATATCGTGATCCGCGATCAGTATGGCAACGCGCTGTCGATGACCACGACGATTGAGACCTTCTTTGGCAGCCGTGTCTTTGTTCGGGGCTTCCTGCTGAACAACGAACTGACCGACTTTGACCGCGCGCCCAAAGATGGTGACCGTCTGGTGGCCAACCGGGTCGAGGGCGGCAAGCGTCCGCGCAGCTCGATGTCGCCGACCATCGTGATGAAAGATGGTGAGCCCTATCTGCTGATCGGTTCGCCCGGTGGCAGCCGCATCATCAACTATGTGGCCAAGACCATCATCGCGATCCTCGACTGGGACATGGACCCGCAGGACGCCATCGAGACCGGCCACTTCGTGCACCGCAACGGATCAAGCATGGAGGTGGAACAGGAAACCGCTGCCGCCGATTTCCTCGATGCGCTTGCCGCGAAAGGGCATGAGGTCAAGGCGGCCGACCTGAACTCGGGTCTGCACGCGATCCTGATCAAGGATGGTCAGCTGATCGGGGCTGCGGATCCGCGCCGTGAAGGTGTGGCCCTGGGGCAGTAGCAGCGGGAACCGATTTCATAGAATGAAATCGGGCCGGAAACTTTCAAAGTTTCCGGCTCCCGAGGCAGACAAACGCTCCATGCACCAACACATATAAATCCGGGAAGGGCCGCGTGGGACATTCGGGATGTCCTAAGCGGCCCTTTTCACTTGCTTTACGTATCCGCCCGTCCGATAGGGCGATATGTTCAAGAACCGCGCCATCGCCTTTATTCTGATCACTCTGATGCTCGATGCCATCGGCATCGGCATCGTGTTCCCGATCATGCCGGACCTGATGGACCGGGTTGGCGCTGGCGATACCGGGCAGGGCGCTTTCTGGGGCGGGCTGCTGATGGCGGCCTATGCCGGGGCGTTGTTCCTGTGCGGCCCTATCGTCGGCAGCATCTCGGATGCCATTGGCCGCAGGCCCATCCTGATTGCCGCCTTGGTCATGCTGGCGCTGGACTATGTGATCATGGCGCTGGCGGACAGCTTCTGGCTGCTTCTGCTCGGGCGAACGCTGGCGGGTCTGGCTGGGGCGACCTACATCACCGCGACGGCCTATATTGCCGACATCTCGTCACCAACCGAGAAAGCCAAGAACTTCGGGTTGATCGGCGCGGCATTCGGGATCGGGTTTGTCCTCGGACCTGCGATTGGAGGGCTTGCGGCCGAGATCAGCATCGCCGCACCGTTCTGGATTGCAGCCGCGCTGTCGGCGGCCAATGCTCTGTTCGGCGTGTTTGTCCTGCCCGAAAGCCTGACGCCCGAGAAGCGCCGCCCCTTTGGAAAACGCGATCTGAACCCGTTCAAATCGATCTTTGACGCCTTCCGGTTTCCGGGTCTGGCGGTGCCGCTGCTGTGCATCTTCATCTTCGAGTTCGCCAACATGGTCTACCCGACCCTATGGGCGTTCTGGACGCGCGAGGTGTTCGACTGGCCCACGCTTTATATCGGCCTGTCGCTTGCGGCCTATGGCGTATTGCTGGCCATCGTTCAGGGCGGGCTGATGCCGGTCTTCATCAGGTGGATCGGCGATTACCGGACCCTGATGCTGGGTATGATTTCGGCGCTGATCGGCATGATCGGCTTTGGGTTCACGGCGACGGTCACGGCCCTAGTGGTCTTTTTGTTGCTGGCCGCATTGTCTGATCTCGTGCCCGCACTGATGACCGCAATGGCCTCGAACCAGGCGGACGAAGACCGACAGGGCGTGGTGCAGGGCGTCATCGCGTCACTTTCATCCGTTGCTGCGGTTCTGTCGCCCCTGGTGATGACCGGCCTGTTTCAGGCATCGGTCGATGGCGAGGGGATTTACCTGCCCGGCGCACCGTTCTTTTTCTCGGCCGCTCTGGTGCTGGCGATGATGCCTTTGGTGGTCCGTTTGCGCGGGCACGCATCGGTCTGAAAAGAAAAGCACCCGCAGCGGACTGCGGGTGCGTTGAACTTCAGCTACCCTGGGCCGGTTTAATGGATTTCGCCCATGCAGAGATACTTGATCTCAAGGAAATCCTCGGTCCCGTATTTCGACCCTTCACGGCCCAGACCGGATTGTTTGACGCCGCCGAACGGCGCGACCTCGGTCGAAATCAGGCCGGTGTTGATACCCACCATTCCCGATTCCAGCCCTTCGGCCACGCGCCAGACGCGCGCCAGATCGCGGCTGTAGAAGTATGAGGCCAGACCGAACTCGCTGTCATTGGCCATGGCGACGACGTCATCCTCGTCCTCGAACTTGAACAGGGGCGCGACGGGGCCAAAGGTTTCATCCTTCGCCACCACCATGTCGGGGGTCACGCCAGTCAGAACGGTGGGCTCAAAGAACGTGCCGCCCAGATCCGAGCGTTTACCGCCCAAAGTGACGGTTGCGCCTTTGGACACCGCGTCTGAGATATGTTCCTCGACCTTGTCGACCGCTGCCTGATTGATCAGCGGGCCCGTGGTGACGCCATCGGCAAACCCGTTGCCAATGTTGAGACCTTTGGTCTTTTCGGCCAGCTTGGCGGCGAACTCGTCATAGACGCCCGCCTGAACATAGATGCGGTTGGCGCAGACGCAGGTCTGGCCATTATTGCGGAACTTGGCGATCATCGCGCCGTCGACGGCGGCATCCACATCGGCGTCGTCGAAGACGATGAAGGGCGCGTTGCCACCCAGTTCCAGCGACATCTTCTTGATCGTGCCCGCCGCCTGACGCATCAGGATCTGGCCCACGCGGGTTGAACCGGTGAAGGTGATCTTGGCGACCTTGTCATTGGTGCAGAGCTCATTGCCCACGCCCGAGCTGTCAGTGCCCGGAATGACGTTGAGCACACCCGCCGGGATACCCGCGCGCTCGCCCAGCACCGCCATCGCCAGCGCCGACAGCGGCGTCAGCGTTGCGGGGCGCGCCACAAAGGTACAGCCCACCGCCAGCGCCGGGCCGACTTTGCGCGCGATCATCGCGTTGGGGAAGTTCCACGGGGTGATCGAACCCACCACACCAACGGGCTGTTTCAGAACCACGATGCGCTTGTCGCGCTGGTGGCCGGGGATGACGTCGCCATAGACGCGCTTGGCCTCTTCCGAGAACCACTCGATGAAGGACGCGCCATACAGCACCTCACCCCGTGCCTCGGGCCAGGGCTTGCCCATCTCGGCAGTCAGAATGGTGGCCAGATCGTCGGCGTTTTCAACCATCAGATCGAACCATTTGCGCAGGATCGCGCCGCGTTCCTTGCCGGTCTGCGCGGCCCATTCCTTCTTCGCAGCGTAAGCGGCGTCGATGGTCTGCGCGGTCCCTTCGATGCTGACATCGGTCACGTTGGCGATCAGATCACCCGTGGCGGGGTTGTAGACGGGGAACGTCGCCTCACCCTCGATCCATTCGCCGTTGATATAGGCGCGGGTTTCCAGAAGGCTGGGATCTTTCAGCTCCAGCTTGGTCACTTTGGTATCCAGCATGTTCAGGCTCCTTTGGCAGCGTCGACCGAGGCTTCGAGGATATCCATCGCCTCGGCGAAGATCTCGTCCTGCACCGTCAGCGGCGCGAGGAAACGGATTACGTTTCCATATACGCCGCATGTCAGCAGGATCAATCCGCGCTTGAGCGCCTCGGCGCGCACGGCGTTGGCCATGTCGGGGTTCGGGGCGCTGCCGTCGGTGGTGTTGAACTCGGCCGCGATCATGAAACCGGGGCCGCGGATGTCGACGATTTCGGGCGTGCGGGCGCGGATCGATTCCAGACGCTGTTTCAGGCGCGAGCCCATCTCGTTGGCGCGGGCGCACAGGTCTTCTTCCTCGATCACATCCATCACCGCATGGGCTGCGGCGATGCCCAGCGGGTTGCCGCCATAAGTGCCGCCCAGACCGCCGGGTTGCGCGGCATCCATCAGGTCGGCGCGTCCTGTGACAGCGGCGAGAGGTAGACCGCCCGCCAAACCTTTGGCCATGGTGGTGATGTCGGCGGCTACGTCATAGGCATCCATCGCAAACAGATTGCCGGTGCGGGCGAAACCGGTCTGCACTTCGTCCGCGATCAGAACGATACCGTGTTCGTCACACAGCGCGCGCAGACCGCGCATCAGTTCGGCTGGCGCGGGGTAGAAGCCGCCTTCGCCCTGAACCGGCTCGATGATGATCGCGGCCACACGGCCCGGGTCCAGATCGGCCTTGAACAGCTTGGTCAGCGCGCCCAGCGAATCTTCGGTCGAGGTGCCGTGCAATTCGACCGGGAAGGGCACGTGATAGGTGTCGGGCATCATTGCGCCAAAGCCAGCCTTATAGGGCTGCACCTTGCCGGTCAGGGACATGCCCATAAACGTCCGGCCATGGAAACCACCGCCAAAGGCAATCACGGCAGGGCGGCCAGTTGCGGCGCGGGCGATCTTGACGGCATTCTCAACCGCCTCGGCACCGGTGGTCACAAAGACGGTTTTCTTGGTGAAATCGCCCGGCACCTTCTCGTTCAGACGCTCGGCCAGACGGATGTAATTTTCGTAGGGCAAAACCTGATGGCAGGTATGGGTGAAGTTCGCGGCCTGCTTTTGCACCGCTTCCATCACCTTGGGGTGGCAATGCCCGGTATTCACAACGGCGATGCCTGCGGCGAAATCAATATAGCGCTTGCCCTCGACATCCCACACCTCGGAGTTTGCGGCGCGGTCCACATAGACCTGCGTCTGCATTCCCACGCCCTGCGCGATCGAGGTGTTGCGGCGTTCAGCAATCTGAGCATTCAGCATCTTGCGTCCTTTCGGGTTATCGGGCGCGTGCCCGCAAATCTGACCGCGCGACTGTAATGCCCACAGCCTCAGGCGAAAGCCTGTTTCTTGTGAATCATAAGCCCTTGATTTACGGTCCCGGCACCCCTCAAGTGATGCGGATAGTGAACATGAAGAACGCCAATCAGGATGATCTGACCCTTGGATTACGCCTGCGGACCCTGCGCGAACGCGCGGGCCTGTCGCAGCGGGCGCTGGCTAAGAAATCGGATGTACCGAACTCGACCATTTCGCTGATCGAGTCGGGCAAGATGAACCCCTCGGTCGGGGCGCTGCGGCGGATTTTGCAGGGCATTCCGATCAGCATGTCCGATTTCTTCTCGTTTGAGATCGAAAGCGAACAGACCGTGTTCTACGCCGCCGAAGACCTGACCGAGATCGGCAAGGGCGGGCTGTCGCTGCGGCAGGTGGGCTCGAACCTTTATGGCCGCGCGATGATGATCCTGCAGGAGACCTATGATCTGGGCGCGGACACGGGCCGGGTGATGTATGGGCACGAGGCCGAAGAGGGCGGCATCGTGATCTCAGGCCGCGTCGAGGTCACGGTGGGCGATCAGCGCAAAGTGTTGGGGCCGGGGGATGCTTATTACTTTGACAGCCGCACGCCGCACCGGTTCCGGCAGGTGGGCCCGGAAAAATGCCGTATCGTCAGCGCCTGTACCCCCCCGACATTCTGACCTTCAGCACGGAAATCTCAGCACTATGCATCATAGTGTTGCAATATTCGCCGAGTTGATCCACAGTATGGTGCATAGTGCGGGAGTTTCCCCGCATGTTCCAACGGGCAACCCCCGCCCAATTCGGAGATTTGAGTTATGAAAAAGAAGCCTGCCACCCTGCCCCGCGGCTATCGCACCTGCACCGCATCGCTTGCCGTTGCCGATGTTCCTGCGGCGCTGGCCTTTTATGAAAAAGCCTTTGACGCCAAGATTCAGGCCTATGATGCGGAAGAGGCCCCCGGCTTTGCCGCCATCAAGATCGGCAATTCGATGCTGTTCGTCACCGCCGGCTGGGGCGCGCATGTCCCGACCGTTCCCGGCACCGTGATTCCGGTTGGTCATCATATGTATGTCGAGGACGTGGATACCACGCTGACAAACGCTCTGGAAAATGGCTCGACCCTGATCGCGGATGCAAACGATACCTATTGGGGCGAACGTTGCGCCACCGTTGCCGACCCGTTCGGCCATATCTGGACGCTGGCGACACGCATCGAGAACCTGAAATCCGAAGACATCAGCGAGCGCCGCAAGGCGCTGTTCCAGGCGATTCAGGATCAAGACGCCGAAGCTGTGGTCGAAACCACTGAGGCGGCTGAACAGACCGCGGCCGCGTGAGCCCGTCAGAGGTTGATCAGAAGACGGATCGTGAGGTACCGGAATGGGTGTGTTCTTTAACAGGCAAATCATGAACGACGCACCCCTTCCCACTTTCACGATCCGCCAGAACGATCTGGCCATCCTCGCCGCTGAAAACCGGATCGGAGACTATCCGGTCGCCGTGCGCACCGCGCGCGAAGTGGTCAGCGGCGGTTTTGCCAACCAGTCGGCGCATCCCAACACCTGGACAGTCTACTTTCTGGTCGATGGCCAATGGGCGCTGGTCGAATCCACGCGCGGTCTGCGCCGGGAATGGTCCAGTCTGGACCGGTTGGAAAAATGGCTGCGCAGTTGTGGCTTCCGGTTCTTCTGGGTTCGTAACGACATCGACTTTGTGGAACCGCTCGGCGAGGACGTCGCCGAGGAAGAGGCCGGATAAATCAATCGCCTGCGGACAGTGGGCTTGCGCGAACACGCGGTTTTATGTTCCGATGAAGAACGCCGGATCACCACGGCAGTCGCAATCGGCAAGAAAAAGAGAAGAAACGAAAAATGACCCCCTTTGCGATAACCGGAATCCAGATGCATGTCGGCGCCATGCATTCGAATGTCGAGGCGATGCTGCATCGGATCGATGTGATGATGGCGCGGTTCCCCTGGACTCAGATGGCGCTGTTCAGCGAACTGGCCCCTTACGGCCCGCTTGACCGGTTTGCCCAGCCCTTCCCCAATGACGACCTGTCGCGGTTTCAGGATGCCGCGCGGCGCTATGGCATCTGGCTGATCCCCGGCTCGATGTTCGAAAAGCACGAGGACGGGCGGATTTTCAACACCTCGGTGGTGATCAACCCGGATGGTGAGATCGTCTCGAAATATTCCAAGATGTTTCCGTTCAAGCCCTATGAGCAGAGTATCTCGTCTGGCACCGAGTTCTGCATCTTTGATGTCCCGGATGTGGGCCGGTTCGGTCTGTCGATCTGCTATGACATCTGGTTCCCCGAAACCACCCGCCACCTGACCAGCCAGGGGGTCGAGGTTCTGCTGCACCCGGTTCTGACCGGCACCACCGACCGCGAGGCCGAGCTGTCGATCGCCAAGGCCACGGCTGCACAGTTCCAGTGCTACGTGTTCGACGTGAACGGGCTGGCCGCAGGCGGTGTGGGCCGCTCGCTGGTGGTCGATCCTTCGGCAACCGTGCTGCACCAGTCGGCGGGGCAAGAGGATATCTTCCCCATCGAGATCGATCTGGATCAGGTCCGCCGCCAGCGCGAGGTCGGGTTGAAAGGTCTGGGTCAGGTCCTCAAAAGCTTCCGCGACCGCGAGGCGGATTTCCCGGTCTATGACCGCAACAGTGGTGCGGATGCCTATCTGCACACGCTTGGCCCGCTGCGCATTCCGCAAAAAGGCGACGTGGCAGGCGTTGCTGCATCCGACCCCAGAACGGCGCTGGGATATAATGAAGACGCCGCGAAGAAGCCCGATAATCTCTATCTCTACAAAGGGCGCTCAGGGACAGACTGATACCGGGGCAGCTTTTCGGTATCGGCAGAAAGGACAAGGATTTCATGCACGGCTTATCCGACAGCGAAAAGCTCCACACCATCTCGGACTATTACAGCGCCTCACAACTGAGGGCAGACCGATGGAGCGCGCTGCGGGAAACTGCGGAATCTCTGGACCAGAACGCCAGCGAAAAGGATCGGGACCGGGCACGGCAATTGCTTCGGGCGCTGGCCCCGATCGAGGTGTATTTTGCCTTTCCCGGCGGGTCGGCTTTTGATTATCTGCGCCGGTTGCTGGATCACGGTAACTTCGCAGATTTCTCGACTGCTGTGCGCCGGGTCTCGCGGGCACTGACCTCGGGGGCTTATCGCCGCCGCTCGATCCCTTTGATCGCGGATGAAACCGAAGGAGATGAGTTCGAGGATGAAGCGGCCCAAAGCCACGAGGCCCGTGCGCTGGGGCGGCCTTATTTTGAGGTGATGATCGTTGACAACGTCAACGAACATCAGGAACGGTTCCTGCAATCCAGCCTGCAGCGGATGCGCCGCAGCGAAGACCCGTTCATCTACGAGACCGTTGTGGTCCCCAGTGTCGAGGACGCGTTGATCGGGGTCCTGTTCAACCAGAATGTGCAGGCGGTCATCGTTCGCCCGGGCCTCAGCCTGAAATCCAAGAACGAAACCAATGTGCTTGGGCGCTATATCAGCCTTTATGGCGAAGGGGCTGATCTGGATGCGCTGTCCCCTTCGGAATATGGCCCCGAGACCTGCCGCCGGATCGGCATGCTGCGCCCGGAACTGGATGCCTACCTGATCACCGACCGATCCGCCGAGGATATTGCGGGTCTTGATCTGGGTCTGTGTCGGCGGGTTTTCTACAATCAGGAAGACTTTCTGGAACTACACCTGAACATCCTGCGCGGGGTGCAACGGCGGTACAAAACACCTTTCTTCACGGCGCTGAAAGAATATTCCAAACAGCCCACCGGCGTATTCCATGCGATGCCGATCAGCCGCGGCAAATCCATCAGCCGCAGCCATTGGATTCAGGATATGGGGGCGTTTTACGGCTCGAACATCTTCATGGCAGAAACCTCGGCCACCTCGGGCGGGCTGGATTCCCTGTTGGAACCCCGTGGTCCGATCAAAGAGGCGCAAGAGGCCGCCGCCCGCGCATTCGGGTCAAAACAGACCTTTTTTGCCACCAACGGCACCTCGACCTGCAACAAGATCGTGGTGCAGGCGCTGGTCCGACCCGGCGACATCGTGCTGGTCGACCGCGACTGTCACAAATCGCACCATTACGGCATGGTTCTGGCAGGGGCGAGCGTGGTCTATATGGACAGTTACCCGCTGCATGACTACTCGATGTACGGCGCGGTGCCGATCCGCGAGATCAAGCACAAGCTGCTGACTCTGAAGGCCGAAGGCAAGCTGGATCAGGTGCGTATGGTACTGCTGACCAACTGCACCTTTGACGGTATCGTCTACAACGTCCAACGCGTGATGCAGGAATGTCTGGCGATCAAGAAAGACCTTGTGTTTCTGTGGGATGAGGCCTGGTTCGGCTATGCCCGTTTCGCCCCCAACACCCGCGTGCGCACCGCCATGCGTTCCGCCAACCTGTTGCGTGAACAATTCCGTACCGCTGAGCACGCCGAAGCTTACGCCGCCCAGCAGGCCGAGTTGGAAGGCGCGGATGATGAGACATTGCTGAACACCCGCCTGATCGCGCCGCCGGACGCGCGGGTTAGGGTCTATGCCACGCAATCCACGCATAAGACGCTGACCGCGCTGCGGCAGGGCTCGATGATCCACGTCAACGACCAGCAGTTCAAAGGCGCGGTGGAAGAGGCCTTTCACGAGGCCTACATGACCCACACTTCGACCTCGCCCAACTATCAGATCATTGCATCGCTGGATGTGGGCCGCAGGCAGGTCGAGATCGAAGGCTATGAGTTCGTCCAGCGACAAGTCGAAAGCGCCATGGCGATCCGAAGGGCGGTTACGACCCATCCGCTGCTCAGGAAATACTTCCGGCTGGTCACGGCGGGCGACATGATCCCCGAAGAATACCGCGAAAGCGGCATGACCAGCTATTTCGATCCCGATCAGGGCTGGGCAGACGTCTGGGATTGCTGGGCCAAGGACGAATTCGTTCTGGATGCCACCCGCATCACCTTGCATGTGGGTGCGACGGGCTGGGATGGCGATACGTTCAAGACCAAGATCCTGATGGATAAATACGGCATCCAGATCAACAAGACCTCGCGCAATACCGTGCTGTTCATGACCAATATCGGTACCACGCGCAGTTCGGTCGCGTATCTGATCGAGGTTCTGGTCGAGATTGCCAAGGAACTGGACGACCTGATGGACGACGCGTCCAAGATGGAAAAGCGCGCCTTCGAAAAACGCGTCAAGAACCTCAGCGAACACGTCCCGCCGCTGCCGGATTTCAGCCGCTTCCACGACGCGTTCCGCTGTGTTGACGGCACCGAGGCCGGAGACATCCGCACCGCGTTCTTCCTGTCTTATGACGAGGATAATTGCGATTACGTGGAACCCGACAAGGACATGCTGGAGCGGCTGGAAGCGGGCGAGGAAATGGTCTCGGCCACTTTCGTGATCCCATATCCGCCGGGCTTTCCCATTCTGGTGCCGGGGCAGGTGATTAGCCCCGAGATTCTGAAATTTATGCAAGAGCTGGACGTGTCGGAAATCCACGGTTTCCGCGCCGATCTGGGCCTGCGCATTTTCACCGAAGACGCTTTGAAATCAGTCAAGAAAACATAAGGGACTGGGAGGACCATATGCCAAAGAAGGTGCTGAAGAACATCTCGGAAATCCGCCGGTATTTCCATACCAACAAGGACCCGATCTATTTCGTGTCGGCGACCAATTTCAACCTGTTGGGGCTGGATGAATGGGTGATGAATTTCACCTATATCTGCTACATGGATTGCTTTGACGGGCGGCATCCGAACGTGTTCGTGCCTTCCGAGATGCCGCATGACGAATTCCAGTCGATCGAGGACATCAACAACTATTTGCTGCAGCACAAAGAGGTCATCGACCTGATCAAGCGGCGCGGCGGCAAGCCGAAGTTTGTGTTCCTGATGTTTGATGAAACGACCGAGAAGCTGGTCAAGGAGCTGGGCGGTCAGCTGTGGTTCCCCAAGGCCAAGCTGCGCACCAAATGCGACAACAAGATCGAAACGGTCCGTATTGGCAACAAGGCGGGTGTGCCGTCTGTGCCCAATACGCTGAGTGTGGTCAAAAGCTATGATCACCTGAAGAAAATCTGCGACAAGGCCGGGCTGGGGCATGATCTGGTGTTGCAATCGGCCTTTGGCGACAGCGGCCACACGACGTTCTTCATCAAGTCCGAGGCCGATTTCAACAAGCACAAGGACGAGATCGTCGGCGAGGGCGAGATCAAGATCATGAAGCGGATCGACTGTCGCGGTGCGGCGATCGAGGCCTGTGCCACGTCCGAAGGCACGATTGTGGGCCCGCTGATGACCGAGCTTGTGGGCTTCAAGGAACTCACCCCCTATCGCGGCGGCTGGTGCGGGAACGAAATCTTCTCGACCGCGTTCCCGCCCAAAGCCCGCGAACAGGCGCGGCAATTGACGTTCCAGTTCGGCGAGGAACTCCGCAAATCCGGCTATCGCGGCTATTTCGAACTCGATTTCCTGATCGACAAGAAGACCGGCGAGCTGTGGCTGGGAGAGCTCAACCCCCGCATCACCGGGGCCAGTTCGATGACCAACCACGCCGCTTTTGCCCATGCGGATGCGCCGCTGTTCCTGTTCCACCTGCTGGAGTTCTCGAAGAAGCCCTTCCAACTGGATGTCGAGGAACTCAATGCCCGCTGGGCCGACCCGGACATGATCGACAGCTGGTCGCAGATGGTGATCAAGCACACCGATGACAGCGTCGACCGCATCACGCAGGCGCCGCAATCGGGCATCTACAAGATGCTGGAAGATGGCCGCGTCGTGTTCGACCGCTTCGACTATCACCGCCGTGCGGTGGGCGAGAATGAAGCGTTCTTCCTGCGCATCTCGAATGTCGGCGATTACCGCTATGAAGGGGCCGATCTGGGTATTCTGGTGACGCGGGGCCGGTCGATGACCAAGGGTTTCAAGCTGACCGACAAGTCACGCAAATGGATTCACGGCATCACCTCGGCCTATGCGGCCGAACCGCTGCCCGCGGCGCAACCGATGGAAGACCCCGCGTTCAAAATCATGTAGAAAGCCCCATGGCGCTTGTATTTCGCTCAATCGATGAGGCGCAGCCCGGTCCAAAGCTGGCCGGGCTGTTTGCCGAATACTGGCCCGCCTACCGTAAGTGGTGGGCGAAAGAGGGGTATTCGGCCCGCCCCACCTATCGTGAATGCCTGCGCGCGCTGGAACGCCACATGCCCGAGATCATGCCGCTCTATGAACAGGTGGTCGAACTGGTCGGCGGCAGCGACAGTCAGGCGCGGTTCCTCAGCTTCTATTGCCCGCCGAAATACCTGTCGGGCTGCAGCCAGGCGATCTGGCGCGGCAAGACGCCGTTTCTGGTGCGCAACTATGACTATCACCCGAAAACCTTCGATGCGGCGATGCTGAAAACCCGCTGGGACGGGCGCGGCGTGATCGGGATGAGCGACGGCATTCTGGGCCTGCTCGACGGGATAAATGATGCCGGTCTGACCGTATCCCTGACCTTCGGCGGGCGACGCGAGGTCGGCGACGGGTTCGGCGTGCCCTTGATCCTGCGCTATGTGCTGCAGACCTGCGAGACCACGGCCCAGGCGGTTGACGCCCTATGCCGCATCCCCTGCCACATGAGTTACAACGTCACCGTTCTAGACGCGAAGTATAACCACAGCACGGTGTATCTTGCCCCCGACCGGCATCCGCAGATCTCGGACGTCCCGGTGGCGACGAACCATCAGGGCCATGTGGAATGGTCCAAACACGCGCGGTTCACCGCGACAGTCGAACGCGAACGGTTCCTGCTGAACCGCCTGAACCAGCACCCCGAAAGCGAGAAACGGTTCATCGACGCCTTCCTGCGCCCGCCGCTCTATTCCACCGCGTTCAAATCCGGCTTTGGCACGCTTTACACCGCTGTCTACCGGCCAGCGAAAAAGCAGCTGCAACTGCTCTGGCCCGGAGCGGCATGGGATCTGTCCTTCGAAAATTTCCCGGAAGGCGAGCTGAGCCTGCTGCTGCCTGAAGCATCAGAGGCGGCGTATTGACGTGAGCGGACCGCGCTGCCTGATCGTAACCTCGATGCGCAATGAGGGGCCGTTCATTCTGGAATGGATCGCCTATCACCGCGCCATCGGCGTGAGCGATTTCCTGATCTTCAGCAATGATTGCGACGATGGCACCGACGCCATTCTGGACCGTTTGCACGCGTTGAAGATCATCTGCCACAAGCCCAACCCGCGCAAGGGCAAGAAGACGGTGCAATGGCAGGCGCTCAGCCGCGCCTCGAACCATCGGCTGGTGGAGCAGGCCGACTGGATTCTCGTCTCGGACGTGGATGAGTTTCTGTGCATTCATGAAGGCGACGGCCAGATCACCGACCTCATTGCTGCGCGCCCTGATGCGGATGCGTTTGCGGTGCCGTGGCGCATGTTCGGGCATAATCAGCAGGTGGGTTTTCAGGATCAGCCGGTGACGGGTCTGTTCACACGCGCCGCCCCCGAAACGCTGCTGTGGCCGTGGCGCGCGGTGCAGTTCAAGACCCTGTTTCGCGCCGATCACCGGCTGGACCGGTTGGGCGTCCACCGGCCCCGATTGCAGGAGGGCGCTGCCTTCACCATGGTCGACGGCAATGGCGACCCGGCCCCCGCCGTCCCAGGCACGGTGATCCCCAGCGTCGCCTCCCGATACGGGCTGGCGCAGCTGAACCATTATGCGCTGGGCGCGGTCGAGAACTATCTGGTCAAGGCCGAACGGGGCCGCCCAAATCACAGCGAGGATCCGATTGATCTGGCCTATTGGATCGACCGCGATTTCAATCAGGTCGAGGATACCGCGATCCTGCGCCACGCTGATGCCATTGCCCAAGGCATCGCCGAGTTGCGCGCTGACCCCGAGCTGGACCGGCTGCACATCCGGGCCGTCGCATGGCGACAGGCACGAATCCGGGCGCTGCTGCAGCAATCGGATATGTTCTACACCTATGCCCGCATCTGCCAGATCGGCCCCACCCGCGTACTGCCGATGAGCACCCAGCGGCGGATGTGGGGCCAACTGATGTCGATCCGTCAGGCGATCCACGCCGAGAAACAGCGCTAGTCGGCGACCTCAGCTTCGGTGCGTTCGGGCATGAAAATCGCGTCCGGCTGGTCGGGCGCGGATATCTTTGCATAGAGCTGCGCATATTCGGGCAGCGCCTTCAGTTCTGCCACCTTGCGCTTATGCGTCTCGACGCCGGATCGGTGCAGCGCTGCAACCTGCGGGTCTGCCATCATCCGGTCCAGTTCCGCGCGGGCGCGCGGCACGTGCCGGCAGATACGATCATCGCGTTCACTGTTATAGTTCCGGCGATCCCAGTAATAGCCGCCCATGTCCTCATCCACATGGTTCACCCGGCCCCGATCCCGCTTGACCAAATAGCTGTCGGCGGATCGCAGGGTGTAATGGTTCAGCGTCACCATATCATAGCCCAGCGACCGCTTGGTCGACCGCCAACTGTTCGAGGCATGGACCTGCTGCGGCATCTCGCGTCCCGCGCCATTGACCCAGCGCACCTCAGAGAGGCGCTCGTGATCCGGGTCCAGCGGTCGGTGAACGCCGATCTTGCCGTAAGGCGCGGATTTATGGACCAGCGTCTTGAAACCCCAGCCCATGCGTGGTTTCGGGATGAATTGCGGCGCGCAGCGATCAAAGGTCTCGATGATCCAGCTATCCTGGAAATCGGTGACGCCTGCATTGCCGAACAGCTTCCAGGTCATCGAGATCAGGTTGGGTTCGTTCATCGCGGCAAACAGGTCCGGCAGGGTGCCCTCGCCCACATGGATATTGATGAATTCGTCACAATCCATGCACATATACCAATCCGCCTCTGAGATCAGAGGATGAGTGATCGCATGGTTCAGCGCACCGCGCTGCGGCTTCTGTCCCTTGTCGGCCTTGAACGGATTGTCCAGCCGCGTCACATATCCCAGCGCCTGCAGCCGGTCCAGCAACGCGACCGTCTCATCGGTGCAGTCATTGGTGTAGATCAGGAAATCCGTCACTCCGATCGAGCGGTGATAGGCGACCCATTCCAGCACAAAGGGGGCTTCGTTCCGCATCGTGGTGACAAGGGTGATCCTGTCGCGCGACAGCGGGGTCGCGGGTGCAAGCGGCGAAAACAGTGTCTCGGCCCGTTTGCGGACACTCTCGTAAGCCTCCTGCGCGTCGGCCCCCAACAAGATGGGATGAGACTGGGTCTGCGGAATATCCTCATCCGGCATTGGCGGCTTGCGTGCTTTGCTGACAAAGGGCGAGCCGGTCAGCGTGGCGGGCGTCAGCGGTGCAAAATCTGGCTGGACCTCGTCTGAAACGCGATGCGACAGGATATCCTGAGACAGGATTTGATAAAGCTGATTGTACTCGGGCAGGTCCTTCAACGCGTTGGCGCGCGCCCGGTGCCAGTTGCAGCTTGCCGCGTGCAATTCGGCCAACCGCGGGTCCGAGATCAGGCTGACGCGCAGCGGCCGGGCCTTTTCGAAATGGGTGCGGATCGACCCGTCCTGTTCGTCATTGCGGTTATGGATGTTCCAATACCCGATGCCCTGTTCGCGGTTGATGTGGTTGGTGCGTCCCCGGTCACGCTTGACCAGATAGCTGTCCAGCGAGCGGATCGAGTAATGGTTCAGCGTCACCAGATCATAGCCCCAGCTTTCCAGCGATGACCGCCAGCCTTTCTCATGATACCGGTCCGGCATCTGGGTGCCTGATCCGTTGACCCAGTGGGGCATGGTATCTGTGCTGGGGTTCAGCGGGCGGTGGATGCCGAATTTCGAATAGCTTGACGGCCTGCGCGCAAAGGTCTTGAAACCCCAGTTGTGATGGGGAAACCGCACTTTGAGCGGGGCGCAGCGGTCGAATTGCAGTGGCACCGGGCTGTCGTCGAAATCGGCCACGCCGGAACAGCCAAAAAATCGCCAGGTCATCGAGATCATCTCGGGGTTGCCGGTGGCCTCCATCAGCGATCGCAACGTGCCCTCGGGCGTGTGGATGTTGATATATTCATCGACGTCGAACACCATGTAGGCATCCGCCGACTGGATTACCGGATGATCCTGCGCCAGCGCCAGTGCCACGCGCTGCGGGCGCTCGCCCTTGTCGATGCGCGCGGGGTTGTCGACGCGGGTGACCAGCCCCTGTTGGGCCAGAAGGTCCAGAATCTCATCCGTGCCGTCCGAACAGTCGTTGGTGTAAATCAGGAAATGGGTGAACCCCAGCCACAGGTGATAGGCGACCCAGTCCAGAATATAGGGACCTTCGTTCTTCATCGTTGTCACACCGACCACCGAGTTGAGCGGTGCCGCATCCCGGGTTGTGGGCGTGGCCGCGGCATATTGCTTGCCGCCGATTTCGTCCCGGAACACTCGGGCAAAGGCGCTGTCGGGATCGGGGTTCGGATAATCGCGCAAGGGCGCATCCAGCGGGTTGATCTTGTGCTTGATCAGCAGCTGTCCAAGCAGGCCGGTCGGATCGGGTAGGCCTTTGTATTGCTCGGCCAGAAACTTGCGCATCCGCCGCCCGTAAAGGTGCACCGAATAGGTGTTGTCGGTGACGTAGTCGCTGATCCGGTTGTTGGGTTTGACGATCTTGCGCCGGTCTTTGAACGTGTAGGGATACAGCCCCTCCTGCGCGAACGCATAGCGATCCTCGCCCGTCTTGTGCAGGAAGTGAGACACCGCATGGGGCCCCCAGACCCCCCACGGCTGTTCGCCCGCATGGACCGGGTTTCCGGCCGCTTTCTTCTCCTCCAGCTCTTTGACGTAATCCTCGCCATACCATGTGGGAATGGCAAACTCGTCCGAGCAATGATCCAGCAGCAGGCCCAGCGCCGCGCTGTCGCGGGGCAGGCCCAACACGCCGCCATTGATGTGTTTCTTGCTTTCCCAGCCAAAGAAATGCCCGGTCTCGGTGACGAACGGCTTGCGACAATAGGCGTCCGTGTCGGCCCAGATCACCCGATCCGCGCCGTGCAGCATGTGATATCGGAACAGATCGGAATGCAGTGCTGGCGAGCCTGTGCGCTCATGCACCAGAAATCCGGTTTCCGGCAGGATGTCGGCGGCGTCGCGAAACTCGACCCCGTCTGGCACGCGATCGACGTCCTCGTAAGTATAGAGGATCGTGTGGTGCCCCGCATCGAGGAAAGACTGCACGCAAAGCTGCTCAAGAAAGCTCAGCGAGCCGCGCATCCACAGCATGCCGATTTGATGAAGCTCTGTCATGTCACGCTCTGAAACCTCGCCGCGGTTCGCTTTGGTAGACCTAAAGCGGTTTATTTTTTGAAAACTCTAGTGGATCGTGGCGGGGGCGTCCAGAAAGCCAGCCGGAGACGGAGGGAATAAAACGTCTCTGGCACAGGGTTGGCGTGATCTAAGGTACATACCGAACGCAAAGGCGTAGCAAGCTGGCACAGATCGACGCGCACCAAACTGAGTTGAGGGCGACATGATAAGACCAAACCACGCGCGGATGCGCGGCAGATCGCCGGAAAACTGGATCACGCATCAAGTGCCTGCTGCGCGCGAGTTTGAGACTAAACTGCGTCAGGACGCAGATCCTGAGTCTCTTTACACTCTTTGTGTCGGGCGCCAACGGGCATGTATTGCCGAGATTACAGATGATCCAGAGATGCGCGCGTCAAGAGACCGGGTAATAGCTGAAGACATTTCCTCTGAGCTGGAGAGCTGACACGACGCATCCGTTCAGCGTCGTTCCGGCACGCGGCGTCCCAAGTTCACCCCGCAAACGGCGGCTAAGTGGGTTGCGACTGCAGAACGGTTGCAGCCGGTCGATTTGCCGCTTTGAGTCGCCCGATACAACGGCCCAGATCTGCTGATTTCGAAAGTCCATCGCACAACTTCACCACCAAACACCGTTCCGTATTCGGTGCGGATCAAACAACTTTACGAGCGCTGACAACAAAGTGTGTCAGAGAAAAGAAGAAATGCCCGGTGTTTGCTAAGGCACGTTGCTCCTCGGCCCATTCTCTTGCTTCTTGTGCTGGAACAAGGTTCTTGGCCACGGCAAATCCACTCATCAGAACGATCATCATATTGGCCAAGCCATCAGGCTTCAGTTGCGTATCGCAAATCGTAATTGGATTGATCGAATCTACCAAGAAACCAGATTCATTCAAAATGGAAGGCAGTAGTGCAGGCACTCCGCGCGCGGAAAAATGGTGGTCCCAAGCGTCAATCATTCGAGCCATTCTATCTGGCTGATCGCTGTGCCAAACCAGACTGTCAAAATGAATGTCTCCGACGACCAATCGGCCTTCGGGCTTTAGAATTCGGCGGGCTTCGGACACAGCCGCCGGGATGTCATCCAGGTATTCGAAGACCTGAACCGAAACCGCCTTATCCGCTGAGCTTGCTTCAAGAGGGAGGCTGTCTGCCGAACCATCGATAATTTCGACCCAACTAAATTCCCGGCACCGTTCAAGTGCCGATTGCCGCATATCGTTGCTTGGATCGACTCCAACAATACGACCTGTGCTGCCCACGGCGCGCGCAAGCTCTGCGGTCAATAAACCATTGCCGCAGCCGATATCGACAATCGTTTCGCCCGGGCCAGGTCTGAGCGCATCGAATGAACCTTGGCGCCGTCTTGTGACGTCTGCCCCCAAATAGACGAAGTCCAGACGTCGAGTAGTTTCGGCATCAAAAGCAAGCATGAAAATCCTTCGAACCCTTCACAATGTGAACACTATAGCACATTGGAACAGAAATATCCGTTTCGAGCTCAAGGTCGGCCAAAGTGCCTGCAGATTGTGCCGATTTGGCTCGCCGCACAAAGCGGTTGTTAAGCTCGTTTGAGCGCCTAGCCGTCCGTGTAGATGATGGGGTTTGGAGGGAGGATTGGAGGGCAAATAGTGCCAACAGTCTAACCTCCCGCAGTCCATTCGAAGCGCAAGCCATTAGCAAAAGACAGATTGCCGGACGGAAACGTCCACTGCCGCCAAAATAGGTGTGAGCAATCTGTACTCGACGTTAACTTTTGGGCAATCCACGCGGCCTTGCTTTGTTCAACGTCGCCATCGACCGTTGGCTTCGAGGCCGTCACCCTGTCCAGCCAAGCCACCTTATTGTTGAACTGGAAGATGCTCCGAACCGAGCGCAACGACACCCCTGTCATGCTGACAGAGTTAGCAAGTCACGTTAAGTATTGAGCGACGGGGGGACTAAGAGTGGATACACGACTTACTACGGTGCTTGCGGCAGATGTTGTCGGTTACTCAGCGCTCATGGATCGAGACCGGCAGGGTACATTCGTTGCGCTAAGATCGTTCCGCGAAGAAACCCTCCAGCCATTGCTGGTAGCCCATAAAGGCAAATTGATCAAAAGCATGGGCGACGGATGGATCGCCGAATTTCAATCCTCATCCGATGCCGCAGAATTCGCGATCGCGATCCAGTCATCGCTGAAACCAAACAGCATAAAGCTTCGAATTGGTATTCATACAGGTGAAGTGGTGACTGATGGTGATGACATTTTCGGTGATGGAATAAATGTTGCCGCTCGCCTGGAAGCATTGGCCGAGCCGGATCAAATTCTGATGTCAGATACGTCCCATAATAGCCTCGACCGCACTGGCGCGTCGCGTTTCGACGGTGGAGAACAGGCCGAACTAAAAAATATCACGCGTCGTGTTGCGGTGTGGTGCTGGCCGAAGGGAACTTCAGCCAATTTATCAAAGAACGAAAAATTCAAACCCGGGATCGCCGTGCTTCCGTTCGACAATATGTCAGCCGATCCCGACCAAGAGTTCTTTGCGGACGGCATAACCGAAGACATCATTACAGAGCTGTCTCGGTTCAGCTGGATGATGGTCGTGGCCCGAAATTCGTCTTTCACGTTCAAAGGTAAAAGCACAGATGTCCGAGAAGTCGGTCGAGCGCTTGGAGTGCGCTATGTGCTCGAAGGGTCGGTCAGACGTGCAGGTCAACGCGTCCGAATTACGGGCCAGCTGATTGATGCAGAAGACGGTAGCCATCTCTGGGCGGATCGCTTTGATGGCGTGCTCGACGACGTTTTCGACCTTCAAGACAGAGTTACGCTTGAGGTCGTAACAGCAATTGAACCGTCGCTGCGACAGGCAGAAACCAAACGCGCGCGTTCGAAACCAACCAACAATCTCGAAGCATATGAGCTTTACCTGCGGGCCCAATCGCATTTCCATCTTCTAACCGATGAAGACAACCGCGAGGCTATTAGGCTGACGACCTTGGCGCTGGATCGAGATCCTGACTATGCCGCCGCATCCGGGTTATTGGCCTGGCTGCATATTCAGCGGATGGTGCAAGGGTTGGAGCCTGTAGGTGCCGGTCCGCAGGACGCTGTGAAAGCCGCCGAACAGGTCCTGCATAGCGATCGGGCAGACGGTGTCGCTATGGCATATGCGGCGCACTCGATCTCAATGCTTGCGCGCGACCTGCCGCGTGCACGATTGGCTTTCAAGCAGGCGCTTGAACAAAACCCCAACGCTGCAACAGTTCATATGCTGGCATCGGTAAATCTTTTTCTTCTTGATCGGCCAGAAGAAGCGCTGAAACATGCGAAACACTCTGTCGAACTCAGCCCATATGATCCGTTGCGCTACGCTGGCTATGTTGCTCAAGCAAGTGCACTCTTCCATCTGGGCCAATACGAAAAAGCGGCTCAGGCGTGCCGCGAAGCCCTCGCAATTCGGTCAAGCTTTGTTATGAGCCACCTGATGCTGATTGCATCTTTAGGACAACTTTCCGAGGAGAACGCTGCCCAAAAGGCGGTTGCGGATCTGCTGGCATTGCGCCCCGAACTGACCGCCACCGCAGCACAGAGCCAAATGCCGCTTTTTTCGGTTCCTGCTTGTGCAAATGAGTGGCGTGAAGGGTGGTTAAAAGCAGGTCTTCCAAAGTGAATTCGTGACAGGATTGCTAAATTGGTCTTTTAAACCAACGTTAAATGAGCATCGTCAGACACAACTGGAATTGAGGTACTGAAACACCCAAGATACCTGTTCACATATGATCTACTTATTCGGTTTCCGCAGGAGCGAGTTGCACATGCGCAAAGCTATCTTTTTTGTTGCGATCTGTTTTTCGGTTTTCGCAGCGCTGCGCCTGGAAGAAATCATAGGTGTTGGGTATCCGATATTCAGGTATTACGACAACTTCACGCACCACGCTCTGGATGCCAAGAATATCTATGTTTTTGTCGTTCATATACCGGCAGGGATAGTCACGCTTTTGTCTGGCGCTTTGGCGATTTCCATCGCGCCGGGGTCAAAGTGGCATATGCGGATTGGGGTTGTGTATGTGATCGCATCATTGATTTGTGCGATATGCGCGCTGATCATAACTATTGGCTATCATGTAACGCCGCTGATCGTATCGGCCTATGGAGCTGGGTCTGCGGTATGGATCTACTTTACCCTAAAGCTTGTATCCGCTGCCGCGCGGAAGCCACGCGGAGATGTATCCTACTATGCGATCATGAGCTATTCCTTTGCCTTTCTCTTTGTTACCGCGCGCTTGTCGCTGTTTGTAGCGTTTCTGTTCGGCGACCGGGCCTGGTACGATACATTTCCACTTGTCTATGGCTCAATCCTCTGGGCGCTTTTTTGGTGCCATTTGGCCGCGGGTGAGTATGCGGTCTGGCGTCTAAAACAGCCATCAAAGTTAAGGCCCAATCCGTAAAAGGTGATTACTGCTCACCAAAGCGTCGCAGATAGGGACACCTTTTGACGGGCTTAGAATTGAGCGAGTTTAACTGCGGAGCATTCCCAAATCGGCTGCCCCGCGATTTGCGGTCGGCCGGTTTCTTGTATTTGTGGACCAGTGGGGAATTTCCTATTGCCTTGAAAGGCGCTTGTTGAATCCAGCATTATGTTGGCTTTGACCTCTGCTGAAACCTCAAGACGTCGCGAGAATCTCGACAGCGTTCAGATCCGAATGGAATTTGCATCGGCAAGATACGAAATGGGCGACCAGTGCCGCCCATCTTTTGTCTATAGCAGTTTCGGGTTACCGCCCGTTGAATTTATCAAGCGCCGATGGATAGTTCCTGTCGTTGCGCGAGCCGCCGTTCGTGCTCTTTGACGAACGTGTACCACCAGAAAAACTACCTGCGTTCGTGGTATCCGCGCCATTTCCCCAGCCGTTATCGCCTTTCTTGGTTTCAGACGGTGGGTCAGGATTGTCACTTTCATCCACAGCGTAAACCGGGGCTGTAAAAGCCAGAGATGCTGCAATGAAGCTGATGATAGCTAGTTTGGAATTATTCATAGTATTTACCCCCACAATTGTTGAACAACAGTGGCTCGAAACCGAGACCACGAATACAGTTTAACCGTTTACGGCTGAACTCCTCGAGAACGTGCCATTCATCTTGCGTTCATGTTCGCTGCGTTCAATTTTGAAACGCTTAACCAGATTGGGCCTATTTGTACCGGGCTATACTGGAACCAGTATTCCCACTTTCTTTTTGCTAGCTTCTCAACTTTAACGAAACCGCTCAGGAGGTTACTGGAACACTAGCAAGCCGTGCAGGGTCTTTATCAATGGGCTTTGAACGCACCCGTTTAAACCGAGACCTGGTAACGGACCTCACCTGAGCGCATCACATCTCTCTGTGCCACCACCCGGCCTTGGACCACTCATGCACCTATTGTAGGCTTCGCGTTTAGCCTTTTGTTGGGCGTCCCATTCTGACTGCGACACACCCTAAGGCGCGGTTCCAAAACCGTTCGGCCCGAGATCACAAGCTGACAGGAACGCTGAGATGACGACTGGCACACCTAGTTTAAAAACGCACTTCATGGATGAATTTCCTCCCTCAATGCCGTCTCCGGCCCAGACGCAATATTGTCACGCACAGGTCCGCATATCACCAGATTGCTAGGCGGATATGTCTGCGCACACTCAAAGCTCAGACGAGCGACAAGTTGTTGCACACGGAGTCAAATGGATATCCCGGCAGATTGCCGCGACACTGAATGTGAATGCTGGTAAGCTCCAGTTTAGTGAGAAGCTGGGAAAAGTTCAATTGATTTACAAACACTTATATCGGTTGGCTCCCAAATGGGGTTGAGCTTCAATTAACTGTCGGTTTCGAAGTCGACGTGAATGTGATTACCGTCGAAGTCACATAGATTAACCTGTACAAGCTGCATCCCCGGTACCGGATCAATGGTGTGGGCAATACCAATCCTTCTTAGCTTATCAACGAAAGCTTCGAAGTCATCAGCCTTGAAAGCAAAGTGTTCCAGTGATGGGTTTGCTCCAACCGCAGGTTCTTCACCTACTCCGACCAGATGTACGACGGCTGTACTGCCCAGATACAGCCATGCCCCTGGGAAGTTGAAAGCGGGTCGTTTCCCAGGATACAGGCCCAGTACTTGCCCGTACCACTCAACCATATCCTCAAGGTGTGTGGTGCGCACGTTTACGTGGTCAAAAGCTAGCAATCCCATACCTATTCCCTATGACTCGTTCTGATCTCAACAGCCTAGTGCGAGTAACAACTCGCTATACTGTCCCGCGCGGCTCGAATCTCGTCCCCGAATGCGGTGTACAATTCCAGATACGGGCTGACAGTTCTGTTGTCCGAAACATAGCTTCGGAACTCAGGCAAGTTGGGATGGTCGCGCAAGGACGCTTGCAATTTCTCAAAGCGCGCCTCCAGGGCAAGGTTGCTTGGGTCCGCATCAAGCCACTGATCCATGTCATCTTCGCCCCATTCGAGTACCCAGAAGGCATCGGGCTCAGCAAACCTTTCAGGATCATTTTCCCAAAGCCAGACTATTCGAGAGAGTCGCATTGAAAAGCTAACTTTAGAAGCTTCCGCGCCCAATGATGCAACCTCAGCAAAATCTGGGCGCTCGACAGATACCGTCTCGGCAAAGTCGTCCTGGAAGTCTAACTT
This sequence comes from Ruegeria sp. G10, assembly GCF_056533645.1. Classification (NCBI taxonomy): domain Bacteria; kingdom Pseudomonadati; phylum Pseudomonadota; class Alphaproteobacteria; order Rhodobacterales; family Roseobacteraceae; genus Ruegeria; species Ruegeria sp. G10. The sequence continues at coordinate 32,271 of NZ_JBQFOQ010000017.1, read as the reverse complement.
GAGGTCCAATTCATTTAGCAGTGCTGGCTCTATGCAGGTCCAATCAGATGCACCTATCGCTACACTAGGCAGCAACAAGGCATACAGCATTGCGGTGTGCTTGATGGCGTTTCTAACACTCATTCGAAACCTTTCTTTGAAAGCACCACCCGACCCCATTGGCCGTGTCGCCTTAGCCCAGAAACTGAATGCCCTGGGCGTCAAGCGCTAGCCTAAGATGTTTAACAGTAGAGACATTACCCTCGCCCTGATGGAGCTTGTTCAAGGTATTTCAATGCAATCCGGTCATTTCGGCCAAATCAGGGTTGCTAAGGCCGAGCGCGGATTTTGCCATTTAAACCGCTCTGGCGCCATCACCGCCCCATTTTTTGCGCGATTTTTACTTAGTAGGTGCTGTCTGCACGAGCTGTATTTGCTGCCTGGCCCCTAGAAACGGAGTAATGCTCTGAGTGTCCACCAACCAAATCAGACATTCAATCAACAATAATTCGGGGGATAAATCAGTGGATGTCAGACGGCCACCCAAGAAAGCAAATAAATTCCGATGTCATAGGGAGAAACATGGTGCCCAGGAGAGGACTCGAACCTCCACGTCCATACGGACACTAGCACCTGAAGCTAGCGCGTCTACCAATTCCGCCACCTGGGCAGGTGTCGTGGAGGGGCGTTTAAGCTGACTGGCGGGGGGCGTCAACCAGATTCGCGCCCGTTTTGAAAGTTTTTTCAAGCAGCCCGATCAGAACGGTCCCCAGGTCCGAATTTCACGAGCACGCGGCGTTATTGCGCCTTGTTCGCCGCGCGCTTGGGCGCTAGATCAAACCTGACCCAGACAGCAGGAGCACCATCATGTCCAAGTTGGTCACGATTTACGGTGGATCGGGCTTTGTTGGCCGCTACGTCGCGCGCCGTATGGCCGCCGAAGGATGGCGCGTCCGCGTGGCGGTGCGACGCCCGAATGAGGCGATGTTCGTCAAGCCCTATGGCGCCGTCGGGCAGGTTGAGCCCATCTTGTGCAACATTCGTGATGATGCCTCGGTTGCGGCTGCCATGCATGGTGTTGATGCGGTGGTGAACTGCGTGGGCGTCCTGAATGAGCTGGGAAAGAACGCGTTCGATGCGGTTCAGGCCGACGGAGCCGCGCGAATTGCACGCCTTGCTGCCGCGCAGGGTATTGGCAGAATGGTGCATATTTCGGCGATCGGTGCTGATGCTGAGTCAGACAGCCACTATGCGCGGACCAAGGCACAGGGCGAAGCTGCCGTGCTGCAGCACATGCCAGACGCCGTTATTCTGCGCCCATCGGTTATCTTTGGCACTGAGGACCAGTTCTTCAACCGCTTTGCCGGGATGACTCGGATGAGCCCGTTCTTGCCTCTGGTCGGGGCCGAGACCCGGTTCCAGCCCGTCTATGTCGATGATGTGGCACAGGCCGCGGTGTTGGGCGTGTTGGGCAAGGCCCAGCCGGGTGTTTACGAGTTGGGTGGACCGGAAACCAAAACCTTCCGGGCTCTGATGCAGCAGATGCTGGGCGTTATCCATCGGCGTCGGATCATTATTGGTATGCCGTTCTGGATCGCCAAAATCATGGCGGGCGGTCTGGATATTCTGAAATTCGTCAGCTTTCAGCTGTTTCCCAATCCGATCCTGACCCGTGACCAACTCAGGAATCTGCGGCGCGACAATGTGGTGTCGGAGGGGGCCAAAGGCTTTGCTGATCTGGGGATCGAGCCTACGACGCTTGAGTCGGTTTTGCCGGACTATCTTTGGAAATTCCGCCCTTCGGGTCAGTATGATGAGATACAGAATTCGGCAAAGAACCTGCGGATCTGATCAGCTATAAGCGATGATCAGCAGAACCGCACCTAGTATGACGCGATATATAACGTAGGGCGTAAAGCTCACGCTGCGTAACAAGCGCATCATCAGGCTGAGTGCGATGAGTGCAGCGACAAACGCAAAGAGCGCCGCAATTGCGCTGTCTTTGAGCAGTTGCAGGTCGAGTTGTCCGAGAACATCAACGGATAGCAACGCGCCCGAGGCCAGAATGGTCGGGATGGACATCAGCATTGCAATCCGCGCGGCGTCCTCGCGATCATAGCCCAGTTGCCGTGCACCTGTAATCGTGATGCCCGAGCGCGACGTGCCCGGTATCAGGGCCAGCATTTGCCACAGTCCCATGATGACCGCGTCACGCAGGCTCCAGTCGACCGCCTTTCTCGTCTGCGCCCCTTTTTGATCCGACCAATACAGTAGCAGGCCAAAGCCAAGCATTGCCCAGCCGATCACCGCAATCGAGCGCAGGGCGTGCTGCAACCCGGTCAAATACAGGACTGCACCAGCCACCACCGTCGGAATGGTCGCAACGATCAGGCCCAGGGCAAGCCGTGCTTCGGGCTGCTCGGAACGGCCCCGCAATGCGTCCGGCAATCCCGACAGGGCGCGCATGACGTCCTCTCGGAAGTACAGAACGACAGCCCCCAGCGTTCCGACGTGGACCGCGACGTCTATCGCCAGCCCTTGGTCATCGATTCCGGTGAGAAGCGGCAGAAGGATCAGATGGCCCGAAGAGGACACGGGCAGAAACTCGGTGACGCCCTGAATGATCGCCACGAGAATCAGGTGGAATAAGCTCATCTGCTCGGCTCTGCGCTATGGTCGTTTTTCTTATGAACTATGGGTATAAGTGCGGTGTGCGAAAGGAAAGAGTTCAAATAGGTCCGAATCGGAACTAAAAATCAGGATATCTGCTCATTTTGCATGCTGTTTCCTAGTGTTTCTTGTATATAGGTCAATATTGCTGACTTTTAATCCCGAAAGGCTTCCCGTAAAGAAGCCGAACCTAGCCAATTCATGGAGTCCGACCCGTGGCCAAGCAACCGATGCTGAAATTTGTGCAGATCGACCGTGACATGCCCGAAAAGCGTGCCGCGGGTGACCGCAAGGAAGACTTTGATGAAATCTATGCAGAATATGCTGCCGAGAAAGCGGCCGAGCAAGCCAGCCGGTGCAGCCAGTGCGGTGTACCCTATTGCCAGTCGCATTGTCCGTTGCACAACAACATCCCGGACTGGCTGAACCTCACGGCGACTGGGCGGTTGGCCGAGGCTTATGCAACCAGTCAGGCCACCAATACGTTTCCTGAGATCTGCGGGCGTATCTGTCCGCAGGATCGTCTGTGTGAAGGCAATTGCGTCATTGAGCAATCGGGTCACGGTACGGTCACCATCGGCTCGATCGAGAAATACATCACCGACACCGCCTGGGACAAAGGTTGGGTGAAACCCATCGTGCCCGGTGTTGAGCGCAGCGAGAGCGTTGGCATCATTGGCGGTGGGCCCGGTGGTCTGGCGGCGGCGGATATGCTGCGCCGGGCGGGTGTTCAGGTAACGGTCTATGACCGCTATGACCGCGCCGGAGGGCTGTTGATGTACGGTATCCCCGGCTTCAAGCTGGAAAAGGACATCGTGCAGCGCCGCAATGATCTGCTGGCCGATGGCGGTGTGACGTTCGAGCTGAACTGCGACGTCGACGCCGCGAAATTCGAAGAAATTCGTGCAAAGCATGACGCTGTGATCATCGCGACCGGTGTTTACAAATCCCGTGATCTGACCATGCCCGGCAGCGGGCTGGCAGGCATCGAAAAGGCCATCGACTTCCTGACCGCCTCGAACCGCAAAAGCTTTGGCGACGCGGTCGAGGATTTCGACAATGGTCGTCTGAACGCCAGCGGAAAGAAAGTCGTTGTGATCGGCGGCGGTGATACCGCTATGGATTGTGTGCGCACCTCGATCCGTCAGGGCGCGACCTCGGTCAAATGCCTGTACCGTCGTGACCGGGCCAATATGCCGGGCTCGCAGCGCGAGACGCAGAACGCCGAGGAAGAAGGCGTGATCTTTGAATGGCTCAGCGCGCCCAAAGGGTTCACTGGCGATGACAAGGTGACCGGCGTGATGGTGCAGAAAATGCGTCTGGGACAGCCGGATGCGTCGGGTCGTCAGGCACCTGAAGTTATCGAAGGTGCCGATTATGTCGAAGACGCCGATCTGGTGATCAAAGCTTTGGGTTTTGAGCCCGAAGATCTGCCCACGCTGTTCGGTCAGCCCGACCTGCCCGTGACCCGCTGGGGCACCGTCAAGGCGGCATTCCAGACCGGCGAGACCGAGATGGATGGCGTCTATGCCATCGGCGACATCGTGCGCGGGGCCTCTTTGGTCGTGTGGGCGATCCGCGATGGCCGCGACTGCGCCGATGCGATCATCGACCGGTTCAATGCCAAAGCGGCTGTTGCAGCCGAATAAGCCCAGCGATCAGGAGCGACAGCAATGCCCGAATTGCAAGGCCAATGCATGTGCGGTGCGGTCACCGTGACCGCGACCCCTGCGCGCGATGCGCTGGGCGCGTGCCATTGTGATCAGTGTCGCAGCTGGACCAGTTCAATGCTGATGACCTTTCAGGCCGAACCCGGATATGCTGCGTTGGGCCCGGTGAAAACCTTCACTTCATCCGACTGGGCCGAGCGCGCCTTTTGCGCCGACTGCGGCTCGGCGCTTTGGTACCGGATCACCCTGCCGGGTGAGATGCACGGACACACACAGATGGCGGCAGGGCTGTTCGACGACACCCAGCTGCCGCTGCAAATTGAACTCTATATCGACAAAAAGCCCGAGGGCTACGCGTTCGCAGGCGAGCGCAGGCAGATGACCAAAGCAGAGGTCGAAGCCATGTATGCCCCCTCTGATCAAGGAGACAGCCAATGACCAAATATGATGCCGATTGGGTGCGGGCCGAAGAAGCCAAACGCCAGTGGATGACTGAAAACGGTCTCTATTCCGAGGAAGAAGAGCATTCGTCCTGCGGCGTCGGCCTTGTTGTCTCTGTCGACGGTAAGCCGTCGCGCAAGGTTGTAGATGCCGGGATTGACGCGCTCAAGGCGATTTGGCACCGCGGTGCGGTGGATGCCGACGGCAAGACCGGCGATGGGGCGGGTATTCATGTCCAGATCCCGGTGCCGTTCTTTTACGACCAGATCCGGCGGACCGGACACGAGCCTGATATGGACAATCTGATCGCGGTGGGTCAGGTGTTCTTGCCGCGCACTGATTTCGGCTCGCAAGAGCGTTGCCGCACCATCGTCGAATCCGAAGTTCTGCGCATGGGCTACTACATTTACGGCTGGCGTCACGTGCCGGTCGACGTCACCTGTCTGGGTGAAAAGGCCAATGCCACCCGGCCTGAAATTGAGCAGATCCTGATCTCGAACAGCAAAGGCGTCGATGAAGAGACTTTTGAGCGTGAGCTGTATGTGATCCGTCGTCGCATCGAAAAAGCCGCTGCGGCTGCTGGGATTTCCGGCCTTTATCTGGCGTCGCTGTCCTGCCGCTCGATCATCTACAAGGGCATGATGCTGGCCGAACAGGTTGCGGTTTTCTACCCCGACCTGATGGACGAACGCTTTGAATCGGCCTTTGCGATTTATCACCAGCGCTATTCGACCAACACCTTCCCGCAATGGTGGCTGGCCCAGCCGTTCCGCATGCTGGCGCATAACGGTGAGATCAACACGCTGAAGGGCAACATCAACTGGATGAAGAGCCATGAGATACGCATGGCCTCCGGAACCTTTGGCGACTATGCCGAAGACATCAAGCCGATCATCGCGGGCGGATCGTCGGATTCGGCCGCATTAGACTCGGTTTTTGAAGTTCTGGTACGCGCGGGCCGCTCGGCCCCCATGGCGAAAACCATGCTGGTGCCGGAAAGCTGGTCCAAGCAGGCGGTTGAGTTGCCGCAGGCATGGCGCGATATGTATTCCTACTGCAACTCGGTGATGGAACCCTGGGACGGGCCTGCCGCTCTGGCCATGACCGATGGTCGCTGGGTTTGTGCCGGTCTTGACCGGAACGGCCTGCGTCCGATGCGTTATGTGGTCACCGGCGATGGTCTGGTGATCGCGGGCTCCGAGGCCGGGATGGTGCCGATTGATGAGGCATCGGTGACCGAAAAAGGCGCGCTGGGCCCGGGTCAGATGCTGGCCGTGGACATGAAGAAGGGCAAACTGTTCAGCGACAAGCAGATCAAGGATAAGCTGGCGCGCGCGTTGCCGTTTGGTGAGTGGGTTGGCAAGATCCACGATCTGGATGAAGCCCTTGCCGGTGTGGCCGAGACGCCCAAGTTTACCGGCGAAGAGCTGCGCAAGCGTCAGATCGCGGCAGGTTATTCTGTTGAAGAGTTGGAGCAGATCCTTGCTCCGATGGCTGAGGACGGCAAAGAAGCGCTGGCCTCGATGGGGGATGACACGCCGTCGGCTGTGTTGTCCAAGCAGTACCGCCCGCTGAGCCATTTCTTCCGGCAGAATTTCAGCCAGGTGACCAACCCGCCCATCGACAGTTTGCGCGAATACCGCGTGATGTCGCTGAAAACCCGGTTCGGCAACTTGAAGAACGTTCTGGATGAAGACAGCAGCCAGACTGAAATCGTGGTTCTGGGCAGCCCCTTCGTGGGCAATGCGCAGTGGGACAAGCTGGTCGAAAACCTCGATGCACCGCTGGTCGAAATCGACTGCAGCTTTGAACCCGGGCAGGGCGCCCTGAGCGCCGCTTTGTCCCGTGTTAGAGCCGAAGCGGAAGAGGCCGTGCGCTCGGGCGCGGGGCATCTGGCGTTGTCGGACATGAACTCGGGCGAGGGCCGTGTGGCGATGCCGATGATCCTTGCGACCAGCGCTGTGCACTCGCACCTGACCCGTCAGGGGCTGCGGACGTTCTGTTCACTGAACGTACGCTCGGCAGAATGTGTCGATCCGCATTACTTTGCCGTGTTGATCGGCTGTGGCGCGACCGTGGTGAACGCTTATCTGGCCGAGGATTCGCTGGCCGACCGCATTGATCGCGGGCTGCTGGATGGGACGCTGACCGAAAACGTCGCGCGCTATCGCGAGGCGATTGATCAGGGCCTGCTGAAGATCATGGCCAAGATGGGGATTTCGGTGATTTCGTCCTACCGTGGAGGCCTGAACTTTGAGGCCGTGGGCCTCAGCCGTGCGATGGTGGCCGAGTATTTCCCGGGCATGACCAGCCGGATTTCCGGCATCGGCGTCACCGGGATTCAGGCCAAGGCCGAGGAAATCCACGCCAAAGGCTGGGACACCGGTCTGGACGTGCTGCCCATCGGTGGATTCTACAAGGCACGGAAATCGGGCGAGACCCATGCATGGGAAGCGACCTCGATGCATATGATGCAAATGGCCTGTAACAGAGCCTCATATGAGCTGTGGAAGCAGTATTCGGCCAAGATGCAGTCGAACCCGCCGATCCACCTGCGCGACCTGATGGATTTCAAGCCGCTGGGTAAGTCGGTGCCGATTGAAGAGGTCGAATCGATCACCTCGATCCGGAAACGCTTTGTCACGCCGGGCATGTCGCTGGGCGCGCTGTCGCCCGAGGCGCACAAGACGCTGAACGTGGCGATGAACCGGATTGGCGCAAAGTCTGACTCGGGTGAAGGTGGGGAAGATCCCGCACACTTCGTGCCGGAGCCCAATGGCGACAACCCATCGGCCAAGATCAAACAGGTGGCCTCGGGCCGGTTTGGTGTAACCGCCGAATACCTGAACCAGTGCGAAGAGCTTGAGATCAAGGTCGCGCAAGGCGCAAAACCCGGTGAGGGCGGTCAGTTGCCGGGCATGAAAGTGACCGATCTGATCGCGCGTCTGCGTCATTCGACCAAAGGCGTGACGCTGATTTCACCGCCGCCGCACCACGACATCTACTCGATCGAGGATCTGGCGCAGCTGATCTATGACCTCAAGCAGATCAACCCGCGCTGTAAGGTGACGGTCAAACTGGTGGCATCCTCGGGCGTTGGCACGATTGCTGCCGGTGTGGCCAAGGCGAAAGCGGATATTATCCTTATTTCGGGACACAACGGTGGCACAGGCGCGTCCCCTGCAACCAGCATCAAATATGCGGGTCTACCGTGGGAGATGGGCCTGACCGAAGCGCATCAGGTTCTGGCGATGAACAACCTGCGCGACCGGGTGACCCTGCGCACCGATGGCGGCCTTCGCACAGGCCGCGACATCGTCATGGCCGCGATGATGGGGGCCGAGGAATATGGCATCGGCACCGCCGCGCTTATCGCGATGGGCTGTATCATGGTGCGTCAGTGCCAGTCGAACACCTGCCCGGTCGGCGTGTGTACCCAAGACGAAAGCCTGCGTGCCAAGTTCACCGGCAACGCCGATAAAGTCGTCAACCTGATTACCTTCTACGCGCAGGAAGTACGCGAGCTGTTGGCCAGCCTGGGTGCTCGGTCTATTGACGAAATCATCGGACGCGCAGACTTGCTGGCTCAGGTCAGCCGCGGCTCGGCGCATCTGGACGATCTGGACCTGAACCCGCTGCTGATCACCGTCGATGGCGCGCATGACATCGTCTACAACCGTGACAAGGACCGCAACGCGGTACCGGATACGCTGGACGCCGAGATCGTCCGCGATGCGGCACGGTTCCTGAAAGACGGTGAAAAGATGCAACTGTCTTACGCGATCCAGAACACGCACCGGACCGTGGGCACGCGTGTCTCAAGCCATATCGTGCAGAATTTCGGTATGCAGAACACCTTCCAGGACGACCACCTGCATGTGAAACTGCAAGGCTCTGCGGGCCAGTCGCTTGGGGCCTTTGCGGCACCGGGGCTCAAGCTGGAAGTATCCGGCGATGCCAATGACTATGTCGGCAAGGGTCTGTCAGGCGGTATGATCGTCGTGCGCCCACCGCAGGTCAGCCCGCTGAAGGCGGATGACAATACGATCATTGGCAACACCGTCCTGTACGGTGCCACCGACGGCCACCTGTTCGCGGCAGGCCGTGCCGGTGAGCGGTTCGCGGTGCGAAACTCCGGCGCCAAAGTGGTGATTGAGGGCTGTGGGTCCAACGGGTGTGAATACATGACCGGTGGCGTTGCCGTCATCCTTGGCGATATCGGGGCCAACTTTGGCGCCGGCATGACGGGTGGTATGGCGTACCTGTATGACCCGGAAGACCGGGCGCAGGCGCTGATGAACATGGAAACGTTGGTGACTTGTCCGGTCAGCGTCGATCACTGGGAAGCCCAGCTGAAATCCCTGATCGAGCGTCACATGGCCGAAACCCATAGCCGAAAAGCCGCGGATATTCTGCAACATTGGGATGTAGAGAAAGCCCATTTCCTTCAGGTCTGCCCGAAAGAAATGCTCAACAAGCTTAGCCATCCTCTGACGCTTGAGGCGGCGGCGGTTCCCGCCGAATAGGCTCTGATAAAGGCGAAAAGACGGCCCTGCGTGCTCGAAATGACACGCGGGGCTTTCATTATGTGGTTGCATAAGAGGCTGATTTCTTGCCCGCGTCGCAGAAAACACCCAGCTTTGGTCATAGTTTGTTCGGGAATTGCAGGCAGTCTGCAGCCGTGTGGAGAGTGAGTTTGGAGTAGTCAGATGCCCACGACCTATACGGACCAGTTCTTCGTCCTTGACCCGGCCAATCCGGGCGCGAACGGGACGGTGGTTGGTTCAACGCTCACGGTGCAGAGTTTTGATATCGTCGATCAGAACGACGACGACCTGATCAACCGGCTGAACGGTGACTCGGTAGATGGTGCCGACATCACCGCATCCTACTTCAATGACATGGTGACGATCGAGCTTCCCGACGGCTCACAGGTGACCTATACCGGTGTCACCTTCTATCTCGCAGATGGGCGAGAGGTGTTTACCCCGACCGACGGGTCAGTCCTGCAACAGGGGACGTTTGTTTCATCTTCGGTGACGGATTTCAGCGATGATGGGGCGTCCTTCGGCTCGGTCAATATCGACAATGGCGATCTTGGGCCGCCGTGTTTCACACCGGGCACGTTGATCGCCACCCCGGATGGTCCATGCCCCATCGAAGACCTCAAGCCCGGCGATCTGGTGAATACTGCCGACAGCGGCGCCAAGCCTGTGCTGTGGATTGGGCGCACCACGGTTGAGGCCCGCGGCAAGCTGGCGCCCATCCGGTTCGAGGCCGGGATGTTCGGGCTCAGCCAACCGTTGTTGGTGTCCCCGCAGCATCGGATGCTGATCGACGATTGGCGGGCACCCTATCTTTATGGTCATTGCGAAGTGCTAATAGCTGCCCATTGTCTGGTGAACGGCACCAGTGTGACGCGCGTAGAAGGCGGCGAGGTTGATTATATCCACCTGCTGTTCCGCCGGCACGAGATCGTATTTGCCAATGGGGCCAAAAGCGAAAGCTATTACCCCGGTCATGCCATCGCGCAGACCGAGCGTGGCACGCAGGCCGAGGTCATTGGGCTGTTCCCTGAATTGCAGGCACGCGGGGCGGTTGCCGCCAAAACCGCGCGCCCGGTGATCCGCCCGCGCGACGGGCGGCTGATGTCGAAATAATCCGTTTCAAATACGCCTGTCGCGGCGTATAGCAAGGCATGGCAAAAAAAGCAGGCCGCAAGACTCGCGGTAAGAAAAAACAGGCGACCAAGGCGAATACGGTATCAGGCGCAATCGCGTGGGTGCGACGCTGGGTGCTGCGTGCCGTGTTGGCGGTGGCAGCCGTTTTTGTGGCACTTGTGTTGTTTTACACGGTCGTGAACCCGCCGGTCACGCATACGATCTGGTCCGAATGGCGGCGGCTGGGGCAGATCGAGCGTGAGTGGGTTCCGATTCAAGAGATTTCACCCATCATGGCCCGGTCAGTGGTGGCGGCGGAGGACGCGAATTTCTGCCTGCATTGGGGGTTTGACGTCGAAGCGATCCGCGACGCGCTGGAGGATGGCGGCAGCCGTGGGGCTTCGACCATCACGCAGCAGGTGGTGAAGAACGTGTTCCTGTGGCAGGGGCGCAGCTGGGTGCGCAAGGCACTTGAGACCTCGATGACCCCGGTGGTCGAGATCGTCTGGAGCAAGCAGCGGATCCTTGAGGTCTATCTGAACGTCGCCGAAACCGGTCAGGGCGTGTTTGGGGTCGAGGCGGCGGCGCAGAAATATTATGGCGTCAGCGCCGCGAAGATGAGCCCCGTGCAGGCGGCGCGGTTGGCGGCGATCCTGCCCTCGCCGCGCAACCGCTCAGTGACTGATCCTTCGGTGCGCACACGCAGGCGGGCGGCGTCAATTCTGGACGGAGCGGCCACCATCCGCGCAGATGGACGCGCTGACTGTTTCGAGGATTGAAACCCCGCCCCCACTGGCGCTAAAGCTTTAAGCGTATTCTTTGTTTCGAATGGAAATCCATGGCGCGTCTGTTTCACGTTCCCCTCTCGCCCTATTGTCGCAAGGTTCGCCTGTCTTTGGCAGAAAAGAAGATCGAGGTTGAGCTGGTCGAAGAGCGATATTGGGAACAGGACCCGGATTTCCTGCGCCGCAACCCGGCGGGCAAGGTTCCGGTGCTGCGGCTGGACGGTCAGATCATGGCCGAAAGCGCCGCGATCTGCGAATACATAGAAGAGACGCGCCCCGAGCCGCCATTGATGCCCAAAAAGCCCGAAGCGCGGTATGAGGTGCGGCGGCTTGTGGGATGGTTCGATGACAAGTTTCATCACGAGGTGACGTCGAAGTTGCTGTATGAGCGGGTGAACAAGAAAGTCACTGGGCAGGGCTATCCGGACAGCAAGAACGTCAAGGAAGGTGCGCGGGCGATCAAGTATCATTTGGATTACATGACCTGGTTGCTGGACCACCGCCGCTGGCTGGCAGGGGATCAGATGACATTGGCCGATTTTGCCGCAGCGGCGCATCTGTCGGCGCTGGACTATATCTCGGACGTGGACTGGAACCGGAGTGCCGCGGTGAAGGATTGGTATGCGAAGATTAAGTCTCGGCCAGCGTTTCGGTCGATACTGGCGGATCAGGTGCCGGGGTTTCGGCCACCGGCGCATTACGCTGATCTGGATTTCTGATATCTTGGGTAGGACCGGGGGCTGTCTGCCCCCGGACCCCCGAGGATATTTATGGCCAGATGAAGGACGGATCGGATTTTAAGGAGCGGGTGGTACAGCAGGCCCTTGCCGAGGGGTTTGTGGCTTGCCGGGTGTGCCGCCCGTGGGATGTGCCTCAAGTGGCCGGGCGGTTGGAGGCGTTTCTGCAGGCCGGTTATCATGGGCAGATGGGGTGGATGGCGGAACGGAGCCATTGGCGGGGCGATCCATCAGCGCTGTGGCCCGAGGCGCGATCGGTGATCATGCTGGCCGAGAGTTATACGCCTGAGCATGATCCGACGGAGGTTTTGGCGCATCCTGCGTTGGGTGCGATTTCGGTTTATGCGCAGAACAAGGACTATCATGATCTGGTCAAGAAGCGCCTGAAACGGTTGGCGCGGTGGTTGATTGCCAAAGCGGGCGGCGAAGTGAAGGTGTTTGTCGACACAGCGCCAGTGCCGGAAAAGGCGTTGGGGCAGGCCGCCGGGTTGGGCTGGCAGGGTAAGCACACCAATCTGGTCAGTCAGGATTGGGGCAATTGGGCTTTTTTAGGGTCTGTGTTCACCACATTGGACTTGCCCGTGGATGGGGCCGAGGTTGATCATTGCGGGTCCTGCCGGGCCTGTTTGGACGCCTGCCCGACGGACGCGTTTCCCGCGCCCTACCAGTTGGACGCGCGTCGTTGTATTTCATACCTGACGATCGAGCATAAGGGGCCGGTGGATGAGGATCTGCGGGGGCTATTGGGCAACCGGATTTATGGGTGCGATGACTGTCTGGCGGCCTGCCCCTGGAACAAGTTTGCGGTTGCGGCCAGTGATCTGCGTTACGCGGCGCGGGAGGAGTTGAAGGCTCCTCCGCTGGCAGAACTGGCGTCTTTGGATGATGCGGCGTTTCGGGCGATGTTTTCGGGCTCGCCGATCAAGCGGATTGGGCGGGATCGGTTTGTGCGCAATGTGCTCTATGCGATTGGCAATTCTGATCAGCCCGCGCTCAGGACGGTCGCGCAGGGTCTGACTGACGATCCCGATCCGACCGTCGCGGATGCGGCGCGCTGGGCGGTGGCGCGGTTGTCGTAAACGGGCTGGACGCGCCGCAGGAAAACGCTACACCCGATTCTGGCGAACAGATGGAGGACCCGATGGCGCTGGCTTTGGGGGTGGATACGGGCGGGACCTATACGGATGCAGTGCTGATCCGGGATGAGCGCGAGGTGATAGCCTCGGCCAAATCTCTGACCACGCGGGCGGATCTGGCGATTGGGGTGGGCCGAGCGGTATCTGCGGTGCTTGAGATAGCCAACATTGCGCCGGATCAGATCGGCATGGCGTCGCTGTCGACCACCTTGGCCACCAATGCGCTGGTCGAGGGGCAGGGCGGGCGCGTGGCGCTGATCTATGTTGGCTTTCGCGAAAGCGATTTGGAAAAGCATGGGCTGCGGGATGCGCTGAAGGGTGACCCGGCTTTGGTGCTGGCCGGAGGGCACAATCATGCCGGAGGGCAGGCCTCTGAGCTGGATATCGCGGGGCTTGAAGCCTTTTTAGACTCTCATACGGGCATCTCCGGCTATGCGGTTGCGGCGCAGTTTGCCACACGAAATCCGGCGCATGAATTGGAAGTGGCCCGCGTGATCTCCGAGTGTACTGGCATTCCAGTCACCTGCTCGCATCACCTGTCGGCCAAGCTGAACGGGCCGAAACGGGCGGTGACAGCGGTGTTGAATGCCCGGCTGATCGGGATGATTGACCGGCTGATCGGGCGCGCGCAGGACCAGTTGCAGACGCAGGGGATCACCGCGCCGATGATGGTCGTGCGTGGCGATGGTGCGTTGATGAGCGCAGAACAGGCGCGCGAACGGCCCATTGAGACCATTCTAAGCGGGCCCGCCGCATCAATTGTGGGCGCGCGCTGGCTGACTGAGGCTGAGAATGCGCTGGTGTCGGATATCGGGGGCACCACAACCGATGTGGCGCTGATCCGCGACGGGAAGCCCGCCATCGATCCGGCAGGCGCGCAGGTGGGCGGCTTTCGCACCATGGTCGAGGCGGTGGCGATGCGCACCCATGGCCTGGGCGGCGACAGTCAGGTGCATGTGGTTACCGAAGGCCTGGGCGGCGGCGTCTTCCTTGGACCGCGCCGGGTGCTGCCGGTGTCGCTGATTGCAACTGAGGCGCCTGAGGTGGTGCATGCGGCGCTGGATGAACAGCTGCGGGCCACGACGGTGGGTGAGCATGACACCCGGTTTGCCCGCCGAGTGCCGGGTATCCCTGCCGAAGGGATAGGCCCGCGTGAGGCCGTGTTGTTAGAACGTCTGGCAGACCGTGTGGTGCCACTGAGCGGACTGCTGCAGACCCGGATGGAACATGGGGCGCTTAGCCGTCTGGTGGATCGCGGGGTCGTGCAGGTCTCGGGCGTGACGCCGTCGGACGCCAGCCACGTTTTGGGGCGGCTTGCGGATTGGGACGTTGACGCTGCGCGCAAGGCGTTGGAACTGGTGGCGCGTAAGCGGGTTGGGTCAGGTGACCGGCTTGCGCAGTCGCCCGAGGCATTGGCGCAGATCATTGTGGATCAGCTGACCGAGCAGACCGCTTTGACCTTGTTAGAGACTGCTTTTGCCGAGGAAAGCAATGGATTCGACCTGCCTGCGAAAGAACTGGCGCGTCATGTTCTAACCCAACGCGGGCTGGCCAAGCATCGCGGGCTGATCGCGCTGGATACAGCGCTGAACGTGGATGTGGTGGGCCTTGGGGCCTCGGCCCCCAGCTATTACCCGGCGGTCGGAGAGCGGCTGCATTGCAACATGGTGCTGCCGGAACATGCCGGTGTCGCGAATGCCATCGGTGCCGTGGTGGGGCGATTGACTCTGCGGCGGACCGGCACCGTGACCTCGCCTGCCGAAGGCCGCTATCGTGTGCATCTGGAAGAGGGGCCGCAGGATTTCTCGGATTCCAACAGCGCCTTGCAGTTGCTCGAAGATGTGTTGCGGGGTGAGGCGGAAGGTGCGGTGCGCGACGCCGGGGCTGAAGACATCCGCGTGACCGTCGACCGTGACATCCGCACGGCCAAGATCGAAGCACAGGAAGTGTTTGTCGAGGCGCTGATCACGGTTGAGGCCAGCGGACGGCCCCGCGTGGCGGTGGGGTAGCCCCAAGCGGGGCTACCGGACGGTTACTCTGCCGCGCTGGATCGTTTCGGCAGTACCCAATCCGGGCGCGGGAAATGGCAGGTATAGCCGTTGGGGATACGCTCAAGGTAATCCTGATGCTCGGGCTCGGCTTCCCAGAAATCACCGACGGGCTCAAGCTCAGTCACCACCCTGCCGGGCCAGATACCGCTGGCATTCACATCGGCAATCGTGTCTTCGGCCACCTGTTTCTGCGCGTCATCCACGTAGTAAATGGCCGAACGATAGCTCATCCCGCGGTCGTTGCCCTGACGGTTGATCGTGGTCGGGTCGTGGATCTGGAAAAAGAACTCCAGCAGATCGCGATAGGTGATCTGTGCGGGGTCGAACCAAATCTCGATCCCCTCGGCATGGGTGCCGTGGTTGCGATAGGTGGCGTTGGGTACGTCCCCTCCGGTATATCCCACACGGGTGCCGGACACGCCTGGCAGCTTGCGGATCAGGTCCTGCATGCCCCAAAAGCAGCCCCCGGCCAGAACAGCGCGGTGTTCGGTCATCAGATATCCTCCACATGAATCAGGAATTCGCCATAGCCTTCGGCCTCCATCTCGTCGCGATGGATGAACCGCAGCGAGGCGGAATTGATGCAATAACGTAGCCCACCATGCTCACGAGGGCCATCGGGGAAGACATGGCCCAGATGGCTGTCACCATGTTTCGAGCGGACCTCGGTGCGGATCATGCCCAGCGTGCGGTCTTCCAGCTCTTCGACATGCTCATGCACGATGGGCTTGGTAAAGCTGGGCCAGCCGCAGCCGGATTCGTATTTATGGGTCGAGGCGAACAGCGGCTCACCCGAGACGATGTCCACATAGATGCCCGGTTCCTTGTTGTGAAGCAGCTTGCCTGTGCCCGGGCGTTCGGTTCCGCTGCGTTGGGTGACGTGGAATTCTTCCGGTGACAGGGCGGCAATGACCTCGGGGTCCTTGGTGTAACGGGACATGGCTCCTCCGGTGGTGGGTTGGTGATGTACTATTTGGGCGCATCTGAGGGGAAATCAAAGTCATATTTCAATCTGATCGCGGGTCCGTGCGGGTGATCCGGTACGCCGTTGATCGCGTATCTCTTACAACAGGAGGTGACAATATGTTTCGGATGGCTCTTCTAACGGCCCTGATCTTGTTGGGCAAAGCCGTGCAGGCCGCGCCGCTGACCGCCGAGTTTTCATCGATTGATGGCGGAACACTATCGCTGGAAGACTGGCGCGGGCAACCTGTGCTGGTGGTCAACACGGCGTCATTGTGTGGGTTCACAGGGCAATATTCTGACCTGCAGACCCTGCACGAAACCTATGAGGAACGCGGTTTGGTCGTGCTTGCGGTGCCCTCGAATTCATTCAACCAAGAGCTGGAATCAGCAAGCGACGTCAAAGAGTTCTGCGAGTTCAACTATAACCTCACGCTGCCGATGACTGATATCACCGAGGTCAAAGGCCCCGATGCACATCCTTTCTACCAAGCCGTCGCTGCCGAGACCGGCTTCGTCCCGAGCTGGAATTTCAACAAGATACTCATTGATGCAGAAGGGGCCGTTGTCGCCACTTACGGGTCGGGCACCAAGCCGAATGCGCCCATCTTAATCAGTCAGGTTGAGGCTTTGCTGCGCTGATCAGGTTGCCGCGCGATTTGCACAGCGAGAATTCCCAGTGTCGTGACACCGACGCCCAACAGGTCCATGGGACCCAGCTTTTCGCCTAACAGGGCTGCGGCTATGGCGACGCCGAACACGGGGTTGAGGAAGTGGAACGTGGCCGCGCGGATCGGCCCGATGCGATCCAAAAGAAGGAACCAGATCAAAGTAGCCAACAGGCCGGGGAACAGGGTTGTATAGGTGAAAGCCAGCACAAAGGGCAGTGTTGGGTGGATGTAGATTGTCTCGAACACCGGCGCGGCGAGGAACAGGGCCGCCGAGCCCACCAGCATCTGCAGCCCGACCACCATCATGAAGTTCCCGCCCGAGGTCGCACCGCGCACTGCCAGTGTTGCAAATGTCAGGGCCAAGGCACCGATTCCGCACAGCAATACGCCAAACAGATCGACACCGGCGCTGATCCGGCTGCTCATGATCAGCGCCACGCCGGCAAAGCCCGCCAGCAGCCCGAGGATGCCCAGCGGGCGCAGCCTCTCGGCCAATAGCAGCCAACCGGCCAATGCCACCAGCAGCGGCATAGTCGATGCAATGATCGCGGCAACCGAGGCTTCGACGGTCTGCATTGCGTAGAAGTTCAGACCCAAATACAGGGCATTTTGACAGATTCCGAACAGGATCGTTGCGCGCCATTGCGGCCGCGTCAGATGCCAAGTTTGGCCCATGGCGCGTGCGATTGCGACACCAATCAGCCCCGAAATCAAAAACCGCAGCGCCAGCGAAAACAGCGGCGAGGCATCGGCCACAATGATCCGTGCCGAGGTAAAGGCCGAGGACCAGATCAGGGCAAAGACAAGCCCCATGGCAATGGCGCGCAGATCCATTTCGGCCTCCTGATGACAACCGGGCGACTGTCCCCGGTTTTTGACCCGACCGCAAGAAAAAGGGGCCGCCTGTCAGCGACCCCTTCGATCTTGTGATCAGTCAGCGGCGGTTTAGCCGTTGACGCTGTCCTTCAGGGCCTTCGCGATGGTCATCTTGACCACTTTGTCGGCCTCTTTCTTGAACTGCTCGCCGGTGGCGGGGTTGCGCACCATGCGCTCGGGGCGCTCGCGGCAGTAGATTTTGCCAACGCCGGGCAGGGTGACGGCGCCACCGGCCGAAACTTCGCGGGTGATCAGGCCGGTCATGGCCTCCAGCGCGGCGTTCGCGGATTTCTTGTCAGTTCCCATTTCCTCAGCGAGAGCAGCAACCAGCTGAGTCTTAGTCATAGGCTTTGCCATTTCTTGGTCTCCTTAACGTGCCCGATAATTTGGGCCTCACCGCGTAACTGTAACGGGATATTGTGGGCGAACACAACGAATAGTAGCGCTGAAAACCCTAAAAATATGGGGAAATCGTTGCTTTTTTGCTTCAGAGAAAGGCCGTTTCGTCGAAGGAACGCAATTTCCGGCTGTGCAGACGCTCCAGCGGCATGCCGCGCAGATGCTCCATGGCGCGGATTCCGATGGCCAGATGGCGGCTGACCTGCGTTGTATAGAACGCCGAGGCCATGCCGGGAAGCTTTAATTCGCCGTGCAGGGGCTTGTCGGACACGCACAGCAACGTGCCATAGGGAACCCTGAACCTGTACCCGTTCGCGGCAATTGTCGCGCTTTCCATATCCAGCGCAATCGCGCGCGATTGGCTGAGACGTTGCACCGGGCCGGATTGATCCCGCAGCTCCCAGTTCCGGTTGTCCACCGAGGCGACAGTGCCGGTGCGCATGATCCGCTTCAGCTCATAGCCTTCCAGCTTGGTCACTTCGGCCACGGCCTGTTCCAGTGCGACCTGAACCTCGGCCAGCGGCGGAATCGGGACCCAGACGGGCAGGTCGTCGTCCAGCACCTTGTCCTCGCGCAGATAGGCATGGGCCAGCACGAAATCCCCCAACGCCTGCGTGTTGCGCAGCCCGGCACAGTGGCCGACCATCAGCCAGGCATGGGGGCGCAGTACGGCGATATGGTCGGTGGCGGTTTTGGCGTTCGACGGTCCGACCCCGATATTGACCAGGGTGATCCCCGACCCATCCGCTCGTTTCAGGTGATAGGTCGGCATTTGCGGCAGTTTCAGGGGCTGCTCGATCGGAGTGTTTGGATCCGTGATCTCGACATTTCCGGTCGAGACAAAGCTGGTATACCCACTGTCGGGATCAGCCAGCTGCGTGCGGGCGTAGTTTTCAAACTCCGAGACATAGAACTGGTAGTTTGTGAACAGGACGTGGTTCTGGAAGTGGTCGGGGTCCGTTGCGGTGTAATGCGACAGGCGCGCCAGAGAGTAATCGACGCGCTGGGCGGTAAACAAAGCCAGCGGCCCGGTGCCGTTGTCGGGTTCGTGCACGCCGTTGACGATGTCATCATTGGTGGTGTTCAGGTCCGGCACATCAAAGGCGTCGCGCAGGGTGAACCCTGCTGGGCCTTGTTGCAGCGCGCTCATCTCGGCATTGTTGGCGACCGCAAAATGTACCGGGATCGGTGTGTCAGATGCCCCGATGGTCACGGGCTGGTCGTGGTTCTTGATCAACAGCGCGATCTGCTGGATCAGGTAGTATCGGAACAGATCGGGCCGTGTAACGGTGATCGCATGTGTGCCGGGTTCCGAGACGTGACCAAAGCTTAGCCGGCTGTCGACCTGCGCGTAGGATGACGTCTTGATCCGAATTTCCGGGTAATAGGCTCTGAATCGCTCGGTCGGAGCGCCATCGCGCATGGCCATGGCAAAGCTGTCACACAGGAAGTTGGTGGCTTGGTTGTAAAGCTCCTCCAGCCGCGCAACGGCGGCTTCGGGGTCGGTAAATGTTTCGGCCAACGGGGCCTCGGGCGTATTGATAATGGTCATGCAAGCGGTTCCAGAAGGTCTATCTTTTCAAAGGTGCGGACATCCACCAGCCCAAGGTCCGAGATCCGCAGTTCCGGGATCACCACAAGGGCCAGCAACGAGTGCTGCATGTAAGCGTTGTTGAGCTGACAGCCGCAGGCCTGCATCGCCTCGACCATCTTTTGCGCCTTGGCGGCCACTTCGGTTGCCGGGCTGTCGGACATCAGGCCTGCAATCGGTAGTTCCACCAGAGCCAGTTCTTCGCCATCGCGGAAAATCGTGATACCGCCGCCCACCTCGGCCAGCCGGTTCGCCGCCAGCGCCATCTGTTCGCGGTCGGTGCCGACGACAATCATATGGTGGCTGTCATGCGCCACGGTCGAGGCCATGGCCATGCGCCCCTGATACCCGAACCCCGAGACAAAGGCATTGGTCACCCCGCCCGTGGCGCGATGCCGTTCCACCAGCGCGATCTGACAGACATCGCCCTCGCCCTCGACCAGCCCGCCGATGATGGGCAATTCGGCCTTCAGTGCCTGCGTCGGGGCTTGGTTTTCGACCACGCCGATGACATTGGCCCTGACGCGATTGGCCCCGGCGGGGGCTTTGATTTCAAAATCGGTGCCCGCCAACGCATGACCCAGATGCACCGTGTTGCGCGCAGTCGCAGGCCAGTTCAGGTGCGGGCACTCCACCGTGACCTTGCCACCCTCGGCCACGATCTGTCCGCGGGCGATCACCGTCTCAATCGGCAGCTCGGTCAGGTCCGAGGTCAGGATCACATCCGCGCGCCGTCCGGGCGTGATCGAGCCGATCTCGCGCTCAAGCCCGAAATGGGTCGCGGTGTTCAGCGTTGCCATCTGCAGCGCGACCACAGGATCGCACCCGCAGGCAATCGCATGCCGCACCACGCGGTTCATGTGCCCGTCATTGACCAGAGTGCCCGAATGGCAGTCATCGGTGCACAGAATAAAGTTGCGCGGGTCCAGACCTTTTTTGGTCACCGCCGTAATCTGGCTTTCCACATCGTACCAGGCCGAGCCCAGCCGCATCATCGACCGCATCCCCTGCCGCACCCGTGCGATGGCGTCGGCCTCGCACGTACCTTCGTGATCGTCAGCGGGGCCTCCGGCCACATAAGCCGCGAAATCAGACCCTAAATCGGGCGAAGCATAGTGTCCGCCCACCGTTTTGCCCGCCCGTTGTGTCGCTGCGATCTCGGCCAGCATCTTCGGGTCGCCATGGATCACACCGGGGAAGTTCATCATCTCGCCCAACCCGATGATACCGGGCCAAGCCATCGCCTCGGCCACATCCTCGGCGGTGATCTCGTAGCCGGTGGTCTCAAGCCCCGGGGCCGAGGGCGCGCAGGACGGCATCTGGGTGAAGATATTCACCGGCTGCAGCAGCGCCTCATCATGCATCAGCCGTACGCCCTCCAGGCCCAGTACATTGGCGATCTCATGTGGATCGGTGAACATCGACGTGGTGCCGTGCGGGATCACCGCGCGCGCGAATTCCGCCGGGGTCAGCATTCCGGATTCGATATGCATGTGCGCATCACACAGCCCGGGGATCATATAGCGGCCCTGCGCTTCGATGATCTGCGTCTCAGGACCCGTACAATGCGCGGCATCGAGTCCGACATAAGCCACCCGCCCGGCGGCAATAGCTACATCGTGATTGGGCAGCAGTTCGCGGGTATGCACGTTTACCCAAACACCGCCACGGATGACCATATCAGCCGCTTCGCGACCTGCGGCAACAGCGATGAGGCGGGGGGCGGTATCGGGCCAACTTGGGAAAGTCTTGTATTCCATGGCCCAACTTTCCCGAATGCAGCAGAAGGTGCAACCCCCGCCGCGCACCTATCATGAAATCATCACAATCCCTGAATAAGGCACCACCCTCAGCGCGTCAGCGCTGCCACCCCCAACCAGAGGAGAGGCCCCGCAGGGGCCGTGACGATGGGCGGGAGGGCCCCGTTCTAGGCAGAAACATCCGCCGCGATTTCCGTGCGTATCCAATCGGCAAAAGCAACTGCGCCGGGGTTTTCCTCGGCTTGGGGTGACAGCAGCAGGTAGTAGGCCTCGGGCATCTCGGCGCGATGGGAGAAGGGGGCGACCAGTTGGCCCTGGTCGATCAGGTGCCGGGCTATGGTGTCATGGGTCAGGCACAGACCCCCGCCCGCCATGGCGACCGACAGGCTCACAAGATAGGTGGTTGAGTAAGTGATCTGCGGATTTCCCCAATTTAGACCCTGATCTTCAGCCCATCCCGCCCAGTTCGACAGCAGGTTCGAGCAGTCGAACAGTGGCTGCTGCTGCAGATCCTCCAGCGTCACCGTGAACCCCGGCGCGCAGACCGGATAGTAGTGATCGGTCCGCAGCAACTCGGTCCGTACGGTGTCGGCGGGGCGCAGGGAATAGCGGATTTCGACCGCAGCGCCCTCGGCCATTTCGCGGGGCTCCCACAGTTCGGTGAAGATGTTCAGATGCACCTCGGGATGCTGCGCCCGAAACCGGGGCAGTCGTGGGGCCAGCCAGTTGACCGCGAAGGTGATGTTGCTTTGCACCTGCACCGCGTTTTGTTGTGCTCCGGTTACAGCCTGGGTGCCGCGTACAAGCGTACGAAAGGCTTCGCGCACGACGGGCAGATAGGTGATGCCTGCCTCGGTCAGCTCCAGCGCGCGGGGGCGGCGCAGGAACAGGGGCTGCCCCAGATACCGCTCCAGCGACTTGATCTGCTGGCTGACCGCGCTTTGGGTCATGTTCAGATCCCGCGCCGCGCCGGTAAAGGACAAATGCCGGGCTGCCGCCTCGAACGTGCGCAACCACCCCAGCGGAGGAAGCTGTTTCTGCATCTGCATAACCTTGCCATTAGTTTTTCTAATGAAATAGACGCGATTTTTTCGTTGGTCAAATTTTCCCGGCGCGGGCACGATTTTCCAAACCTCGAAGGAGCCCGCCATGACCGTCACAAACCTGCGCCCCAACATGGATCACTGGCCTGAACGCGTCGACATGGCCGCCGCCTTTCGCTGGACCGAGCGGCTGAACATGCACGAAGGCGTAGCGAATCATTTCAGTCTGGCGGTGAACCCGGAGGGGACGCAGTTTCTGATGAATGCAAACCAGATGCATTTCTCGCGCATCAAGGCCTCGAACCTGCTGCTGCTGGACGCCAATGATGCTGCGGTGATGGACCAGCCCGGCGCGCCGGACCCGACCGCCTGGGGGCTGCACGGATCGATCCACCGCCATTGCCCGCATGCGCGCTGCGTCATGCATGTGCATTCGATCTTTGCGACGGTTCTGGCCTCGCTGGCCGACAGTTCGCTGCCGCCGATCGACCAGAATACGGCCACGTTCTACAACCGCTATGTCATCGATGAGGAATTCGGCGGGCTGGCCTTCGAAAGCGAAGGCGCGCGCTGTGCTGCGATGCTGTCGGACCCGCGGAAAAAGGTCATGATCATGGGCAATCACGGGGTTCTGGTAATCGGTGAGAACCCGGCAGATGCCTTTAATAGACTCTATTATTTCGAACGTGCGGCTGAAACTTATATCCGCGCCCTGCAGACCGGTCAGCCCTTGCGCGTCCTGTCTGATGAGATCGCCGAGAAAACCGCGCAAGAGCTGGACGACTATCCAGGTCAGGCCCAGGCGCATCTGCGCGAGATCAAGGCCGTGCTGGATGCCGAAGGCTCGGACTACGCAACCTGAAGATCCTGTAAGGAGCATCTGCTATGACCGACGCTCATGACGCTGAGGCCGCCCGCTGGAACTATCGCCCCGAGGGGCCGGTTGGGCTGAATCCGCTGTTCAGCTGGCCACCGCGCCCTATGGCGATCTTACGGTGGTACCGGGGCGCATGGCTGCCGCTGACGTCATTGACGTTGTGCATGGCGCTGGCCCTGATCGCATATGCGGCGTTTTTCCCCGCGTTAGAGACAATGCGAAGCTTTGCACCCGGCTGGATGTTTCGCATCTGGCTGCTGAACATGGTGCCGCAAATCCTGGTGGCCGGAGGGCTGCACTGGTGGCTTTACCTGCGCAAAGGTCAGGGCATGTACAAGAAGTTCGACCGCCGGGACCTGACCCGCGACAACGGAAATTTCACCTTCCGCAATCAGGTTTGGGACAACATCTGGTGGACCCTCGGCAGCGCCATGACGGTGGCGACCGTCTATCAGTGGATCATCTACTGGGCGATGGCGAACGCCTATGTGCCAGTGATCACATGGGCCGCAGCGCCGGTCTGGTTTGTGATCTGGATGCTGTTCATCCCCATGTGGTCGGGGCTGCATTTCTACTGGGTGCACCGGCTGGAACATCACCCCAAACTATATAAGCACGTCCACGCCGTGCACCATCGCAACGTCAATATCGGCCCGTGGTCCGGCATATCGAACCACTGGTTCGAGAACATGCTGTATTTCACCACTTATTTCATCCACCTGATCGTGCCCTCGCATCCGCTGCATGTGCTGTTTCACGTCTATTTTCAGCAGATCAGCCCGGTTCTGTCCCATTCCGGGTTCGAGAAACTCAGGGCCGCAGACACCGACGCCGCCCGCGCGGGGGATTTCTTTCATCAGCTGCATCACCGGTATTTTGAGTGCAACTATGGTACGTCCGAAATCCCGTTCGATAAATGGTTCGGCACCTATCACGACGGTTCAGCCGAGGCGACGGTGCGGACGCGAGCCTATAAGAAACAAATGTACACCTGAACGGAATAGCCGGATTAGTGTTTGATCAGGACTTTTCAAACAGGGCGACAAGGGCGCGATCATCTTTGTTCGGACCGGCGGCCAGCTCTCCGTAGATTCGGACCTCGGGCAATGACAGATTCCTGATCTGGCCGTCCTCAAGAGACCTGAAGGCTTCGGCAAATCCCATAGTCTCAAAGTGCTTTGCGTTGATCGACAGGGCAAACTGGGCACCCGGGCGGGCGACGCGCAGCAGGGTGGGCAAGACCTGCGGGCCCAGATGGCCATGTGTGAAGGTCCCCGAGGACACGATGCCCGCATAGCTGTCGCCCGGGATTGGAAGGCCATCGTTCAGGTCGGCCTCGATCGCGTCGCGATAGATATCCTTGCGCATGGCCTGATCCAGCATCTCGGCGCTGATATCGGTCGCATCAATCGGCCCCGCACCCAGCCCGACCAGAATGCCGCCGCACAGCCCTGTTCCTGCGCCGACATCCAGAACCGGACCCTGCCCACCGGCGCTGACGAAGGCGCGGGCGGTGTGAATGTGCAGCTGATAATCCTCGAGCGCAGCGAAGCCTTCATCATAGTCCCCGGCCCACTCTGCATAGAGACGCCTGTTATCGTCTGGCGATTTCAGTGCATAGGCGGCGTGCAGGTTTGGGGGTTTGTCGCTCATACATCAATGAATGCGTATCCGAGGATTCGAATCAAGTGCGTCCATCCGGCGCTTGCATCCCTGCGTTGGGCGGATCATCAAAGGGACATGACTCAGTGCTTGTTCTCTTTCGGCCATGGCTATTCGGCCCGTGCCATTTCGAAACAGCTGGACCCGAACGCCTGGCGCGTCATCGGGACCACGCGGGACCCAAGTCAGCTTGACGCCATCCGCGCGTCGGGGGCGGAACCGCATGTTTGGCCGGGCGAAAGCCCCGATCTGGACGGGGTGACCCATCTGCTGATTTCGACCGCGCCAAGCGCCGAGGGCGACCCGGTTCTGGCCCAGCTGCGCGATGAGATCGCCGCGCGCGCCGGGCAGTTTGAATGGGTGGGGTATTTGTCGACGACAGCGGTCTACGGTGATCATCAGGGCGCATGGGTCGACGAGACGACCCCAGCAACCCCCACGGCCCGACGGGGTCAGTGGCGGTTACTGGCCGAGACCCAGTGGGCCGAGATTCCGAACCTGCCGCTGCATATTTTCCGTCTGGCAGGCATCTATGGGCCAGGGCGCGGTCCGTTCTCAAAGCTCAAGCGTGGCGGGTTGCGGCGGATCATCAAACCGGGGCAGGTGTTTTCGCGCATTCATGTGGACGATATCGCGCAAGTTCTGATCGCCTCGATGGCACGCCCCAATCCGGGGGCGATCTACAACGTCTGCGATGATGAACCCGTCCCGCCACAGGATGTCATCGGCTATGCGGCCGAGTTGCAGGGCCTGCCGATGCCGCCCGCCATAGCCTATGACGAGGCTGATCTGACCCCGATGGCGCGCAGTTTCTACAATGAAAACAAGCGGGTTCGGAATGATCGGATCAAGTCTGAACTGGGTGTCTCACTGCTCTATCCCAATTACCGGGTGGGGCTTGAGGCGCTGATGCAGCACCAGAACGCGACCGCAGCCGGGCGCTGAAGCTTGTCAACAAAGCGCCGTGGGTTGTAAGGGGGTCCGATGGATGACCGCTCTGCCCCTTTGAAGATCACCGTGTCGACGCTGACCCGTCAGCGCCCTGAAATGCTGGCGGCGCTGATCCAAAGCTGGGGCGCTATGACCCTTCCGCCTGACTGCACCGTGCTGTGTCTGGTGGTCGAAAACGATGCCTCACCTTTCAGCGAATCCACGGTGCGTGCGGCAGGTGAGACACTGACGAATGGCGCAACGCTGGATTATGTTCTGGAGACCGAACCCGGCATCCCCTTTGGCCGTAACCGGGCCGCGCGCGAGGCGTTGGCGCAGGGTGCGGATTTGCTGTGCTTCGTAGATGATGATGAGGTCGTCGCCCCCGACTGGCTGGAGCGTCTGGTCGCCGGGTACCGCGCCAGTTCGGCGGTTCTGCTGGGTGCCCCGTTGCGGGCGGCGGGACCTTCGGGGGCGGAAACCGCGTTGCAACGGCTAATGCTGCGCAACATCAGCAATCGCTATCTCGAAAAGGAGCGCGCGGCAGCGCGGAAGGCGACCCTGAACGATACGGGCGGCGTGACCATCGTCACCAACAACTGGCTGGCCGAGACGCGGCTGTTCAGCGAAACCGGCCTGTGGTTCGACGAGGCCATGCGTATGACCGGCGGCACCGATGCCAAATTCTATGCCGAGGTGGTTGCGGCCGGGTTGCCCGCAGGCTGGGTCGCGGATGCGTTTGTCTATGAGACGATACCGCCGGACCGGCTGTCGTTCTGGTATCAGGCCGCGCGGGGGCGGGACCAGGCCAACACGCATATGCGCCGCAAGCTGGATCAGAAACCGAAAGGGGCCATAGTCGGCTTCCTCAGCGCCCCACTGCGGTTGGTGGCGTTGTTGGTGCTGATCCTGCTGTTGCCGTTTCAGCCGGACAAACGGTTGATCCAGATCGCCCGCACCGCCGGTTGGCTGGTCGGCGTGCTGGGCATTCCCTTTGGCTATAAATCAGCGCTCTATAAAAAGGTGAGCGGTCACTAGCCGGGCAGAAGCCTTGCACGTGCGTCTTCGGCTTCATCCCGCATCGCCTTGGCGAAAAGGACGACGTCGACGCCAGTGGCAATGAAGGTCACACCCAGATCGGCGCAGCGCTTCTGCATCACTGGATCAAGGGCCAGAATACCTGCTGCCTTGCCCGCTTTCACGATCCGGCTGAGCGCGTCCATGATGGCGGCGTCCACATCCGGATGAGTCGCATTGCCGATATGGCCCAGATCAGCAGCCAGATCAGCGGGGCCGATGAATACGCCATCCACCCCATCGACGGCCAGAATTTCATCCAGCGCCGCAAGGCCGGCGCGGTTTTCGACCTGCACCAGCAGGCATACCTGATCATCCGCCGTTTGCAGGTAGTCGGGAATAGCCGAAAACTTCGATGCCCGCGCAAGGGCCGAGCCAACGCCGCGCGTCCCGGTTGGGGGATAGGTTACGGCCCGGACCAGCTCTTGCGCCTGTTCGGCGCTTTCGACCATCGGGATCAGCAGGGTTTGCGCACCGGCATCCAGCACCTGTTTGATCATCCATGTCTCGCCCACGGGCAACCGAACCGCCGCATGCGCGTCCGAGGCCTGAACGATTTGCAACTGCCCTAGGATCGAACGCAGGTCATTCGGCGCGTGCTCACCGTCGATCAGGAGCCAATCAAAACGGGCTGTGGCGGCCATCTCGGCGGCGTATGAATCAGCCATCCCCAGCCAACAACCCAGCTGCAGTTGCTCGGCTTTGAGGGCTTGCTTGAATGTGTTTGTCGGTGCTGGCATCGCTCTCTCCCCTTGCTTGCCAAGGGTGTAGAGCGTTCGGGCCTGTGCCTCAACGCATGTTTTCGTCAGGCTACAGACAGGATCATGTCAGCCGCCTTTTCCGCAATCATCATGGTTGGCGCATTGGTATTGCCCGAGATCAGGGTCGGCATGATCGAGGCATCGACCACCCGCAGCCCGTCAATGCCGCGCACGCGCAGGTCGGGGCCGACCACTGCCATATCGTCATGACCCATCTTACAGGTACCCACAGGGTGATAGATCGTGTCGGCCCGGGCGCGAATGTGGTGTTCCCAATCCGCATCGCTTTGGGCGGTATCGGTGCCGAACATCTCTTTGTGCCGATAAGGGGCCAGCGCCGGGGCTTGCATGATCTCGCGCGTGAGGCGGGCACCTTTGATCATCGTGTCCAGATCGCGTGGATCGGATAGGAAGTTTGGGTCAATTGCGGGCGGAGCCTCCGGGTCGGCGTTGTTCAGCAGAACGGTGCCCCGGCTTTCAGGCCGCAGCTTGCAGACATGGCAGCTATAGCCATAGCCCATATGCAGCTTGCGCGCGTGGTCATCGACCATTGCGATGGTAAAGTGCAGCTGCACATCGGGACGGTCCAGATCAGGTGTCGTTTTCAGAAAGGCCGCCCCTTCTGCAAAGGGCGTTGCCGCCATCGATACCCCGTCCTTGCGCCAGCGATTCAGGTGACCCAGCAGTTTCATGCCCCCCACCGGGCCGATACCAAAGGTGTCCGTATCCTTGGTCTTATACGAGATCGTAAAGTCCAGATGATCCTGCAGGTTCTGCCCTACCCCTGGCAGGTCATGCGCAACGGGGATGCCGTGTTGCAAGAGCACCTCGGCATCTCCGATCCCCGACAGCATCAAGACCTGAGGCGATTTCAGCGCCCCGGCACAGACCAGAACCTCTCGCGTGGCGTCTATCTGCAGGTCTGCGCCTTTTCCGCTTTTGCGATACCGCACCCCGGTCGCGCGCTTACCGTTCAGCACCAACCGCTGCACATGGGCGCCGGTGATGACGGTCAGATTGGGGCGCTGCATGACGGGGAACAGATAGGCCGCCGCTGCCGAGCATCGTTCGCCATTGCGCGCAGGATCATGAAACTGGGTGACTTGATAGAGACCTGCGCCTTCATTGTCGCCCCGGTTGAAATCTTCGGTACGCCGGTGCTGCATCTGGGTGGCGGCATCTACAAAGGCGCGGGTGATCGGGCGTTCCTGTTTCTGATTGGACACCTGCAGCGGACCAGTATCGCCATGCAGGTCATCCGCTCCGCGCTCGTTATTCTCAGACCGTTTGAAATAGGGCAGCACGCTGTCCCAATCCCAGCCTTCGCAGCCCAGATCGGCCCAGCCGTCATAATCCTGACGTTGACCCCGTATATAGAGCATCGCATTGATGGCACTGGACCCACCCAATGCGCGCCCGCGTGGTTGATACCCCTTGCGCCCGTTCAGACCGGGCTGGGGCACGGTTTCAAAGGCCCAGTTGTTGATCTTTGGCCGTCCCGGCAGCATGGCGACCACCGCCGCAGGCATCCGCACCAGCACGCTATCGCCGCGGCCACCAGCCTCAAGCAGGCAGACACGGGTTTGGGGATCCGCGCTCAGCCGGTTGGCCAGAACCGCCCCTGCCGAGCCTCCGCCCACGATCACATAGTCGAATTGCATCCGCCTTCCCCTTGTTGCCGATGGCGGCCACTGTGAAGGGCGGTTGAGAAAAGGCAATCATGACGCTGCGGCGGAGTGAGGCCGACGTAGAGTGATAGTTTTTAGTTATTAATATCATCGAAAAACAAAACTTATTTGCATGACCCAGATTTGCTAGACCTACGCCAAGACAGAAAAGAACGAGTCGTTAATGCCATTTTCCAAACCGCAGGCAGGGCCGATCCGCGCATTCACGCGCAGTGCCCGGGCCGATGACAGGCGCAAAGACGCTCAGGACCCCTGTTTCTTGTACCCAAGTAAACCGCGCGACGCACACATCTAGCCAGGACTAGGAGACCGATATGGACGGAAGTGACACCCCAAACATGGGCAAATGCCCTGTAATGCATGGCGCCGAGGCCCGAACCAACCGGGACTGGTGGCCGAACCAGCTGAACCTGTCGATCCTGCACCAGCATGGGGTGGCCTCGAATCCGATGGGTGAGACGTTCAACTATGCGGAAGAGTTCAAAAAGCTCGACCTTCAGGCGCTGAAGGATGACCTCTATGCGCTGATGACCGACTCGCAGGATTGGTGGCCCGCGGATTACGGTCACTATGGCGGGTTGTTCATCCGCATGGCCTGGCATAGCGCGGGTACCTACCGGACGGCGGATGGTCGCGGCGGTGGATCGACAGGCTCGCAACGGTTTGCGCCGCTCAACAGCTGGCCCGATAACGGCAACCTGGACAAGGCGCGTCGCCTGCTGTGGCCGATCAAGCAGAAATACGGCAACCAGATTTCCTGGGCGGACCTGTACATTCTGGCCGGGAACTGCGCGATCGAATCCATGGGCGGCAAGACCTTTGGCTTCGCTGGCGGTCGTGAGGATATCTGGGCCCCCGAAGAAGACATCTATTGGGGGACCGAGACCGAATGGCTGGCCCCGACCGACAACCCGCACAGCCGTTATTCCGGCGAACGTGATCTGGAAAACCCGCTGGCCGCCGTGCAGATGGGCCTGATCTATGTGAACCCCGAAGGTCCCGATGGTCAGCCCGACATTCTGGCGTCTGGCCGCGATATCCGCGACACCTTTGCCCGGATGGCAATGAATGACGAGGAAACCGTTGCGCTGGTCGCTGGAGGCCACACCTTTGGCAAGGCGCATGGTGCCGGTGATCCCGGACTGGTCGGCCCCGAACCCGAGGCCGCCCCGATGGAAGCCATGGGCTTTGGCTGGATCAACGATTTCGGCAGCGGCAAGGGCGATGACACCACCACCAGTGGAATCGAGGGCGCATGGACCGCGAACCCGATCAAATGGGACAACGGCTATTTCGATCTGCTGTTCGGCTATGACTGGAACCTGACCAAAAGCCCCTCGGGCGCGTGGATCTGGGAACCGGTGGGCGTCAAGGACGAAGACATGGCCCCTGCAGCGCATGATCCGTCCAAGAAGGTCAAAACCATGATGACCACCGCCGACATGGCGATGCGGATGGACCCGATCTATGGCCCGATCTCGAAGCGGTTCCACGAAAACCCCGAAGAGTTCGCCGATGCCTTCGCCCGCGCGTGGTTCAAGCTAACCCACCGCGACATGGGCCCGCGCTCGCGCTACCTTGGGTCCGAGGCGCCGACCGAGGAACTTCTGTGGCAGGACAACGTGCCCGCCGTCGATCACGAACTGATCGACGACGCGGATGCAGCGGACCTCAAGGCCAAGATTCTGGCCACCGGGCTGTCGGTGTCTGAACTGGTCTCGACAGCATGGGCCTCGGCCTCGACCTATCGGGGTTCGGACATGCGCGGCGGTGCCAACGGTGCCCATGTGCGTCTGGCCCCGCAGAAGGACTGGGACGTCAACGAGCCACTGAAACTGGCCAAGGCGCTTGAGGCGCTGGAAGGCGTGCAGACCGCGTTCAACGCCGCGCAATCCGGTGGCAAGAAAGTCTCGCTGGCCGATGTCATCGTGCTGGGCGGTGCGGCGGCCATTGAACAGGCGGCCAAGGCCGCCGGCCAGGATGTCGACGTGCCCTTCACCCCGGGTCGCACCGATGCCACACAAGAGCAGACGGATGTGGACAGCTTTGCGGTGATGGAGCCCATCGCCGACGGCTTCCGCAACTACCTGCGCAAGGAATACTCGGTCCCGGCCGAGGCGTTGCTGGTCGACAAGGCGCAGCTGCTGACGCTATCCGCGCCCGAGATGACTGCGCTGGTCGGCGGGATGCGCGTGCTGGGCGCCAATTTCGGCGGCACCTCGCATGGTGTGTTCACCGACCGGGTTGGCACACTCAGCACTGACTTCTTCGTGAACCTGCTGGATATGGGGACCGAGTGGAAGCCGTCCGGTGACGGTATCTATGAGGGCCGCGACCGTGCCAGCGGCGACGTAAAGTGGACCGGCACCCGCGTTGATTTGGTCTTTGGCTCGAACTCGCAATTGCGGGCGCTGGCCGAGGTCTATGGTCAGGACGATGCGGGCGGCAAATTCGTCTGCGATTTCGTCTCGGCCTGGAACAAGGTCATGAACGCGGATCGGTTCGATCTGGACTAAACACCCCAGCCACTCACTGAAGCACGCCGCCTTGGGAAACCTTGGCGGCGTTTTCTATGTTTGAGTCTGTGGGCGGCGATGCGCCTCTTGGTGCGATTCCCCGCTATCCTAGGGTTTTGAGCGTTGCGGGCATGCGTTTGTGGGGGCTGAAAGTGCTCGGATTTAAAGGTAAGCTTTTGTTATTATTAATATTGTTAAGAAACTGAGCGGAAAAGTGAAGTTTTTTCAGAATGGGGGTTGCAGGTCTCGGACCCAAACCGTAAATACCCCTTCACCGGCGCTGCTGAGGTGGTTGCTGGGACGCTACGGTGGTGGCGGAGACGGGCCG
>NZ_JBQFOQ010000016.1:0-82258 GCF_056533645.1 Ruegeria sp. G10 | reverse complement strand
CCCCGGACCCCTCGGGATATTTTTAGCCAGATGAAGTTCCGGATCTAGAACTCGACCGGGCCGTCGAGTTCGTGGACCTGCCATGGCAGGCCGTGATTGTTCAGCATGTCCATGAAATCATCCGGGTCGAGCTGTTCCATATTCCAGACGCCGGGTTCACGCCAGTTGCCTTTGAGGACCTGTGCCGCGCCGATCATGGCGGGGACGCCGGTGGTGTAGCTGACGGCCTGAGAGCCGACTTCGGCGTAGCATTCTTCGTGGTCGCAGATGTTGTAAATGTAGAAAGTCTTCTCGCCCGAGCCGTCCTTGGCCTGACCCGTGGCGATATCGCCGATGCAGGCTTTGCCCTTGGTTTCCGCGCCCAGATCGCCGGGGTCGGGCAGCAGGGTTTTCAGGAACTGGATCGGGATGATTTCCTTGCCGTCATGCATCACCGGGTCGATGCGGGTCATGCCGACGTTTTCCAGCACTTTGGCGTGCATGATATAGGCGTCGCCGAAGGTCATCCAGAAGCGGGCGCGCTCGATCTCGGGGAAGTGGGTGCTGAGCGACTCCAGTTCCTCGTGGTACATCAGGTACATGTTCTTGGGGCCGATGGCCGGGAAGTCGAACTCGACCTTGTGGGTCATGGCCGGGCTATGCTGCCATGCGCCGTTTTCCCAGTGCCGCACCTCGGCCAGAACTTCGCGCAGGTTGATCTCGGGGTTGAAGTTGGTGGCGAATTCCTGATCGTTGCTGCCGCCATTGGCGTCCAGAACGTCGATCTGTCGGATTGTGTCCAGCTTGTGTTTCTTGAGCCATTTGGCAAACACGCTGGTCACGCCCGGATCAAAGCCCGAGCCGAGGATGGCGGTCAGGCCGGCCGCCTTGAACCGCTCCTGATAGGCCCATTGCCAGTGGTATTCGAACTTGGCTTCATCCTCGGGCTCATAATTCGCGGTGTCGAGGTAGTGGATGCCCGCTTCAAGGCACGCGTCCATCAATACCAGATCCTGATAGGGCAGGGCGAGGTTCACGAGGATCTCGGCGCCGGTTTCCTTGATCAGTTTGACCGTGTCTTCGACCTTGTAGGCGTCCAGCTCGGCGGTCTTGATTTCAACGCCAACGCGTTCTTTCACGGCTGCGGCGATGGCATCGCATTTCGATTTCGTGCGGCTGGCCAAAGTGATCTCGGTGAAGATGTCCGAGTTCATCGCCATCTTATGCACGGCTGCGTGGGATACGCCGCCCGCGCCGACAACCAGTGTTTCGCCCATGGTCTGTCTCCTTCTTATTCGTAATAGGTGTAGCCGTTGATGGAGTCGCGATAGGCGCCCATCAGGGTTTTGCGGTCTTTTGCCATCAAAGTACCGGTCGAGATCGCCTCGTCCACCATTTTGCGGAAGGCGGCGACGCAATCCTGCGGGTCGAACTCGACATATGACAGGACCTGGCTGATCGTGTCGCCCTCTTGTTCGTGAAGCAGATCGAACCCGCCATCGGCGCGCAGGTCGATGGTGACGACGTTGGTGTCGCCGAAGAGGTTGTGCAGATCGCCGAGTGTTTCCTGATAGGCACCGACAAAGAAGACGCCCATGAAGTATTCGTCATCCTCGGGCAGGGAATGCACCGGCAGGCTGGGCGAGACGCCATCGGCCAGAATGAAACGGTCGATCTTGCCATCGCTGTCGCAGGTGATGTCGGATAGCACCGCGCGGCGGTCGGGCGGGTCGTTCAGCCCTTGCAAGGGCACGATCGGGTGCAGCTGGTCGATGGCCCAGACATCGGGCAGGGATTGAAACAGCGAGAAGTTGCAGTGATAGATATCGGCCACTTTCTCAAGCTGATCGTCCACATCCGTGTCCAGTTCGTCACTGGCCGCCAGCGCCTTGAGGCGGGCCATCAGCGACAGGTAGATGCGTTCGGCCCGGGCCATCTGGCGCAAGTCCACGTATCCACGACGGAACAGGGCGCGCAGTTCATTGCGGTAGAAGGTGGCGTCGTTCCAGCATTCCTGCAGGCGGTCGCTGCTGAGGTATCCATGTACGGCAGCAAGGTCCGAGACCAGATGGTTGTCGTCGGGTTCTACATCCGGTGCGGTTGGTGCATCGTAAAGCGTGGTCTCCAGCACGTTGAAGACCAGCATCGATGAGGTCGCCACCACGGCGCGGCCGCTTTCGGTGACCAGCGTGGGGTGGGCGATCTCGGCCTCATCCATTGCATAGGCGACGGTTTCAACAACGTTGGCGCAGTATTCTTCGACCGTGTAGTTGATTGAGTTCTCAGCCGCTTTCTTCTCTCCCGTGTAGTCCACACCCATGCCGCCGCCGAGGTCCAGATGGGTCAGCGGCACGCCCTCGCGCGTCAGTTCGGTGTAGTAACGGCACGCCTCGCCAACAGCGCGGCGGACGTCGTTCACGTCCTGCACCTGGCTGCCCAGATGTGAGTGCTGTAGCTTGAGGCAATGCAACAGGCCCGCCGCTTTCAGCTTGTCCACCGTGGCGACCAGCTGGTCGGTGTTCATGCCGAAGGCAGACCGGTCGCCCGAGCTTTCTTCCCACTTGCCGCTGATCTGGTTGGTCAGTTTGACCCGCACGCCGATCAGGGGTTCGATGCCGAGTTCCTTGTAGACCTCGATCACCGTGTCGGCCTCTTTCGGGCTTTCCAGAACAATGACCGTATTGAAGCCGATCTTGCGGGACAGGATGGCCAGTTGGATGAACTCGGCATCTTTGACGCCGTTACAGACGATCAGTGCCTCGGAGGCCAGACGGTGGGCCAGCGCCACGACCAGTTCAGGTTTGGAGCCCGCTTCCAGCCCGTAATTGTATTTCTTGCCGAACTCGACGATCCGGTCCACGACCTGCGCTTGTTGGTTCACCTTGATCGGGAAAACACCCCGGTAAGAGCCTTTGTAGTTTGCCCGCGCGATGGCATCGCGGAAGCTTTCGTTTAGATGCGCGATCTCATGTTCCAGATAGGATGTGACCCGCAGAACCATCGGGGCTTTGATCCCCCGGTCATCCAGATCGGACAGGATGCCCGGCAGGCTGATCGCGGCGGCTTCGGGGTGCATGGGGTTCCGCAGACCGATCTCGCCCTGCTCTGTCACCTCGATGAGGCCTTTGCCCCATTTCTCAACCCCGTAGATGGAATGCGGTGCGTCGGGCGTGTGTTTCAATCACTCAGGTCCTTGACTAGTAGGTGCCGGTTTCGCGCCCGCCAATAAGCCAGCAGTTTGATTCGTCCAAGTGTAAACTATGTGACAGAGAATGCCGAGTTTCACACGAAACTTCGGATAGGGATCAGGTGGTTGTCCCATTGGCAGTCAGGCCGCGCGGTGACCTGGGGATGGCGGTTCAAAGTCCCGAACAGACCGGTGCCAGTCGAGAACACAAGCCCATCGTGGCCAGCGCCCAGACCACAGACATCCTGCAACGCGTATGCACCGGTCAGGCGCCCACTGGTGACATCGAACAGATGCAGCGCATTGCCCCGCGGGCAGGTGATTGCGACCGTCCGACCATTGGCAGCAAAGGCGATGCTACCAGCATAGCCCTGCAGGTTGCTCTGATGGATTTCAGGGGCTGATAGCAGGCGCGGAGTGTTACCCCGGCGGTGCAAACCCAGCAGCGGCGGGTGTTCGGTCAAGCTGCCCTGCCATTGCATGGCAAAGCCCACCAGCCCGTCAGCGCGCACGGACAGATGACGGATTGAGTTCTTGTGCAGACTGCGCGGCAGTTCCACCTGCTCGTGTATCATGCCCGACAGATCGGTATAGGTCAGGTTGGGCTGCATCACGGGCAGGTTCAGCTTGGTGCGACCCGTGTCGGGATGAGTTTCGATGCCTCCATTGGCGATGACCAGCGTTCGGCCATCCGGCATCAGGCGCATGTCATGGGGGCCAATCCCGCCCGAGGGGAACTCGCCCAGCCGGTCAAAGCTGTCGGCGTCCCAGATGCCGATGGCACCCTCGGCGGCGTCATAGTTGTTCTCGGTGGTGTAGAACCGGCTGCCGTCAGGTGAAAAGGTGCCGTGGCCGTAGAAATGGCGTCCAGTCGGGGCCTCCAGCCGTTCGATCGGCGCGCCCGAGGCGCAATCGATCACAAGCGCGAAGGTGCCCGGACGGCGGGCAAAGGCGACGGCTTGCGCTTTCAACGGATGCGCCGCGGCGGCATGTCCCCGTGCGGGCAGGGGCAGAGTGAACAGGATCGCGCCTTGCCCATCCAGACCGGCAAGCCTGTAAGACCCATCCGGGAACAGGCCTGCGGCCAGAAACGCGGGCGCACCGACTGCGGCCCAGCCTTTGACTGGCGCAAGGCTGGTCGCGGCAAGCCCGGCAAGGAAGTGGCGGCGCGAGGTCACGGGGCTCAGTCTCCGTCCAGTGAGTTGAAACCGGCGTTGATGCCGAGGGTCGGGCCCAGTCTC
This sequence comes from Ruegeria sp. G10, assembly GCF_056533645.1. Taxonomy (NCBI): domain Bacteria; kingdom Pseudomonadati; phylum Pseudomonadota; class Alphaproteobacteria; order Rhodobacterales; family Roseobacteraceae; genus Ruegeria; species Ruegeria sp. G10. The sequence goes on along the minus strand of NZ_JBQFOQ010000016.1, from coordinate 77,851 downwards.
GTCGCGGTAATGGCGCGGATGTTGTCAATTGATTGCTGCAGGGCCTCGATGCGGATGCGGCCTTGCGGGTCAGCGACCCCGGCGAAGGCCGGATCGTCCAGCGTCTGTGCCCGGTCGATGGCTTTGGCAAAGGCTGCGTCCAGGTCCGAGGCAATCTCGGGGTGATCATTGGCCAACCGTATCGCTAGATCACGGAGCGAGATCAGCGACAGCTCAACATGGCGCAGAGACCTGTCCGACCGGCGTGCCTCGGCGCGGTTGGGTCGGGGGCGATCAAACGTGCCCAGCGGACGACCCAGTCGGGTTTCCGACGTAAATTGCAGGCCGGTGGTCAGCGCCTTGAACAGCTCCTGCATTGCTTCGTCGCCGGATCTATAGGGGCTGTCGCCACCCGGCTGTGTCAGGACAGTGGCGTAGTCCTGCCAGTCTGCGGCAATCGCATCGGCATTGCGGTCGATATCGGTTGCAATGGCGCGGATCAGGGCGCAGCGATAAGCGGCTTTGCCCTGCTCCACCATCGTCGGATCATACAGCATCCGTTCCAGCGCAAAGAACCCCCGCCCCGCGATAGAGGTTTCTGCAAAGGCTTGGGCGTCTTCGACCGCTGCATCCTCGGCGGCGATCAGGCCGGCCAGCGCTTTGGGCGTAAAGCCCTTGGTGTCGGGCCAGAAGGCGAGGGCAAAAGCACGATCATCCACCTCACTGGGGCCAAAGCGCAGATGACTGACCGTGATCCAATCGTCAAAGGCCGCGCCATAAGCGGTACGCAGCGCGGTCGAGTCGGGCGCGCAATCCGCCTGAGCCGCAGCCGACAGGGCAGCCGTTGCCTCGGTCAGGTTGGACAAGCGCGGCAGGATGTGGCTTTCGGCTACATCCATCAGGATCGGCACGCGATCCTGCGCGGCAGCGGCCAATGGCAGTAGCAGAGCGGCGACAACGGGAAGAAGGCGCATGTCAGAGGCTTTCCAGAAAGCGGATCAGGGCGTCGCGGTCGGTTTTTGGCATCGACACGACGGCATCGCGTGCGGGCTGCGCCTCGCCACCGTGCCACAGGATCGCTTCCAGTAATGACCGCGCCCGCCCGTCATGCAGGAACTGGGTGTGGCCCGAAACGCGTTCGGTCAGACCGATGCCCCACAGTGGCGGCGTGCGCCATTCGCGTCCCGTGGCGCGGGCCTCGGGGCGGTGATCGGCCAGACCCTCGCCCATGTCGTGCAAAAGCAGGTCGGTATAGGGCCAGATCAGCTGAAAACTGTGCTCGGGCCGGTCGGGCATCCGGTGGGTGACATAGGCAGGGGTATGGCACGACGCGCAGCCGGTGGTGTGAAACACCTCTTTTCCGCGCAGCACCTGCGGGTCATCCGTATCACGTCGTGCGGGCACACCCAGATTGCGGCTGTAAAAGGCCACAAGGTCCATGCCGATCTGATCGATCTCAAACCCGCGTGAATCATTGTCGCCATGCGGCGCGCCAAGGCACCTGACCTGCGCGTCCGTGCAATCGCCGTGGGGGGCCGGGAACAAGGGGCTGGAGATGCCGATATCCCCGGCAAAGGCTGCCGCCGATTGCTCCATCACCGTGGGCATCCCGCCCTTGTGTCCGAACCGGCCCATCATGGGCGCATCGAATTCGGTCGACCACACGATGTTGGGCCGCCCTGAGATACCGTCGCCATCCGTATCCTCAGGGTCGGCGTTGGCCAAAAGGTCCTCAACCGGGATTGCTTCGAGCAGCCCCAACCCGATCATCTGCGGCGCAACCCTCGGGCTGAGCATCGCCTCCGGGTGCAGCGGGCCATAGCCCAGATCGGCGGCTGTGTAGGTCGGTTTGCGCAGTGAGGCCGTCTCGCCATCGGACAAATCAACGGGGATTTCTGTGTAATGGATGTCGAGGCGATATTCAGCGGGGTGCCCGGCCAGCGCAAAGTCCTGCATCTGTCCGCCATAGGTCGGATCGGGCAGTGTAGCGATGTAATCCGCGATTTCGGCTGGCGCGTCCTGTGGCGCGCCGGGGATCGAGATCCGCAGAAACATTGATACCGCGTTGTCATCCGGCCCGTTCGGCGTGTGTCCGCGCCCGTCCTTGATATGGCAGCGCTGACAGGAGCGCGCATTGTACAGCGGCCCCAGCCCATCCGACGCCAGCGTCGAGGACGGAGACGAGACCCAGATTTTCTTGAACAGGCCATTGCCAACCTTAAAGTCCAACTCCTGCTCGAAGCTGATATTGGCCGAGGGTTGCGAGAATGCATCCGCATCGGTGCGCACCCGAACGGTGGCCGCGCCAGCCGACAAGTCTTCGAACCGCTGCGGCACGCTGAAATCCGACGGCGCGGCGGTGGCTGCGTCGATCCGGGCGCGCTCGGCCTGGGTTCTGGGCTGGGTTTTCAGGTGGAGGTCTTGCAGCTCGGGGGGTGCGATATCTGCGGCAAGGGAAGAGGTGGCCACTGATAGGGCCACCGATATGAGCGCGAGCTTACTCGCCCTCGTCCATCTTGGATGCGTTAAGTTGCGCATAATTGGCTTCGCCGATCCTTTCGTGCAGGTCGAGCTGCGTTTCCAGAAAGTCGATGTGCCCTTCTTCGTCGGTCATCAACTCTTCGAACAGCGCCATCGAGACATAGTCTCCGACGCTTTGACAGTATTCGCGCGCTTCCTTGTACAACGCCCGCGCGTCAATCTCGGCGGCCAGGTCGCATTCCAGCGTTTCCTTTGGGGTCTGCCCGATCCGCAGGGGGTCCAGCTTTTGCAGGTTCGGGTGCCCTTCAAGGAACAAAATCCGCTGAATCAACTTGTCTGCGTGCTGCATCTCTTCGATGCTTTCTTCGCGGCTTTTTGCAGCCATGCCGCTCAGGCCCCAGTCGTCCTGCAGGCGGTAGTGCAGCCAATACTGGCTGACCGCCGTCAGCTCATGCCGCAGGGATTTGTTGAGATATTCGATGACCTTGGGGTCGCCCTTCATGTGCTTTCTCCTGTGATACTGCGGTCCGTAATTTCCGCAGTTGCATGGGGACTTCCAGACTATCGCTGGATCGCATCGTGTCTAGGAAAAGCGGCATGCATCCGCCGCAATCCGCTGATTTTCCAAGCGCATGGTAAATCTTGCCCGGCGTGATGATGGCCTGCGGATCAGCCGAGCGCATCCAGTCGATCGCGGCGCGGATGTCGTGGTCCGAGATGTTGGTGCAGTGGCATATAATCATGGTGACTCAGCCTGCTTGATGATATCCTAGTTAAATAGTCAGTTAATTTGTGCGCGTCCGGTGTCCGAAAGCAATACCACGTGATCCGATGCCGGGCGCGTCTGCGAAACGCGCCCGGCCTGAGCGTTTAGTGGAATACCGCATCCGGGTTATCGAGGCTGTCGGAGCCTTCGAAATCGATCTGGTCCAGTTCCAGCCGGGTCACGATGCGTTCGATCGTTTTGGTCTGATCGATCAGGCCGTTGACACCTCCCATGATCAGCGCCTCGCCACCCGCATTGCCGCGTTCCAGCATCTGGTCATAGGCGAAACCTGCCTCGGCTGTTGATTTGATACGACCCAGCGCCCGCATGGTGTTGGCCAGCTTGGTCTTCATCTCGATATCCAGCGCCGGGTCAGTGGCGGTCACCAGATCCGACAGCGACGCGCCCGAGACCGGAGTGCCGTCGATGCGGGTGTAGCTGCCCAGATAGACGTTCTGGATACCCAGCCCATCATAGTAGTGGCTGTTGTGGGTATTGTCGGCAAAGCAATCATGCTCTTCCTCGGGGTCGTTCAGCATCAGGCCAAGGCGCATACGCTCACCAGCCTGTTCGCCATAGGACAAAGAGCCCATGCCGGTGAGGATGGCGCTGACACCGGCGGTCTCGTCGGCCGACAGGGCCGCGCGGGCGGCGCCCCCTGTGGCCCATTGGGCTGTCATCCATTCCAGATCCTGGATCAGCAGATCGGTGACAGCACTCAGATACTGTGCACGGCGGTCACAGTTCCCATTCGAGCACGCGTCGCCCTGAACATAGTCGGTATACGGGCGATTGCCTGCGCCGGGGCCGTGGCCATTGAGGTCCTGACCCCACAGAAGGAATTCGATGGCGTGATAACCGGTGGCTACGTTTGCTTCGATTCCGTCCGCCTCGTGCAGCGTCTCGGACAGCAGTTCGGGTGTGATCGCAGAGGCGTCGATGGTTTCGCCCGACAACTCGAAGCTGGGGTTGGCGATGACGTTCAGCACGGCAAGGTCGTTCTCGTCGCTCGGGCCGCCGTAGGATGCGTCCACATAATCGATCAGGCCTTCATCCAGCGGCCAAGCGTTTACCTTGCCCTCCCAATCATCCACGATGGCGTTGCCAAAGCGATAAACCTCGGTCTGCTGATAGGGCACGCGGGCGGCGACCCAGGCAGCGCGGGCGGCGTTCAGCGAGGCATCCGACGGAGCGGCGATCAAAGTGTTCACTGCAGTTTGCAGGGTTCTGGCGGCGATCAGGCTATCTTCGTATTTGGCTTCGGCGATGTTTGCATAGGTGCTTAGCACATCGGTCTTAGAGGGCGCTTCGGCGACGGCGGTGCTGGTAAGGCACAAGGTCAGTGCGCTGGTCGCGGCGAGGAATTTGGTCATGGGGTTTGGTCTTTCTAAAAAATCGGCTTTTCGCCTCGCAGGGTGGCGAAACGTGCAGGCAGATTCTTGATAGAATTAGTCAACAAAGTCAACCTGAGTTTTTTTGTCGGAAAACAGCGCCGAAACTGCCCCGCCATAAATGGTGGGTTCTGATAATCGTCTCACAGTTGCACGGTGCCGCAATTTTACTAAAATACACTGTGTTCTGAGTGGTGATTGGTATGACTCGCGCGGCTGTCGTCTTGTTTTTTTCTTGTATCGCGCTGATGTCTCAGGCGGCTCATTCATCCAGTGCCAACCAGAATGATGGTGGACGTCTGGACCTGACGTTTTCAGAAACCGGGATGACACTGGCGCTGGACGTGCCGGGCAGCGATATCGTGGGATTTGAGGAACCGGCCGATAGCGACAAGGATCGGGCGCGTGTCGCGGATGCGATTTCGGATCTTGCAGATCCTTTGACCTTGTTTGAGTTCCCGCCAGAGGCAGGATGCATGACTGCTTCGGCCAATGTTGCATTGGTGGGCGATGCGTTTGGTCAGGACGAAAGCGCGGGTCAGGCTGCATCGAATAACAATGCGTTCAATGCCGATTACGTTTTGCAATGCGAAGACATCGCGGCGGTTGAGACGATTCGGTTTGCCTATTTCGAACGTTTCGCCGACGCAAGGCTGCTGGCTGTTCGACTATCATCGAGCAGCGGTAGTCAGGATGTATTGGTGCGCCGCGAAACGCCGGTGCTTGTGTTGCCCTAGGCGATCGTAGCTGGATACGGGTGAGGGGACACGAAACCTCACGAATCCGACAACATGGCAAAAGACGATTGCCTGTCGCGCGCTGGGCGGGCAGGCTTCGGTGGCACACCTGACGGCAGGTGCCGTTGCCCTTTCGCATGGCGCGCTATGGTGCCCGCATGTGCAGAAAGCTGATTTGAGCCTCGAGACATGAACCTTCGCGATCTACACTATGTCATTGCCGTGGCCGAGCATCAGAACTTCACACGAGCATCGCAGGCGGTGGCGGTCAGTCAGCCGGCGCTGTCGAACCAGATCAAAAAGCTTGAGGCAGAGCTTGGGGTTGCGATCTTTGATCGGGGCAAGGACGGTGTTCAGCTGACGCCCTTCGGTCAGGAGCTTGTGACCCAAGCCAAACAGGTGATCGAGATTGTCGATGGGATCGGCGATCTTGCACGTCGCCATCAGACGTCCGAACTGCCACCGATACGCCTTGGCATGACACCAACACTGGCAGCCTACCTGTCCCATTACTTTCGGGCGCTGTTTGCGCAGGCGGTTCCCGATCGCAAGATCATCATCGTCGAGGAATATCCCGTTGCGCTGGCCAAGATGGTCGAGGATCGCTCGGTCGACATGGCGTTTATCGCGCGCAAAAGCTTTGATCAGATTTACCGGGGCTCGACCCGCCCGATGGATTTCACGTCGCTCTGGTTAGAGCCGCTGTATCTGGGGGTTCGAAAAGGTCATCCGCTGAGTAGCAAACGCAGCATCTGGGCGCATGAAGTTCCCGCAGATCAGCTGATCCGGTTCCCGATATCCTTCGGTTATGATCTGGAACAAGACTTGCCAGAGGCCTCGGACACCGTGGCTGAAGAAACCGGGATTGACGTGACGACCGCCCGGTTCGAAACGGTCTGCCGGTATGTGGCGCAAAGCGATGCCTGCACCATGGTCAATGCCATTGCCGCCGAGCAGTTCAAACGCGACGGGTTTGGACTGACTTTTCTGCCGTTCGATGACAAGGGCAATATGCGCGAATTGGGGGCCCTGACACGACCCCAATATCCCAATCCTGAGATTATCGAGGCGATGAGCAGGCAAATCCATCTTGATCCGCCGCATGGCACTGTTGCGTCGCGAAACGCGAATCTGGTCAAACGACCAATCCCGTCCAACAGCTGATGCGTCCCGCGCGGCTGATCGGATATGGAAATCACCGCTGCCGAACATCACATAGCCCAACTAATTCGTGAATTCATGTCACCGAATAAATGCTCGGTTACAGTCTTTGCGATCTAAGTATCTGACAAAAACGCACTAAATTTCTGACGACCTCGCAGGTTATGTGACTATTTGCGAAGGTTATATGCCCCATTCAAAGGAAGAATTTCAAAAGCTTATGGCGACCCGCAACTGATGAGACAGCGGACAAACGGCCCCGGGTTTGATGTCCGTCCGATTTGAACTCATCAGGGAGATTCCCAATGCTTTCCGACTTTCTCGCATCCCTGCGCGCCAGATTGCTGACGACCTCGTCACTGGCCCAGGAAACGGTCCGTGACGGGCAGACACTGTCCAACGGCTTTTTTCAGAACACCGTGGTCGACAACACCCCGGCCTTTGTTCTGGACAATGATTTCGCGCGCCTTCTGAACTTTGGCCAGATCACCACCAACAACGCCGTGGCGGCCGTTTCGGTCGAAGGTGAAAACGCGCAGGTCTTCAACTTCCGCTCAGGCAGCATCGAGGCGAACTCGGGCCCCGACGCGCTGGCCACCGGCATTCAGGTCACCGGCAGCGCCGACATTCGCAACTTTGGCGAGATCGCGGGTGAGTTTAACGGCGTTCAGTTTGCGGGCGCAGGCAGCTCGGGCACTCTGGACAACTTCCGGGGCGGCGTGATTTCCTCGGACAGCCGCGCAGTTGATATTCAGGGCGAAGGTGTCAGCGTTCGCAACTTTGGCGACATCATCGGCACTGGCGATCAGCGCAACGGCACGATCTACACCAACTCGACCGCCGAAGACGTCACCATTTCGAACTTTACCGGTGGCACCATCGACGCGGGCGTAGAAAACTTCGGCGCGGGCGTGTCGTTCCAGGTCGGGGATGAGGTTGGTGACCGTGTGTCCAATACCTTGTTCAACGGCTTTGGTGCGACCATTCAGGGTCGTGGTCAGGAAGCATCGAACACGCCGGGTGCCGGTGACGGTATCCGCATCAACAATGGTGCCGAAGGTACAATCTCGGAAACCGACATCGTCAACAGCGGCTTGATTTCGTCCGACAGCGATCAGGGCACTGCAGGTGGTATCCGCATCGCCGACGGCGCAGCGGCTGAAGGCCGTATCCTGAACACCTCGACCGGTGTGATCGAAGGTGTGCGCAATGGTCTGTATATCGGTGAGGCCGAGCATGATCTGGACGTACTGAACTTTGGCACCATCCAGTCGGGCAGCCGCGCAGTGAACATCGACGGGACCGGAGTTGACCTGACCAACGGTGGTACCATTCTGGGCACCGATGATCAGCGCAACGGCACGGTTTATGCCGATGGCACGGCGGATGACTTCTCGGTCCGCAACCTGGCCAATGGTCTGATCGATGCGGGCGACGGCAATCAGGGTTCGGGCGTTGGTGCCGAAATCGGCGGAGCCGAGGACGGTGCAAACACCTTCACGCTGGAAAATGACGGTATCATCATCGGTCGTGGCAATGCCGCCGCCAATGTTGGTCTGGCCGGTGACGGTGTGCGCGTCGGCAATGTCGGCAACTCGGGCACAACCGATGCCACCATCACCAACACTGGAACCATCCTGTCGGAAGGCGCAAACGGTACTGTCGCCGGTGTGCGCGTCGTCAACGGTGTGAACTTCCAGGGTACGCTGACCAACTCGGGCCTGATTGCAGGGGTGCAGAACGGTGTCTACTTCGGCACGGGTGATCACTCGGGCGGGTCGTTCCTGAACACGGGCATCGTGACCTCGGACAGCCGCGCGCTGAACATTGACGGCTTTGGTCTGGATGTGCGCAACGAAGGCGATATTCTGGGCACAGGCGACCAGCGTAACGGGACTGTCTACGCTGACGGAACAGCCGATAACTATACCTTCACCAACACCGGTCTCGTGGATGCGGGCTTTGACTACAGAGGCTCGGCTGTGTCGCTGCAAACCGGCGATGTGGATGGGGACGTGGTTTCGGCTGCGATCTTCAACGAAGGCACCTTCCAGGGTCGCGGCGACGCAACCGAAGGCAATCAGGTTGGCGACGGCCTGCGCCTGTTCAGCAATGTCGAAGACGCAAGCTTTGCCGGTCTGGTGCAGAACAGCGGCTTGATCGCAGGGTCTGAAGACAGCGATGCCGCAGCCGGTATCCGCATCGATGGCGGGCTCGAGCTTCTGGGTGCCATCATCAACGAAGGTGAAATCCGCGGTCAGGTCAACGCGATCGACGCGACCGAGGCAGGCTCAGTGACATTCGTTAACGATGACGAAGGTGTAGTAAATGGTAACGTGTTGCTGGGTGCCGGAGACGACATCGTTGTAGACCTCGGTCAGATCAATGGTGTCGTCGACGGCGGAGCTGGTGATGACGTTCTGATTACTGGTAACGGTGACAACGTGATCGTCGGCGGCCTCGGGAACGACTTCATCGAGGGTGGCGAAGGCTTTGACACAGCCGATTTCTCGGATCTGGATGTGTCTGTCGAAGTCAGCCTGGATGCCAATGGCAACGGTACGGCTGTCCGTGACACCGGGTTCAACGTCAGCGTTGTGAACCAGGCCGTGACGGCACCTGGCCAGTTCGGCTCGGCCATTGCGGATGGAGCGGCGTTTGTAGAACAGGCTGCAGCCAACAACCTGTACTACAACATCCACACAGCAGACTTCCCAGGTGGTGAGATCCGCGGCCAACTGCTGGTCGATAGCGATGTCACCGTGGACGGTATCCGTACCATCACGCTGAGTGGTCCGCTGGATGCGGCGCAAGAGCCTGGACCGTTGTCCGACAGTGAGGCGACCGGTTTTGCCACGGCTGTTGTTGTTCAGAACCTGGAAACCGGTGAGGTCACCTATTCCAGCGAACTGAGCGTCACCGGTCTGAACGAAGCCGATCTGCTGACCCCGATCCCGGGTGTTGTCTCGGCCATCCACCTGCACAACGCACCTGCTGGTCAGAATGGCCCGGTGGTCCAGGACACGCTGGTCGATGCAGGCGCGACGCTGGATGTGGACGCCGTGGGCGGCACCGGAGTTGTTGGGCTGGACGTCATCGACAACCAGATCGAGACCGACATCCTCAGCTCGATCGAGCGGGTTGTGGGCTCGGGTGACAGCGACACCATCGATGTGTCGGGCTTCAACGGTGTCACCGTTGATCTGGACCTCAGCGGTCCGGCCCCGAACGCGGCTGGCAATGGCGACGAAGGTCCGCAGGACGGTGCCATCATTCAGAACGGAGTGATCGTTGCAGAAGTCGATGACTTTGAAAATGTCATCGGCACCAGCGGCAATGACCTGCTGCTTGGCAACAACGAGTTCAATGTACTCGACGGTGCAGGTGGTAACGACTCGATCCATTCGTTCGGTGGGGCTGACATCATCATCGGTGGTGAAGGCATCGATACCGCGCTGTTCACTGCAGGCCCGGGCGTTGTGCTGGACCTCGATGAGGACGGCAACGGTGTTGCACAGGTCAACGCGCCGGATGGTGCCACCCTGGATCAGGTCTTCGGTTTCGAGAACATCAGCGGCTCGAACAACGCAGGCAGCCCGAATGGCGGCAACGACATCCTGTCCGGCAACTCGGGGTCGAACACCCTGAACGGTCAGGCGGGTGACGATGTGCTGAACGGTGAGGGTGGCGATGACATCCTGATCGGTGGCGCAGGCAACGACACCTTCGTCTTCGAGGGCGACTTCGGCAACGACGTCATTCAGGACTTCCAGGCTGGCTTTGACCAGTTGGCATTCGGTGACTTCGAAGGCCCGCTGAACGTCAGCCAGGATGGGGCCGACGTGGTTCTGTCCTTCTCCTCGGACAACTCGGTCCGTTTGGCGGGCGTCAATGCCAGCGACCTGACAGACGACGACTTCGTCGCCTGATCAACAGACCAACGGGGTGGCGGCACAGGCCGCCACCCATTCACCCTGAAAAGAGATCACCGTCATGTTTCAGAAAAAATCATCCGTCAAAACAGCTTGGGCCTCGCTACGAGGTGGCTTTTTCGCAATCGGCTTTTTCAGCCTTGTTCTCAACCTTCTCATGCTCGCCGGTCCGCTTTACATGCTGCAGGTCTATGACCGCGTATTGACCAGTCAGAACATGGACACCCTGATCGCCCTGACCTTGCTGCTGGGTGGCGTGTTCCTTGTCACCGGCCTGCTGGACCTGATGCGGGTGCGCATCCTGAACCGGCTGGGTGCGCGGTTCGAACTGAAGATCGGCGCGCCGCTGCTGCAGGCCTCGATCCGTCGCCGCCTGCAGGGTAAATCCGCAGTCGGGGATAACCCGGCCGCAGACATCACCGGTCTGCGCGACTTCATCTCGGGGCCCACGCTGATTGCGTTCTTCGATGCGCCGTGGATTCCGATCTATCTGGCGGTGCTGTACATGCTGCACCCCTATCTGGGCGCGCTTGGCCTTGCCGGGGCGTTGACCCTTACAATTCTGGCCCTGATCAACAATTCGCGCGCCGCCGGCGTCATGCAGGACGCATCCCGCGCGCGCAGCAGGTCCGACGCTTTGTTCACCGCGAGTGAGCAGAATGCAGAGCTTGTCCACGCCATGGGGATGAATGGTGATCTCGCCCGGCGCTGGACAGCTCTGCAACAGGATGCACATACGCTGAAAACCCGCGTGGCCGACCGCATCGCCAGTTTCTCGGTTCTGTCCAAGACGATCCGCATGGCGCTGCAGTCGGGCATGCTGGGCCTTGGCGCGGCGCTGGCCATCACCGGTCAGGCCACCGCCGGTGTTATGATCGCGGCAACCATCGTGCTGGCCCGCGCGCTGGCCCCGATCGACCAATTGATCGGCCAATGGCGCGGTTTTCTGGCGGCGCGCGGGTCTTACAAAAACCTGCGGGCGTTGGACGAGGCATTCCCCGCGCAACCCAAGCGCCTGCGCCTGCCGCGTCCGCAGTTTTCGATCAATACCGTGATCGCTCAGGCTGGTCCGCCGTTGGCGCGCAATGCCACGATCAGCGATATCGAGTTCGCGTTATCGGCTGGTGACGTCATGGCCGTCATCGGTCACAGCGGTTCGGGCAAAAGCACGCTGGCGCGGATGCTTGCCGGCATCTGGACGCCCCAGCGCGGCGCGATCCGGCTGGACGGGACGCCGATGGCGAAATGGGACCCGGAAGAACTCGGCCAAATGGTTGGCTATCTGCCGCAGGACGTGCAGCTGTTCGACGGCACCATTCGCGAGAACATTGCCCGTTTTGCGACCTCGGTCGATGACGCCAAGGTGTTCGAAGCTGCCGTTGCAGCCGATGTGCATGGCCTGATCAGCAACCTGCCCGATGGCTATGACACCCAGTTGGGCGATGGGTTCCACCTGTCCGGGGGCCAGCGTCAGCGTATCGCCCTGGCGCGTGCGTTGTATGGCGACCCGTTCATTCTGGTGCTGGACGAACCGAACTCGGACCTTGATGCGCAAGGAGAGCTTGCCCTGCGCAACGCCATCCGTGCAGCCAGCGCGCGCGGGGCGATCACCTTTGTGATGACCCACCGCCCCAGCACGCTGGAAGCGGTGAACAAGGTCCTGACGCTGAGCAAAGGGACGCAGACCGGTTTTGGGAACAAAGACGATATCCTGCGTCCGCGGCAGCAGACCGGCCTGCCGCCGCAGGCCCCCCCTCAGATCGCGGCGCATGACGCGCAGCAGCCCGCACAGAAAGGAGCAGCCCAATGACACCTGCAGTTTACAACAGCCCCGATCAAGGTCTTCTGCGCCTTGAGGACTATAACAGGGTCGAACAGAAGGCCCCCGGTGCAGGTATCAAGGGCTTTGTGATCCTTGGTCTTCTGATCGTGGCGGGATTTGTCGGAGGCTCGGTCTACTGGGCGGCGGCGTCGAAACTGGACGGCGCGGTTGTCGCCCCGGCCTCATTCGTGGTCGAGGGCAACCGCAAGACGGTCGAACATCTGGACGGCGGTATCGTGCGCAGCATTCTGGTCGCCAATGGTGATCTGGTTGAGGCGGGGCAGACGCTGGTCGAACTCGACAGCACCGATCTGGACGTCAATCTGGACGTGATCAAAAGCCAACTGGGCGAGCTGACGGTCCGTCGCGCCCGTCTGGTGGCGCAGATCCGTGACGAAGGCCGGTTCGAACGCGCGGATGTCGATCAGATGATGCGTGTCGAAATGGATCGTGGTGACTGGCAAGACGCATTCCTGACCCAGAAACTTTTGTTCGACGCGGAACGGCGCACCCGCGCGGCGGAACAGAATCTGCTGAACCAGCAGATCGCCAACCTGCAGGACCAGATCACCGGGCTGCAAGCGCAGCGTCAGGCCAATTCCCGCCAGATGGACATCACCCGCGAAGAGTTGGGCAATCTGGAGACCCTGCAGGCCAAAGGTCTGGTCGCCGCCAACCGCGTCAACGGCCGCCGGGTCGAGGTCGAGCGCCTGATTGGGGTCGAGGCCTCATTGAACACGCAAGAGGCGCAGGCCCGCAACCAGATCAGCGAACTGCAACTGGCCAGCATCGGCCAGCAGACCCAGCGCGCCGAGGCGGTTTCGACCGAGCTGGCGCAGGTCGAGGCGCTGCTGGCCACGCTTGAGCCGCAGTATGTCGGCGCTGCCGAGCGGCGCAAACGCGTTGCGGTGACGGCTCCGGTCAGCGGACGGGTCGTCGGCCTGACGGTGTTTACCTCGGGTGGCGTTGTGCGTCCGGGCGAGCCCATTATGGACATCGTTCCAGCCGATCAACCTTTGATCGTCGAAGCGCGGGTGAACACCGCCGATATCGAAAAGCTGTTCGTCGGCCAATCCACCCGCGTGCGCCTGTCGGCCTTCGATCAGGGTGAGGTGCCCGAGGCGACCGGAAAGATCACCGATATCTCGGCCGACAGTCTTGAGGATGACCGCACCGGGCAACCCTATTACCTGGCGCAAATCAAGCTGGATGAGGCGCAGCCCGAACAGGTCGCCTCGCTGGATCTGGTGCCGGGCATGCCTGCGGACCTGTTTGTGAATACAGGCGAGCGTACCGCTCTCAGCTATCTGGCACAGCCCTTGCGCGACCGGCTGGCGCGCACCTTCATCGAGTGACTTTTGTGGCCGCCGGCGTTTGCGTCGGCGGCTACGCTAACTGCGCGACAGGGCTTGTTGCAACGCGTGGTAAGATGCCTTGGGCGTGCGCTGCAGCGTGTCGAAATCCACATCGACCAGCCCGAAACGCTTTTCATATCCCAGCGCCCATTCGTAATTGTCCAGCAGCGACCAGACGAAATATCCTTTGACCGGTACGCCCGCATCCAGCGCCGTTCGAACCTCGGCCAGATGCTGATCCAGATAGTCGATGCGGTCCTGATCCTGCCTCCGCTCCGGGCTCGCCATGCCGTTCTCAGTGACGTAAATCGGCAGATCACGGGTGTAGTCTTTTGCGGTGCGGATCAGGAAGCGCGAAAGCGCAGCGGCGTCGATCTCCCATCCCATCTGGGTTTTGGGCAGGGGGCCCGGCACTTCTGTCAACGACGGCCACGGGCTGTCTGCAGGCGTGATCAGCTTGCGGGTGTAGTAGTTCAGCCCGCACCAATCGACCGGCGTCCCGATCACGTCGAAATCATCCTGCCAGCCTGCGGGCAGATGGGGTGCCAGACCCTCAAGAACATTCTCGGGGTAGGATTTGTTGAACACGCCGCCCAGAAAGAACCGATTGTATATCCCGTCATAAAGCGCCGCCGCGGTCCGGGCCGCGTCGCTGTCATCCGCCGGTTCAGCCCATTCCAGATTGAACACGGCGCCCAGATTGGACATGCCCAGCCCCCGCATCACCTGAATGGCGCGGCCATGGGCCAGCAGCACGTGATGCATCGCGCGGGCGGTCGCGCGGATGTCGCGCAGGCCGGGGGCGTGGTGGCCGTCGAAGTGGCTCAGCCAACTGACACACCATGGTTCATTGATCGGTGCAACACTGTGCATCCGGTCGCCGATCCGCTCCATGATGACCTGTGCAAAATCTGCAAACCATCCCGCGATATCGGGGTTACGCCAACCGCCAAGATCGGCCAGCGGCGAGGGTAGCTCCCAATGATACAGCGTGGCACAAGGCTTGATGCCACGTTCCAGCAGCGCGTCTGTCAGTCGGTCATAGAAATCCAACCCTTCCGGGTTCGCTTGTCCGCGCCCTTCAGGCAGAACCCGCGCCCAGCTGGTCGAGAAGCGGTAGCAATCGAAACCTGCATCCCGGATCAGGTCAAAATCCTCTTCGAACCGGTTGTAGTGGTCGCAGGCCACATCCCCGTTCTCAGCCTGTGCAACATTACCCGGTGTGGCGGCGAAACTGTCCCAGTGGGTCACCCCTGCGCCACCCTGCGCATGCCCTTCGATCTGATAGGCCGAGGTCGCAACACCAAACAGGAAGTCTGACGGAAAATCTGCGCGTTTGTGTTTCATATCAAGACCTTTGTGGTGCGGGCCCCGTTGAACTGCCGACAACCAACTCGGCTTCTAATAGGCATGTTTTAGGAGGGGCGTTCGGGACGTTGATGCGTTCGATCAGCATTTCTGCGGCCAGTTCGCCGGCATGGCGCACGGACGAGCGTGTCGCCGTGAAGATGGGCACATCCCTGCCATTGCGCATGTAGGACAAATCATCGTCATGGGCGATAACAGATACATCATGCCCCATCCTCAGACCGTTCTCTTCCAGCGCACGCCGTACGCCAACGGCCGAGATAATGGACGAAGCCAGTATGGCGGTCGGAGGATCATCGCGCCTGAGCATTTCACAGGCGGTCTGATGACCATAAATCTCGGTCATTTCGGCGCTGCGCAGCAGGTCCGCATCTGGCGCAATGCCGGCCTCAGCCAGAGCAGCCATATAGCCGTTTCTGCGGCGCTGGGCGAAATCCATTTCTTCCAGACCGTTGATCAGTGCGATGCGCCGATGCCCAAGGTCAATCAGGAACCGGGTCGCGCGTTCGAAAGATCGCTGGTTGTTCACATCGATCCAGTCATAGGGCATATCGGCTCCGGTCGATCTGCCATGAACAATGAACGGCACGCCCATCTGCGACAGAACCGCGATCCTGGGCTCATTCACTTTGGGTCCCTGCAACACCACGCCATCGACCACGCCACGATTGAACAGACTGCGATATGAGGCTTCGATCGATGTGTCAGGCGCGTGTGTGAACATCATGTCATAGTTGTTTTCAGCGTATTTCTGGGCCGCGCCAGCAACAAAATCCCCGAAGATAGGGTTGACCATCTCGTGTTGCGAAGAGGTTGGAATCACATGGCCAATCACCATAGAGCGCCCTGTTGCCAGCCCCTTGGCGCGGCTGTTGGGGCGGTATCCGTGCTTGTCGGCGGCGGCCTGAACCCGGATGCGCGTATCCTCTTTCACCTCCGGGTAGCCGTTCAATGCACGACTGACTGTCGTCTGCGAAAGACCGAGGATTTCCGATAGTTGCTTTAGGTTCATATTTTCAAAGCGCCTTCAAATTGGAGCTGATAGAGTTGTGTTGTGAATTTCTTCCGTCGTCAACCTGTTTCGTCACGGCGTGCGTATTGCGCCTGAAAATCGATAAAAAGCTAACGAAATGTTGACAGGGCACAAATGTTAGCGGATAAACCTGATTGTCCAAAGCGCTTTGAAAAAAAATCTCGACGCGCGGAACACAGTGGGAGGAAAATTCATGAAACACTCGCTTTACGCAGGCGCGGCCACGTTCGCCCTGATGGCGGGCGCGGCGCAGGCCGACAAGGTGACCGTGTTCGGGCCCTGGCTTGGGCCGGACCAGGAAAATGTCGAAAAGGTTCTGGACGGCTTCGCCGCCGCGACGGGTCATGAATATGCCTATGTCGGCTCGGACAGTTTCGAGCAGCAGATCAGAATCGATGCCGAGGCCGGATCGGCCCCGAACGTGGCCGTCTTCCCGCAGCCCGGTCTGGCGGCGGATATGGCCAAGTCGGGCTTTCTGACCCCGCTAAGTGACGGAACAGCGGATTGGATTCGCGACAACTATGCCGCCGGTCAGTCCTGGGTCGATCTGGGGACGTATCCGGGAGCTGACGGGCAGGACCATCTGTACGGGTTCTTCTACAAGGTCGATGTGAAATCGCTGGTCTGGTACGTGCCCGAGAACTTCGAGGACGCAGGCTATGAGGTCCCGACGACGATGGAAGAGCTCAAGGCGCTGACCGACCAGATCGTCGCTGATGGCGAGACGCCGTGGTGCATCGGTCTGGGGTCCGGCGGCGCGACCGGCTGGCCCGCGACCGACTGGGTCGAGGACATGATGCTGCGCACCCAATCGCCCGAGGACTACGACGCCTGGGTCGCCAATGAGATGAAGTTCAACGACCCCAAGGTGATCGCGGCCATCGAGGAATTCGGAGCTTTCGCCCGCAATGACGATTATGTTGCTGGCGGTGCGGGCGCGGTGGCGACCACGGATTTCCGCGACAGCCCCAAGGGCATGTTCAGCTCACCCCCGCAATGCTATCTGCATCGTCAGGCCTCGTTCATTCCGGCCTTCTTCCCCGAAGGCACCGTTGTGGGTGAGGATGCCGACTTCTTCTACTTCCCCGCCTATGAAAGCAAGGATCTGGGCAGTCCGGTTCTGGGGGCCGGGACGCTCTGGGCGATCACCAATGACAGCCCCGCGGCGCATGATCTGATTACCTATCTGCAAACGCCCGAAGCGCATGAGATCTGGATGCAGCTGACCGGCTTCCTGACCCCGCATAAGGGCGTCGATACGTCGCTGTTCTCGGACCCGACGCTGGCAAAGATGAACGACATCCTGCTGGGCGCGACCACCTTCCGGTTTGACGGGTCTGATCTGATGCCGGGCGGTGTGGGTGCGGGCACCTTCTGGACCGGCATGGTCGATTACGCCGGCGGCAAGCCCGCGCAAGAGGTGGCCGACGAAATCCAATCCTCCTGGGATGCGCTGGATTAAGCGCGTCTGACAGCGGGCGGTCCGCGCGACGGGCCGCCCAATCCCCCTTTGGCAACGGAGAGCGTCATGCATCCGGCACTTCAGGGCCTGCTGACCATCGCCATCGGCGTGTCGGGCTGTGTGGGCTATTTCTACCTGTCGAACCAGTTTCTGGACAAGATTCTATTCCCGGCGCGCGGGCCGAATGCAGGTCGCAATATCAACCGCGCCAACATGATCCGGCCCTGGCTGTTTCTGTTTCCCGCGCTGCTGGCGCTGGGTCTTTATCTTGCCTATCCGGTGGTTGAGACGCTGCGCCTGTCGCTGACGGATCGCATCCCCGGCGGCGGTTACGAATGGGTCGGGCTGGACAATTATCGCCAGATGGCTGCCGAGCCGAAATTCTGGGAGGCCATGCGCAACAACATGCTGTGGCTGATCGTGGTTCCGGCGATGTCGACCGCGTTCGGGCTGCTGGTGGCGCAGCTGACCGACCGTATCCGCTGGGGCAACGTGGCCAAGGCGTTGATCTTCATGCCGATGGCGATCTCATTCGTAGGGGCCTCGGTGATCTGGAAGCTGGTCTATGATACGCGGCCTGCGGAACAGGATCAGATCGGTATCCTGAACGCGCTTTACATCTTCTTTGGTGGGACCGAGCCGCAGACATGGCTGACCATCCCGTTCTGGAACAGCTTTTTCCTGATGATCGTTCTGGTTTGGATTCAGACGGGCTTTGCCATGGTCATCCTGTCCGCCGCGCTGCGCGGCATCCCCGAGGAAACGATCGAGGCCGCCATTCTGGACGGTGCCAACCCGTTCCAGATTTTCTTCAAGATCAAGGTGCCGCAGATCAAGACCACGATTCTGGTGGTGTGGACGACGATCACTATCACCGTGCTCAAGGTCTTTGACATCGTTTTTGCCATGACCAACGGGCAATGGGAAACGCAGGTTCTGGCCAATTACATGTTCGACAAGCTGTTCCGCGCCAATGACTGGGGCGTGGGGTCGGCCTCGGCCATGGTGATCATGCTGCTGGTGACGCCGATTCTTGTCTGGAATGTGCGCAATGCGCGCAAGGAAATGGAATAGGGGGTCGGCATGAACGATATTGCAGGAACCAAACCGGCCCTCAGATGGGTGGTCCATGCCTCGGTCCTGTTTCTGGTGGTGCTGTGGGTGTTTCCGACGCTGGGTCTGCTGATCTCGTCCTTCCGGACGGCGGATCAGATCGCGACAAGCGGCTGGTGGCGGTCGCTGTTCCCGTCCGAGCAGAACCTGACCCTGCGCAGCGCCGCACCCGAGACGCAGGTGCTGCAGAACGGGCTTTATGTGATCGAGGGCAATCTGTTTGACGCAGGCGTGACCGCGAAGATCTCGAAATGGGGCGTCAGTTCCCGCGCGGTCGATGCCTTCACACCGGGCGAGACCGCCGAGCTGCGCCGCGGTGGCACGATCACCGTCGATGCCGATGGAAACTACCGGATGGAAAACCCCGAGGAATTCTCGGGCAGCCGGGGTGCGCGCGTCTTTGTGACGGCCGAGTTGCCGCCCGAATTCACGCTCGACAACTATCATAAGGTGCTGCTGGCCGAAGACAGCACCGACAGCATGGGCAAGGCCTTTTTCAACACGCTCACTGTGACGATCCCGGCAACGATCATCCCGATCCTTGTCGCCGCCTTTGCGGCCTATGCGCTGGCATGGATGGATTTCCCGGGCCGCGCCCTGCTGATTGCAGCGGTGGTCGGATTGCTGGTTGTTCCCTTGCAACTGGCGCTGATCCCGCTGCTGAAACTTCACCTGAATATCGGGATACCCAAAGGCTATCTGGGCGTCTGGCTGGCGCATACCGGGTTCGGGATGCCGCTGGCGATCTATCTTTTGCGCAACTACATGGCCGGACTGCCGCGCGATCTGATCGAAAACGCCCGGGTCGATGGCGCGACCGAGTTCCAGATCTTCACCAAGCTGATCCTGCCGCTCAGCTTCCCCGCGCTGGCCTCATTCGCGATCTTTCAGTTCCTGTGGACATGGAACGATCTGCTGGTCGCCAAGGTGTTCCTGATCGACGCCACCGGCCAGACCACGGTGATGACCAACCGTATTGTCGAGCTGTTGGGCACCCGTGGCGGCAACTGGGAAATCCTTGCCACGGCGGCATTTGTCTCGATCGCGGTGCCGCTGGTGGTCTTCTTTGCAATGCAAAAATATCTGGTCCGTGGCCTGCTGGCCGGGTCCGTAAAATAAGGGCGTGTTATGAACGTGCAAACCACAGCATTCAAAACAACCGAAGCAAAGTCCGACTGGTGGCGCGGCGGCGTGATCTATCAGATCTATCCGCGCAGCTTTCAGGACAGCAATGGCGACGGGATCGGAGACCTCAGGGGCATCACCCAGCGGCTGGGCTACATCGCCTCGCTGGGGGTCGATGCGATCTGGATTTCGCCGTTCTTCAAGTCTCCGATGAAGGATTTCGGATATGATGTCAGCGATTACCGCGATGTCGATCCGATGTTCGGCACCATGGCGGATTTCAAGGAATTGCTGGATCAGGCCCATGCGCATGGGCTGAAGGTGATGATCGACCTCGTGCTGTCGCACACATCGGACCAGCACCCGTGGTTCGGCGAAAGCCGCGCCGACCGCGAGAATGCGAAATCCGATTGGTATGTCTGGGCGGACCCCAAACCTGACGGGACGCCGCCGAACAACTGGCTGTCAATCTTTGGCGGCTCGGCCTGGCAATGGGATGCGCGGCGGCTGCAATATTACCTGCACAACTTCCTGACCTCGCAGCCGGACCTGAACTTCCATTGCCCCGACGTGCAGGATGCGCTGCTGGATGTGGCCCGGTTCTGGCTGGATCTGGGGGTCGACGGGTTCCGTCTGGACACGATCAACTTCTATTTCCACGACGCGCAGCTGCGCGACAATCCCGGCCTGCCGATGGATCAGCGCAATGCCTCGATCGCGCCGATGGTGAACCCCTATAACCATCAGGATCACCTGTATTCCAAAAGTCAGCCCGAGAATATCGCCTTCCTCGAACGCCTGCGCGCCCTGACCGACGAATACGAAGGCCGCGCCTGTCTGGGTGAGGTCGGCGATGCGCAGCGCGGGCTTGAGATCATGGGCGAATACACCACCGGCGATAAGCGGATGCATATGTGCTACGCGTTCGAATTCCTTGAAAAGCGCGCCCTGACGGCGGCCTATGCCAAGCAGGTTTTCGATCAGCTTGAGGATAAAGCGGGCGACGCATGGCCTTGCTGGGCGTTCTCGAACCATGACGTACAGCGTCACGCCTCGCGCTGGGGGCTGGATGAGGCGGCGATCCGGCAGCACGCGGTTCTGATGATGTGCCTGCGCGGGTCCGCGTGCCTCTATCAGGGTGAGGAATTGGGCCTGCCCGAGGCCGATGTGGCGTTCGAGGATCTGCAGGACCCCTATGGCATTGAATTCTGGCCGGAATTCAAGGGCCGCGACGGGTGCCGCACACCGATGGTCTGGGCCGCGCAGGACGAACAATCCGGGTTCAGCACAGGCCGTCCGTGGTTGCCGGTCAGCTCGCCTCAGGCCGAGCGGGCGGTGGACCGGCTGGAGCAGGACCCGGCATCGATGCTGCACCATTACCGCCGCGCCATCGCGCTGCGCCACGCGCATTCCGCGCTGATGTCCGGGGCGCAGTCGGGGATGGCGCAGTCCGGATCGGTGCTGAGTTTCACTCGCGAAGATGCCGCGCAACAGGTGTTCTGCGCCTTCAATCTGGGATCAGACTCCGCCGAGGTGACCCTGCCCAGCGGTGACTGGCACGTGATCGGGGAGGAGTTGGGCGGCGTTCACGGGGACGGCACGGTCGTGCTGAACGCCGCTCAATTCTGTCTGCTGGCCCGGGAAAAGAGGTAAACCATGTCGGAACTCAAGCTCACGGATGTGGCCAAATCTTATGGCCCGGTCGATGTCCTGAAACATATCGACCTCGAGATCGAGCAGGGCGAACTGATCGTGTTCGTCGGCCCCTCGGGCTGTGGCAAATCCACCTTGCTGCGGATGATCGCGGGCCTTGAAAAGATCACCGGTGGCACGCTCGAGATCGAGGGGCTGGTGGTCAACGATGTGCCGCCCGCGCAGCGGGGCATCGCGATGGTGTTCCAGTCTTACGCGCTTTATCCGCATATGACGGTGCGCGAGAATATGGCCTTCGCGCTCAAGATCGCCAAGATGCCAAGCGCCGAGGTCGATGCGGCCGTGGAACGCGCCGCCCAGATCCTGCAGCTTGAACCGCTGCTGGATCGCTTGCCCAAGGCGCTGTCAGGCGGGCAGCGTCAGCGGGTCGCCATCGGCCGCGCCATCGTGCGCGACCCCAAGGTCTATCTGTTCGACGAGCCGCTCTCGAACCTTGATGCCGCTCTGCGCGTGGCCACCCGGATCGAGATCGCGCGCCTGAAAGAGGCAATGCCCGACAGCACGATGATCTACGTCACCCATGATCAGGTCGAGGCGATGACGCTGGCCAGCCGCATTGTGGTTCTGGCCAACAAGGGCATCGCGCAGGTCGGCACGCCGCTGGAACTGTATGAAACGCCCGACAACGAGTTCGTCGCTCAGTTCATCGGCTCACCCGCCATGAACCTGCTGCCGGGTACCATCACCGGAACCGGAGAGAACACTACCGTGGTTCTTGAGGATGGCGGGGTCGCTGTGTCTTCGATCCGGACCGAAGCGGCAGATGAAGGAAAAAAGGTCAATATCGGTGTCCGACCAGAGGATATGGTGATGACGGACGGCGAGGGTATCTACTCTGGCGTGGTCGATTTCACCGAGGCGCTGGGTGAGGTCACGTTGCTTTACTTCGCGACCCCTGAAGACCGCGAGGCTGTGATCGCCAAATTACCGGGCGTTCAGCGCAATCTGCGCGGTCAGAGTGTGTCTGTCACGGCGGCCCCCGAGAAAGTGCATTTGTTCCACAATGGCCAGTCGATGCGACGCTAGGGGCTAGATATCGCCGCAACGGCGGCGTTTACCGCCTCTTGTGTCAGGTCCAAATCTGTCTGTGTTACGGCCAGCGACGGGTAGAGTTTGCCCGGAGACTTGAACACGCCCTTTTCGCGCAACACGGCGTTATAGCGCGCGTTCCGAGCGGGATCATCGTGGGTCGCACTGCGATAGTCGCGACAGGTCTGTTCTGTGAAATAGATGTCGAACAGCGTCTCATCTCCGCAAATCTGATGCGCAATTCCGGCTTTGGTCAAAGCGTCGGATTGCATCATCTGCAGTTTGCGCCCGATTTCGCGCAGGTGGTCGTAGGCGCCGTCGCGGGTCAGAATCTCCATGGTTTTCAAACCTGCAGCGGCGGCGACCGGGTTGCCCGACAGGGTACCAAGCTGCATCAGCCAACCTTCGGCTCCGACCTTGTCCTTGTCGAAATGCTGCATGATTTCGGCGCTGGCCCCAAGCGCTGCAAGAGGAAAGCCCCCGCCGATGATCTTGCCCAGAGTGCAGATGTCGGGCACCACACCGTAACATTCTTGTGCGCCGCCATAGGCGAGGCGGAAGCCGGTAACGATCTCATCAAAGATCAGCAACACGCCGTGTTTGTTAGAAAGATCGCGCAACCCCTGCAGATAGCCCGGCGCGGGCGGGATAATCCGTTGCAAAGGCTCGACCATGATTGCGGCCACGTCGTCATGTTCGTTTAGCAGCGCTGCGACGGCCTCAAGGTCGTTGTAAGGGGCGATCAGCATCTGATCCGCGACACCTTGTGGGATACCGGCACTGTCGGGCACCGCTTGCGGGAAATTCACCCGTTTCGCGGGGGCGAGGCTCATCTGTGCCTCGGCGCTCATGCCGTGATAGCCGCCTTCGAATTTCAGGATCTTGTCCTTGCCGGTATAAGCGCGCGCCAGACGGATCGCGTACATATCGGCCTCACCGCCCGAGGCGACGAAGCGCACTTGTTCACAGCACGGCACGGCGTTGACGATGGCTTCGGCCAGTTCCACGCCTTTGCTGTTATTGGCGAAAAAGGTCATGCCCTTCGGCAGTTGTTCCAGCACGGCCTCCATCACCTCGGGGTGGCCGTGGCCCAGCAGCATCGGGCCGGAACCGATCAGGTAATCAACATACTCCTTGCCATCTTCATCCCAGACGCGGCTGCCTTCCCCACGCGCGATCAGGATACCGGGGTCAAAATTGCCGAACCCTCCGGCGGGCAGAACCTGTTCGGCGCGGGCGATCCATTCGGATTGAGTGTGAAGTTTCAGCATCTGTCAGGCCATTTCCAAAATCGGGGTTCCAAGGAGGTCGGGGTCGGGCGCTACGCCCAGCCCCGGACCGTCGGGCGGTGCAATCCGGCCATCTGTGCGCACCGGCGCATCCGGGCACAGACGTGGTGACACGTAAGCGGACAGATCGCAGGTGTTCAACAGTGAGCCATGCGGTGTGGAGGCGGCAAAATGCAACGAGGCAGCGGTCACAATGTCCGACCCCCAAGTGCATTCGGCACATATTTCGGCCCCCAGATGCACGGTCAGATCGCGGGCGCGGCGCATGGCCGACAGGCCACCGAACTTCGACAGTTTCAGCGCAACCGCATCCATGCAGCCCAGTTCAGAAGCGCGCAGCAATGACGCCAGATCATGCGCGTTTTCGTCGATTTTCATCGGCAGCCCAGTGGCCTGACGCACGGCGGCGCAATCCTCAAGTGTTTTGCAGGGTTGTTCCAGCATCACGTCCAGATGCGCCACAGCACGACCGGTGCGGGTGGCCTGCAGGCGCGAGGCCCCGCAGTTCCAGTCGCCATAGACCAGAGGGCCGTTATCCACAGCCTCGCGCACTTTGGCTAGTCTTTCTGCGTCGGCCTGCCAGTCGCCTTCGACCCCCAGCTTGACCTGAAACTGTCGGATACCAGTTTGATAGGCGGCCTGGGCGATCCGCGCCATCTCATCCGGGGCGACGCAGGTAATGGAGTGATAAAGCGGCATGTCCTTTTGGGCCCGCCCGCCCAAAAGGGCGTAAACCGGTTGCCCCGTGGCTTTCCCGAACAGGTCCCACAAAGCGATATCGACGATCGACTTGGCGTGGGCATGACCTTGCAGAACGCCATCCAGTTTCCGCATTGGCGCATCGACGCCAAACGGAGACATGCCGAGGATCTCGGGTGCCATCTCGGCCACCGCGCTTGGGACGCCTTTTGCGAAGGCAGGCAGGTAATGCGGAATCGGGCAGACCTCGCCCCAGCCTTTCAGGCCCGTATCGGTTTCCAGACACAGCACATGGGTTTCGACCGTGGCACAGGTCTTGCCGTCGGCCATGTAGTAGGTTTCGTGGCTGGTCAGGTCGATGGACCAGAGAGAGAGTTTTGTGATCTTCATATTAACCACCAGTCGGATTTGGCTGCGGCGGGAGCAGAGGGGCCAGCCCCTCTCTTGGCCTTTGGCCAATTCACTCCCCGGGATATTTTTGGCCAGATGAAGGGGCGGATCATCACGGGGCCTCGTAAGTTGCGATAGGAGTGCCGAGGCTGTCGAAGTCAGGCGTGACGCCCATCCCGGGTGTGTCGGTAGCATAGAGTTTGCCATTCCGTGCCACCGCGCCGCCGCTCCCGGTAGAGCGCGTATTGTAATTCATCAGGTCTGTGGTGTTCTGCAGATACTCGGGCGGGGTTGAGGTGGCGAAGTGGGCGATGGAGGCGGTGGCGATTTCACCGCCCCATGTGTCCTCGGCGACCACTGGGATGCGGTTTTCGATCAGGTAATCGCGTACCCGCCGCGCTTTGCTGAGCCCGCCGAGGTTTGAGATTTTCAGGCAGCATATTTCGGCACCGCGATCCGCGACGATCCGTTGGGCCATGCGCATTCCGGTCAGGCATTCGTCCAGCTTCATGGGCTGATCCGCGACGCGGCGGACCTGCTGGCATTCTTCATAGGTTCGACAAGGCTGTTCGAGGATGAAGTCCAGATCGTTTGTCGCCCGCGCCACCCGGATTGCATTGTCGACGCGCCAGCCCTGATTGGCATCCGCCATCGCCGTTTCCTCGGCCTTCAGCAGGGGTACGGTTGCGCGTATCCTGTCGATGTCGGTGGCCCAATCGTTGCCGACCTTGATCTGGAACTGGCGATAGCCCTGATCGCGATAGGCATTCATCTCGGCGATGGTTTCATCCGTCGCTTTCTGCGGCGCGACCCTATACATCGGCGCGCCATCGGTCAGCTTCCCTCCCAAAAGCATCCAAACCGGCTGGTCGCAAGCCTGCCCGAGGATATCCCAGCATGCCGCATCAAACGGAGCCTTGGCGTAGCCGTGGCCTTGCACCAGATGATCCATCAGCTGCTCGATCCGTCCGACCTGTCGCGGGTCTTCGCCCAGCAGGTCGGGGGCGATCAGTTTTGCCAGTGCCGGAACGCCCTGAGAGTGGGCGATCATGTAGTTTTCACCGCAGGGCGTGAACTCGCCACAGCCTTGCAGCCCTGCATCGGTGTCGATGACCACGACCGAGGCCGTCGCCGTTTCTATCGCATTCCCCGCGCCCCAGACATACGCGCCGCCCACATAAGGCAGCCCGGTCTGGTAGATGCGGATACGGGTGATTTTCATGGGATGACCACGATGTTACCGGTGTGTTTCTTGGCGATGAACGCGGATTGCGCTTGGTGCAGATCGCGCAGCGGATAGGTCGCGGCGAGGGCGGGTTTGACCTCGCCCGCCTCGATGTATCGCACGAGGTTCTGCATGACCTCGGGGTCGATCACGGTCGAGCCGGTGAAGGTCAGATCGCGCAGATAGAAGGTGCGCAGGTCAAAGTCGACCATCGGACCTGCGATCGCGCCCGAGCAGGTATAGCGCCCGCCGCGCTCGAGGATGTCTATGAGTTTAGGCCAACAGGGCCCGCCCACCACATCCGCGAGGACGGTGATCTTTTCATCGCCCAACGCGGTGCGCAGGTCATCGGGTGCCCGGGGCAGGATGCGGTCGGGGCCGAGCTTGGCAACGTCGGCGTGTTTGGCCTCGGACGCCATGGCGATCACCCGTGCGCCGCGGCGTTTGGCCAGTTGCACCAATGCGCCGCCCACGCCACCCGACGCGCCGGGGACCAGAACCGTGTCACGTTCGGAAGCATTTGCGCGGGTCAGCATTCCTTCGGCGGTGGAGTATGAGCAAGAGAATGTGGCCAGCTCGGCATCGGACAGTGGGGATTGGATCGAAATGGCGTTGCGTGCAGGGATAGTGGTGTATTGCGCGAATCCGCCGTCGCGTTCCGAGCCGAAATAGCCGGTCTTGTCCTTGTTCTGTGGGTCCGCCGGATCGCGTATCCAGCAATCTGTGATCACCCGCTCACCGATGCGGTTTGGATCGACGCTTTCGCCAATGGCCACGATCTGGCCGCAGACATCCGCGCCCTGAATGCGCGGGAAAACCAGAGGCGCGCCGCCCCATGTCGGGTCATCCTTGCCCACGTCGTCGAAGGCGCCTCCGGTCGTGGCATCGCTCACGGTTTTCGAATACCAGCCGGATCGCGTGTTCACGTCGGTATTGTTCAACCCACAGGCCCCGACCCGGATCAATACTTCGCCCGGGGCGGGGGTGGGGCAGGGCCAGTTCTCGTGCCAGACCATCTGATCCAGATCACCGTGGCCCATCGTGACCATGGCTTGCATGGTGGCTGGCTGCGTCATTGCGCGGCTTCCAGCGCAGCATCGGTGCGCGGCAGCAGACTTTGCGGGTCATATGCAGGTTCGGACAAGACGCGCGCGGTACGCGGGGTGCCGTGGATGATGACCTGCAGTTCGGTGCCTGCTGCGGCGGCTTCGGGTTTGATGTAAGCAAAGGCGAGGATTTTGCCGACTGTGTGCCCATAAGCCACGGATGCGGTCGAGCCCACTACGCGCCCGTCCAGCAATACGGCTTCGCCGCCATGTCCGTCGATCTCTCCGTCCGGTTCGATTTCGAGATAGGCGCAGATCCAAGGCAAGTCGGTGTTCAGGGTTTTGTCCTTGCCCAGATACTCCTTGTCTGTTCGTGCAAAACGCAACACATCGGCCTCGGCCAGTGTCACCTCGTTGGTCAGCTCTCCGGCTCCCTTGAAGCCTTTCTCCATGCGCATCACATTCATCGCGAAGCTGCCGTAATCGGTGATCCCATGGGTTTCTCCTGCAGCCCAGAGCGCGTTGTAGACGTCCAGACAGGCGGCATTGGGCATGTGCAGTTCCCAGCCAAGCTCTCCGGCATAGGACATGCGGAAGGCCCAAACGTCGTGACCCGCGATCTTAATCTGCTGTGCTGAAAGCCAGCGAAAACCGGCATTGCTAAGGTCAGCATCTGTGCAAGCGCCCAACACATCGCGCGACCTTGGCCCGTTCAGGGACAAGGCCGACCAATCGGCGGAAAGCGCGGTGATCGTGACTTCTTCTTCGTTACGCTGTTGCGCCAGATGATCCAGCAGGCGTTGTTCGAAGAATGCTGCACAGACGAGGTAATAGCGATCGTGAGCCATGCGCACGATGGTTGTTTCCAACTCAATCCGACCCCGGCGGTTCAACATATGGGTCAGGGTGATTGAGCCATCCTTCTGCGGCATCCGGTTCGCGGTCAGACGATCCAGCAAGTCATAGGCACCCGGGCCTGAAACCTCGACCTTGGTGAAGGCGGTGAGGTCCATGACGCCGACCCGTTCGCGCACCGCTTTGACCTCGTGCGCGACCATGACGTCGGCTGGCGTTCGGCGGAAAGAGTAGTGATCCTGCTGCGCCACGCCATCGCGGGCGAACCAGCGCGGGCGTTCAAAGCCATAGACTTCTTCATGCACCGCGCCCTTCGATTTCAGTACCTCATGCAGCGGAGACGGTTTGATCGGGCGACCTGCCAACCGGTTGAAATGCGGGAAAGGGATTTCGTGACGCAGGCAATAATCTTCCTCGGCCTTGATAACCTGCCAGTCTTTCGTGGCGTAGCTGCCAAAGCGGCGCGGATCATATTCGCGCATTGAGATATCGGCAGCGCCATGCACCATCCATCGCGCCAACTCGCGCGTCAGACCCGGCCCCCAGCCGATCCCGATCTGCGTACCGCAGCAGCACCAGTAATTCCGGACGCCGGGCGCAGGTCCGATCAGCGGGTTGCCGTCCGGGGGATGGCTGATTGCGCCGTGTACTTCGCGCTGAATGCCAAGCTCGGCGAAGATCGGCATCCGGTTCAGGCTTTCCTCAAGCCACGGCATCACCCGGTCGTAATCCGCATCGAACAGCCAGTTCTCATAGTCCCACGGGCAATGGTCGTGCCAGACCGAATTGGGGTTCTCTTTCTCGTAAATCCCGATCAGGCCACGTTTTTGTTCCATCCGTATGTAGCCCGACACTTTCTTGTCGTCGCGGATCACCGGCAGTTCTTTGTCCAATGCTTCGAACTGAGGCACCGGCTCGGTCACAAAATAATGGTGCGTCATCGATGTCATAGGCAACTGCAGGCCGGACCATTCGCCCATTTGCCGCGCATAGGTGCCGCCCGCGTTGACCACGTGTTCGCAGGTGATCGGCCCTTTGGGTGTTTCAACAACCCATTCGCCGTTTTCGGCCTGTGTTATGTTGGTCGCCTGACAATGCCGGATGATCCGGACGCCTTTCCGACGCGCGCCCGCAGCCATCGCCATGGTCACATTGGTCGGGTCCACATGACCATCATCAGGCGTGTGCAGCGCGCCCAGCACGTCCTCCAGATTGTAAAACGGATGCAACTCGGCCACTCGGTCCGGGCCGACAAGCTCTATGTTGAAACCCAGCGAGCGGCCCACGGACAGCGTGTGGCGCAGCCAGTCCATTTCATCCTCGGTATAGGCGAGCCGGAACGAGCCGCAGCCATGCCATGTCACCGCCTGCCCGGTCTCGGCCTCCAAGGCACCGGAATAGAGCCCGATATTATAATCGACGCATTTTCCCAGACCAAAGCTCGAGGTCGAATGGGTGATCTGCCCAGCCGCGTGCCAGGTGCTGCCGCTGGTCAGTTCGGCCTTTTCCAGCAGCACGGTCTCTGCGCCCCAGCCTTCGTGCCCAAGGTGGTAGGCAAGGCCTACGCCCATCACTCCGCCACCCACAATAACCACGCGTGCGTGGGTCGGGAAATCAGATGCCATCGGATTATTCCTCTGAGTCGATTTTGTCTCGACAGCGTAAGCAAACAAAAGTACCATCGTCAATCATGAATGGGACAAATGTATCAAATACGATTCTCGAACGGTTGGCGGATGAACTGTCCGAGCTGACGCCCGAGGCGCGCAAAGCCGCGACTTATGTGCTGGAAAACCCCCGTGACGTGGGGGTTTCTACCGTGCGCGAGATTGCTGAGGCCGCGAATGTGAAGCCCAACACCATCGTCCGCATGGCGCGGCAGGTGGGGTTCGAAGGCTATGAGGATTTCCGCGTGCCCTTCCGCGACGCGATCCGGCGCGGACAGGCCGATTTTCCCGACCGCGCCCGTTGGCTGCAGGACATTCGCAAGTCCGGCAACATGGGCGGGCTTTATGCCGATATGGTTCAGGACGCCCTGCGCAATGTCGAAGAGACCTTTGCCAATATCTCCTCCGAACAGTTGAAAGCTGCCGCCGAGGATATCTGGAACTCGCGCAATGTGTTCGTGCTGGGTGTGGGCGTGAACAACTCGAACGCGCGGAACTTTGTCTATCTGGCATCAACCGGGATGGTCCAGTTCCACGCCATCCCGCGACCCGGATCAAACCCGATCGATGATCTGGCTTGGGCGGACAAGCGTGACGTGCTGATCGCCATGACCTGCAAACCGTATCGCAACGAGGTGGTCGAGGCGGTGCAGGTTGCGCGCGAACAGGGGTTAAAGATCGTCGGCCTATCGGACAGCCCGGCCAGCCCGATCCTGCGCGCGGCGGATCATGGCTTTGTCATCTCGGCTGATACGCCGCAATTCTTCCCATCCTCGGTCAGCACGGTTGCCCTACTGGAAACGCTGCTGTCCTTCGTGATCGCCGTTGCCAGCGATGAGATCGTCGAGCGGGTCGAGACCTTTCACAAACGCCGCCATCAGCTTGGCCTTTACCACGCGGAGGAATCGTGACAGCCCCCATCCAATCCCTCGCAGCCCGGTATTACACAGACCCAGCCATCTTTCGCATGGAAACAGACGGTCTGCTGGCACGCACATGGCAGTTCGGTTGCCACGCCTCGGAACTGGCCGAGCCGGGCGCATACGTGGCGTTCGAAGTCGCCGGACAGGACTTGTTCGCCATCCGGGGCCGCGATGACAAGATCCGCGTATTCTACAATGTCTGCCAACACCGCGCGCACCAACTGGTCGAAGGCACCGGAACAACGCGCGTCGTTGTCTGCCCTTACCACGCCTGGACCTACGAACTGACCGGAGAGCTGCGCGCCGGGCCGAACCTGAAGGCGGTTGAAGGGTTCGACAAATCCTCGGTCTGCCTGAACGAGGTGCGAAGCGAAGAGTTTCTGGGATTTGTCTTCGTCAACCTCGACCCCGACGCCGCACCCATGGACGACTGGTTCCCGAACGCGCGCTCCGAGCTCGAGGAATGGGTGCCCAACTGGGCCGATCTGAAGCCGCTGGAATGGGTCGAAATACCGGAGCTTTGCAACTGGAAGGTCTCGGTCGAGAACTACTCGGAATGCTATCACTGCTCGCTCAACCACCCGACCTTTGCGAACGGAGTGGTGAAGCCTGAAACCTATGACATCCAACCTCAGGGCATGTGCCTGCGTCACACGACCGAATGCCAGAGTCTTGAGAATATGACCTATGATATTCAGTCAGGTTTCAAGCATTTCGACGAATATTCCAGTTGGTTCCTCTGGCCGATGTTCTCATTCCAAGTCTATCCGGGGAACGTGCTGAACACCTATCACTGGCGCGCTGTGGATGCCGATCATGTGGTGGTCTGGCGCGGCTGGTATTCGGTGGGTGGCGTGGACGATCAAAAGATACGGCAACTTGCCGCGCAGGATCGGGCAACCACGGTGGAAGAGGATATCCGGCTGGTCGAATCCGTACAGCGCGGCCTGCATTCACGCGGCTATCGCCCCGGTCCGCTGGTGATTGACCCCAAGGGCGGCGTAAACTCGGAACACCCCGTTATGCACTTGCAGAAATGGATGCGCGAAGCCATCGACGAACAACCTCAGAGGACCGGATCATGAGTACATTTGACGAAGACCTGTTCCTGAAA
Source organism: Ruegeria sp. G10 (assembly GCF_056533645.1). Taxonomy (NCBI): domain Bacteria; kingdom Pseudomonadati; phylum Pseudomonadota; class Alphaproteobacteria; order Rhodobacterales; family Roseobacteraceae; genus Ruegeria; species Ruegeria sp. G10. The sequence goes on along the minus strand of NZ_JBQFOQ010000016.1, from coordinate 46,176 downwards.
GGTCTGGAACAGCGCAAGGCAACGCTGGGCGCGGAATACGTGGAAAAGAACCTCGCAGCTGCCGACGATTTCACCCGCCCGTTTCAAGAGGCGATGACGGCGTGGTGTTGGGGCTTCGGCTGGGGCGACGACGTGATTGACGCCAAGACGCGGTCGATGATGAACTTGTCGATGATCGGCGCGCTGGGCAAGATGCATGAATGGGAGATCCACTGCCGGGGTGCCATCAACAACGGCGTCACCACCGAAGAAATCCGCGCCATCATCCACGTGATCGGCATCTATTGCGGTGTGCCGCAGGCGCTGGAGTGCTTCCGCGTGGCCCGCAAGGTAATCGAGGGCTAGGCACCTTAGTGAAAATCCCGGCTCGGGAACAGCCGCTTAGCCTGCTCGCGCGGATGGCGGGCACTGGATGCGGTCTGCCGGGGCCGCGGAGTGTCATCCGCTTGCGGTTGGGTGATGCCGACGGCTTCGTCCATCGGATGCCCAAGTTCGGACAGTTTGTGCGACATATCGGTGATCTCTTGCGCGATCAGATGCACGACAATCCCTTCGCGTTGCAGATAACCGCGCACCTGCAGCAATCGCCCGCCCATTACGATCCGACGGAAACGCTCATAGACCTTGGGCCAGACAACCACATTGCTGACCCCGGTTTCATCCTCAAGCGTCAGAAAGATCACGCCCGAGGCGGTTCCCGGCCGTTGCCGCGTGATCACCAGCCCACAGACGCTGTAGCGGCCCAGCGGGATGTCCTGCAGCGTGGCATGCGGCACAAGGCCGGGCATGGACGGGCGCAACAGCTCCATCGGGTGCGCGCGCAGGGTCAGGCGGGTCGAGACGTAATCTTCGACCACTTCCTCGCCCAGATGCATGGCGGGCAGGGTTACCTGCGGCTCATTGATGCTTTCACCATCGATCGGGTCATTGAACAGCGGCAGGGTGGCCCGGCTGCGGATGGCTTTGACATGCCACAGGGCGTCGCGCCGGGTCAGGTCCATGCCGGAGAACGCATCCGCCTCGGCCAGACGGGTCAGCACATCGGGGCGCAACCCTGCGCGCAGCCACAGCGTTTCGGGGTCCGGATACCCATTGCCGCGCGCGGCCACGATCCAATCCGCGTCGTCCTGCTTGAACCCTTTGATCTGGCGAAAGCCTAGCCGCAGGGCCAGCGCCCCATCGGCGCGGCGTTCCAGCAGATTGTCCCATTCCGAGGCATTGACGCAGACCGGACGAATCTCGACCCCATGCTCGCGCGCGTCCCGCACGATCTGGGCCGGGGCATAAAACCCCATAGGCTGCGAGTTCAGCAGCGCGCAGGCGAAAATCGCCGGGTGGTGGCATTTCATCCAGGCCGAGACATAGACCAGCATGGCAAAGGCTGCGGCATGGCTTTCGGGAAAGCCGTAATCGGCAAAGCCTTCGATCTGGCCAAAGCAGCGGTCGGCGACCTCGGGGGAATAGCCATTGTCCAGCATCCCCGTTATGAACTTGTCGCGATAGGTGCCAATGGTCCCCATGCGCCGGAACGAGGCCAGCGAGCGGCGCAGGTGGTCGGCCTCTTCCGCTGAAAACCCTGCGCCAACCACGGCGATCTGCAGGGCCTGTTCCTGAAACAGCGGCACGCCCAGCGTGCGCCGTGTCACCTCCTCCAAAGCGGGGCCGAAAGGTTCGGATTTTTCCAGCCCGTTGCGCCGCCGGATATAGGGCTGCACCATATCGCCCTGAATGGGGCCGGGGCGGACGATGGCGACCTCGATCACCAGGTCGTAGAATTCACGCGGCCTCATCCGGGGCAGAAAGTTCATCTGCGCCCGGCTTTCGACCTGAAACACCCCCACCGCATCAGCGGCGCACAGCATGTCATAGGTCGCTTTATCCTCTTGCGGGATGGTGGCGATGCTAAGGGTCCGGCCTTCGTGCTGTTGCATAAGATCAAACGTCTTGCGCAGGCAGCTGAGCATCCCCAACCCCAGAACATCGACCTTGAGAATGCCAAGCGCATCGATGTCGTCCTTGTCCCATTCGATCACGGTGCGGTCTTCCATCGCGGCGTTTTCGATCGGGCACAGCTCATCCAGCCGCTGCTTGGTGATGACGAACCCGCCCACATGCTGCGACAGGTGGCGCGGGAAGCCGATGATCTCGCCGATCAGGCGGACCGTTTGCATCAGGCGCCGGTCCTTGAGGTCGAGGCCCAGTTCCTGCAGCCTTTCGGCGTCAACGCCGCCGTTGCTCATCCCCCAGATCTGGCCGGACAGGCCTGCGGTGACGTCTTGAGACAGGCCCATCACCTTGCCCACCTCACGGATTGCCGCGCGGGACCGGAAATGGATGACCGTAGCACACAGGCCCGCGCGGTGGCGGCCATATTTCTCGTAAATCCACTGGATCACCTCTTCGCGCCGCTCGTGTTCGAAATCCACGTCGATATCCGGCGGCTCACCCCGGTATTTTGAGACAAAACGCTCGAACACCATCGCGATCATGTCGGGGCTGACATCGGTGATGCCCAGCAGATAACACAGGATCGAATTAGCGGCTGATCCGCGCCCCTGACACAGAATGCCCTGCGAGCGGGCGAATTGCACAATGTCGTGCACGGTGAGGAAATAGGCCGGGAAGTCCAGTTCCGCGACCAGTGCCAGTTCCTTTTTCATCAGGCTGATGGCCTTTTCAGTCGGCCCATCGGGATAGCGTCGTTTCAACCCTTCGTTAGCCAGCCGTTCCAGCCGCGCCTGCGGGGTTTCGGCGCTGGCGATCTCGTCGGGGTATTCGTAGGACAGTTCACTCAGGTCAAAGCTGCAGCGGTCTGCGATTTCCAGTGTGCGGCGCAGCGCGCCGGGATGGTCCTGAAACAGCCGGGCCATATCGGCATGGCCTTTCAGCCGTCGTTCTGCGTTGGGCAGGGCGCGGGTGCCGATCTGGTCAATCGTGATGTGTTCGCGCATGCAGGTCAGCACATCGGCCAGTTGGCGGCGGCTGGCGCGGTGCATCAGCACATCCCCCACCGCCACCATGGGGGCCGAGGCCTTTTGTGAGGCCTGCGCGCAAGCTGCCAGATAAGACCGGTCGCTGCCGTCATAGCGTGGTGCAGCACCCAGAAAGACCGCGTTGGGAAATTGCCGCCTGATCCTTTGAATATCCGGGATGGCCTGTTGCACCCCAGCCTGCGGCAGCGCGATCAGGATCATCCCCTGACAGGCCGCCAGCATGTCCTGCATGTCCAGATGACATTCTCCTTTCTCAGCCCGCCGTTTGCCCAGCGTCAGAAGGCGGGTCAGCCGTTCATACGCGGCGCGGTCGCGGGGCAGGGCCAACCAGTGCACCGCGCTGTCGCGCAGCACCAGACGGCAGCCGACGATCAGCTTGGGCAGGACGGGCACGTCCGGTTTGTCGAGTGGTTGCACATGCCCCACCTCTTGCCGGGATGAGGAATCCACCCGGTGTTGCGAGCGGATCTGAATCGCGCCTTCCGCCTCGCGCCGCAGTTCTTTCAACGCGCTCCAGCCCCTGACCACCCCGGCCAATGAGTTCCGGTCGGTGAGCGCGATAGCCTTCAGGCCCAGTTCTGCCGCGCGGGTCACCAGCTCTTCTGGGTGCGAGGCCCCGGTCAGGAAGGTGAAATTGGTGGTCACGCACAGCTCGGCATAGCCAGGGGCCTGCGCGTGCGAGCTGGGCGGGGTCGGTTTGCTCATGCGAATTCCCCATGCACGAACCATCCCGGATTTTGCGGGGTATGAAACAGCCACAACCGCCGCCCTTGCCGGGTTTCAACCTGCCAGTAATCGCGCAGGCCCGTGCGCCAGTTCTCATCTTCCAGCCACCATTCGGGGCAGATGCGTTCGGGCCCGGTCGAGCGGCCTGTGGTCAAGGATATCCGCCGCCAGCGAAAGCGGCGCGGCGGGTGCGGGCCTGAACCTGCGATGGGTTCTGGTGGAAACAGCTGCAGAGGGCGGGGGCGCAGGGCGACCCATCCACCCGCGGGGTCGGAATAGGCGGCGGGCGAGATGATGAAGCTGCGTTCGGGGATGTGGCTTTGCGCGGGTAACAGGCGCCGCACTTGCTCCAACCCGATCCGTGTCCCGATGCGGGTGATCAGGTCGTCCAGCTGATTCGTGTCCTGACTTGCAACGCGACTGATCTGGCGCACCGGCAGGGGCTCAACCAGCGTCGCCTCCAGCCGGAGCTGATCGACTCCGAAACCCGCCTCGACCTCGGCCAGCCCGCGTTCGAACAGGGGCAGGATGCGATGCGGATCGCGTAAGGCACGGGCCAGACGCAGCTCGACCTGTTGGTGATCCTGATCCACCCGGCGCAAGGTCATGCACAGCTTGCGCGCGCCCATCTCCTGCGCTTTCAGCTTGTCGCAGAGACGTTCCAGCAGCCGTTCCGCCCCGGCCATCATGTCAGACAGCAGGCCAATGGGCTCGGGCAGGGTCATACGCACGCCGTAATGGGGCGGATCGGCCAGCGGCGTGATCTGTTCGGGCTGGTTCCCCAGCGCCTGATCCAGCCGCATCAGCACCTCGGGGCCAAACCGGCGTGTCAGCGGCGCGCGCGGGGTTTGGGCCAGCTCGCCAATCCGCCGCAAGCCTAGCCGTTGCAGCGCGATCGAGGTGTCCTCATCCAGCCGCAGCGCGGCCACCGGCAGGGTGCGGATGGCGTTCAGCGTGTCCGCGCCCGCGACCCCCTCGCCATAATGCGCCAGGGCCCAGGCCGCCCCGCGTGTCGGGGCAAGGCCGATCTGTACCGCCAGCCCGGCGCGGGCCAGACGCCTGCGCATATCGGTCAGCATCGCCTCTTCCCCGCCTGCAAGGTGCGCCGACCCGGTGATGTCCAGAACCAGCCCGTCTGCGCCTTCCAACCCGACCCAGGGGCAATAGCGTGTCGCCCAGCGGCGCAGGGCGTGCAGAAACCGATGATCCCCTTGAGGGTCTGCGGGTCGGCTTTGCAGATCGGGGCAAAAGGCGCGGGCATCGGAATAGGGCATGCCGCGATCCAGCCCCTGCCGCTGGGCCTGCACATTCAGGCAATACACCCGGTTTGCATTGTTCTGTTTCAGCGTCAGAACAAACGGCCCACCCACAGGGCGCAGTCGCAAAGCCCGGTCGCTTGCCAGCCGGGGAAACCACAGTGAAACGATACGCCGTCGGGTGCCATCGAGCATGTCGGAAACCAAATGTTCTACATTTGTTCTTTTTAGGTTTCCACAGATGCAGAGTCGAGTCTTTCGTCGTCCAAAAGTGCGTCAGCTATAATGCTTGTTTCGCGACATCTTCCCGATGCCGGGGTTCATGCTGTTGGTTGGATCGACCGATTTGTAGAACGCGGCCAGATCCGGTTTGGCGGCATACAGATGGCCCACATTATGTTCTGCAGGGTATTCGGCACCACGCTGATCCAGAATTTTCAGCATCGCTGTCTTGAGCGCCTTGGGGTCTGCGCCCTTTTTCACGATGTAATCCTGATGCAGAACGTGGCACATGAAATGCCCGTAATACAGCTTGCCGACCAGTTGATCGGTCAGTTCGGCAGGCAGCTCTTCGAACCAGTCCACATCATTGCGGCGCAGGGCGATGTCCAGCGCGATGATGTCTTCGACCTCATGCGCGTGCACTTTCATATAGCGGATCGCGGCACCGGCGGCGGCAAAGCGGTGCAGACCGGCGATCTTGGCCTCGCGCGGGTCGCATTCGAAGAAATCCAGCTGTTCGTCATCCACCATCTCGCGCAACAACGCACGGGCCTCGTCAATGCCGCCGTCGCGCATTTTCAGGATCAGGTGGTGTGGATAGCGTTCGCGATAGGCCCGCATCCGCCGGGGCAGAATATCGGGCCAAAAGCGCATGGCGAACTGCATGAACCGGTCGGTGAAATTCGACAGGCCGGGGATGCCATCCAGCCGCGCATCCACCGCGCCTTTCAGCGCAAAGAATGTCGGCAGCCGGTCGGTGCCCAGCTTGTCGATCATTACCATCGTGTCCTTGCCGTAGCGGTCCGAGATGTCGAAGACCTCTTCGTGCATGTACTCGGCGCTGACGGGCAGGGTCTTGAAGCCTGACAGGATGCGGCGGCGCAGTTCGGTCAGGGCGCTGGTATCTTCGGCCCCGATATAGAACGTCCGCTCGGCATCGTTCTTGGGGTAAGTGTCCAGCCGGACGGCAAAAACGGCCAGCTTCCCGGCACATCCCGCAGCCTCGTAAAGGCGGGACTTGTCGGCGTTGAAACGCGCGGGCGTATCGGCATCCACATTGCGCACCCGCCTGGCATAGTCGGTATCCGAGGCTTTGCGGTTGTCGGTCTCGATATCCGCTGCGCTGAAATCGCCGTTCTGCAGGCGGGTCAGGATGTCTTCGGGGCTGTTGCCCAGATTGATCCCCAGATGGTTGACCAGCTCCAGCTGGCCGTCCTGCGTGATGCGGGCATGCAGCGACAATTCGGTATAAGACGGGCCGCGTTCGACCAGCGACCCGCCCGAATTGTTACACACCCCGCCCACAACCGAGGCCCCGATGCACGAAGACCCGATCACCGAATGCGGCTGCCGCCCTATCGGGTCCAGCAGCTTTTCCAGCGCAAACAGGGTGCTGCCCGGAAAGCTGATGACCTGCTTGCCGTCATTGATCAGGTGCAGATCATCCATCCGCCGCGTGTTGATCAGCACCACGTCGCGGTCATAGCGGCCCTTGGGGGTCGATCCCTCGGTCAGGCCAGTATTGGCGGCCTGCATGATGACGATCTTGTTGGCGGCAACACAGGCCTGTAGCACCTGCCATTGCTCCAGCAGCGTGGCGGGTTGCACCACCGCCAGCGCATCGCCTTCGCCCGATCTGAACCCCCGGCGAAACCGCCGGGTGCTGCGGGCCGAGGTCAGCACATGCCGCCGCCCGCAAATGGCCCCAAGACGTTGGATCAGATCGGTATCGGTCATCCCGAAGCCCTCCTTAATACGCGACCGAGGGCAGCCACGTGGCCAGTTGCGGCCAGAGGAAGACAAAGAACAGACCGGTCAGCTGCAGGATCACGAACGGGATGATCCCTTTGTAGATATCGGTCAGCTTGATCTCGGGCGGGCAGACCCCTTTCAGGTAGAATAGCGCAAATCCAACGGGAGGTGTCAGGAATGACGTTTGCAAAGTCACCGCCACAAGGATCACGAACCACACCAGCGCGGGCTCATCCATGACGCCGAAGCCTTCGATATCCAGACCCAGCCCGTTCACGATCGGGCGCATCAGGGGCAAGACGATCAGCGTGATCTCGATCCAGTCCAGCACGAAGCCCAGCAGGAAGACGATGAACAGGATCATGAAGACGGTGCCGTTCGGGCCGAACCCCGTGCCCTGGATCATCTCTTCGATCAGAGCATCTCCGCCCAGTTCGCGCAGGACGTAGGAGAATACGGTCGCGCCAAGGAAGATCGCAAAGATATAGGCGGTGGTGTTGAACGTGGCTTTCAGCACGTTCACCAGTTTCGCCAGCGTCAGCTTGCGATACCCCAGCGCCAGCAGGGTCGCGCCCAGGGCACCCACGCCTGAGGCTTCGGTCGGTGTGGTCAGGCCCGCAAAGATCGAACCCAGCACCGCCAGGATCAGCGCCAGCGTCGGCAGAACGGCAATCAGCACGTCCTTGACAGCGGCCCAATCGGGGCGCTTTGCGCCCTCGGGCACCGGGGCCACGTCGCGTTTGATCAGGGCGATCACGAAGATATAAGTCAGGTACAGCGCGCCGATGATCACGCCGGGGAAGACGGCGGCCATGAACAGGTCACCCACCGACAGGGCCATCTGGTCGGCCATGATCACCAGCATGATCGAGGGCGGGATAAGAATGCCCAGCGTGCCCGAGGCGCTGACCACACCAGCGGCCAGCGAGGGGCTGTATTTCTGCTCCATCATCGAGGGCAGCGACAGCACGCCCAGCAGCACGACCGAGGCTCCGATGATGCCGGTCGAGGCGGCCAGAATGATACCGATCATCGTCACGGTAATGGCCAGCCCGCCGCGCACCGTGCCGAACAGGCGCTGCATCGAGGTCATCAGACGCTCGGCCACACCGGATTCGTCCAGCATCAGGCCCATGAAGATGAACATCGGCAGGGCGACCAGAACGGCGTTGGACATGGTGGCATAGACCCGGTTCACCACCGCGCCCAGCGTCAGGTAATCCAGACCGGTCAGCGTTTCCTCAAGCCCGGTCCAGTTCATCATGCCGTTGTCGAACAGATAGGCCAGCCCGCAATAGGCCACGCCGACACCCGCCAGCGTCCACGCGACCGGGAAGCCGGTGAACAGCAGCGCGATGAAGGTCAGGAACATGGCGATGACCAGCTTTTCCTCGGTCGTTTCCACCAGGAAGGTCAGCGCGGTTGCCACCACGGCAAAGCCCAGCAGCGCCCAGATGATCAGACGCAGGCCCTTGCCCTGACGTTCTTCGTCCAGATTGGCGAACAGGGCGTGGAAATCGTGGATCAGCCGCGCGCCCGCTGCCAGCGCCAGCAGGATAAAGCTGGCCGGGATCACGCCTTTCAGCGCCCAGCGGGCAGGCAGACCGGTGGGGCTGTCCGAGGATTCATTCACCCGCCAGCTTTCGTAGAAATAATCATACCCCTGATCGATCATCAGATAGATGAACGGCACCAGCAGGGTGAAGATCCCGATGATCTCGATGATCCGGCGCGCCCGCTGGCTGAGCTGCATATGCAACAAATCGACCCGCACATGGCTGTCGGTGACCAGCGCATACGAGATGCCGATCATCGTTACCAGCCCGTAGAAATGCCACTGAATCTCGTCCAGCTTGGGATAGTTCTGGTTCAGCAGATAGCGCATCGCCACTTGCGACACGATGGCGGTGACCAGCAGCAGGTTGGCCCACATGACCACATGGCCGACCGCCTTGACGCCATTGTCGATGGCAACGGCCAGTTTCTGGCGATCGGGTTCGCCATGCTCAAGGATGCTTTCATAGACTTCAATCGGGTCGTCCTGATGACGCTGGGTCTCGGCCATTGTCTCCTCCTCGAGAGTTAGGCGGTGGGGACGTGAATGCGCCCGGTAGTGTTCGGAAAAGGTCGAAAATCAGAGGGGTCTGGGGGCGGTGGAAGGATGCCGCCCCCAGATCAGCGCAAGGGATCAGATCACTTGCGCGGGAGGAACGCGTTCTCTTTCCACACGGCATAGCCGTCGCGGAATTCGTTCATGTCGGTCAGAACCTTGGCGAAGAATTCATCGTTGGCAGCCTGCTCGGCGGCAACTTCTTCCCAAGTGGCGCGGAAGGTGGCCAGCATCTCGTCGTTCCACTGTTTGATCTGAACGCCGTTGTTTTCAACGTTGTCCAACAGGGCGGCGTGCTGGATCGCTTCGCCTTCGGCAAAGCTGTCGGCCATCGATGCCTTACAAGCGTTCTCGATGATCGCCTTGTGCTGGTCGCTGGCTTCGTTCCAGACGTCCTTGTTGATCATCAGCTCGAACACAGTCGCTTGCTGGTGCCAGCCGGGGAAGTAGTTGTACTTGACCAGCTTGTGGAAGCCGAGGCGCGCGTCGATGGCGGGCATCGAGAATTCGGTCGCGTCAATCGCGCCTTTTTCCAGCGCCGGGAAGATCTCACCACCGGGCAGCAGCGAGGTGGCAACACCCAGCTTCTGCATCACTTCACCACCCAGACCGAAGAAGCGCATCTTCAGGCCGTTCAGGTCTTCGGGGCTGTTGATCTCGTTGGCGAACCAGCCCGAGGTTTCGGGGGCGATGATCGCGCAGGGCAGGACATGGACGTTGAAGCCCGCCTGATCATACATCTCCTGATACAGGCTCATGCCGTTGCCGTAATACAGCCACGCCATGTATTCGCCCGCCTCTGGGCCAAAGGGCACAGCCGAGAACAACGGCGCAGCCGGGATCTTGCCCGCCCAGTAACCGGCGGTGGTGTAGCCCGAGTTGATCTTGCCCGAGGACACGGCATCCAGAATTTCAAACGGCGGAACCAGCTTGCCGGGTTCATAAACCTTCATCTTCAGCGTGCCGCCGGACATCAGGTCCAGCTGTTCAGCCACGCGCGGGATCGGCGAGCCCAGGCCGGGCAGGGCGGTCGAAAACGCAATCGGGGTTTTCAGCAGCATCTTGTCGGCGGCGTGGGCAACCGGGGCGGCCAGCAAAGAGGCTGCAACGGCGAGCGATGTCAGGGTGGTTTTCATGGGTTCTCCTCCAGATATGCGTCAGCCATGGGATCGGCGGACATACTCTCCGCGATTGCGGTGATACGAAGAGGTAAATATTTTTTACCATGCTAAATAGTCAACAACTTTATTTACCACTGTCTGCCTCATTCCCGAGTTATCGATCCGATTTGCGGGGGCGTTCGAAATCGAGAAATTAAGGTATCATTTTGCCTAATTGATATTTAACAATGGGATAGGTGACTATCGAGTATCCGTAATTCTGGGTATTTTTTCTTGCAATGCTCCGATTAAGTGGTAAATTTTATATACAACTAAAAAAGTACAGATATCTGTAACGCAGCGGGGTCGAGATGACCAAGAACAGTCCTTTTGAGCCTGTAGGGCACGAATCAATCGCGGATGCGGTGGTCGAGCAGATCGAGACAATGATCGTCGATGGCATACTGAAGGAAGGCCGCAGGTTGCCCTCGGAACGGGATCTGGCCGAGGCGATGTCAGTCTCGCGCCCCAAGCTGCGCGAGGCGCTGCATGTGCTCGAAAAGCGGGGGCTGGTTACGGTGCGTCATGGTGAAGGCACGTTCATTGCATCGCTGACGGGGCGGGCAATGTCGCCAGCGCTTTTGTCGCTTTATGCCCGGCACGGCAGGGCGTTCTATGACTATCTGGAATACCGGCGCGAGCAGGAAGCGTTTGCAAGTCGGCTGGCGGCGCAGCGGGCCACGCAATCGGACAAGGATCGCATTTCCGAGATCATGGAAGCGATGCAAAGGGCGTGGGAACTCGACGATGCTGACGCCAGCGAAGAGGCCGATATTCGGCTTCATGGGGCTGTAGTGGATGCCAGCCAGAACACCACTTTGATCCACATGATGGCTTCGGTTTACGACCTCACGCGCCAGGGTGTCTTTTACAATCGCCGGTTTCTCAGAACGATGGACGGATCGGGTGAACGGCTGCTGGCGCAACACAAAGAGATCGCGCAGGCCATTCTGGATGGCGAGCCCGAGCGCGCCGAAAAGGCCGCCCGCGAACATATGGATTTTGTCGAAAGCTCGTTTCGCAAAGGACAAGAACAACAGGCGCGCGAAATTCGTGCATCAAAGCGACGACTGTTCTCGGTCTAGGGCCGCGGGCATTCAGTTGGCTTGCGGGTTGTCGGCGCGAAACAAAGCCCACGCATCCTGCGACGTTCCATCGGGTTTTGTGCAAATGCCCACCTGACCGTCTTCGGTATCCTCAATCCGGTAACTGCCACCGATCTCGATGCAGTATGTCGCTGCAGGGTTGGCGAGCCGGGCGAAGCCTTCACTTGTGTGACCCGTGTGGTTTTCACGAAAATAGGTCCAGGCATCGATTTTGGTGCCGTCTGACAACTGGCATATTCCGGTTTGACCGTCGCCCTGGTCCTGTATGCCGTAAAGCCCGCCCTGCGCGATGCAGTAGGTCGCTGCAGGATTGGCCAGACCAGTATTGGCCAGCGCGACCGCAGGTGACAGGGCCACAAGTGTTATGAATATGATCGTCGACTTTATCATATGTCCCTCGCAGAGTTCGGTTCGTCCTTGGGCAGATTCTCGGGCGCGTAGCCTGGGTTCAACTTCATCCTCTCGTGCACGGATGAATGGATCAAGGCCCCTTTCGGGATAAAGCGTGGCTCTTTCATCGGAAGGTAGAAGCCGCGTTCTTTGCGGATTTCAGGATCATCATGCCACTTCTTGCGCTTTGGCAGATATTCGATGATCCGCCACCAGAAGGTCATCGAGTCGTGCAGCATTGCCTCAGCACTCGGCGCGGCATAGTCGCGCTTGCTGCCGGGTTTGATATGCTTCGGGGTCTCGCCCTGAACAAGGCGGTTGACCATGGTTTCACGAAATTCCAAACCGTGGGTGCGGGCCTCATCAACCATCCAGCCCAAAGGGTATTTCGCCGCGCCACTGTCCTGTTCAGGATAGCCGCTGCCGTTGTCACCGTGCACGCCCGCGAACCAGACCTGCTGAATGTCTTGCTGTGCTGCATCTTCATCATCCACGAAAGGATGAACCTTGAACAATTGCGGTTCGGTCCAGCGCGACAGACGGAACATGCGCCGTCGCTCATCAATGGCACAGGCATGGCGAAACACCTGTACGCAGGGATTGGTGTGTGTATAGGGCAGCGACTCGAGCGAAGGCAGGTACATCCGATCCGGGCGGGGCACGATGACCGAGGCGACAGTGTCCCAACACCCCATGAAACGGATCGTCACGCGCCGGGTGCCCAAAACCTCTTGCACGCGCCATGCCAGATCAAATCTGTCCTGAGCTGCCGATTGTTTGTAAGCGGTCAGCGCGTACGAGCACAGATGTTGCTGATGCGCATGCAGTAGGCCAACCATGTTGATGAACCCGGCCAGCACGCGCACCGTATGCGCGCCGCGTGAAAAGCCGAACAGATAGATCTCGTCACCGTCTTCGTAGTGGCGCAGCAGAAACCTGTAGGCATCCAGCACGTTGTTATCCAGCCCATAACCGGTGGCCAGCCCGAAGACGCCCTTGATCTGGTTTTTGAACCGGCTCCATGCGCCGCTGTTGGAAATTGTTCCGACGCCCGGATCGTAAAAGCCGATCTGGTCATCGCTTTCCTTCAGGACGCGGTAGAACTTGAGAACATTGGATTGGTTTTCCTTGATCTCATTGCCGGTGCCATCACAGCATATTACGATTTTTTTCAAAGCAGACCCTCGGGCAAAACACTCTAAGCAATGCCCGCAGCCTATCTGATCTTTTTGGTTCTGTTAATCGCGCAGGTCGCGCGAGCTGTGTGTCAAAGCTGCTCTACCTTGATCGAGTCTTCGGGGTAGAAGGCCAGATGGTCCTTGATCTCGGCGACCGCATCGACCGGGTTCTCGTAGCTCCACGCAGCGTTTTCGGTCACCGACGACTTGTTCACGATCGAGAAATGAGTGGCATCGCCTTTCCCGGGGCAGTGGGTCACCTTGTCGGTCTGGTCCAAAAAGGCCATGGCGATGTCGGACCGGGGAAAGTAGATCACAGGGTCTTTATCTCCGTCCAGCAGCTCAAGTGCGGCGTTGGTCTCGCCCAGAATGGCACCGCCTGACCGGACGCTCCATTTGCCTGCTGCTTTGCGGATCGTGATCTGATTGGTCATGTCTACTCCTTCCCTGGTCTTGTGCGGGCTTACCCCTTGCCCAGTTTATGTAACAATCTGGTGTCAGACCGGTACAGTTGCGGCATCCAACCACAGTTGAGCGGCTTCGCCCAGCCGTGGGCGGATCTTTTCCGCAACGTCTTGATGATAGGCGTTCAGCCACGCGCGTTCTTCGCGGGTCAGCATATCGACCACGATCAAACGCCGGTCGACAGGCACGTAAGTCAACGTCCGCCACTGCAACATGGCCCGCTCGTCATCGCCACCGGGCAATGCAGGGGCCTCTTCCACCACCACGAGGTTTTCCAGACGAATGCCAAACGCGCCCTCGCGGTAGTATCCGGGTTCATTGGACAGGATCATACCCGGCTCAAGCGGCACATGGCTGACCCGTGACAGACGCTGAGGGCCCTCGTGCACGCTGAGGTAAGCGCCCACGCCATGTCCCACCCCGTGATTGAAATCCTGTCCCGCCAACCAGAGCGGGAGGCGGGCCACGCATTCGATATCGCGCCCGGCCATACCGACGGGCCAGCGCAGCATCGACATGGCGATCATGCCTTTCAGCACGCGGGTGAAACAGGTCTTTTCTTCGTCGCCTACCTCACCGATGGCGATGGTCCGAGTGATATCCGTGGTGCCATCCAGATACTGCCCGCCACTGTCCAGCACGAGCAGATGACCATCCTCCAGCCGGCTGTCGGTTTCGTCGGTCACGCGATAATGCATGATGGCACCATTCGGTCCGGTGCCCGCAATCGTATCGAACGAGATATCCTGCAGCGCATTGTCCCGGCGGCGGCTCTCTTCCAGGCACGACACGACCTGCGTTTCGGTCAGGCTGCCCGGTGTTTGCGCGTCGAGCCAGCAGAGCAGTTCGATGACGGCAGCCGCATCGCGCAGATGTGCCTCGGCGCTTCCGGCGATCTCGGCGGGGTTTTTGCAAGCCTTGGGCAGGGCGCAGGGATCGCCGCCATCGACCATTCGATCCCCCAGCGCATCGGCGACGATCTGCGGCACGGTGTTCGGATCAACCTGAACTGCGCCCTCCAGCGCCTCAACGGCCGCAAGAAACGCTTCGGGTTCGTGCTGCGTCACCTGAGATCCCAGGTGATCCGCCACTTCGGACAGTTTGACAGCGGCCATGAACAGGTCGACACGCCCATCGCTGTGCAGAATGACAAACCCATGGGCGACCGGATTGTAAGCGATGTCCGAGCCACGGATGTTCAGCAGCCACATGATCGAGTCCGGTAACGTGATCACTGCCGCGGATCGACCGGCGGCTGCCAGAACCTTGGCCAGACGGTTGATCTTGCTGTCCGCACTTTCCCCAGCGAACTCAAGCGGGTGGGCTTTTGCAGGGTTCATGGGCGGGGCGGGCTGATCGCCCCAAACCCGGTCGACCAGATTTTCGCATCGCACCAAGGTGATGCCGCTGCCTTCAAGATCCTTCTGTGCGCTGGCGATCTGTCCTTGGGCGTGCAGCCAGGGATCAAAGCCAACCTTGCCGCCATTTGGTAACTGTTCTTTCAACCATGCGCTCAGGCTGACATCCGGCCACGGGACCGGAGTGTAGTCTGCGGCAACTTGCGCCTTCACCTGAGTGCGATAGCGGCCATCGATGAAAACACCAGCGACATGGGTCAACGCAGCGCAAAACCCTGCAGACCCGGTAAAGCCGGTCAGCCATGCCAGTCGTTCGTCCCGAGGCGCCACATACTCACCCTGATGTGCATCGGCACGGGGAATCAGGAAACCATCCAAACCTTCACGTGCCATCTCGGCCCGCAATGCGGCCAGCCGCGGCGGGCCCTGTTCAGGGCGCGCAGTCACTTCGAAACTCTGGAACATCAAGGGGCCTCATGCGTCGGTCTTGCTGCGCGCAAACCTGCGGCCTGCGCCAAGAAATGTCCAGCGTCCAGATGCTCTGTTGGTCGTCGCTTACCGGAACGCCATGCGGTATCTGAAGGCGCGCGCGATAGGCATCCTCATCCCACAATGAATGCGCGATTGAGGCGACATCGGCAGCGTTGCGACAGAACAGTCTTAGAGGGTCGCGTTTCGTCAATTATCTGCCTAGCGCGTTCAATCGCGCCGCATGTCACCGCTATACAATCCACAAAAAAGACAACAGAACGGCCGATGTTTCAGCCCGTCGAGGCAGCGCTGCGGCCCTAGACAGCGTGCAGCCATCGATCAATCTCGCGTCGGAAAAAGATGCTTCTAAGCGTTCATCCCCAAAGACGAGTCGTCAACTGGCCCGCTTCATTCCCATAACCCGTGCGCGCGCCCGTGGATCACTGTCGAACAACGCCGCCAGTTGCTCGGTCATGGCTCCGGCCAGCTGTTCCACGTCGGTGATCGTTACCGCACGGTCATAATACCGCGTCACATCATGGCCAATCCCGATAGCCAGCAGCTCAACCATCTTGCGCTTTTCCACCATCGCAATCACGTCGCGCAGATGTTTCTCAAGATAATTCGCGGGGTTCACGCTCAACGTTGAATCATCGACCGGAGCGCCATCCGAAATCACCATCAGTATCTTGCGCTGTTCACGCCGGGCCAGCATCCGCCGATGTGCCCATTCCAGCGCCTCGCCGTCGATGTTTTCCTTCAGCAGCCCTTCTTTCATCATCAGACCCAGATTGTCCCGGGCCCGCCGCCAAGGCGCGTCCGCGCCCTTGTAGATGATGTGGCGTAGATCGTTCAGACGCCCCGGCTGTTGCGGGCGCCCATCGTTAAGCCACGCTTCACGCGCCTGTCCGCCCTTCCACGCCCGCGTGGTAAAGCCCAGAATTTCGACCTTCACGTTGCAGCGTTCCAGCGTGCGCGCCAGAACATCGGCGCAGATCGCAGCAATTGAGATAGGACGCCCTCGCATCGATCCCGAATTGTCCAGCAGCAGGGTCACCACTGTGTCGCGAAACTCGGTATCCTTTTCGACCTTAAAGCTCAGCGGGGTGGTGGGGTTGGCGACAACCCGCGCCAGACGCCCGGCATCCAGAATGCCTTCCTCGCGGTCGAATTCCCAGCTTCGGTTCTGCTGCGCCTGCAACCGGCGTTGCAGCTTGTTGGCCAGACGACTCACTGCGCCTTTCAACGGCTCCAGCTGCTGGTCCAGATAGGCCCGCAACCGCTCCAACTCGGCCGGTTCCGCAAGATCCTCAGCCGCGATCTCTTCGTCATGGGTGTTCAGATAAACCTTGTAATCCGGATCGGCCTCGGACGCTGGCGGTGGGGCAGGGGGTTCCAGCGGAGCTTCTCCTCCGGGCATCTCCGCCTCTTCACCCATCTCCTCATCGGCCATCTCATCCATCGAGACCTGGGCCTGAGACTGATCCTGCTGCTCTTCCTGAGTCTGCTCAGGCGTCGCGTCTGCGTCTTGTTCGTCCTGATCATCCTGCCCGGTGCTGTCGGGGTCCGGCTGTTCCTCGGCGTCGTCCTCGGCCTGATCTTCCTGCTCGTCATCCAACTCATCGGGGTCATCGCCCAGCTGGTCGCCATAGCCCAGATCCTTGATCATCTGCCGCGCGAACTTGGCAAACTCGGCCTGATCCGAGAGCACCTCGTCGAGGTTTTCCAACACACCACCGGCCTGTTCTTCGATAAACCCGCGCCACAGATTCATGACGTTCTCGGCGGCAGGCGGCATGTCCCGCCCCGTCGCCAAATGCCGGATCAGGTAACCGGCGGCAACGGCCAAAGGCGCATCAGCAGGCTGCTTGCATTGATCATAGCCACGCCGGATCGCCTCATGCCCTATCTTGACATCGATATTCGACGCGGTCCCTGGCATGTCTCGTGCACCCATCGCCTCGCACCGGGCCACCTCCATGGCCTCATACAAATCGCGCGCCATATCTCCCGGAGGCGCATAGCGCGCATGGGTCGCGTCATCATGGTATTTGCGCTGCAAAGCCAAGGCATCCGCCGTCCCGCGGGCAAGCAGAACCTCTTCCCGCGTCATCCGCCGCGAGACCTGGGGCAGTCGCATCGACTCACCCGTCATGCCCGACGGATCAACCGTATAGGTCACGTTCAACTCGGGGTCATCGGCCATCACCTTGGTGGCCTCGGCCAAGGCCTTCTTGAACGGATCAGCAGGATTGTCGTTCTTCTGCACCATGTTCAGACGCCCTTTGTGCTGCAGCGATCCGGTGCCTCAAAGTGAAACCGGATCCCCCTTCATCTGGCCAAAAATATCCCCGCCGGAGGCATTGCGCCCGATACGGGCGCAATTCAGTGCGCTATCCCAAACTCGCAGACGCCGCACTTTCAGGCAATTCCTCATCAAAACAACGCTGATAGAACTCGGCGACCGTCTGGCGCTCCAACTCGTCACATTTGTTCAGGAAAGACAGGCGGAAAGCGTAGCCGACATCGCGGAAAATCTCGGCATTCTGCGCCCAGTTGATCACGGTCCGCGGGCTCATCACCGTCGACAGATCACCATTCATGAACGCCGTCCGAGTCAGATCGGCCACCGTCACCATCTGGCTGACGGTCTTGCGGCCCTTCTCGGTGTTGTAATGCGGTGCCTTCGACAAAACGATCATCGTCTCGGCATCGTGGCTGAGGTAGTTCAGCGTCGAAACCAGCGACCACCGGTCCATCTGCGCCTGGTTGATCTGTTGCGTCCCGTGATACAGGCCGGTCGTATCGCCCAGACCCACGGTGTTCGCGGTGGCGAACAGGCGGAAGTTGGGGTTCGGCGTAATGATCTCGTTCTGGTCCAGCAGGGTCAGCTTGCCGTCATGCTCCAGCACGCGCTGGATCACGAACATCACATCCGCCCGGCCCGCATCATATTCGTCGAACACGATGGCCACCGGGTTGCGCAGGGCCCAGGGTAGAATGCCCTCGTGGAATTCAGTCACTTGCTTGCCATCGCGCAGCTTGATTGCATCCTTACCGATCAGATCGATCCGGCTGATATGGCTGTCGAGGTTCACACGCACCGCAGGCCAGTTCAGTCGCGCGGCGACCTGTTCGATATGGGTCGATTTCCCGGTGCCGTGATAGCCCTGGATCATCACCCGGCGGTTATGGGTGAACCCGGCCAGAATCGCCAGCGTGGTCTCGGGGTCGAACTTATAGGTGTGGTCAATGGCCGGGACACGATCACTGCGCTCGGCAAAGCCCTTGACCGCCATGTCGCTGTCAATGCCGAACACGTCACGGACCGAGATATCCTCGGTCGGCTTTGCGTTGATGTCGATCGATCCGTCAGCCATGCGCCTTGTCCTTATCCTTTGGCCCGTTCACCGGGTTTGAACCCGTGTGTGGTGCAACATATTGCGGGCAAGGGCAAGGGAAAGAGGCGACTTCATTCCGGCGATGCGTGGTTTCGAGAGCCGAGGCCAAACACCGCCCTTGGTCAGACGCCTTGCCCGGTCTGAGGTCGAGGCCCGACAATATGCTATTGTCATAAAAGTGATGACGCACTGGCACAAACGATCCGATCGGGATCCGCCGGGAAAGGGGACAGCGATGAGCATTATGAGTATTCAGAAATACCGGGTTTCTACCAGCACCAACCTTCGAAACCCCAGCGCAGCGAAGTTTCAGCTGCATCTGACAGGAAATCCGATACATGGAGACGTCGCAGAAGGGTGGATTCACTTCTACCCTGCTATGTTCCCCGACACGATTGGAGCTGTTCACAACGACACGCTGAGGGCCCGCATACTGGCAGATGATTTCGCGTATTGGTACGACATCCTGCGCCACGAGCACCCGGTGTTCCTGTACTATATGATCGACCCGAATTCAGGGGACCGCAAGTTGAATTCAGTGGGGCTTGGCACCAGACAAGAGGGTCCCGGCGAAGGTCCGACAGATCAAGACGCCTAGTCTGGTGGCTTACTTGAAGCTCCGGCTGTCCTTGATCTGATCCCAGGCCCAGACGACCTCTTGCAGCTGTTCTTCCTGTGACCGGTCGCCGCCGTTCATATCCGGGTGCAGCACCTTGATCAGTTTCTTATAGGCCTTGCGGATCTCGGCTTTGGACCAGCTGTCCTGCGCCTCGAGGATCTCGATGGCGCGGCGTTCGGTGGGGGGCAGGCGGCGGCCGCCGGAATTGGCGCGGCCAGGGTTCTTGGTGGCGTTCTCGCCCAGAACCTGATGCGGGTCCTCGATGCCCAGACGGGCCCAGGCGCGGGCCTCGGGGTCGCCCATGGGTTTGGTCTCACGCTCCCAGACCTTGTCTTTGGATCGCTGCGCGTTCAATTCGGCCTCGGTGGTGCCGTCGAAGAAATTCCATTTCTGGTTATATTCACGCACGTGCTGCTGGCAGAACCAGAAGAAGTCATCCAGAACATCCGGGGCCTTGGGCGCGCGGAACTTTCCGGCCTCTTCGCACCCCTCATGGTCGCAGATTCGGGTCGAGGTTTCGGACGCACCCGACATCCCCCGGCGCCCGCGCGGCTTCTTTTTCTTGGCGCTGGACACGGACATATCGAATCCGAAGGGATCTGACTTTACCATCTGCTCAACCTCACGAACGCATCTTTTCGACTCGGAGGCAGCAGTTTAATCTAAGGAGCCGAAAGTAGAAGAGGGGGGCGGCAATTAATTTGCTGCTGAGCACAAAAATGAGCGTGACCAAGGAAATCCATGATCGCCTGCAGGTGGCCTTCGATCCGCGCGAGCTGGAGGTGGTTGATGACAGCGAAAGCCATCGCGGTCATGCTGGCTATCAGGAAGGCGGCGAAAGCCACTTTAACGTGCGTATTCGTGCGGCGGCCTTTGCAGGGCAGTCCCGCGTGGCGCGTCATCGGTCCGTACATAAGGCACTGGGCGATATCGTGCCGCGTATCCACGCGCTGGCACTGGATATCGACGTTTAGGCCGCGCGCAAGGGCCGCAGCGACCGGATATTGCGAAAGAACACGCTGGCGGCCACAACGCGTCAACACATGAACGCAGGTCCAAACCCGAGGCTGGCGCAGACATGACCGACGAGACCGAATCGCCGAAGACTTACCTCAGACGCCTGCTTGCGGTTGCGTTCGGTATCGGCGTGGCATTGTTGGTGATCCTGTCAGCGTTTCTGTATATGTCACGTGAGACCGGTGGGCGCATTGGGGATATGCGGCAAGCTTGGCAAAGCTATTCGTCCGAAACCACACCGCGCGGATACTGGATTTCCGATATCCGCGAGTATTTCGGCTATGGCGGTCTGATTCACAACTTCAAGAACTATGTGCTGCGCCATGACCCAGAATATGGCCCAACCCTGCGGCAGCAATCTGACAATCTGCTGGACACGATCGAAGCCTATCGCGCGGCGAACCCCTCTGCCGGCGAGTTGCAGGCCCTGAAGCGGATCGAGGACGTGGCTCATGAGTACATCGGCAACGTCCCCCGCATCGAAGCGGGCATTGCGGCAGGGCTGAACGCCGAGGAAATTGATGCGCTTGTCCGGGTCGATGACAGCGATGCGCTGGCGGCGCTGGCGACTTTGGAGCAACTCTGGATCGCCGAGCGCGATCGCAGCCTCACCGGGATGGTGCGCGCGTTTTCCGATGGCGAACGGCTGGTGCGCAACTTCTCGGTCCTGCTGGTCGGTTTGATCGTCGTCGTGGGTGTGATTGCGGTTTTGACGACCTTGCTGATTGCGAACATCCTGCGCACCAATCACCGCTTGCAGACAGAGCTTGCGCTGCGCGAACAGGTCGAGTTGGCGGAACGCAAACTGGCGCGCGCTGTTGAACAAAGCCCGGCTTCGATCCTGATCACCGACACGGATCTGAAGATCGAGTACGCCAACCGCAAGTTCTTTGAGCTTAGCGGTTATACTTCGGACGAAGTGTATGGCCATACGCCGCGCATGCTTCAATCAGGCCATTCCGGGCAGGGCGTCTATAGCGATCTGAAAGAGCGTCTGGCGCATGGCCAGAGCTGGTACGGGGTTTTTCGGAACCTGCGCAAGGATGGAACACACTACTGGGTCTCGACAGCCATCTTTCCGTTGGTTGGGCAGGATGGGACGATCACGCACTATATTGGCATCGGCGAGGACCTGACCGAGGCGCGCCGTACAAACGAGCAATTTGCGCAAGTCCAGAAAATGGAAGGCGTTGGCATTCTGGCGGGCTCGGTCGCGCATGATTTCAACAACGTGCTCATGAGCATTACCGGAAACGCCGATCTGATCGAGATGGATGCAGATGAGAACGCCGACATCCAGACGTCGGTCAACCATATTCGCATCGCCGCACGCCGGGCACAGGCTTTGGTGCGCAAGATGCTCACTTTCGCCCGACAGCGCCCGCGCAACCCGACGCGCGGTGATATGGTCAAGGCCACGCAAGAGGCGCTGGATCTGATATCGGTATCCGCGCCGCCAAATGTCGAAACGCGATTTGACGTCGACCTCGACCAGGCGTTCTCGGATTTTGACGGGACCTTGTTCTTCCAGACCCTGCTGAACCTTTGCCACAATGCTTTCGAGGCGATGGGCGATCAACCCGGTGAAGTTGTGCTGCGCATCTCCAAGGCAGAAAGCGATGCGCTGGATGATCTTCCGGACGAGGCCATCGGGGTCATCCGCCTGGATGTCCAGGACACCGGCCCCGGCATGTCGGCCGAGTTGCAGCAGCAGGTATTCGAGCCATTTTTCTCGACCAAGCCGGTGGGTAAAGGGACCGGTCTTGGCCTGACCATCGTTCGCAACAGCGTCGAAGAATGTCATGGCCGGGTCGAGCTACAGTCCGCACCCGGCGAGGGCACCCTCTTCAGTCTGTTCTACCCGCTCATGCCTGCACTCAACCAGACCGAACAAGCCGAGGTCGCGGCGATTACCGGACAAGAGCGGGTCTTGTTGGTCGATGATGACGAAAACGTACTTTACGTAACCCGCACCTTACTGACCCGCTACGGGTATCGGGTCGAGGCGTATTCCGACCCCCTGAAAGCAAAGGATGCGTTTGAAGCGGCACCTGACAGCTATGATGTGATTGTGACCGACCTCAAAATGCCCGGGCTTATGGGGACAGGTCTGATCGACTCGGCCCGGGATGCACGCGGTGATGTTCCGGCGATTCTGATCAGTAGTTATTTCGATGACATGGATAAGTTGTCAAACGCCGATAATCTTATAATGGCGCAAAAACCGATAGAAATACAACAGCTTGCAAGGTTTATCCGGGCTTCGGTTGGCTAGGCGTCGTTACATTTCTTAACATCTTTTCACGGTCTTTAACCCTGATCAAATCACCACGAAACATCTGCCCCTTAGGTTTCGCTTAGCCGATCCTCGTCCAAACCGAGTGATCGGAATAGCGAAAAAGGGGCTTTTAGATGATGACCAAAGCCAGAACATGGTTCTCGGCGCTTTCGACAGTTTCGCTGCTGACGATGGGCGTCGCGTTCCCGGTTCACCAGGCCCAGGCGGATGAGCCGGGCCCGGTAGAAGCCATTGAGTTCGATCCTGCCAAGGCGGCACTTGGCAAACGACTTTTCTTTGATCCGCGCCTGTCGGGCGACGGCGCGCTGGCCTGTGCCAGTTGCCACCAGCCGGAAAACGGGTTCACCGACGGGCAGGCCCTGTCGGATGCCTATACCGGCAACCTGCATTTCCGCAACGTGCCGACGCTGATCAACAGCGCCAAGCGCGCCGCGTGGTTCCATGACGGGCGCATAGGCACCAACCTCAACGACGTGACCCGCGAAAGCATCACCGAGACCTATCTGATGAACATGGACATGCGTCTGATGCAGGAACGCATCAAGCAGGACCCGATCTATGTCGAGATGTTCGAAGCCGCCGGATTTGGCGAGCCTTCGAACGGTGGTGTCCGCAACGCGATCCCGGAATATCTGAAAACCCTGATCTCGCGCGGCGCACCGTTTGATTCAGGCGAGATGTCGGACGAGGCGAAGGCAGGCTATGAGCTGTTCAACGCCAGCGGCTGTAATTCGTGCCACTCGGGCGAGCGGTTCACGGATGACCTGCCGCACAATATCGGCGTTGGCGACAATCCCGACATCTGGGCGGACCCGACACGTCACATCACCTTCGTGACGATGATGAAATTCCTCGGCGTCGAGAATTACATGAACCTGCGTGCCGATCCCGGTGCCTATATCCGCACCCACACCGCCGACACTTTCGGCACCTTCATGACCCCCACACTGCGTGAGCTGACCTATACCGCTCCGTATATGCACAACGGCACGATGGAAACGCTCGAAGACGTGGTGGCCTTCTACAACGCCGGTGGCGGTGATGATGAGAACAAGGATCCGCGCATCAAGCCGCTTGGCCTCAACGAGACCGAACAAGCACAGCTGGTGGCCTTCCTTAAGGCTCTGTCCGGCGCGCCGCTGACCGGTCCTGACTTCGTCGCCGAGGACATCGATACGGATTATGCGCCGATCGAAAACTGGCGCGAAACGACAAACTGAGGAGTGGACCCATGAAAGACCTTAAGTCTTACCTTTCAGGCACAATCGCCACCGCTGCCTTGTTTGCCGCCATCGGTTCGCAAGCGTTTGCTGCGGACAGTATGGAGATTGAGGCCGGTATCGGCGGGGCAGACCCTGACCCCGATGCGCCGCTGGTGGCGCTGGGCGAGCCTCCAATTCCGCTGGACAACCCGCAGACCGAGGCCAAGATCGAACTGGGCAAAATGCTGTTCTTCGATCCGCGTCTGGGCGGGAATGAGACAACGCCCTGTTCGGCCTGTCACCTGCCCGATGTGGGCTGGGACGTCGAGGCACCGATTTCGTTCGGCTATCCCGGCACGACCCACTGGCGCAACAGTCAGACCATCGTGAACTCGGCCTATTACGGAAAACTGTTCTGGGCGGGTTCAAGTAAAAGCCTTGAAAGCCAGGCCAAATCTGCCGCTGGTGGTGCGGTTGCCGGTAATGGCGAGGCCGACATGATGGAGGCCCGTCTGGCCTTTGTCCCCGAATATGTCGAACGCTTTAACGATGTCTTCGGCGATCAGTGGCCGCGCATCGGCAACGCATGGCGGGCCATCGCCGCGTTTGAACGCACCATCGTTCAGACCGACACGCCCTTCGACAACTACCTGCGCGGGGATGATGCGGCGCTGACCGACGAACAGAAACGCGGGCTGGAGCTGTTCACCGGCAAGGCCCAATGTTCCGAATGCCACAACGGTGCGCTGTTGTCGGATGAGAAATACTACAACACCGGCGTTCCGCCCTATAGCGGCTGGGAAGATGACGGTCTGGCGCAGATCACCTTCCGGTATGAGCTTTATTCAAAAGGCTCGACCGAGGATTTCTATCGCCACACCAAGGACGACCCCGGCTTCTATTTCCGCACCAAGGAAAAGGCTGATCTGGGCAAGTTCCGCACGCCTTCGTTGCGCTACACCCTCTATACCGAACCCTACATGCATAACGGCATGTTGGAGACGCTCGAGGATGTGGTCGAGTTCTACAACCAGGGCGGCGGCGAGAATGAATTCGCAGCAACCAAATCCGATCTGATCCAGCCGCTTGGCCTGAACGATCAGGAAAAAGCGGATCTGGTGGCCTTCCTGAAATCCCTGTCCGGAGACGAGATCTTGGTCGAAGAACCTGATCTGCCGGATTACCAGCCGCTTCCGGCGGCAGCAGAGGAGTAAGCGTCATGAAAGATCATAACGCAACCGGATGCAGCTGTTCGGGTGAGGCCAAAAAGGCCTGCACCGTGAACCGCCGCCAGTTCCTGTTCGCCTCGGGCGCAACAACCTTTGCCGTGATGGTGGCCATGCCCACACGTCACGGTCAGGCTGAACAGGTGCCCGCACTTGTATCGACCTATCCGCGCAAGCTGATCGGCAAACTGTCCGAACTGGAACAGGATGTCCCGGTCGAGTTCTACTACCCCGATGAGGGCGATTATTCGGACTCGATCCTGGTCAAGACCGGCGTGGAAAGCGGCGGCGGCATTGGTCCGCAAAAGGACGTTGTGGCCTTCAACCTCACCTGCACCCACCAGGGCGGGTCGATGTATGACAGCTACAAGCCTGAACATAAGGTGCTGGGCCCGTGCCCGCTGCACCTGTCCACCTATGACGTGACACGGCACGGCATCCTCGTCTCGGGGCAAGCCTATCAGTCGCTGCCGCAGGTCCTTTTGGAACTGGACGGTGACGATATCTACGCCGTTGGCATGTTCGGCCTGATCTACGGCCGTTACGACAACCTCATTGCATAAGGGAAACGGAATCATGGCAACCCCGTATTACGTACCCGAAACCAACGTCCCGCTGCCGCCCAAAGGGGCCGAGGTCATCTCGACCGCCTGCGACTACTGCATCGTGGCCTGTGGTTACAAAGTCTACCGCTGGCCCGTGACGGCCAAACCCGGTGGCCCAACTGCGGACGAAAACGCCTTTGGCGAGGATTTTCCCGTTGCACCGCTGGGTGCATGGGTCGCGCCGAACCAGCACAACATCGTTCTGCACAAAGGTCAGCCGCACCACGTCGTCATCATCCCTGACAAGGACACGCAATACGTCAACACCGACGGCGACAGCTCCTTGCGGGGCGGGTGTATCGCGCAGAAATGCTATAACCCGCAGACACCGACTCGTGACCGTCTGAAGACACCGCTGATGCGGATCTATGGCACGCTGATGCCGGTACCGTGGGATCTGGCGCTGGATGTGGCGGCTGAGGTGGGCAACCACGTCATCGCCAAACACGGCACCAATGCTTATGGTGTGAAAACCTTCAGCTATCAGTACATCGAGAACACCTATGCGATCTCGAAATACGCGCTGCGTCATATCAACACCGCGAACTTCACCTTCCACGACACGCCGTCCGACGTGACCTCAACCCCCGGTTTCCGGGACGCGGGTTTCGACAACTTCGGCCCGTCGTATGAAGACTGGCGGGATGCGGAAACCCTTCTGGTCTGCGGCACCGACCCGTACGAGACCAAGACCATCCTCTATACCCAGTGGATGATGAAGGGGATGCAGAACGGTCAGAAGGAAATCTATCTGATCCCGCGCCGGTCTGCCGGTGTGGCCCATGCTGAGAAAATGGGCGGTCTGCATATCGACGTTCTGCCCGGTACCGACCTGCTGGTCGTCAACGCCATCGCCCGCGTCATCGTGGAAAATGGCTGGGAAGACAGCGACTGGATCAAGAAATGGGTCAATAACAAGTGGGAGAGCTCGTCCGGCTTTGGTCAGGGCACCCGCAACACGCCATGGCAGTGGCGGACGACTTGGGGCAAGTTCCAGACCGCAGGGTTTGAGGACTGGAAAGAGTGGCTGCTGTCGCAAGACGAGTTCTCGCCTGAAAATGCTGCCGCCATGGCCGAAATCGACGTGCAGAAAATCTATACTGCCGCCGAATGGCTGGCCAAACCCAAGGCGGATGGCACGCGACCCAAAACCTCGGTCATGATCGAGAAAGGGTTCTACTGGTCCAACAACACCGGCAACACGCAGGCGATCTCGGCTCTGGGTATCATCTGTGGCTGTGGCGGTCGTCCGGGTCAGGTCATTGGCCGGGCCGGTGGTCACCAGCGGGGCGGCGTGAAGGGCGGGAAATACCCGCGCAACAAATCGCCCGAGAAACTGCCCGGTCGCCGTCGCCGCGCTATGGATACCGACCGGTATCTGATCGCAGGTCATACCCGTATGGCCCATGTGATCGGCACCACATGGATCCAATCCATGTGTGGTTCGCAGCAACTGGCCGACAAGTTCGAGGAACTGACCGTCCGCAACCCGCACCAGATCGCCAGCTTCGATAAGCAAGAGATGATCGACACGCTGAAGGCCCGTGCCGACAGCGGCGGTATGGTGGTGATCAACCAGGACATCTATTTGCAGGACCCGATCGGCAACCGCTACGCCGACATCGTGTTCCCCGCAGCAACCTGGGGCGAAGAAGACTTCCTGCGCGCCAACGGCGAACGCCGTCTGCGGCTGTACCAGAAGTTCTATGATGCCCCCGGTGCGGCGAAGCCCGACTGGTGGATCATTGCGCAACTGGCACAGCGGATGGGCTTTGACGGGTTCGACTGGCAGAACTCGAACGAAGTCGCGGAAGAGGCCGTGCGCTTTACCCGCGGGTCGCGCAAGGACTTCCACGCGGTGCACCGTCTGGCCAAGAAAGAGGGCAAGACCCTGCACCAGAAGGTCCGTGAGTTCGGCACCGACGGTGTGCAATGCCCGGTCATGCTGGATGCCGATGGCGTCACGCTGATTGAAACCAAGCGTCTGCACGACACAACCCGCGAACTGCCCGAGACCGGTGCGGCTGGTGCGGATGTGTTCAACAAGAAGCTGACGCATTTCAACAGTCAGACCGGCAAGTGCAACATCCAGAAATCGCCGTGGAACCTGTTCTCGGACTATTGGGAATGGCTGAAACCCAACAAGGAAGAAGGCGAGTTGTGGGCGACCTCCGGTCGGATCAACGAACGCTGGCAGTCCGGCTTTGACGACCGTCGCCGCCCGTATATCGTGCAGCGCTGGCCGGAAAACTGGGTTGAGATTCACCCCGATGATGCGGCTGAACGTGGCATCGAAAGCGGCGACTATGTGATGGTCTATTCGGAACGTGTTCCGGGCAACAAGACCACGCTGCTGGGTGTGGAAGGCGACGACTTCCAGTTCTCGAAACTGATGGAGAACGGGCATATCGAACTGACCAAAGCGGCGATCACCGCCGTGGCCATGGTCACGCCCGCCATCAAGAAAAGCGTTGTTTACATGGACTTCCTGCACATGCAGCAGCCCGCAAACGCGCTTGAGGGCCGGATCGTCGACTGGATCAGCGGCAACTACAACTACAAGATGGGCGTTGCCAAGCTGCGGAAACTGGGGCCGAGCCCCTACAAGACCTCGTTCCGCACGATGTCCTTCGCACCGCGCGACATCGCCTGATGTCTTTCCGGGGGGCGGTCGCCATGCCGCCCCCCGGGTCTGGTCCCACTGCAGAAGGGACCACATGGAAGGCAGGCTTCGGTTGGGAAACCTGCCTTCCACTTTCACCCAACCTCTCCCAACGCAAAACATGGCAGACCCGATATGAACATGCATTCCGATACCGCCCTGCGAGATGAGGCCATCAGCCTGTTCTCGGACTACGCAAAATCCGACTATGACGTGATCCGCCTGCGCGCCATTCAGGCCCTGACCGCCATTGGTGCCGCCAACAGCCCCGCACTGGTCGAGGCGCTGCTGGACGATGACGAAGACGTGCGCCAGGACGCGGCGCAGGCGCTGGGCGCGCTGGGCGTTCAGGACGCAGCACCGCAACTGCTGGAAAACCTGATCCACGATCCTTGCGGCGAGGTGAAGCTGGCCTGCGTGACCGCTCTGGCCGAATTGAAGTCCGAAGATGCCGCACCCTACCTGCGCACCCTTGTGACTGGACGCGGCGAGGACATCACGTGGGACGAGGACGAGCTGCATCAAGACGAATGGGACGACTGGCTGGACACCCAGATCGCAGCCATCAAGGCGCTGGGTCGCATGGGCGACGCTGCCGCCATTGAGCCCATCGTCATGGCGCTGATGGACGAAGACGGGCAAGAGCTGGGCGATGTGGCGTGCGAGGCGCTGGGCCGGATCGGCCAGCCCGCTGTGCCGACGCTGGGCGTGTTCGCCCAATCCCAAAACCGCCGCCTGCGCCACCGCGCCTTGCGCACGCTGGCCACCATCGGCGGGGCCGAAGCCGAAGCGATCCTACGCAAGGCCATCGCCGACAAGGACGGCGCCGTGCGCCTGATCGCCTATGAGGCCCTGATGCCCGGCGATCCCGCGCTGGTCGAACAGGCGCTGACGGATGCGGTCGAAGATATTCGCATCGCGGCGCTGAACCAGTCCGGCTTCTCCGAACCCGAACTGCTGGACCGCATGATGCGCGACCCTGGTGCCAAGGTGCAGCTGGCGCTGCTGGATCGGCTGGACCGCGACACGCCTATTGCCGACCAAGAGGACCTGCGCTGGCAGGTGCTGGATTTCCTCGCCACCGGTCAACAGCCCGAGGTGTCCGCGCAAGCGCTGGGCCTGCTGGCGGCGCTGGCCCCGGACCTTGTGGCCGACCGGCTGAACGCGCTGTTTTCGGTCGATGCGGACGACCTCAAGGCCGAGCGTATCCAATGGGCCATCGTCGACGCGCTGGCGACCTCGCCCTTGCGCGAGGCGGCGGAATGGCTGCAACGCGCCTGCCGCGCGCCCTTCCGGTCGGTGCGGCTGAAGGCCATCGCATCTCTGGCGATGATCGTCACCGATACGGACCGCCCGCATGTGAACCAACAACAGGGCCGCGAATTGCTGCTGTCCTTCGCGCTGGCCCCCATGCCCATGGCCGCCGAGGAAACTCCGGAAGAAGAGACCCCGCAAACCGACATCGCCGCGCTGGAAGAGGCCGGGCTGGATGTCTCGGAAGGCGGTGAGAACGGCCCGACCTCAAGCCTCGGCGCGATCCTCGGTCACGACGCCATCGCGGCGGAAATGACGCAGGAGGCGCAAGAGGATGAGGTGCAACCGCTGACCCCCCGCGAACAGGCGCTGCTGGCCAAGGCCACCCGCCACCCCAAACGCCGCCGCGTCGCGCTGGACGACAATGCCGAAGCGCTGGAGTGGGAAACCCGCCTCTCCGCCATCCGTCTGCTGGGTGAGGTGCCGGGGATGCAGATCATGCTGGCCCAGATCGCGCAGGACCCCGAGACCGAGATCGCGCAACAGGGCTTCTCGGCACTGGCCGCCGCAGTCACCCGCAACGGTGTGGAACTGGAGCAGGATCAACTGGTGGACCTGATTACCAAGGGCCTGTCGCACACCGACTCGTCCCTTTCGCTGCAGGCCCTGAAACTGCTGCAACAGGCCGATCTGCCGCCGCAGGACAGCCTGCGCGGCAAGCTGCGGGCGATGGTGAAAACCGGAGATACCGCCTTCCGCATCGACGCAATGCAGATCCTGACCCGCTGGGACGGCACCCCGGACGTGGCGCGCAGCCTGTTGGATGATGTCTCGGCCCCGGTGCGGCAGGCGGCCATGCGGCTCTTGTCGGAAACCGCGCCCGATCAGGCGGGGGCGGCCATCGTGCCCTTCCTGATGGCCAACCCCGAGCAGCGGATTGTGACCTATGTCAATGACAGCGCGCCTGCGGTGGTGTCCATTGGCCGCCAATTGCTGACCGAACTGCGCGACGAAGGCCGCCGCGCGCAATGGCCGGTGATGATCTGTGCATTGGCCGACCTGCTGGGGACCGACTCCCGGGCGGCGTGAACCCCGGAGGGACCGATGAACATATCGCTGAAACTGACTGCGGCGATCCTGGCGGGGGCCATCGCGTTTGGCCCCGCCGCACAGGCCGACGACATCCCCGAGGTCGCGGTGGTGCATCAGATCATCGACCTCAACGCCGATACCCCGGCCCATGCGTTCCGGTTCGAACCCAGGTTCCTGCAGGTCCCCGCAGGGGCAACCGTGCGCTTCAAGGGCTCGACCGGGCGGCATACCGTGACCGCCATCACCCGCATGATCCCCGTTGGTGCCCGCAGCTTTGAAATTCGTGGCAAGCCCGAGATGGATGTGAGCTTCGAGAAAGAGGGCGTCTATGGCATCCGCTGCCGTGTGCATGGCCGCCACGGCATGGTGATGCTGCTGGTCGTTGGCGACCCCAGCTCGAACCTCGAAGAGGCCAAGGCCTACCTGCCCAAGCTGGGTGAGGCCGAGCAAGCCGGTTTCGAAGAACTCTTCGCCTATATGGAGGCCCAAAATGGCTGATGGATGCGCCTGCGACCGCCACGCCCATATGTACCTGACCGTTGACGACGCGCTGCGGCGTGGGCTGTCCGTTGCTGACCCCCTCACGGACACCGAAACGCTGCCGCTGACGCAGGCCATCGGTCGGGTATTGGCCGAGGATTGCACCAGCAAGGTCGATATGCCCGCTTTTGATAATTCGGCGATGGACGGCTATGTGCTCCGAACCGCCGATTTGGGTGAGGGGCCGCTGTTCGAACTGCCCGTCGCCGGGCGCATCGCCGCCGGAGATAGCGGTGCACATGACGCGCCCCAAGGCAGCGCCCTGCGCATCTTCACCGGCGCGCCGGTGCCGCCCGAATTCGATGCGGTGCTGATGCAGGAAGACTGTGACGCGACCCCGGACCGCATCCGCTTTAGCCGCCGCCCCAAACCCGGCCAGCACATCCGCCGCGCGGGCGAAGACCTGAAGGCCGGTGCGCCCATCCTGCGGCGTGGTTGCGAGATCACTGCGCGCGAAGCCGCCGCGCTGGCCTCGTCGGGATACGGAGAGGTCAAAGTCTACCGCAAGCTCAAGGTCACCATCTTCTCGACGGGCAGCGAACTGCGTCAGCCGGGTGAAGACCTCGGCCCGGGTCAGATTTACAACTCGAACCGCTATATGCTGCTGGCGCTGCTCGACAAGCCGTGGATCGACCTGACCGACCGTGGCCCCGTTGTGGACAAGCCCGCGCTGCTGGAACAGGTCCTGCGCGAAGCTTGCGAGACGTCCGATCTGATCATCACCACCGGCGGCGTCTCGGTCGGCGACGAAGATCACATGCCACGCCTCTTTGCCGAGATCGGCGGCGAGGTCGATGTGATGAAGGTCGCCATGAAGCCCGGCAAACCGATTATGTTTGGCCGTCGCGGCGATGCGCTTTACGTGGGCCTGCCCGGCAATCCGGTTTCGGCCTATGTCACATGGCAGATCATCGGATCGCAAATGATGGCCCGCCGCGCCGGTCTGCACCGGTCCGATCGCTCTCCGGAACACGCCGTTCTGGCCGAGCCGTTGGAGCGTCGTGCCGGTCGTCAGGAATACCGCCCCGTGCGCATCGACGGGATCGCCCCCGACGGCACGCCGCGCCTACGGCTGATGGCGGCTTCGTATAGCGGTCGGGTTGCGCTCTTGGCGCAGGCGGACGGTCTGGCGGTTATTCGCGCCGAGACCCAGGCGCTGCCAGCCGGCGAGGCGCTGGACTTTATCCGGTTCTGACGCGGTGCTGTCCCTATGACCTTTTCTGTCCAGCGCTTGCAAGGTCAAAGCGCCTGCGGCTACAACACTCTTGCGCCAGCTGAATCA
Organism: Ruegeria sp. G10; assembly: GCF_056533645.1. Classification (NCBI taxonomy): domain Bacteria; kingdom Pseudomonadati; phylum Pseudomonadota; class Alphaproteobacteria; order Rhodobacterales; family Roseobacteraceae; genus Ruegeria; species Ruegeria sp. G10. Next base: position 13,790 of record NZ_JBQFOQ010000016.1, on the reverse strand, counting down.
GCCTGCTCGGAAGCCCGTATGGTCAAAGAACATATCCTTGTTGTTGATGACGATCCGCAGATCACATCTTTCTTGCAGCGCTATCTGGAAAAGCAGGGCTGTCAGGTCTCTTGCGCGGCGGATGGCACCGCCATGGATGCGGTGCTTGCGCGGGAAGAGGTTGATCTGATCCTGCTGGATATCGGCCTGCCCGGGCGCAACGGGTTCGACATCACGCGCGAACTCAGGGTCAGTTCGAACATTCCCATCATCGTGCTGTCCGGTCGGGATGAGATCTTCGACCGCGTCGTCGGGCTGGAATTCGGGGCAGATGACTACATCACCAAACCTTTCGAGGCGCGCGAGGTTCTGGCCCGTATCCGCACCGTTCTGCGCCGCGCCCGCCCCGAGGACAAACCGGTCAACGGGGCCGAGATGCCTCTGATCGCCTTCGGAGACTGGGTGCTGAACCTAAACGAGCGCACCCTGATCGCGCAGGGCGCCGAGGAGAGCACCGCCCTGACCACGACAGAGTTCGATGTGTTGCAAGCTTTTGTCACCAATCCGCATATGGTGTTCTCGCGCGATCAGTTGCTGGACAAGGCGCGCGGGCGCGAGACCATCGTTGGGGACCGCACCATCGACGTGCACGTTGCCCGCCTGCGCAAGAAGATTGAACCCGATCCGGCTGCACCGACCTTTATCAAGACCGTTCACGGAATTGGTTATTGCTTTGCCGCCAATGTGCGCAAAACCGGCGGCTAGATCAGGTCCTTGTACATGTAGGTGGTGGGCTCCAGCCGATCCTCAAACGGGTTGCGGCAGTAGTTCGGGATTTCTCCGGCGATTTGAAAGCCCATCGATTGGTAGAGCAGCCGCGATGGGTCCGAGCTCCGCGTATCCAGCACCAAAGTGCTTCTACCCAGCTCAGCCGCGCGATCCTGCAGAGTTGTCATCAAGGCCCGGCCCAGCCCGCGACGGCGGGCGTCGGGATGGACCAGCAGCTTGGCCACATCCGCCCGATGGGGTTGGTTCGGCATGGCGGCGGGGATCAGTTGCACCGTGCCTTGAATGCGCCCTGCCTCATAGGCGACAAACAGGTCCAGTGTTTCAGATTGCAGGTCTGGATACACGCGATCCTGCCAATAGGCGCGCGCTTCGTCCTGCGAGAACGGCAGGATGAACCCGATGCTGGCCCCGGTGTGCACGCAAGCGTGCAGGATGTTTGCCAGGTCCGGCAGGGCGCCTTCAAAATAGGTCGGGCTCAGGCGCGTGATCATATCAGAACCAACAGATACCGCGCGCCGCGGTTGGGTGCGGTCTCGAAGCGGGTGGGCCCTGACAGGTGATAGCGCAGGCAATCGCCGCCGCTCAGCACTTGTTCGGTGCCATCCACCGTCAGCGTCAGCCCGCCGTCCAGCAGGATCAGATGATGTTCCTGGCCCGGCTTGGGCGGTGTGTCATAGCTGATCACGGTGCCGGGGGGCAGGTGACCCTCCAACACCTCGCCGCTCAGCCCAGAAGCCGGGGGCGAAACCGACCGGCGCGTAAAACCGGTCTCGGGGTCGCGCCATTCGGGTTGGCGTTCGAAGGGTACACGGGGGTCGAAACTGTCCTCGACCATCATCAGCAGGCGCGACATGGGCAGGCCATAGGCGGCACATAACCGGCCCAGCGTTTCCGCCGTCGGGCTGACCTCGCCCTTTTCCATCCGCGACAGGGTCGCCCGGCTGATGCCGCTGTGTTCGGCCAGCTGCTCCAGCGACCAGCCGCGACCTTGCCGCAGCTCATTCAATCGTGCGGCAAGACGATGCGCAAGGTCATCCAACATGGGCAAATATGGGAATCATGATCATATTTGGGATTATTGGTTAAATTAAAATCATACGCAAACAAAAAAAGAGCGCAGCTTGCGCCGCGCTCTTCCGATTGTCCAAATGGGATGGAGTTTACTTCCAGCCAACCTCGTTAAAGATTTTCTGCGCTTCGGGGATGTTCTTGGCAACCTCGGACAGGTTCACTTCGTCGGCCTTGAACTCACCCAGCGCGGCCACGTTCTCGGCCAGCGCCGCGCCTTCTACGGCGGGGTATTCATCGTTGCCGTTTGAGAAATAAACCTGCGCCTGATCGCTGGCCAGGTATTCCAGGAACTTGACCGCGTTGTCCTTGTTGGGTGCGTTCGCTGCCACACCTGCACCCGACAGGTTCATATGCGCGCCCTCGGCATCCTGTGCGGGGAACTGCACACCTATCATATCGATGTCGGCGCTGAGCCCTTTCACATCCTTACGGATCGCACGCGCAAAGTAGTAAGAGTTCGATACGGCGATCTCGCACTCGCCCGATACGATGCCGCGCAGCTGATCGGTGTCACCACCCTGAGGGTCACGCGCCATGTTGGCAACGACACCTTCGGCCCAGGACTTCGCGGCCTCGGTCCCGTGATTGGTGATGATCGAGGCCAGCAGAGTCTGGTTATAGGTGTTGCTGGACGACCGGATGCAGACCAGACCTTTGTACTCGGGCTTAGCCAGATCCAGATAGGTTGTCGGCGGATTGGCCACCTCGGCCTTATCGAAGAAGATAATCCGCGCGCGCTGCGAGAAGCCATACCACTGGTTGTCATCGTCCTGCAGGTTTGCCGGGATGCGCTCTTCCAGAGTTGCGCTGTCTACGGCCTGCAGAAGGCCGGCATTCTTGGCACGGGCCAGACGCGAGGTGTCAACGGTCAGAAGAATGTCAGCGGGAGAGTTCGCGCCCTCGGCCCCCATGCGCGCGATCAGCTCGTCAGCTTTGCCTTCAATGCGATTGATCGTGATGCCGGTGGCCTCTTCGAAGTCGGAATAGAGACGTTCGTCCGTGTCGTAGTGGCGTGAGGAATAGAGGTTCAGCTCACCTTCGGCAGCTGCAGAAGTCGCAATCAGTGCCGTCAGCGCGGCGGCGATACAGGTAGAGGATTTCAGCATGATGTGTCCCAAGATTAGAATACGCTGCGGGCAATAACCCGACTGATTTGGTCAATTAAACGATTCCGTGGAAGATGCAAGAAATTCCGACAAAATTAGTTGGTCAAATTGTCACTGTGGATGGCGGGGCGTATCTGCGAAAGGGAACGTTTCGAAAATCGGGATGCGATCGGGGACTGGTCATGAACCAGCCGAAAACAAAAAAAACCGCGCTGAGTCAGCGCGGTTTTTCTATTCGGAATGTGCCGTTCTCAGCCTTGGCGTGCTTTGAACTTGCGCTGCGTCTTGTTGATCACGTAGACGCGGCCTTTGCGACGCACAACCCGGCAATCACGGTGCCGGTTCTTGAGCGAGCGGAGCGAGTTCTTGACCTTCATGGGTCTGTCTCCAATCTGCGGCGCCTTCATCAAAGACGTGGCCAGCGCCTGGGTTAATCGGGTGCCCCGGGAAGTCCGGAACAGTGAATTCATGGTGGGCGGTACAAGGATCGAACTTGTGACCCCTTCGATGTCAACGAAGTGCTCTACCGCTGAGCTAACCGCCCATGAAACCGTTGCAAGACCTGCCCCATAACGAAATGGGGCGCGGAACCCCGCGCCGGTAGCGGGGTCTATAAAAGGAGTCGTTGGGGGGATCAAGGGGTTTGGAAGAACTATTTTCCGGTCTATGTTCAATGCGAATAACGGAGAGCTCATGACCAAACCCGCATCCAACGCTGCCTATCTATTGGATATGCCTGCCGAGCGCACGTCCTGCGTGGTATTTGCCTCTCCGCACAGCGGCAGAACCTATCCGGGGTCTCTGTTGCAGCGGTCGGTTCTGAACCGGCATGCGATTCGCTCGTCGGAAGATGCCTATGTTGACCAGCTGTTCGATTCTGCCGCTGCCTTTGGCGCGCCGTTGCTGGCGGCGTCGATGCCACGGGCCTATCTTGACCTGAACCGCAGCGCGGATGAGCTGGACCCTGCCTTGATTCAAGGCGCGCGGCGGCAAGGGCACAACCCGCGTGTCGCGTCCGGGCTGGGCGTGATCCCCCGCGTGGTTGCGAACGGGCGCGCGATCTATGACGGCAAGCTGACGATGGACGAGGCGCGGCTGCGCATAGACACCTATTGGCGACCCTATCACCAGCGTCTCAAGTCACTGCTGGGCGAATCGCACGCGGCGTTCGGGCAGGCGATTCTGATTGATTGCCACTCGATGCCGCATGAGGCCGTAGCCATGGCCAGTGGTGCCCGAAGTTCTAGGCCCGAGATCGTGTTGGGTGATCGATTCGGAGCCTCCGCCTCGGGTGTGATCGTTGATCAGATCGAGGCAGCTTTCGCCTCGGCCGGTTTGAACGTGGTGCGCAATACACCCTTTGCCGGGGCCTATGTCACCCAACGCTATGGGCGCCCTGCACGCCATCAGCACGCCATTCAGATCGAGATCGACCGATCCCTCTATATGAATGAAGGGACGATCCAGCCGAACGGCAATTTCCAAGCCTTCCGGGATCTGCTTCGGCAGGTGACCGCGGAAATCGCGGCGATCGGGGCCGAACCTCAGCAACTGGCGGCTGAATAGATCAGCGCAACGCGCGCCCCTTTACGATGGCATCTGTCCCGAACCGCCGCCGGATTTCATCGGTGGCGCGTTCCGCTTGCGACCGCTGCGCGGCACCGGGGTCAAGCAAATCGCCCGAGATATCCGCCTGATCCTCGGGGCATAGATCGGATAGGCCGCAGCCCAGCAGTCGATAGGGCCCTTGATCGCCCACCTGATCAAACAGGTTGCGGGCGGTTCGGTAAATCCGGTCGGCGATCTGGGTGGCATCCCGCAAGGATACTCGGCGCGTGATGATCTTGTGATTGGCCCGCTTCAGCTTCAGCGTCACCACACGCCCGGCCAGCCCTCTGGCTTTGGCGCGATCGGCTACCTTCTCGGACAGGCGCCAGATGTGCCCGTCCAGAATATCGGTGCTGGCGGTATCTTCGAAAAACGTGGTCTCGTTGCTGATCGACTTCATCGGCGTATGGGCCGAGACCCGGCGTTTGTCCTGCCCCCGTGCGAGATGCCACAGGCGGTACCCCATCGATCCGAACCGCGCCGTCAGCGCCTCTTGATCCCAGCGCAGCAGATCGCTGAAGGTGCGAATGCCCGCCCGTTCCAATGTGTCCTGCGCCGCCGGACCGATGCCCCAAATCAGGCGCACCGGTTTGTCGTGCAGGAATTCCGCCGTCTCGGCCTTGCCGATTACCGAGAATCCGCGCGGCTTGTCGAGGTCCGAAGCTACCTTGGCCAGAAACTTGTTATGACTCAGCCCGATCGAGCCCGTCAGCCCCAGTTCATTCTTCATCCGTTCGACCAGCCGCGCCAGCATCACCGCAGGTGGCGCGCCGTGCAGGCGCTGGGTGCCCGACAGGTCCATGAAGGCCTCGTCCAGCGACAAGGGCTCCACATCCGGCGTCAGCTCATCCATCATCGCCCGGATCTCGCGCGAGACGCTGGCATACAGCGACATACGCGGCCTGATCACCACCGCATCGGGGCATAAAGCCAGTGCCTTGAACATTGGCATCGCCGAGCGCACGCCGCGAATGCGCGCGACATAACAGGCGGTGGACACCACACCGCGCTTGCCGCCGCCGATAATCACAGGCTTATCGGCCAGCTCGGGGTTTTCGCGTTTTTCAACCGAGGCGTAGAATGCATCGCAATCCATATGCGCGATGGTCAGGTCAAACAGTTCAGGATGGTGTTTCACGCGCGGGCTACCGCAGGACGGGCACCGCCGCTCGTCGGTCAGGGTGGTCAGGCAATCTCGGCAAAGACCGGGCATTCCGTATTCCGCGCTCCACTCGGTTCTGGTCGGGACGATGTTTATACCAGTGTGTGTCGGTGAGCAAAAGCGCGGTTGGTTTCTGGACAAGAAAACCCCCCGCATCGGCGGGGGGAAAGGTAACGGACCTCAGGAAGAGACGGCCCGTTGGGGAGTGTCTTGCCCCGAGACTCGCGCAAATTGGGTGTTTTCGATAGGTGCAAGCGCTGCTTGCTGGAACTCGAATGTTTCATGTGTGTTTTCGGGCACAGGGTCGATTTGGCGCAGAACGAGCGGAAACTGACCTAAGGTCAACTGCTTGCAGGGCGGAGCTGCGGTGGTTTGCACCTGCTTCCGCCCTGCCTGTTAGTGCCGTGTCAAGGAATTTAACTCGTTCAGAACCGCCTCGGCTGCGGCTTTCGGATCGTCTGCCTGATAGATTGGGCGGCCCACGACGATATGGTCCGCGCCGTCGCCAATGGCGCTGGCCGGGGTTGCCACGCGTTTCTGATCGCCCAAGGCTGCGCCCGCCGGGCGCACGCCGGGGGTGACGATCAAACGGCCCTGGGCTTGAGGCAGGGCGCGGATCAGCGCGGCCTCTTGCGGGCTGGCGATGACGCCATCGGCCCCGGCCTCGAACGCCTTTGCTGCGCGTTCGACCACCAGCTCCTGCACGTCGCCCGCTTTCAGCAGGCTGGCATCCAGATCGTCACGGTTCAGCGAGGTCAGGATGGTCACCGCCAGAATCCTCAGGTCCTTGCCGGATGCCCCTTCCTTGGCCGCGCGCACCACATGCGGGTCGCCATGCACGGTCAGGAAATCCAGATCGAACTGCGCCAACCCGCGCACGGCGTTTTCCACCGTGTTGCCGATGTCGAACAGCTTCATGTCCAGAAAGATGCGCTTGCCGTGATCTTGCTTCAGCTCATTGGCCAGCGCCAGCCCGCCGCCCGTCAGCATCCCCAGCCCGATCTTGTAGAAGGATACGGCATCCCCCAGCCGCTCGGCCATGGCCAGCCCCTGCAGGGCGTTGGGAACATCAAGGGCTACGATCAGGCGATCATCGGACATGGGCGGGCTCCTTTTTGGCAAACGTCTGCGTCCTAACGGGTTCCGCGTGCTCTGTCCATCTGGGTGACGCAGGTCACGCATAATTTCCGCCGCTATGTTATGTTGGCAGCATTCAAAACAAGGGACACAGTGATGAAGAAGATATTTGTGATCGGCGCAGCCCTGATGCTGGCCGCCTGCGACGATGCCCCCGAAAGCGATCCGCCGGAAACAAGCGCCGCCCCGGCCCCGACCAATGACAACCTGCCGCTGTCGGGCGGTTACCGGTCCGAGGATGACTGGTGCCAGCTGACCGGCGAAAGCGCCTTTACCATCGACTTCCTGGATCACACCGCCGATCTCGTCTCGTGCCCCACCGGCAGCAGCGCCGAGCAATCGCTGGTCGAGATGTATGACGCCCGGAAAATGGCTGAGACCGGAGGTTATTCCGTCTATTCCATACCGCGCGGCTAAGTTCGCCGGGCAACCCATGCGGCATTCAGCGCGATCAGGGTGATGCCCGACAGCTCCAGCAACCAGTTGATGCGGATCGATAGAATTTCGGCGCTGATCAGAGCGTCGAAATTGTGGAACCCCGCTGCGCGAATGAGAACGAAGCAGATCAGAATGATGAACCCGATCAGCGCTATACCCACTTCGCGCAGATGCTTGCGAAGCAGCCACAGGCTGACAAGTGCGGCCCAGGCCCCGCTGAACAATACGACAATAATAAAGCCGATCTGGACCGAGCGGCGATCGTCGTACCAGCCCTGAAGCTGCGACAGACATCGTGCTGTTGCGGTCAGGGCTGATTGCAGATCAAGTTGTTTATTGATCATGAGCGCAAACAACAGCAGCGACAGGATCAGCCAGAACCAGCGGGCACCTGAAGAACGTAGGGCTCTTAGACACAAGAGTGCGGCGATCGCATAGGCCGCAACGGTGAGCCATCCGATCAGGCTGGGATCGCCAATTGTGGGCGACCATTGTTGTGTCAAACAGGTGCGGAGTTCAGTCAACAAGATCAGTGGGTGCCGCTTTAGAAGCCGAGTTCTTATCATTGTTTTGTGACAAACGGCTAGGGTTTTGCAAGCGCGGAATTTTGACTGCGTAATTGTGACAAAACACTCTTGAATACACGTCGATATTACCCAGATTGAATGTGAGGCCCAGACCGACGCGTGCCGCCAAGCGGGCGCATCAAATTCAGGGCGCTTGGAAAAGGAGAATAATATGGACTTGAACAAGTTCACCGAGCGGGCACGAGGCTTCGTGCAGGCGGCGCAGACCATTGCGCTGCGCGAAGGGCACCAAAGATTGGAGCCCACACATATACTCAAGGCATTGATGGATGACGATCAGGGGCTGGCCAGCAACCTGATCACCCGCGCAGGCGGCGCGCCGAACCGCGTGGTTGAGGCGCTGGATGCCGCGATGGGCAAGATCCCCAAGGTCAGCGGTGACGCGAGCCAGATTTACATGGACGGCCAGACCGCCAAGGTTCTGGACGAAGCCGAGAAGATCGCCACCAAGGCGGGCGATAGCTTTGTGCCGGTCGAACGGGTGCTGATGGCGCTGTGCATGGTGAAATCCAAAGCCAAGGACGCTTTGGAGGCCGGGGCCGTATCCGCCCAGAAACTGAACGAGGCGATCAACGATATCCGCAAGGGCCGCACCGCTGACACCGCGTCGGCAGAGGAAGGCTATGACGCGCTCAAGAAATACGCGCGCGACCTGACCGAGGCTGCGGCTGAGGGTAAGATCGACCCGATCATCGGGCGCGACGAGGAAATCCGCCGCTCGATGCAGGTTCTGTCACGCCGTACCAAGAACAACCCGGTTCTGATCGGGGAACCCGGCGTCGGTAAAACCGCGATTGCCGAGGGCATGGCCCTGCGCATCGTGAACGGCGACGTGCCTGAATCGCTGAAGGACAAAAAGCTGTTGGCGCTCGACATGGGCGCGCTGATCGCTGGCGCGAAATACCGCGGTGAGTTCGAAGAACGCCTGAAGGCTGTTCTGACCGAAGTGACCGAGGCCGCCGGTGAGATCATCCTGTTCATCGATGAGATGCACACGCTGGTCGGCGCCGGTAAGTCCGACGGCGCGATGGATGCCGCCAACCTGATCAAGCCCGCGCTTGCCCGGGGTGAGCTGCATTGTATCGGCGCGACCACGCTGGATGAGTACCGTAAATACGTCGAAAAAGACGCAGCCCTTGCGCGCCGGTTCCAGCCCGTTGTCGTGGCCGAGCCAACCGTCGAGGACACGATCAGCATCCTGCGCGGCATTAAAGAAAAGTACGAGCTGCACCACGGCGTTCGCATCTCGGATTCTGCACTGGTTTCGGCGGCGACCTTGTCGCATCGCTATATCACCGACCGGTTCCTGCCCGACAAAGCCATCGACCTAGTCGATGAGGCGGCTTCGCGTCTGCGGATGGAGGTGGATTCCAAGCCCGAGGAACTCGATCAGTTGGATCGCCAGATTCTGCAAATGCAGATCGAGGAAGAGGCGCTGAAGCTGGAAGATGATGCGGCATCGAAAGATCGTCTGGACACCTTGCAAAAGGATCTGGCCGACCTGCAGGAGCAATCCGCCGAGATGACCGCCCAATGGCAGGCCGAACGTGACAAGCTTGCGGGCGCGCGTGATCTGAAAGAACAGCTCGACAAAGCGCGTGCCGATCTGGAGATCGCCAAGCGTGAGGGCAATCTGGCGAAAGCCGGCGAGCTGTCCTATGGCGTCATCCCCGAGCTTGAGAAAAAGCTGACTGAGGCCGAAAACGCCGAAAGTAACGCCATGATGGCCGAGGAAACGGTGCGTCCGGAACAGATCGCTTCGGTGGTCGAACGCTGGACGGGTATCCCGACCTCGAAAATGCTGGAAGGCGAGCGTGAGAAACTGCTGCGGATGGAAGACGATCTGCATTCCCGCGTGATCGGACAGGATGCGGCGGTGACCGCCGTTGCCAACGCCGTGCGCCGTGCGCGCGCGGGCCTGAATGACGAGAACCGCCCGCTGGGCAGCTTCCTGTTCCTCGGGCCGACAGGCGTCGGGAAAACTGAGCTCACCAAGGCTGTGGCGAACTTCCTGTTCGACGACGACAACGCGATGGTGCGTATCGATATGTCCGAGTTCATGGAGAAACACGCGGTTGCCCGTCTGATCGGCGCCCCTCCGGGCTATGTCGGTTATGACGAAGGCGGTGTGCTGACCGAAGCGGTGCGGCGCAGACCCTATCAGGTCGTGCTGTTTGACGAGGTTGAAAAGGCGCACCCGGACGTGTTCAACGTGCTGCTGCAGGTTCTGGACGATGGCGTGCTGACCGATGGTCAGGGCCGCACCGTGGATTTCAAGCAGACGCTGATCATCCTGACGTCGAATCTTGGCTCGCAGGCGCTAAGCCAACTGCCCGAAGGGGCCGACAGCGCACAGGCGCGACGGGATGTGATGGACGCGGTCCGGGCACATTTCCGGCCTGAGTTCCTGAACCGTCTGGACGAGACCATCATCTTTGACCGGCTCAAGAGGGCTGATATGGATGGGATCGTCGATATCCAGATGGCACGCCTGCAGAAACGTCTGGCCGCCCGCAAGATCGAGCTGGCGCTGGACGATGGCGCCAAGGAATGGCTGGCGAACGAAGGCTATGACCCGGTCTTCGGTGCCCGCCCGCTCAAGCGTGTGATCCAGCGCGCCTTGCAGAACCCGCTGGCCGAAGCCTTGCTTGCCGGTGAGATTAGGGACGGCGAGACAGTGCCCGTGACCGCCGGGCCAGATGGCCTGATCATCGGCGACAGGCTGGGCACCTCGGACCGACCACGTCCGGATGATGCTGTGGTACACTAAAACGTGATACTCGGAAGACCCCGCCCACAGAGCGGGGTTTTCTTTTGCCTGCAGTTCCTGACTTGCCCAGATTTTGGTGACGCGAGCCCGAAGATAAGCTTGACGCGCGTTTCCCTGCCGCCAATGCTCATCTCTGATCTTGGGGAGAAGACTGTTGAACGCAAAGCTGCGCCACATCCTGAATGCTGAAAAACCCATTCTATCGGCCCCGATGGCAGGCGCGGCGGGGCCTGAGCTGGTGGCGGCGGTCTCGAACGCGGGAGGATATGGCGTAATCCCGCTTTGGGGCAGGCCGGTCGATCAGGTGCACATCGGGATTGATCAAATCCGCGCGCTGACGGACCGCAATTTTGCGGTCAACCTGAACCTCTCGTTTCCCTATGAGGACCAGTTGCGGGCCTGTATTGACCGGCAGGTCCATGCGGTCTCGTTGTTCTGGGGTATGGACGTTGCGGCGATCGAAACTGCCAAAGCCGGCGGTTTGGTTGTGCTGGCAAGCATTGGCAGCGCCGAAGAGGCCAAAGTGGCCGCCGATGCGGGCGCCGATGTGATTGTGGCACAGGGTTGGGAGGCCGGAGGCCATGTATGGGGGCAGGTGTCAACGATGGCCCTGATCCCTGCCGTTGCCGATGCGGTGCAGGTCCCGGTGATCGCCGCTGGCGGTATTGCCGATGGCCGAGGCATGGCGGCGGCGATGATGCTGGGCGCGTCCGGTGTCTGGATCGGGACGCGGTTTCTGGCAAGCCGCGAGGCAACGGTCCATCAAACCTATCTCGACCGGATATTGCAGGCCTCCGAGGCCCAGACCGAATGGTACCATGATCTCTATGACGGCGGCTGGCCGGATGCGCCGCATCGCGCTCTGGCCAACACGACCTCTGACAGGTGGCGGCAGGCGGGTCGCCCTGAAACCGGCACACGCCCTGACGAGCGACAGGTTATCGGACACCGCCCGACCGGAGAAGATGTGCTGCGCTATCAAAGCTACACCCCGCTGACCGGCACTACGGGCGACATCGAGGCCATGTCGCTTTGGGCCGGGCAGGGGGTCGCGCAGGTGCGTCGCGTTATGACTGCGGCTGACATTGTCAACGAAATCTACGATGATGCGCAGCGATTGGTGAACGGGACCGCACCCGTGCTTTGAGATGCAACCATTGCGTGTGGCCGCAGCCTCGCGAAGGCCAAGCAATGGTCTCCTCTTGCAAGGGGCGAAAGCCGCACCCGTTTCGTTACAGTCTCTTCGCTCAATCGTTACGCCGGTTTCCCTGGCTCTGTGCTATGAGCGGACTACCTCTACCCCGAGGCAGACTGTTTACGGAGACTTACATGGCGCACCGCTGGACCAACACATTGACACATGCCGACGTCACGCCAAGGGCGGCGTTTCTGAACCGGCGGCAAGTGATGGCCGGGCTGGCAGGTGTCGGGCTGGCTGGGATGGCGCGACCCGGTGCAGCGGCGGAAACGCTGGAGCCGAATACGTGGGAAGAGATCACATCATATAACAATTATTATGAATTCGGCACCCGTAAGGATGATCCGGCGAAGTACGCGCACACACTGGTGACCGAGCCCTGGAGCGTCACCATCGACGGTCTGGTCGACAACCCCGGAGAGTATGACTTTAACGACATCATGTCCGAGATGACCATTGAAGAGCGCATCTATCGCTTTCGCTGCGTCGAGGCGTGGTCGATGGTCATACCATGGGATGGGTTCGAACTGGCTGATCTGCTGAATATGGCGGGCGTCCAGGAGGGTGCGAAATACGTCGCCTTCGAGACGGCTTATCGCCCAGATGAAATGCCCGGGGTTGCTTTCCCGGTGCTTGAATGGCCCTATCGTGAAGGTCTGCGTCTGGATGAGGCGATGCACCCGCTGACGATCATGGCCACCGGCATTTACGGCAGGACGATCCCGAACCAGAACGGTGCGCCGCTGCGGTTGGTGGTGCCGTGGAAATACGGGTTCAAATCGATCAAATCCATCGTGCGCATCACCTTGACCGACACGCAGCCGCCCACCAGTTGGAACATGGCGGGCCCGCGCGAGTACGGGTTCTACAGCAACGTGAACCCGAACGTTGATCACCCACGTTGGTCTCAGGCGTCGGAACGGCAGGTAGGGGGCGGCCTGTTTGCCAAACGCGTACCGACCCTGATGTTCAACGGATACGAGGACGAGGTCGCCAGCCTTTACGAAGGTATGGATTTGGCCAAATACTACTGAGACCATGCAACGCCTCAATGACATCCTGCGCCGGGTCCCTGTCTGGGCCGTTTACATGCTGGGCGCTCTGCCTGCGCCGTGGCTATTCTATCAGGGGCTGACCGGAGGCCTCGGCGTGGAACCGATTGAGGCATTGGAGCATCAGTTTGGCGAGTTGGCGCTGCAGCTGCTGATTCTGGGTCTGGCGATTTCGCCTTTGCGGCGCTTTGTCGGGCTGAATCTGATGAAGTTCCGCCGGGCGATCGGTATCCTGACGTTTTCTTATGTATCGCTGCATCTGTTGGTCTGGCTGGTGCTGGACGTGCAAATCCCCAGCCAGATCTGGGCGGATATCATCAAACGGCCCTATATCACTGTCGGGATGGCGGGATTTGTTCTGATGCTGCCGCTTGCGATCACCTCAAATAACTGGTCGGTGCGCCGCCTCGGTCCACGTTGGCGCAATCTGCATCGTCTAACCTACGTGGCCGCGATTCTGGGGGCTTTGCATTATGTGATGCTGGCCAAAGGCTTTCAGATCGAACCATTGCTCTATCTGACGACGATTCTGGGCTTGTTGGCCCTGCGCCTGCCGATTCAGCCCTTTCTGATCCGCTTACGGCAGGTCGACTCCGCCTGACTCGGGGCCGAGTCTGTGGGTAAATGTGTGAATAAGCAGGTTTTGGTGCGATCTATCGCTTGTAGTTGGGGCGAAGATATGAGGACTGAATTACTTGTCTTGATCTAAGTTTTTGATAAGTAATGGATAAATAATAATTTCAGTTTTTTATCGAGTTTCATGTTTTTTCCACTTGCAGGTCTCGGACCCAAACCGTAAATACCCCTTCACCGGCGCTGCTGAGGTGGTTGCTGGGACGCTACGGTGGTGGCGGAGACGGGCCGGAGAGACGGTTGGACGCTCGGGAGAGACT
>NZ_JBQFOQ010000015.1:0-95647 GCF_056533645.1 Ruegeria sp. G10 | reverse complement strand
GCAAAACCGCCGCATAATCAATCTAACCAGATGAGCCACACTCTCTCTTAGATCAGAGCGCCATCTGTCCCAAAATCTCTGACGACGGACATTGATTGTAGTAGGGAGTTGGTCGACATAAACCTGCATCGGGATGCCCGCTTTCTGGCAGACAAGTGCACCGTAGATCATTCCGAACATGAACCCCTGCCGAACCGTGAAGAGGCCGGCAAAGAGCGCGGCAAGTGCCGCTGGTTTCTCTCCAACATGGGCGGACTTTCCACCCAATTCTCTGATGATACTGCCATAGCGGCCCCAAGTTCCGGCACTGCCCACCGTAAGGATTGTGGTTTCGTCACCACCAATGCCGGAAGGGTAAGCATTGATCATGCCCAGCATGTAGCCAGCTCCCTGTCCCTCAAGGATGACGACCAGTCTATCGGCATCCGAGGTATCGCCCGTGCTCATGTCACAGATGGTCTTACCATTTAGCGAGTCGCTCAGCCCGTTGACCAGTTCAATAGTTTCTCTGTGGCTCTTGACACAGATGATCACAAAATCAGACGTCGCAATGGCATCATTCGGTGAAGAGCGGATCGTGGCTCCAGCCCCACCAAAAATCTCTGCCTTTGCCAACGTGCGGTTCCAAACGCTGACTTCGTGGCCTGCCTTGAGCAAGCAATGCGCCAGCGCTGAGCCCATATTGCCCAGTCCCAAAACAGCAATTTTCATGATGTTTGCCTCCGGTGGTCGCCAATGAATTACTGCAACAGCATGCGCCGGCATCTGGGGATCCCCTAGTTGTAAATTTTCTATATTGTTAGATGGTCTTACTTATGGATTGGCGCGCGCTTCCCTCGTTGACATCTCTCAGAGCCTTCGCCGCCGCTGCCGAGTTTCGAAATCTGACCCGGGCGGCAGAGGCACTGAACGTGACCCATTCCGCAATCAGCCAGCAAATCCGCGGGCTCGAACAACATCTCGACACTCGGCTTATCACTCGTACCCGACATGGCATTTCTCTGACATCGCAAGGCGAATTCCTGTCAGCTGGCCTGCTTGAAGCCTTCGCTGAAATGGCCTCCGTAACCGAGAGCGTGTCGAGTGCAGAGGCGGTTCGACCGTTGGCAGTTAGCGCGACTCCGATGTTTTCCAGCGCGTTCCTCATGCCGCGTTTGTCGACGTTTATTGACGAATTCCCCAATATTGAATTGAGGATCGATTCAACGATCCAGGCTGTCGACCTCAAACCGGGCGGAATTGATATGGCCATCCGATATGGAACGGGTCACTGGCAAGGGCTTGTCTCGCAGATGCTGCTGCCAGGCTGTCTGACGGTCGTCGCGTCCCGCGAACTAGTCGGAAACCGGGTGCTCACGAATCCTGCAGAATTGCTTGATTTCACGCTTCTTCAGGAACAAGCGTCAGTCGAGTTTGATCTGTGGTTAGAAAAGGTCGGAGTTCCGACCGACGCCGACCGGAGAGTTGTCCGCGTACCGGGCAATATGCTGCTAGATGGCATCCGTCGCGGTGATGGTATCGGGGCGACGGTCCCGGCTTTTGTTTCTGACGAGTTGAAGTCGGGACAACTTCTGGCGCTGTTCGACGATCCAATACCTCAGATCGGCTACTACCTTGTCACTTTGCCCGGCCCGGTTCGACCGGCGGCAAAGCTGTGCATGCAGTGGCTCTCGAAATCAATTACCGAATATGAGAAAAGCCTTTTCCGATGGACGCCTTCTCACTTGCTGTAGGCAATAAAGAGCACCGACTAGAGTCAAATTGGGTCTGACTTGCCGTACATGACTGTGCGAACAGTGCGTAAATTGGTGCCGGATATGGTCATGTTCCCGCAACTTGGCGTTCATAATCCGCGCCATCATACCAACCGAGCGATTTGGTGACCTTCAGGTTGTCGTCTAGGTCCCATTCTTCCCAGCCCGAGAAACGAACGTGGTTACCGGTTTCTTTATGATGGCCTTCGAAAGTCCACGCATAGACCATGTGGTGATCGGCGACGAGAACCGTATCTAGGTTAAGAACGAGGTCTGGGAAGTCAGCCATAAATCCCGCCGCCATGTCGCCAATCTCGGTCCGGCTCTTCATTGGCTCGCCACCGTTCATTATCATTATTGTATGTTCAGCATATCTTCCGGCGACATCGCCTGACGCCCGGTTTGTCCAAGCAGCGCAGTGATCTTGTGCCATGCGGCGGGCGGTTTGCACATCAGGTGTCATCTATATCTGCATTTCCTAAAAGTCGTGAAAATATATGGTTGCAGAAACGTTAATCGGACCTCTCAAAGCAATCAAGTTTGCTTAACATCGCTTCTCAACGACGGCAGGCTTGTTCGCCTCACGGCCATCCGCTTGTTGAAATTGCGGCGTTTTATACGAACGACAGTTCTCGGAAAGCCGATGGGTGAACTCTTAGAGATATCTAATGTCGGCTGTGGGCCGTCGACGAAGACGGCCCTGCGAAGTTAAATTTCAATGGCTTCAGCGATGGCCAGAGCATCCTCTAGTTCAACACCTAGGTACCGGACTGTACTGTCCATCTTTGTGTGTCCGAGAAGTAGTTGCACTGCCCGAAGGTTGCCCGTCTTTTTGTAGATCTGGGTGACCTTTGTTCTTCGCATTGAATGAGTACCGTAAGCACTCGCTTCGAGACCGATCGAAGTGACCCACTCGCGGACGATCCGCGCATATTGGCGGGTTGAGATGTGCAGTCGCTCATGGAGGCGACCTGGCCACAAATATTCTGACCCGACCATTAGCTCATCCTCCATCCATTTCTCAACGGAAGCTCGCGTACTTTCGGAAACCTCAAAGCGAACAGGTTTCTGCGTTTTGCTTTGCAGTACCGAGGCACGTTCCTTGATTTGACCAGATGCCATCACATCGACGACTTTCATCTTCACGAGATCGCACCCCCGCAGCTTGCTGTCGATCGCCATATTGAACAGCGCTAGGTCGCGGTGGTTCTCGGCCAATTCAAGTCGAACACGGATCGCCCAGACATGCTTTGGCTTCAGCGGTCGTTTCTGACCCACGATGCGGCCCTTGTTCCATGCGGGGCGAAGTGCGCGAATGGCTGGTAGGTTTGGTGTTTCCATGACTGATCCTCCGATCCGCCATGCCCTCCCAAAACGACAACCCGACGTTGACGAGGCACCATATCACGGATTGCTGCGCAGCCTCTGAGGTCCGAAAGGAGTCCAATGGTACGGATGCTGCGGCGGAGGTGAAAGGCAGCTTTTTTCGCATTTTACGCTACAATCAATTGCGAGCAGGGCTTCATTTTCCATACACAACACTAATGGCGTCACGACGCGTCACATTCTAGAAACGCCTCCTTGCGAGGTTAGAAAGCATGCGAGGGAGCCGATCAGCCCTGTGGTTCAACACTCGCATATCAACAAAGTGGGCATTTTGGCTCCTAACTTCCAAATTTATTCCAATTCCGCGACATGTTCTTGATTGTGAACAAGAACTGCGCTGTAGATTATTGACGAAAAGCGGTTCTTGGTCTTGGAAGGTTTGCGATTGGAAAAAGGCGACAGGTTTGATGCCGAGAAGTTAGAAGCAATTGGTGGCTTGTCCGGCCTAACTGATGCGTCTCATGACGAATTGGCGGACTTCAGCCTTGATTTGCAAAGCTATGCAGATGTCCCGGATTTTTGGTCCGGCGAAATCCCGGTATGGCTAGGTCCACCGGTTGAAAGAGAGGCTTGTTCGTTTTGGCCGCTTGTTTCCAGACACGAAGGGATGGTAGCGTTGTCTTCCTCGCGAGACAGGCGTCTGTTTCGGGTTTGTGAGCGCGATCTGTTTAAGGCGATCAAGGAAAAAACCGGCTCCGAGTTGTCTCCATCAGAGTTGCGTCTAGCAACAGACTTTGCGCAGGGGCTCAGCTTGAGTGCCAGCGCTGAGAGCGGCGGTGTCGCCACCAGCACCAGGCGCAAGCAACTCCAGAATCTGTTTCGCAAGCTAGGCGTCGGCAGTCAGGTAGAACTCGTTGCATTGATTATTCGTGCAATTGATCAGTTTATAGCGGAACTCTCGGCAGATAGTGGGTTATTTTCGCCTTTCTCTCCGGGTGCAAACACCTTCTTTTCGCGCTACCAGAAATACTTGCCTGATGGAGCGAGATTCGGTGTCATTGGTGGACCTGAAGGCCGTCAAGTCCGCTATCTCGACATAGGACCGTCAAACGGACGACCGGTGCTTATCCTGCACTCTATGGTCTTTCCTAACATCAGCACCGAAGATGTTGCGCAGTTCAATAGTCTTGGGTGGCGCACTTTTTGGCCAATTAGACCTGGCTGCCTGGAACGCACAACACACCGTCGCCTCAATTGGCAACTCCACTGTGACCACGTCGTGGAGGATATGCGATTGTTGATTGAAGCTGTGACGGATAAACCGATACCAATTCTCTCGCTTGTTTCCGCAGCGGCATACGCGGTGAGCTTTTCAGAGGCCCACCCGCGCCGGGTCCGACGCCTTGATTTTGTCGCGACTTGCTTCAGTTCCGGAAAAAACGGTCCAGAAGACTACTTCTTTGATCGGATGATGCACAAATTGGCCAAAAACGGTCGCGTTGCTGCGATAGCGGTTGCACATTTGGCACGCAGCATAGGGAACAAAAAGCAACTTGAAGTGACAACGCGTCGAGTCTTTGGGGATAGTGGTGTGGATCAGAGGCAGCTGGATGAGGAATTCGGCTCGGAAAAACGGCGCGAGCGCTTTGAAATGGCATCCTTAGGTTCCTTGGACTCAATGCGATTGGACTATTTCTCTCAAATACATTTTTCTTGGGATAGAGCGCGCCATCTGCCTCATCCCATCAGCTTCTGGCACGGTTCCGAAGATCGTGTAAACAATTTTGCACAAGTTAGTCGGCTGTCCAGAACAGTCGCAAAAAAGAACCCGTACGCAGTTTCGGGCCTTGGCCATCTGACTCAGGGTGTACCTATGCGCGCGGCTTACCAAGCTATCGCAGAAGACTTTTAGCCGCAGGGCGGTCGAATACTCTAAATGGGGTATGCTTGGCATTTCCTCTTTGAATTTTAGCTCACGCCTCAATACCGGTTGTTCACACATGAAACCTTTTGCTCTAGCCGCAGCAGAATGCGCGCGTCGGTAACACCTGTTACCTATTTATGAAATCTGGAGAGATGAAATGAGACACTTTACATTGGCAATCGTTGCAGGTTTGGGCTTGGCCGCTTGCGAGACAACAACAGTTGGAACAGCTCAAACTGGGGGATTTTCTGCAATCCTGGATAAACCACTTACGAGGGATGAAGGAACAGTGACAATAAATTCGGATGGTACTCTAACCGGTACACTCAACGGTCGTGCTGTGAACTTCACATGGACAGAAGAAAACGGCCTTTTCTGTAACGGAGGGACTGTTGGTTCCAAGATTGTTCCACGTACTTGTGAGTCTCTTGTGATAGATGACGGTAAGGTATCTTTTGTAGACCAAGATGGAACCGTTTCCACGACCTATACGATTGGGTGAACCATCATTCCTTCGGAGCCGACACGTTCCTAACATTGTCACGCATAGCGTAAGCAAAGCCCCTTGCCGCCATAGGCGGTGCTGAGCCACAGAGAACCGCGCCGCAGGCGTGGGTGGGCGCAGGCAGTGCTTTGCGGAGCGAGCATGTCGATACAAGTCAGGTCGGCTTCCGAGGGGAAGCTGTGCCTGCGTATGAGTGCTTGGTGCGATTGCTATCACGAGAAGTTGAAAGACGCGCATCGTTTCAACCGTTTTAACAAGAACTCCAAAAAAAAAGGATGGGCCCTTTCTGGTCGTTTTCCGAACTACCGGTTGCGCCAGGAATTAACCGACTTTGACGCCGCCTCTGCCTTTAAGCAGCCCTTGGGGCAGCCGCAGCAAGAGCTCACTTGGTCTGCATCCTGTGGGTTGGGACAGACACAAATTTTGGCAGCGCAGCAAATGGCCGCTAAGCGCGCTGCAGGCGCGGAATTCGTTTGCTGTGCTCAAAGTCGACTCTGGGCGGGTCTACATCTAAGACGGGTCCGCCTGCTGCCAAGACGCCGCGCTTGCTCCAATGTTAGCCAGAAAGCCCAAAGTGAGGGATGCTGCAAAGTGAACGAGTGGCAGTTTCGGCAGGTGGAGGCAACTCGTGTCGGTCGGATTTACGAGTTTTTCAACACAATCAGCATGTTCCAAAGATGCTGCGGTCGGCGCCAATAGAAAACTTCGTTTTCTGAAAAGGTTTTGCTAGCGTGGCCGGCTGCAAAAAGGTCTGATCTACTGTGATAGTATTTTGATCCCTAGCCCGCCGAGAAAGATGCCAGCCGCTCGGTCAACCATTTTGGACGCTTTTGCGTAGGCGTTCCGCAGGCGCTCGATGGAAAACGCAAACGCGACCAAACTGTACCAAATGAACTCGTTTAGGAAGATCACCATAACAACCCAGAATAACAGTTCAGCCGCTGGTTCGCGCGGTAGCAGGGTCGTCAGGATGGAACCCATGAAAATCACGACTTTTGGGTTGGAAAGCTGAATCATCAGGCCTTTGAAAAACGCACTGACGGCCGGTGACCTTGAGGCGATACTTTTCCCATCAACGGCTTTCATGCCGGGGCTCGTCAGTAGCTTAAACCCCAGATAGATTAGATAAAGAGCGCCAGCGACTTTCACGACCAGATAGATCCAGGGCACGGTGGTAAACAGTATATTGAGCCCGAAGATTGCGGCGACTGCCCATATGATCGATCCAACGCCGAAACCAAGCGCGTTCAAGATGTCGGCCTTTCTGGAAGACGATATAGACGTTTGCGTCACAACAATCAGGCTCGGCCCTGGGCTGACAACGGCCAGCAGGTGAAAAAAGCCAAAACCAGCAAGAGTGAGGAAAAACTCTAAATTGTACAATGAACTGCCCTCCGTTGATCCGGTGTCGCATATTGCCATGGGACAGAGAGATATCCAGCGCGAACTCAGATGGTACTGTTTGATCAGCGATGGCTGCTTCTCAGATTGTCTATGAACGTAGACACCATCTGGATACCTTTCAGGATTTTTTTCCCCGTATTCGATCCTTATGTGTCTTCTTAGTAACCGATAGGTACGAGTGGCTTAGTAGAGTTGTAAAGAAGGATCGCCGCAGCAATTGAGGGTCGCCGACCCCTGGTATTCCTCATGATCCAGATGCCCAAATTACCGGATCATGCTGCGGCGAAACACCTACGGATGCGGTAGACACCTATCAGGACGCGCTATGACGGGCCTATAGTTTCTGGCGTATGCAGGGCTGTGCTATGAAATTGGTATTCAGCGCAGGCACAGTCGAAGGCTAGGTCAATTGCATTAGGTTATCAAAACGTTAGTGCCCTTTGGGCAATGCTCCTGCCAAACCGCTCGCATCCGTGATTTCGACATGCCCATATTTGCGCTTGATGTATCCGAGGCTTTCCAACTGCTCCAAGGCAATACCAACGCGCCTGCGGGCGATGTCGCAAAGCGATGCAAGTTCAATTTGTGAGACCGAGATTGTACCACCCCAACCGGGGCCACCCGCACTCAGTCTCACCAAGCATGTGGCCACGCGCGCGGTGGGATCCTCGGTGCGTAGCATTTCGATGGTGTTGAACCCCATGCGCATGTTGGTGTTCACCATATCTGCCAGGTTGCGCCAGAGAATGGGGTGAGCTTCGCATAACATCATCAAAGTGCTGCGTGTCAGCCGCAGCACTTCGCTGTCGCGGCCCGCGATCAGCTCGAATTTCCGGGGCTCACCCGAAAGTGCAGCCATATCTCCGATCCAACCTCCCGGACCGCCGCAGTGCAACAGAGTGCGCCCTTCGCGCAGGTGGAGCAGGTGCAGATCAATGCGACCGGAAATGACACCGTATATTCCACCGGCCTCATCTCCTGCGCGGTAGATGGATTGATCTTGCTGCAAAGTCAGCCGATCACACTTTGCGATCACTTCGCTTTTCAGATCATCGGGCGCGGAGGCCAGCCATCGTGCTTGAATCGGAGGTGCCATTCAAAAAAAAAATCCCAACATTGTGCATCGCGGAACAATCTGAGCAATCGGATCGGGCAATACAAGGCGATTATTAGCGCGCATGCTTTGCGCCAAGCGGTACAACCAATTTACTTACAGGTGTCAGCATCTTCTCGTGCTGTAGGACGAACAAATGAAAGCGAAACAGCCAGATCCTGCGACGGAACGGGACATTCGGCTTTATCTGAAGAAGCACACAGAATTTCTGGTCAAGGATATGGGAATTGAAGCCGCCGGTGCGTTGACAGGCAAATCCAAAGCAACGCTGGGCCGCTACTATTCGCGAAACGCTGAGTATAGCGATAGGCTTATGCCTTTGACTTCAGTTGCTATCCTCGAACAAGTATCCAGTTTTCCGTATGTTACCGAAGCCATCAGAGAGTTTCGGGGGCACGGCGAAGAAGGAAGGCGCATTCGGCTGAACGAGCTGAACAAGCTTGGATTGCCGCATCAGATCATCGCCCTCAGCCAGCAATTCGCCAAACTAATGTCTGTTACCAACGCGGTAAATGACACCAACGCTCCGACAGCGCGCGAAGCTCAGGATACACTGAGTGAGGTTATGGCTCTGCAGCGTATCCTCGTTGACTTGAAATCATATCTCAGTGGCGTCGGTGACTAGTTTCAATGCAGACGGGTCCGCATACTGCTTTGGGGGGAAGCTGGCTTGACCATACCAATACGTAACCGAAAGACAGTCAACACTTCGAATTTCATACGATCCTGGAAAATGGAGATTCTCTAATGGTTAGAACCAATAAACCAAATCAAATTCTACCACGCCTGAGGCTTGCGCTGCTATCGATCTGCATAGCCCTGACTGGCGGACACGCTTATGCGTGTACCGGGATCATTCTAAGCGCGGCAGATGGCGCGATTGTTCCGGCCCGGACTATGGAGTTCGGTGTTGATGTGCAGTCGGACCTGTACGCGGTACCTGCCGGAACCGAGATCACCACATTGCAGGCCAACCCCGACGAGACTGGCTTCACCTACACCACAAAATATGGGTTTCTGGGCGCGAATGCCTTTGGATACCCGATCATTGTGGATGGTATGAATACTGAAGGCTTGTATTTCGGTATCTTCTATTTTGCAGGAGATGCTGTCTTTGGCGAGGTCAGCGATGAAAACCGCGGCCGCGCGGTGTCCTCGGAAGAGCTTGGGAACTGGGTTCTGGGGCAGTTCAGTTCAGTTGAAGAAGTGCGCGAGGCGATTTCGACCATCGAATTGGTCGGCAGCCATATTGATGTCATCGGAAGCTACGCCCCGGTCCATTATACGGTCGTTGATGCATCCGGCGCAGCGATTGTGATCGAGCAGACCGACGAGGGGCTCAAGGTCTTTGACAATACGGTCGGCGTCATCACCAACAATCCAACCTATGACTGGCATCTGACCAACCTGCGCAATTACCTCAATATCCGTCCGGAAAACCGCGAACCGATCACCGTTGGCAGTGAAACACTGTCAGCCTTTGGCGAAGGGACTGGCATGCTTGGTCTGCCCGGTGATTTTACGCCGCCGTCCCGTTTTGTACGCGCGGTTGCGTTTAAGGAAACCGTCCTTCCGACGGAAACGGCAGCTGAGACGATCTTTCAGGCGTTCCACGTTCTGAATATGTTTGATATCCCCAAAGGGGCCGTGCGCGCGCCAACGCCTGAAGGCGTTCATACAGACTATACGGTTTGGACTGCAGCCTCTGACACCCGAAACCGCGTGTATCACTTCAAGACCTACAAGTCTCAAACGGTGCAGAGTGTAGATGTCAAACAAGCGCTGGAAGGTCTGACGGCCCCCAAATTCGTGCCGTCCGAGACCGGCTTTGTCATTAACGACCGAACAGGGGATTTCTAAAACTCTCTGGATTCAGGACCACCGTGCTTCAGCCGTGGGCTGGGGCACGTTGACTCTCCCATACCTGCACACATCGATGAACGAATGACGGCAAAGTCCGCGATCTGTAATTCGTATGACGGTTCGTTTTGCTTGTGCAGCGAATGGTCGGTTTGACGGACCGCGTTGCAGCATCCTCAAGGTCGGTCGAAGGTCTGGATTGGGCCGTCCTGAGCCCTAGGAATGGGGACTTTTAGAACGAACTTAGCATCGCCTCTGGAGTCTGTTCAGAGACCCATGGCGACGGATGCACAAAGGTCTGCTCTTTGGACGGCCGCTGGAAACGTGAAAAAATTCAACCGGGTTCCGCAGGTTGTTTGTGGCAGAAGATAATTTAATGCCAATGATGGCGTCATAGCCGGTGACACAAGCGACCGTCATTTTAAGATTTCGTGCTTCGCCGCGGGGGATCACTTTTCGAGCAGCACAACTGACCATGCAGGCGGCCCCAAAAAGGCGCTCACGACCGACTGAAACTCTGACTTAGCGACTGGAGAGCTTAAAGATCAATGCGGAAGGCCTCTACCCCGATCCCGTCTTCTGCGATCAATGCGGTTCCATCACGAAAGTAGCCTCTGTTGAAATCCGTGCATTCTTCCGCCGCAAGTAACCCCTTGAACCCACAGCTCAATGTCACTCTTACGTTGCACCTGCGTCCGGTGCAGCCCAGTATGTCGATGCGTGACACGTAATATGAATTG
The DNA here is from genome assembly GCF_056533645.1 of Ruegeria sp. G10. Taxonomy (NCBI): domain Bacteria; kingdom Pseudomonadati; phylum Pseudomonadota; class Alphaproteobacteria; order Rhodobacterales; family Roseobacteraceae; genus Ruegeria; species Ruegeria sp. G10. The sequence goes on along the minus strand of NZ_JBQFOQ010000015.1, from coordinate 85,020 downwards.
CTGGATCCGGTTAGGGCCTTCATCGTGCAATAATTGTTCGCATAGTAAATGCGCCCTCCCGTCATCAGGAAACCCCCTGACGAGGGCAAAACTTTGAGGCGCTGGCAATACTCCCGAACAAGTGTGTCCGCCGCGGCGTCGACGAGGTTGTCGAGGCGTGTATCCCTGCTGAAATAAGGGCCGGGCGCGCCGGCGAGATTCTGGCGATCCTGTTCTGCCTGCTCTCTTATCTGGCGATCTGCCTCGCGCTGCGCAGCCGCTTCGGCCTTCTCGCGCTCCTCAGTCTGCAGCCTTTGCTGCTCCGCTCGCGCGGCCCGTCGCTCGGCTTCGACCTGTTGCGCATGTTCGGCCAGAACCTCATCCGCCCGTGCGTGACCCTTCGCTGATGCCTCCTCCAGAAAGGCGATGCCCTTCGCTACATCATAGGGATAGCCTTTGATACGCCCGGTTCTAGTTACGATCCGCTTGTGATTGAAGGCGCGGTGCCCTTCCCCCGATAGAAGTGCTTCTCCGATGATAGTCAGCGCTTCTGGATTCCCGTCAAGCGCCTGAAGGATCAGCAACTCGCTGTCCAAAGGAGAACTGCCTTCCCAAGCCTCGATCAACTGGATACTTGCTCTGTGTCCCTCATGCCGCTGCACATTAAGTGGCCCATATCCAGGGAGTTGCCTACCTCCGTCAGGCTGCGCGGTTGAGCCATAAACTGCCTTTGCCGCCCGCGCGGACAGATCATAGGCGCCAGCCATGCGCTGGCTATGCATATATCGCCCCACGAATTCAAAGAAGTCGCGGTTGTCGTTGGGGGCAGGGGCCTGTCCCGCAACAACGATGGCGAGTGCCCGTTCCCAGTAGTCGTCTTCGCGAATGCTGTTGCCTAGGGCAACGTATGCCAGGAGCGCTGCATTCGGATTGGCTGCAATCGTTACGTCGTTCAAAAGCGGTAGCATCTGTTGCGCCGCCTGTCGAACCACCTGATCGACCTCGGCAGTGGCCATCACCTGAGCGAGCTCTTCAATTGCTTGCTCTGGGGCAACTCCCGAGAAATCGCAGTTGATATTGTACTGATCCGGTAAGGAGCAATTCTGTGCCAAAACCGGAGTGGACAAAACAAACAGGACTAAAGGCAGACAACGCGAAAAGACACAAAACCGAAATGACATAAGTTTAGCCGTACAGCTTAAGGTTTCCCCAGTCCAGTAGAAGCGGTCCTTGGATGCACCTACCTTGAACGGCAGCAATGTCCTACAGAGCGTCAGTTCACACCGGTTGAATCGAACGCCAAGCGTAGAAAGCCGGCCACGTATTGAGAAAGCCAATGTACCAATCAAATGTACACGGTTGTAGGCGCAAACGGCCATCTTATCGCTGTAACGGCGGTTGGCCCTCTTACGGGCCAGCCGATCCATTAACACATAGGATTCGAATTTCTAAAACATCCGCTATTGCGGGACCTAAGGCGCTCGATATTGTGCTTCCATGCGGCCCCCAACCGGAACAGATGCTAAGGTGTCTACTTCACTGTTATCTTTATTGGATCACCATGAACTTTGACGGTTTCCTTCCCAGGTTTTTCGGCGACGAAAATGGTCTCGTACGCAGGTGTCCATCCGCCGCAGGAACCGCTTTTCCTTACGCCTTGCTTTCCAAATCTGATGCTGCCGGTGGTTAGTTTGGCCTCGATGTCCGACTTGCTCTTCGCCAGTTCAGCTTTGGTCGGCAATTTGCCGCATTCGCCTCGGCGACCGTGAATGACCATTGCCTGTCCTACCTCTAGGTTAACTTTCTTTTGATATTTGATTTGATTGCTACTGTCGGCGAAAGCAGCTGAAGAGAACGCAAAGAGGGTAAGCAACAGAGCGCCGCTTTCAATTAGTTTTGCTGAAGGCATAGTGGTTTTTTCCCGTTTTCAGAACCCTTATTGATCAGCCCCACCTAAGTGGTCCAATTTGATTGTTAGCGCATGACCGGCCTTTGGTCCATCTGGATGATGGTTTCGGGAGCCGGAGGGCGGTAGCCCAGAGCACTATGCGGTTTGTGGTTTGCGGAAGGTAAGAATCTACGCACAAGTTGCACCATCTCTTGCGGCTGCATCTCGTGAAGACAATCGAAGTAAAATGCCTGGCATACATCTTCAGCGCCGAGGAGTTTCGCGTAAACAAGACCGTTTATGAAACCATAGGCATGAGCGATTATCATATCATCCGCAAAGTCTAGAATGTCATGCCCAGTGCCAAACCCTAGGAAGTCAATTGTTGCCTCTTAGGGGCAGATATCTGGGATCTTTGCGTCTGCCACCTGAGATAAACTTAAGATGGTTACACAGGCTAGTGATCGAACAATGTGCGATAGACGTTCCATTCTCAATCCTTGAATAGTCCCATATCGTAAGGCTTATGTACGATACGAAAGCCTAGAGGTTTGGTTGTTCGAATTGAGTACAAGAAAGTGCGCACTTCAGAAGATGCAGACCTTGACCAATCTACCACCTGCGGAAGCTCTGTCCGCTTTTTTCTCATTCGTGGATCTCCAGGTTTCGCTTTCACAGCGAATGGCCGCTAAGCGGACTGCGACCGCAGCATAGAGACAACGCGCTGGATGTCGGCTCCGGGCCGTCTTACACGATCAACTGACGGCTGGGCAGGGGACGTTGCTGCAATAGTACCGAGGTCCGCAAGGAGCCCACTTTGACCGATGCTGCGCTGCGCACTAACGTCTGTTGTTCGAGAAGTGCCAACGCCGTTGCAAAATCAAACCGAGTTGCGCCCAAGGCTCTTGGATCCTCGGTTTGCGAAGACTCATCACTGGCCACTAAAAACCGTACAATTGATTTTTTTGGCCCTTTGAGGCACTTGGGCCGGATGCGATTTCTTTTTGTCTTATCAACCCTGCTGGCTTGCCTGTGTGCATCCGTCCTCTTTTGGGGGTCGCATTCCTACTTCAAGTCACAAGAACTGGAAAAGGCAGCGGCGCGCCTGACGCTCTATCGCAGCACAGTCGCTGCGACCCTGGAACACTTTACGCATTTGCCGTTCCTGCTCTCGCAAGACCCGGTTGTTATCGAGACAGTCAAAGGTGGGGATACAAGCGCTCTGAACAAGCGTTTGGCGCGGTTTGCACAAAGTGCAGGCATTGACGCGATCTATCTGATGAATGCTGAGGGATTGACAATCTCGGCATCCAATGCTCGTTCACCGAATAGCTTTGTTGGCCAGAATTACGCATTTCGCCCCTATTTTCAGGCAGCACTCAATGGCGAGCTTGGTGAATTCTACGGCATTGGTGCCACAACAGGTATTCCCGGGTATTTCTATGCAATGGCTGTGCGGCCGGAGCGCGCCAAAAATAAAGGGGTGATTGCCATCAAGCTGGACCTGTCGGTCCTTCAGGACAGTTGGCAGGCGTCTGGAGAACGGATTATTCTGTCCAATTCGGATGGGGTGGTTCTTTTGGCTTCCAATCCGAATTGGCGGTATCGTACGTTAGAGGCCCTTGCACCGGACCAACGCGAACGCATCGTAGCGGCGCGTCAATTTGCCGAGGAACGGCTGACACCGCTGGACTGGACGCCGAACCTGCCCAACCAGACCGTGAGCATTGAAGGCGAACGCTACCTGTATCTGCGGACCAGCAATCTGCCCAATTCCTGGTCGCTGCACCTGCTTGCGCCAGATGACGTGGCCGTCACCCGAGCGTGGCTTACGACAGGCGCGATGGCGCTGCTTGGGGGTGCGCTGCTGCTGGGCTGGCAAATGCGCCGCGTGCGCAAGATCGGGGCGGCTCTCGTGCGTTCAGAGAATGAGGAGGCAACGCTTCGTTCGGCAAACGAAAGACTGGCCATTGAGATCGAGGAACGCAGGACGGCAGAAAGAAACCTGAAAAAGACGCAGGCTGAGTTGGAGCGGGCGGGACGACTGGCAGCTCTGGGTCAATTGGCGTCGTCTGTGACGCATGAGCTGGGTCAGCCGATTGCCGCGATGCGCAATCAACTGGCAGCCTCGGAGATGTCTTCAGGACCATCAGGGCTGGGCGCAAAGATGCAGGAACTTGTTGCCCGGATGGAGGACATCACCCGTCAACTGAAATTCTTCTCCCGAAAGGGGCGCGATCAGTTTGATGATGTGGACCTGGAACAGGTTGTGTCCGAGGCGCTGAATTTGCTGACTCCTAACATCGCTGCCGTGGCGGCGCAGATTACCTTCAATCCGCCAGACGCCAGTATCCGGTTGCATGGCAACAAACTGAGGCTGGAACAGGTCATCACCAATCTGGTGCGCAATGCGTTGGATGCGGTTGAAGGGACCAAGAACCGCCAGATCACCATCGGGTTAGGGGAAACCGGGGACATGATCTGGTTCGAGGTTTCGGATACGGGGCACGGCCTGGGCGGGCAAACGCTTGACGATCTGCGTGAACCCTTTGCCACGACCAAGGAAAGCGGCAAGGGTATGGGGCTTGGCCTCACGATCTCGGCGGGCATCGTATCGGATCATGGCGGTGTGTTGTCGGCAAAAGACCGGGAAGATGGAGGGGCGATCTTCCGGGCCGAGTTCCCAAAGACCCCTGAAGGATCAGCGTCGTGACACAATTTCGTATTCTTATCATTGACGATGATCGCATGATGCGCAGCTCGCTTGTTGATCTGATGGAGGCCGCAGGCTGGACCACCAAAGACTTGCCTCGCGCGACCGAAGCCGAACGCTGGCTGGGTCAATTCAACCCCGATGTGATCCTTTCGGATGTGCGCATGCCCGGCATGTCCGGCATTGAGCTTTTGCAAAGCCTGGATGACGCCCCGCCGGTGGTTCTGATCTCCGCCCATGGCGACATCCCGATGGCCGTAGATGCCATGACTTTCGGGGCCTACAGCTTTGTCGAGAAACCCTATGATCCAAAGCGGCTGCTGACGATCCTGACACATGCGGCGGAACAACACCAGATGCGGGAACGTAATCTTCGGCTCCGCTCTCGCCTGCATCAGTTGTCAGGTCTTGACCGGGTGCTGGTGGGGCAAACACCTGAAATGCAGCGCCTGCGCGATACGATCACCAATGTGGCCGACAGCGATGCCGCCGTTCTGATCCACGGAGAAACCGGAACCGGAAAAGATCTGGTTGCACGCGCATTGCATGATGTCTCAACACGCTGTGACGGCCCCTTTATCGCGGTGAACGCGGCGCAGTTCGGGGTTGAGCAACTGCCGCTTATCGTGCGTGCGGCGACGGGCGGGACATTGTTCCTGGATGAAATCTGCGCGTGCCCGATTGAGGTACAGTCAAGCCTGTTGCGCCTGATCGAAACCAAGGAATTCCTTGATCCGGCCAGAGGCGCACCGGAACAAGCGAATTTGCGAGTGGTCTCGGCCACCAATGTCAACACGGACGAGGCCGTTGAACAGATTGTGCTGCGTGCAGACCTGTTGTTTCGGCTGGATACGTTCGGCCTGAAATTGCCGCCGTTGCGCGCGCGTCTGGATGACATCGCATTGCTGGCAACCAAGTTCCTGACAGAGTTTGCGACGGTCTACGGGCTGGCGGCCCCAGAACTCACAGAGGAAGACATCACGGTCTTGCTGGCACATGGCTGGCCGGGCAACGTGCGTGAGCTGCGCAATGTCGTAGAACGCCGCGTGATTATGGCGCGACAGGGATGTGAGAGCATCGCCGAGGTCATGCCGGGCGGCCAGTTCGATGCCGCGTCCCGCCCCGGATTGCGTGAGGCGGTCGCGTCTTTTGAACGGCAGGTGATCGCCAAAGCCATCCAGACACATCAGGGTCGCATGGACGAAGTGGCCGATGCGCTGTGCATCGGACGCCGCACCCTGAACGAGAAAATCGTCAAACTGGGTCTCGACAAGGACGCCCTTTTGTAGCCTGCGGAATTCCGCAGGCATCGGCCTCGCTCCCACGCAATTTTCTTCATGAGTCCTGCCTCTTCAATTCTGGTTTGGTGCGCCCATCAAGCTGGAGGAGACAATTGATGCAAAAACTTCTTGGCCGTGCAACCGTTGCTGCCCTTGCGGTGGCCTTTGGTACAGAAGCGATGGCAACCGAGTGGAACGTATCGCTTTGGGGCAAACGCCGTGCCTTTACAGAGCATGTCGAAAAGCTGGCCGAACTTGTCAGCGAAAAAACCGGAGGCGAGTTCACGCTCAATATCAGCTATGGAGGCCTGTCCAAAAACCGAGAAAACCTCGATGGCATCTCCATCGGTGCCTTCGAAATGGCGCAGTTTTGCGCAGGCTATCACCGCGACAAGAACCCCTCGATTACCGTTCTGGAGCTGCCCTTTCTCGGCGTGACCACTCTGGAGCAGGAAGTGGAACTGTCGATGGCCGTTTATCAGCACCCAGCGACGGTGGCTGATCTGGGGCGCTGGAATGCGACATTGCTGATGCCGTCGCCCCTGCCGCAATACAACATCGTTGGTGTAGGCGATGCACCATCGACACTGGCAGACTTTGAAGGCCTGACCGTGCGCGCGACGGGCGGCATCGGCAAGGCGATGGAAGCCGTAGGGGCCGTACCGACATCCATGTCTGCAACCGAAGTGCGGCAGGCGATGGACAGCGGTGTCGTCAAGGCGGTCAGCTTTGCGCCGCACGCCCATATGTCTTTTGGCACAATCGAAAACGGCAAATGGTGGACGACCAACCTCAACCCAGGCACCGTGAACTGCCCGGTTGTCGTGAACACCGACGCCTTGAACGATCTGAGCGATGAACATCGTGATGCCCTGCTCAGCTCGGTTGATGCGGCGCTGGATCACTATGTCGCCAGCTACAATGGCAAGACCATGGAGGCCTGGGGGCCTGCTCTCGAAGAACGTGGCATTACCCAAGTGACGTTCTCGGATGACGAGATCGCTGCATTCAAAGAAGCCGCCGCCGCGCCAGCCGCTGCTGCCTGGATCGAACAGAACGCATCTGCGGGTCTGCCTGCACAAGAGCTTTATGACCTCGTGACCGGAATGATTGCGAAGACGAACTAAGCCGCCACTCACCCGGCCCTGCGCGTCTTCTCCCATCGTGTGGGGCCGGTCACTTTCCTTTTTCAGGTTGGATTTGTCCGATGGCAACAGCATCCCTTGTGCTGACCGATGACAGTATGATCAGCCGCCTCGATCAGGCGCTTTTGCGTTTTGAACGGGTCTTGGCCCTTTTAAGTGGGCTGGCGGTTTTCTCTCTGATGATCCTCGCAGTTGTGTCCGTTGGTGGCCGCAACGTCGCCAATACTCCTCTGCCGGGGTATGTGGACTGGATCGAGCAGGCAATGCCGCTCATCGCCTTTATGGGCGTCTCTTACGTGATGCGCGAGGGCGGGCATATCCGAATGGATATTTTGGTGGGCCACTTGCGCGGGCGGACGCTTTATACCGTCGAGTTGATCACGACCCTCGCCGTATTGGCACTGATGGTACTGATGGTTTGGGGCACCTGGGCGCATTTCGGGCGCAGCTTTGACTTTGCAGCGCCGATGTGGAGCCGCGATAGTTCCATGGACATCGCACTGCCGATCTGGCCTGCCAAACTGCTCGCGCCGGTCGCTTTCGGTGTTCTCTGTCTGCGACTAATCCTGCAAAGCCTGGCTTATGGCAGGGCCATTGTGACAGGCCGCGCCATCGCCGTCCCGCTGATCGCGGATGCCGCCAAACAAGCTCAGCTGGAAGCTGATCAGTTGAAGGATGATCCTGATGGAACCGATTGAGATTGGCCTTTGGGTCACGGGCGGTCTGCTCGTTCTCGTCATACTTGGTATGCGCGTGGCTTTTGCCGCCGGTCTGGCCGGGATGGTGGGCCTGATCTGGATTTTCTGGGCCAAGAAAGACTACGGTGCCGGTGATTTCGGTTGGGCCTTGAGCGTGGCTGTCAAAACGGCGGGGCAGGTGCCCCATTCCAAGGTTTCAAGCCAGGCCCTCTCGCTGATCCCGACTTTCATTCTGATTGGTTATCTTGCTTACTACGCAGGGCTGACCAAGGCGCTTTTTGAAGCCGCCAAACGCTGGATCGCCTGGGTGCCGGGAGGACTGGCTGTCTCGACCGTATTCGCAACCGCAGGCTTTGCCGCTGTTTCCGGAGCATCCGTGGCGACCTCAGCCGTTTTTGCCCGGATCGCCATCCCCGAGATGTTGAAAATAGGCTATGACAAGCGCTTTGCAGCGGGCGTCGTTGCAGCGGGCGGTACACTGGCCTCGCTGATCCCGCCCTCTGCCATTCTGGTAATCTATGCGATCATCGTGGAACAGGATGTTGGCAAGCTTCTTCTGGCGGGGTTCATTCCCGGTGCGTTTTCTGCCCTGATCTACGGGATGCTGATTGTCGGCATGGCGCTGACCATCAAAGGCTTCGGCCCACCAGTGAGTGGATTCACATGGCGCGAGCGTCTGGTATCGCTCCCCCCGGCGCTACCCATCGTCTTTGTGGTCGTGACTATCATCTGCTTTGTCTACAACCCTTTCGGTGGCGATGCCTGGGGCACGCCCACAGAAGGCGGCGCAATCGGAGCCTTTGTTGTATTCCTCATGGCCCTTTGGCGCGGTATGCGTTGGACTCAACTGAAAGATGCACTGCTTGAGACCGCCAAGCTGAGTGTCATGATCTTCACGATCATCTGGGGTGTGCTGATCTACGTACGCTTTCTGGGCTTTGCCGATCTACCTGGGGCATTTTCTGACTGGATCACCTCGCTCACCATGTCACCCATGCTGATCCTGATCTGCATTCTTCTGGCCTATGCGGTGCTGGGCATGTTCATGGACGCGATTGGGATGCTCCTTCTCACGCTCCCCGTCGTCTATCCGGCAGTCATGGCCTTGAACGGCGGAGAACTGGTCTCGGCCGCCGACAGCACATTCGGGATGAGCGGGCCGATGTGCGCGATCTGGTTCGGTATTCTGGTGGTGAAGATGGCCGAGTTCTGTCTCATTACACCACCCATAGGCCTGAACTGCTTTGTTGTGGCGGGCGTCCGAGATGACCTGTCGGTCCAGGACGTATTCAAAGGTGTGACGCCGTTCTTCATTGCAGATGCCATAACCATCGCCTTGCTCGTCGCCTTCCCCTGGATTGTGTTGTGGCTGCCCAGCTTGGCTTAGGAAAAAAACACCTGAAAGTCATTGCGGACGCCCTAACCTAAGAGTTGGGGTATCCTCATCCTGCGCCAAGTTGATAAAACTCATAGATTTCTTTGGCGGGCAGAAACGAGTGTTCCAGACACTACCCGTTTGGCCAAAGCCGACTTTGGCGCAGCCGCAGCGAATAGGAGCTTTGTCTGCCTCGCGCCAGTTCATGCGGCGCGCAGCGAAAGTCGTTTCATACCAGACCGGCCCTTGGTGCAAATCGCGGCGAAGGTGTAAGGAGAGCCCAACCTGTACCCTGGATTTTATTGCTGCATGCGCTTGCAGCAGTAACGACACTGCAACTGCCGAATACCTTGTGCGGCCAAGCAGCGGAAAAAACTGTCATTCATGCAAATAGCAGCGATGCTCGCGGCGGCGGCTCACAGTTCGCTCAACAAAACCGTCCTTCACTTCATCCGCAACAGCTATCGCCTAGCTGAATTGGTGGACACGGGACCGTGGCATATGAACAGTAAACACAACAGTCGCCTTCCAACGGATTCAAAACTGTTTTGCACGACTTGCATTCATAGAACCACTGGCAAGCATCCGTTGGCATTTGCTCGGTTTCACTGTGGCCGCACTTCGGGCAAATCAGGGTGCTTTCTAGGACTACAGTTTGTTTTGTCATAGTCTCACATCTGCATGATCAGGTAATCGTTAATCCATGCCTCGTTAAACACAACGACCCAACCCACGCCGGTGATTGGAGTCGTTCCTGCAAGCCACCATTTCAACGTCGGCAAGGAACCGCGCCGATAAGATACCATCCATGATATCACGACGAACGCCGTTGACATCGTCAGCACATAGTAACTCGCTGCGGCAACCTTCCCAAAGATTGCCAACCAACTGCCACCCAGCCCCAGTAACATCATCGTCATGGGCAAAACGCAGCAAGTCGCGACGCCAAGCGCTGATAGCGATCCCAAATAGCTGAGGCTAAGGTACTTCTGCATTCTGTTTCCCTGATGGACTACGTCGCGCGGAGTTGTAGAGACAACAACCTCTCGTTTAACTTCTGTAGCCACTACAGGATCAAGACAGGATCAAGACAGGAAATCTCACATGTTTGCGATTGGGGAGGCATCCCGGCAAAGCGGTGTCGGAATTGATACTATCCGCTACTACGAACGCGAAGGGATCGTGCCGAAACCAGAAAGGGCATCGAATAATCGACGCATGTACTCCGCGCACGATGTTGGACGGCTTCGTTTTCTAAGGAAGTGCCGAGACATGGGTTTTTCGCTTGCCGATGCAAAGGTGCTTCTCAACCTATCCGAAGGTGATAGCGAGGATTGCCAATCCGTTAAGGAACTGGCCGAGCTTCATATCTCCAATGTGCGTATGAAGATAATCGAACTTAAGCGATTGGAGGCCGCCCTGAATGAACTTACGGCCAACTGTAACATCGGGAACGTTTCTTGCCCGATGCTTGCGCAGATACGGACCTACTAATGGCACTTTGAGGCTCGCAGTCGCCCTATGCCAACGCAGCATGATCCAAGATTCGGGCCGCGCAGAATCTACCGTTCGTTAGAGAGGTCAACTCGTTGATTTAGCAATGTTTCAATCACTCAATGAACATTTGTGCCTTGCCGCGGTGTTCTTGAAGCACGCGGCGATTTCGGACAGTGAGCCCTACCTGCCGTGCCTGAGCAATCAATTTGCTGCATACGCATTCGGCAGGTTTTATCGGAAGCCGACCTCTGATTTCCGAACCACAGAGCAATGGTTCTGCTTATCTTTGTCTCAAATTGGGCTGGGCAGACTTAGATCTTCTGTTGCTTTCCGTTGTATCAAGGCTTGTATCGTGTGTACTCGAAGTCCATATACACAGGGCTTACGTTTTTCTTTTTCGACCTGCTGTCTCCCAAACTCGGCGTTCAGTCTTTCGATTCAGACCGACCACGCCGAGTCGCCGCAATAATGCGGGCGGCAAGTATTAGGAGACTTCCACCATGGCAAATGGCACAGTAAAATGGTTCAACTCGACCAAAGGTTTTGGCTTTATCGAACCTGAAGATGGCAAGCGCGATGTGTTCGTGCATATCTCAGCACTTGAGCGTTCCGGCATCAGCGAATTGAAGGACGGCCAGAAGGTCACTTTTGACGTCGAAGCTGGCCGTGACGGGCGCGACAGCGCCGCCAATCTGGCACTGGCCTGACCTTTTACGGGCACCCTTATGGGGTGCCCGTTTGCACAATGGGCTGCTAAAAGCCCTTGGAGAACAAGTCAGTTGCAACAGCAGGAATTGACCCGGGCGCTCGCGCAATACCGTGTGCCCGATACGAAGCGTAGCGTTATTGAACTGACAATCACTGTCATCCCCTTTTTCGCGCTATGGGGCGCAGCGTGGTTTGCGCTATCCCTTAGTATCTGGGTCACTGTTCTATTGGCCATCCTGAACGCCGCATTTCTGGTCCGTATCTTTATCATTATGCATGATTGTGGTCATGGATCCTTCTTTAGAAACCGCACCGTTTGCAATTGGACCGGCCGGGTTCTGGGTGTTCTCGCCCTGACACCCTATGACGTCTGGCGGCAAAGCCATGCGATTCACCATGCCTCAACCGGTAACCTTGATCGGCGTGGTATGGGTGACATTCCTACATTGACCATTGAGGAATACCTGAAACGGAATTGGTTCGGGCGTGCCGCTTACAGGTTAATCCGGAACCCCTTCTTCCTGTTCTGTATCGTACCGGTCTACACGTTCTTTTTTCAAAATCGCTTGCCCTTTGGTTTCATGCGGTCAGGCTGGCTGTATTGGGCAAGTGCAATGGGAACAAACGCCGCGATTGCGGTGGTCCTGGCTCTGATTTTTTGGACCGGAGGCCTGGATGTACTGGTTTTTGTATTCCTTCCAACCATGATCGTCGCCGCATCGATTGGTATTTGGCTATTCTATATTCAACACCAGTTTGAACACACGACTTGGGAGCGGGAAGAAGTGTGGAATCTTCAGAACGCCGCATTCTATGGAAGTTCTCACTACGCCCTGCCAGGCATCCTGCGGTGGTTCTCTGCCAATATCGGTGTGCACCATGTTCACCACCTTGCCAGCCGCATACCGTTTTATCGGCTAAACGAGGTATTGCGTGACCATTCCGAGTTGGAAAATTGCCAGCGTATTACTCTATATGAGAGCCTTCATTGCGCACGATTGCATCTTTGGGATGAAAAAAGTCAACGTCTGCTGACTTTTTCCGAGGCTTTGTCGAACGCCAATTCCAATAGGCATCTAGTGTAGCCTGGCGCGCACCAAAAAGGCTTCGACAGTATCACCGCCGAGGGCGCGAATGGCCTCTAGTCGGTGAAGGCCTTCAATCAGCACGTACCTCTTGTTGTCCGCGCGTATCTGGATCGGGGTCTTCTGGCCGTTCTTCAGAATATCTTCGGCCAGCGTCAGGACTTTTTGCTGATCAAGTGTTTTTGCACGCTTCACAGGTACATAGATCAGGTCGAGCGGGTATGGTTTCTTCTCCAGCATAAGCTACGTGTGCAACCTTTCGTGCATTTGTTCCGGTTCAGAGTTCTCTACAAAAGCGGGGGCTGGAACGTACGTCATAGAACCGAACGAACAGCGTCGCGCAGTTCCTGATGCATAATCCAAGTTGCTGGCTCATCGTCACTTTCGATGTGAGAAAATGCCAGGACCTGAGCGGCGCCATCATTCTGTACCGATCCGGCTTCGGGTAGGTCCAGTTCCAGATATTCTGCGATCAATAGTCCGATTTTCTTGAAAACCTTGATGGAGGCCTCGCGTGATTTGTAACCGGCTGCCTGAGACAAGTGACCAATGGTCAGACCTTCCCTACCTGCGATAGTAAGTGCTTTGAGCATTGTGACCTGCGCAGGGGTGAGCCTGATCTGGCGCAATGCCTCTGCATATTCTCTTGCACTGGGAACGAGCGTGCCGGAGTTTCCTTCCAAACGTCGTTGACCGCTACGTTTCCTGTCTCGTTCTTCGAGAATTCCTTTTAAGGCTTCAATGGCCAACTCTGGTGTTTCACCAACTGCATCGGCAATCATTGCCTGCGTTTTAGCTGGTGGCTTGGGGAATGCGCGCGCAACGCTGTTACCGCTCAGAATGCCGGCCTTAATCAAGTACTTGCCAAACTGTTCCTCAATCACACCGGCTACGTCAGCGTTCCGCGACTTACGAACACTGCGTTCCTGAAATGCTCTTTGTTCTAGGTCGCGAATTGCCGATTTTGGGTGTCGGAGGCTAACCTGAGGGGTGCTTTTACGCATCAGAGAAACACCACCACAATTATGGCCGCAACAATCACCGCCAATGCGACAAACATCTTTATGCTGTAGGACCAGCGTTGCGCCTTTTCGGCTTTGAGTATTTTACCCAGGTTTTCGTCAATCGAGTTATGGTTCACGGATTCGTCCTTCCGGATATGTCAGGCGGTATTGGTTCCCACCAACCTATTGTCGCGGCACATTTTCGGTGCACTTATCGTTCTGTCGTGTAAACGGCCGATTACATTCCCAACCATCACCTCTTCGATTCAAGTGAGCGTTTGAAGGGACAAGGATCGCAACGCACCTGTCCCGGTTTGCGCGAAAACCACGTTCGCATTTCCATCCGGAATACGTTTCAGGTGCAAGATATGCATGCTGTGGAACAGCCACAGGCTCACAACCGCTCTCCGCTGCCCTGTAACCTCTGAGGCACACCCAACCATCCGCGCTGTTTTTGTCAGTCAGGCGGCCGTTGCTCGGGACATTAATCGCAACACAATCCTGATCCTCCTTACGAAATCCCCAGTTGCAGTGTATTTCCTGCACGCCAAACCGGGTTTCGACGTACCCATTTTGAGGTGCCATCACTTCTTCACAGAGTTCCCCGACACGCTGGAACAGCCGATTGCACTCCCACTGATCTCCGGTTGATGCAAGATAGGCATTTTCAGGAACTCTTATTTCCTCACAGAGTTCTCCGACATTCTGGAAACCGTGATTGCATTCCCAGCCGCTACCATAGGAGCTACCCGTCAAATATGCGTTTTCTGGTACGTCTGTTCTTTGGCAGGATCCGTTCTTGTTTTCGAAACCTTCGTCACAAACAGACCCATCGGCATTGCCCGCGACCTGGGCGGGAAGCTGCGTTCCGGAGAGCAACACCAAGAGTGTCGGGATCAAACAAAGAATGCAGCGCGTAAACACGATGAATGACTGATTGAAAAGGAGCCTGAGACCTGATCTATCGGGCATCAAACACGCAATTTATAAGCCATGTGCAGTTCATACGGCGCCTTCTTTCATGGTTCACGCGATGACTGGGGCTTGTCAGGTGACAGTTGCGAATGCTTGCGAGGAACGAGCTCATAGCGAAGACCCCAGCGAAACCCGTTCCTATGCTGGGGCACATGCTACAGTTATTCTGAAGGCCATTGGATCATCGAAGCCGGCAGCATCGCGGCGACGAGTAACTTTCACCAATGCACTTTTGTGGTCCTTAGCCAGAATAGAGTCAAGGAAGTTTCCCTTGTCGCAATGCAAGTACCGCCAGGGCAGGTAGTTTTTGAAACTGCCGGTGACCAAGATCCTTGGTGAACTACCGAAAGAAATTGTCTGGCCTGAGTGCGGCGAAAGAGGAGTATGTGATCAAGGCTTCCCCGTGACTATGAATGACTGGCCTGATAACATTGGCTGCAACGCAGCGATTTTCGCGCCGCTTCTGCACAAGTACTCGCGGCGTGATCAAATGGCCGCTCGGTCCCGCACCCTGTAAATTGCGCCTGAGCCGAGAAAACTGTGCTGCGAGCGTACGCAACAAGATTTTGACACTTCCGCTCAGGGCACGCTACGTCCCACTCCTGCGTAAAAGAACTAGAACCACTATGGATTGGCGACCGACAGCGCCGCTCGCCAAACTGTCTCAGATGTCTATGCGCTCTGCAATGCTTAGCGCGTCTTCCAATTCAACGCCCAGGTATCGCACGGTGCTATCGACCTTTGTGTGCCCAAGCAGAAGTTGGACCGCGCGGAGATTTCCTGTCTTGCGGTAGATCTCAGCTACTTTGGTTCGGCGAAGCGAATGCGTGCCATATCCGCTCGGTTCCAATCCGATTGCGGTCACCCAGTCTCGAACCAGCCTGCCATACTGGCGCGCCGAGATGTGTGGTCGATCATGGAATCGGCTTGGAAACATGAACCGGCTAGCAAACATTTCCGGTGATTTTACCCATACCAATACAGTTTCTCGCGTGTTTTCCGTCAGTTCGAATTGAACAGATCGCTTGGTTTTGCTCTGGATCACCGAAACACGCTCACGGACGCGATCGTCTTTGACAAGATCGGTCACAGCGAGTTTGACCAGATCGCAGCCGCGTAGCTTGCTATCAATCGCGACGTTGAACATTGTGAGATCACGCAGATTTCCAGAAAGTTCGAGCCGGGCACGGATCGCCCAGACCTGTTTTGGGAGTAGCGGTCGTTTCTGACCGATGATCCGCCCCTTGTTCCAAGCTCTGGGTTTTGGGGTGACTGCAGGTAGTTGGACTCTTGGCATATTTTGCACTCCGATCCACCCTCCGCACCCAAGCAACAGCACCGCGCTGACCACCGAATAGTACAAGCGGCGTGAATGCCTGCTGTCCGATTATGAATACTGGCATGGTTTAAGTGTGTGCATTAGGCGGCTTGAGCCCATATCACTACGCATAAGAACGGTTCGAGTCCAAACCGCGCGTACGCTTCGTCTTCAGCACCGATTACCGATCGGGTTCCACGTTAAAAGGCCCGGGTCAGCACCAATAAGATAAAATGAGATATGATCAGAAAAGCTGGTAAGACCGGCGTCAGGTTATCAGCGACGCCGAGCTAACCCAGGGCTTACTGATACGCCATTTCGCCACGCGCTCAACCCCTTGCAGCGTCGACAAATCCGCTCTCCGAACCCTTCGCTCCAGAATGGCGTTCTGCAACGAAGACACGGGCGTTCTTGCGGCACGTCATTGTGGGCGCGAGCCATGATCGTATCTGCGTCGTTGTCGAAGTCTTCCATCAGTTCTTAGCCTCGATTTCTGTTTTGGTTTATACAGCGACTGGAAAAGAAAGTTCCGAGCCCTAAGCCTTGAGATTGAAGGAGCTGCCTGGTTCAGACTGTCCGATGGGACGGCCTGTAATCCGAGGGGTTTTAATAGGACGAACTGGCATTCCTTCGTTCTCAGCAGCTTGGATAGCGAAAGCATACCGAGAACCGCTTGCGCATCCTCGTGGTATGGCTCGTTGATCTGATGATCCGTCGTCTGCCTCAGAAATGAGCGACTCCGAGTAGAGGTGCCGAAGTTGAGTCTCAGACACACCATCCGCTTCCATAATCAATTGCACCATGGGATCGGCCAAAAGTTGGTCGAGCAAGAACTGCGACAACTGCTTTGAAGACAATTTATCCTTTGCGCGGGCTCTCTCCAAATCAGTAAGAGAAACGGTCAAGGTTCGCGCCAGACCGGGGTGAGATTTCCGTGGAAGCAGAAAGATTAGCACTGATGCTTTCCAGGCTTCTGGATCCAAATAATCTGGTGGTGCGGAAAGCTCAGTTTCTATGTCGTATTCGCCCGCCGGGAGTAATTCGTCAAAGCCAGGGAAAGTAAACGGCCTGGAAAAGACTGCGATTGTCTTGCTGATTAGTTGGTTCATTTGGGTAGTTCTCCTTTGCTGATACCGCTCGCTCGGAGATGTAAACAAGAACAAGCCACCCGCTCCCGGCAGGGTATTATCAGTTTTGAGGTTTAGGCTTTGATTTTTCGGGGACGGCGTCCTGCCCTTTCGACGTCACTTCTTTTTTTGACGCGTCCGCATCGTTTTCCTTCAGTGCGGCAGCCGCTCTGGTCGTCAGGTCTTTGAAAGACATCATTTTGATCCTTTGATTGTCCGCAACACCCACGAGCCCAGATAGGGTGTGAAAAGTGAATGCGGCTACATCCAATATAGGGATTGGGTGCCTCATTTACTACGTAAAGCCGTAGAATAAGACGGGTGGATGAAGCAGAACCGAGGCGGCGGCAACCCTGGCGCGCTACTTTCGCTTCGAATATGGGCGATCAGTGTTCGCTGGGGTGCAGTCAACCAATGCGCCATCACCATGGAAGACTTTTGCTACATCGGGTGCAGCCATGCCGCGCGAGAGCGCGCTATAGTTCAATTTCAGCTTCACCTCGCCACCAGGGCGAAGCAGACAATTGGTGTTTTCAACAACGATATGATCACTGGTGGCTCCGACGAACGTGACGCCAGCAGGGAAAATTAGACCCGCCGCATCGGTGTCCTGGAGTCCAATGGCAAGGATCGACCGAGTGTTCGAAGGACTGTCTAAAGTCACACACTGCATTGAAGGTATGGGATAATTCAATTGCAAGGGATTTGGATTTGATTTGGTCTTCGTTTCGATCACTTCCGCCCAAAGCGTAAAAACATCTGTGTAAAGCCCGTCGATCGCGTATCCCGAAACGGGATCGGTACCTAACAGGATGGCCTCACCCAGACGCAGGTTGTTGATCTTTCCGGTCGCCCCCTTGCCAAGCGCCCACGGCAAACTGGCAGAACCGCCGCCTGACACTGTTTCCAGAGCGGGTCCACTTGCAAGTTCGGTATCGACGGCAAGCGACGAAAGCAATTCCATTGCTCCTGCAGAGGGTGCCACATGACCCAGACAGGCAAAATTTGCACCAATCCCCTTCAGAGAAATCCCTTCCATTCTAAGAATTTGAGACACAGTGCGCTCAAGGTGTTCAGGCAAGATGCCATCCCGCATATCCCCCATTTCCACCATCAGGATAATACTGTGAGTAATGTTCTTTCCCAGCGCACTCACGGCCAGGCTTGCGATAATGTCCATTTCTGTGTTGAAGCTGACATTGCAGTTATCAACAACTTGCGCGACCTGGCTCAGCATGGGCGTTCGGATCAAGGATATGGAGCACGAGATCCCAGCATCGCGCATACGTATGATATTGCTGATCCGCGCGTCCGCCAGCCCTGTCGCGCCACCTTCAAGCATAGCATTCGCAATCTCAGGATGACCGCAAACGGCTTTTGTCACACCTGTCACCGTAATTCCGCGGGGTCTAAGGTGGTCGACCAGGAACCGTGTGTTGTACCGAATTTTGTCCAGATCAACGTCAATACGCAGCTTGCTCATTCAATCGTCGTAGCACGTACGGGTTGCAAGCGCGGAAAGGCAGATAGAACCATATTCACCAAGTTTTTTGGAGGACGGTTCAATGCGTCAGTGACCGGGAGATACAATTTGCGGTTATAGTCTGTGATGGCCTTTGAAATCTCAATATCATTCATTCCTTCATGGTTGATCGTCATGCCAATTACCTCTGTGTTCGCAAAAGCCTCGATCAGGGTGATTTCATCGCAAGGGTCGGGCATTGTCATGTTGGGGAAATCACATCGACGTTTTCGTTTGGGCGCGTGTTGAAGAATAACTGCATGTGGCTGACTGCCTCGCAGAATGAAGGCTGATGTGCAAAAGGCCGGATGGCTTAGCGCGCCCTGGCCCTCGATCACTATGACATCCGGGTGTTCATCTTCAGATGCTGCAACAACAGCGCGCTCAAGCTCGCCACAACAAAATTGCGGCGGCACCGAATCCATCGCAACGCCATACTTGGCGCCCTGCATCAAACCAGTTTGGCCGGTGCCGACCAAAACTGTTTTGATCCCATGCGCGTTAAGTGCGCCTGTCAGGATTGTCGCGGTTGTACGCTTTCCAATTGCACAATCGGTGCCGAACACCGCGATGCGGATCGCCTGGACGTCTCCAATACTGCCATCTAACAGGCGCAGGTCGGGATTTGGCTGCGGCTTGCGAATGTCGCGTATCGTGACATCGTGAATTTTGGCAAATCCGGCGAGCTCCTTGTCATCGCTAAGAAATTCATGCAGCCCACTGACGATGTTCATTCCGAGCGTTATCGCATCCACAACAACTTCGCGATCCTCAAGGGACATTCTGCCGCTGGCCGGCGCCATTCCGTAAATAAAAGTGTCGGGGATCGTAGCTTCATTAGCGACGGCGGCATCAAGATCATCGAAGATGGGAACCTGATTTGCGATATTATCAAGCACTTTGCCACTGTCACAACCGCCATACGTGCTGTCGATCACCGAAAGAACGCGATAGGCCTGTGAATGTCGAACGAGACCATTAGCCGTCTTGCCATCGATCTTTGCGAAGTTTCCTTCGCAATACACAATTGCAGTCGGTGTATCTGTCACAAGTGTCTTGCGGTGAAGCTCTGGAGAAACTGCTTGTTCAGGCGGCAGCTTTTGCGCATTGCTGGCAATGAACTTCCTGTCATCCGACGCAATGGGTAGGGGTTTCATATCTGTTCCTTTTGGGAGTGTGAAACGCGCCGTCCTTGGTAAGAACGGGCACAAATTGTGAAGTTTGGAAAAATGGGCTCTCTGCCTGAAACCTCAATTGTTCAGAACACACTGACCTTCTGACTGATGATAATTTCTGTGGCATTCCCACCTATTACCGGATCGGTCGATATGGGCATTTTCTGGTAACTCGATTGCATTGCAGCGATCACCGGACGCCTCGTAACCACGTTCGCATTTCCATCCAACTCCATGGATCGCGTCATCGTAGAAAGCATTTTCAGGCACAAACACGGCATCGCACTGTCCGTCGCGCTCAAAATACCCACGCTCGCACGTCCAGGGACGCCCGCTGGTTGATGCGTTCAGAAAAGCGTTTTCCGGCACCGCTACTGCCACGCATGCTTCTCCGTTTTTTTCGTAGCCACGGTTGCAACGCCATGCAGATCCATAAGTGCTATTCGTCAGGTAAGCATTATCCGGCACCACGATTTTCTGGCAGCTATCGTCTACTCTTGTGTATCCACGCAGGCACCGCCACCTCTCACCTGATGGATCGAGATATCCACCTTCAGGCACAATCACTTCAGTGCATGAGGTGCCGCCAACTTCAACAAAGCCGTGCATACATGCCCACCCTGAGCCGTAGGTTCTGTTTGTGGGGTAGGCATTTCCCGGCACGACAATGGCAACGCATTCTTCGCCATCCAACCGATAGGACAAATCGCATTCCCAACCGTCGCCATATTTTTTGGGATGCGCATTATCCGGGATCGAATTTGTTTCGGCCGATGCGGGATTTGATGAGATAAAGGAGCCCGCCAAGCAGCTGAAAACGCCG
The DNA here is from genome assembly GCF_056533645.1 of Ruegeria sp. G10. Taxonomy (NCBI): domain Bacteria; kingdom Pseudomonadati; phylum Pseudomonadota; class Alphaproteobacteria; order Rhodobacterales; family Roseobacteraceae; genus Ruegeria; species Ruegeria sp. G10. Next base: position 64,708 of record NZ_JBQFOQ010000015.1, on the reverse strand, counting down.
ACAAACAGCGCCGTCATAAAGTGAGAGTAAAACCAGTGCTGATTTTTTCGATTTGTCCTGGTGCAAACGGCGTTGTCCGAATGTTGAGTGATTGAGTTACGATCCATCCAGGTTCAGCCCCTCAATGCAGGCCTGTGCCAGATCTTTGTTGGGGGTTTGGGATCCCGGTACCGTTGCCCAGCCGGCTGCCATAACGGCATCCTTTCGCTTGAAAGAAGAAGCTTCTTTGATCGTTGTTATTTTTTCGGCGCGTTGGGTGTCAGTTCTCGCCATGTCGACGCAGATCGGAACCAACGCAGCGATTACATTGTCGCGGGACATGGCGTTGGCCATCTTGTCCGCGTTACTGCCGGTCATCCATCCACCCCAAGAAAATCCAACTACGCCTACGAAAACTCCTCCGATCAGGGCGCCGTAGATTCCGGGTTTAAGCCATTCGGGCGTGTTCATAATCTATTCCTCCTGCGGGGAAAGCGCCGCATCGCTGTCATTGTTAGATGTGGCCAAGGTTTGGTCTTGCTTGAGCGCCAGTTCAAAATCTTCTGGGTCAATTGGGCGCATTTCCGTGCGACCTGGCTTGCTGCCTTTGCCCTGAACTGTCAGGTAGGTTCCGGTTCTGCGATATGCTTCGAAACTCAGGCCCTGTAGTAGTTCTTCTTCAACAACTACTTCATACTCGCCTGCAGGAAGTTCATCCGGGTAGCCGGACAAAGAGAACGGATTTGAAAACGTCACCAAAGAACTGGACGATCTCGTGCTCACCTTGGTCCTCCATATAGTTTGTTGGATCTTCCCCGCGCAGTCTGCCGCGGTACACGCTCGTAAGCGCCGCGGTAGTACTGGCGTTGTGATTTAGAATAATGTGCAAATGGCAGACGCGCGCTGATCGATGTTAGTCTGCGGCCAATGACCTGAGATTTTATTGGAATCTCAAATGCATTTGGTGCCCGAGAATCCGGTACTGCCAAAAATTGACTAACCTGCGTCAGTGCAACGATGTTTGGATTCCGGCAACGTGATGTGTGTTGGCGGGATATTTGCTGGCGTGTTCTTAACGAGTATTTGAGAAGCGCAGGAAATCCAGTACCGCAATCGGACTGTATTTATCTTGCGCTTCTTTTTCGGTGAAATCCAAAATCTGCCGAAGCGAATGGCGTCTCTAACCAGGCAACTATCATCAAAATCCCGGCATCGCTGAAGGGGTGAACCTATTGCTTCAACAGTGGCCCGGCCTGATCCAGATAAGTGGGGTCAAAACCGGCCAACGTCACCAGTCCGTCATAATCATCAAATGCCACTTGCCCGGATTGAAAAGTAACCAACCCCTTCTCCCGCAGTTGCCGTAGGACACGATTAACATGCACGGCACTCAGTCCCAGCGCATCGGCAAGGTGGTATTGTGTCAGGGGGCAAGTGTATCCCGTCTTGTTTGCCATCCCGACCTGAGTCAGCCTCACACCAAGTTCCAAAAGAAAATGCGCCATGCGCTCACCCGCATCTCGCCGTCCTATGTTGACCAGGTGCTCAACCACCATCGCTTCATCTCGAGATACCGCCCAAAGAATTGCTGTCGCCAGCCGGGGCGTCTGCGCAAATGCTTCCAGGAGATCATCCACTACTACTTCAATGGCTTGGATTTCCATGATTGGTTCTATGCTGTGATCCGAGGTGTGCAACAGAACGCTTCGCAAGCCCAGAAAGTCACCCGGTATTTGGAAATCGACGATCTGACGCGACCCGTCAGTCTGGGTTTTGTAGGAACAAACCCAGCCCGAGGCCAGAATGTAGGCCGCCTGCTCTGATTGCCCTTGATGCACAAGGTCACGTCCGGCTTCAAAGGTTCTGCGACGCTTGTGCAGGCGTGCCAATACCGCAAGTTCAACCTCAGTCAGAGCGACGAAGTTTGAAAGCTTTCGGGTGAGTGGACTATTTTTGATAGTGCGCAAGTGTTCTTCCTTCATCGATGAGCAGCCCGCGAAACTATCCGACGCCAAGACTGCTTTCGATCAGTTAAGTATACAGCAATCTATGCCAGTATGGTGCAATTCATCGTGGCGCTTCCATGCTTGGACGCCTGTTAGAAAAGGACGTCTACCATGGCTGACCGGCAAGACCATTCAGGAATGGCCGCACTCTCAATTTGTGAAGCGCTTTTGCTTGCAACTAAAGATCGTGAGCTTCTGCCCGAACATGAAATTGTGGGAGTTCTGCATGACGCAGCTGCTGCCCACGAAACAGCAGTCGGCAATAACGATGAAAAGGACATGCACCAGGCCGCCGCAGTTCTGATAAACAAGATCATTGCTTCCGGCTATCGCGTTCGGCAGTAACGTTAATTTCCTGTCAGAAAAACAAGATTACGCTTGTCAAAAAAGCATAACAACAAATAGAAGCACTATTGGTGCCTCGTTCCTGATCAATTCAAACACGAAGCAGGAACCAAAGTTCCAATCTCTGCAATATCTCGACTTTATGAAAAATTCCACGACCGCGACATACTCCCTCTTCCTCGCCACCTGCATGAGCCATAACGAGAATTTGCTTACTGGCTGAAGGCCCGCATGGCCTGTCCTGCTGCACTGCCAGCGACAACGCAAACGTTGGCTTTGTTCGGCGTCTAAGCTGCTGATCCTATGTGCCGCGAAACTAGAGTTTGATAGTATCGCATCATCATAGCTTTGAATGACCGGTCTGGCGACAACAGCTGCAACGCAGCGATGAATGTGCTGCGACAGAAAATCAATGCTGCGTCAGCAATTGCCGCAATCGCACAAGTCCGGTTTGTCCCGCAGCTTTCTCATTCAAAGATCTCGAGATTTCGCTATTGCGGCGAATGTCCGGAAAACGGGCTGCAAGCGCGGCATTCTGGCAGTTCGTTCAGGTCCTGTATGGGCCGCTTCCTAGTTGTTGGCCGCGGAAGTGGAGTTTCCCTAGGTTTTTGTCCTTATCACGGCGCGCCTTCGGAAAGAGAGCCCAGCCATTCCCACACTTTCTTAGCAGCGGTGTTTCTCGTAGCTCTCTGAGTCAAACAGGCAAAGTATCCTCGTTTGGTTCGGACCCTCTTGTTCGCCAGCCGCACCAGTTGTCCTTGATCAATCAAACTTTGAAAGAGCGTTTCCCAGCCGAGAATCACGCCATCACCGTTCATTGCGGCTTGGAGGTACACCATGAATGAGGTGAATCGTTGCTCGGATCGAGGGACCGGTAACGATATGTCGGTTCCTCCGAAATACGTCTCCCAATCATTGGCGTGCACTCCGGTAGAAAGGTGCAACAAGGGCAGTCGCGCCAGGTCTTCCAGCGCGTCTCCGACGTTTGAAAACGCACCAGGCTTTGCGAAAGGCACCAGCTTTTCAGAGAAGATCGATACGTTAAGCATCTCTGGGAGCTGGGTTGGATCGTTGAAAAGGATCAACACGTCAGACTGGGCTGTTCGGTAGGTTTCGTTTTGATCTCGGGAAACGAGTTCAATAGCAATGTCTGGGTGTTCAGTTCGAAAACTCGCCAAGCGTTGCATCAAATAGCAGCTGGCAAACCCAATCGTCGTGTTCACTACCACAACGTTCCGATCTGGTTGGGCCTTTATGTGGTCGATAGCGTCCGCGACTTGAGAAATGCCGCCGGAGATTGCTTTGAAGAGGAGGTCTCCCTCAGTCGTCAACGTTGCAGCGGGACGCTTACGAACGATAAGTTTAACCCCGAGTTCTGCTTCGAGTTCCGCAACGCGCCTGCTGATCGAGGGCTGCTGCACATTCAATTCACTCGCGGCACGCGTGAAATTTAGATGCCGGGCAACGGCCTCAAAGGCCGTGAGTAACTTCCAGTTCAACGTAGGCAACCTATATTCCCTCATGGAATAGTATGTATAGCTCTTTTAGGCGTTCTCATCAGGCCCGCAAAAGCCCAAAAATGACGCAGTGAGGCTGAATTTCGGATGTACTGAAGAGTGAACGAACAGATCATAGACCATTCCGTGCCGGAAGGCGGTGCCAAAGAGTGGGCGTGGAATCCTGCTATGCCTATTCCTGTGAGCCCGGTTTTTGCTTGGCCACCCCGACCTGTTCAGGCGGCACGATGGCTTGCCTCGTATTGGTTGGCTTTGTCGTCCACAGTGATCGAGCTGGGGCTTGCCATTGCGGTCTGGTGGCTCCTGCAACCGACTTTCGACGCAATGCAAACGCTTGATTTTTCTTGGATCATGACGATCTGGGGCCGCAATATCGTTTTGCTCGTCCTGGTGACCGGAAGCCTGCACCTTTGGCTCTGGCGGTGGCGCGGTCAAGGAGAGACCACCAAGTTCGACACCCGCGACCTGGCTGTGAACAATCGCAATTTCACCTTCCGCAATCAGGTATTCGACAATGTCTTTTGGTCCCTTGCTTCGGGGGTGACAATTTGGACGATCTACGAAGTGCTGTACTTCTGGTGCGCTGCCAATGGGTTTGCGCCTGTTGTCAGCTTTGGCAGTGCGCCGATCTGGTCAGTTGTCTGGCTCATACTGATCCCTCTGTGGGCATCTTTCCACTTCTATTGGATACACCGCCTTTTGCACTGGCCACCAATCTACAAGCGGGTGCATTCGCTCCATCATCGCAACGTCAACGTTGGTCCATGGTCAGGTATGTCGATGCACCCGCTCGAACACCTCGGCTACTTCTCGTCTGTTCTGATCCATTTTGCAGTCCCGTCCGACCCGGTCCACGTGATCTTTCACCTGTATAATCTGGCGCTGAATCCCGCAGTCTCGCATGCCGGATTTGAGAAGCTGTTTGTCAAATATCGCAAACGCATGGCGCTTGGGGATTTCTTCCACCAGCTGCATCACCGTTACTTTGAGTGCAATTATGGCACAGCCGAAGTGCCATGGGACGTCGTCTTTGGCTCGTTCCACAATGGCACACCTGAAGCCACGCGGCGTGTCCGCGACCGCAAGCGTCGTTTGGGGCGATGATATGAAAGCGCAGGCTGCAGTCATGTACGGTGTCGGTCAACCTCTTCGTGTTGAACAGCTTGATTTGGCAGAGCCAGGGCCCGGTGAAGTGCGCCTTCGCATGGGCGCGGCTGGGGTTTGCCATTCAGATTATCACGTCATGTCAGGCCAAGCAGGTCACGAATTGCCGGTTGTGCTCGGACATGAGGGCGCAGGTACGATCACAGCCTTGGGCGAGGGCGTCGAGGGCCTCTACCTAGGCGATCACGTCGTGCTCAGTTGGATTCCCTATTGCGGGGAGTGCTTCTTCTGCAAGAACGAACAAACCCACCTGTGCCAAGCCTATAAAGAGTCACTTTGGGCTGGAACCATGCCGGATGGCTCCTGCCGGTTTTCGAATGCAAGTGGATCGGTTTATCACTTGTCGATGCTCGCTTGTTGGGCTGACAACGTGGTCGTGCCGCAGGTGAGCTGCGTGAAGATCGACAAGGCTGTTCCCTTTGAAATCGCTGCTCTTCTGGGATGTGCTGTCACCACGGGGGTCGGGGCTGCATTGAACCGTGCCAAGGTTGCGAACGGTGACAAAGTCGCAGTGATCGGAGCAGGCGGCGTTGGGCTCTCAATTATTATGGGCGCAAAGCTTGCAGGCGCCGCGCAGATCATCGCCATTGACGCGTCACCCGAGGCCGCGAGCAAGGCACACCACTTAGGGGCCACGCATTTCGTTGATGCAAAACAGGACGTAGGTGCGGCTATTCGAGCCCTCACTGAACATGGGGCGGATCATGTCTTTGAAGCTGTCGGAAAGCGGATTTTACAGCGCGCCGCCATAGATTACTGTCGCCCCGGAGGACAGGTGACCTTTGTTGGGATGGACGCCAACGATGCGACGATTGAGTTGCCATCCACCGGCATCATTCGGTCAGAGATCAACGTCACAGGGTCGATCTTTGGCTCTTGCTGCACGACTCGGGACTTCAAGGAATATGGTCAGCACTATTTGGATGGTGACCTGCCCATCAACCAGCTGATCGGTCGCCGCTACCGGCTGGGTCAGATCAACACCGCAATTGATGACATGCTGGCCGCAAAACCCGGGCGCGGTGTCATCTTATTCGACTAGAGCAGTGAGATGATCGAGACCGCACTCACCCGTCTTGCAAGATTTGTGTCTGAGGGCGCATTGACCCCAGATCAGACAACTACGGCCAATCTCAGGGACAGTGTGATCGACACACTTGGTTGCATGATTGTCGGGGCCAAGACAGACGTCGCGCAACGCTGCCGTTTGGCAGTTGCAAATATGGGAGGAGGAGGACCCTCGCGTGTTGTAGGATCGTTTGAGCGGTTTTCACGACCACATGCGGCATTCTTAAACGCCGTGGCTGGGCACGCGTTGGATTTCGACGATTGGGAAATCCCCGGTAATACACACCCGACGGTGGTTTTGCTACCCGCATTGCTGGCAGTAGCGGAACTGCACACGAGAGGAGAGGACTTGGTTCGTGCTTATCTTGCTGGGTTCGAAGTGATTGCCCGACTCGGTGAAGCCTTAAACTTTGAACACTACGACGCTGGATGGCATTCAACGGCAACTTTAGGAGCGATAGGTGCGGCCGCGGGCTGCGCGCGTTTGATGGGGCTGAACCCATCTCAGACGGCGAGAGCCATGTCCTTCGCCTGCAGTTCCGCTACCGGGTACACATGCCAGTTTGGCTCAAGTGCAAAGCCTGTCCAAGCAGGGTTCGCAGCGCGTGCCGGTGTGGAGGCCGCTTGCCTTGCCAAAGCAGGGCTCAGCGCTCAGCCTCACGTGTTTGACCACCCCCGCGGCCTCGCCGCACTTATGGGAGGTCTCAACACAGACCGTTTGGAGCAGGTTTTGCAAAAACTGGGGATGTCATACGCTCTGAGCGAACATGGCCTCGTTCTTAAGCCATGGCCAAGCTGTGGCTACACCCATCGGATCATGACCTGCACACTGGCGATGCGCGACCGCGTTCCGGTGGAAGAGATTTCGCAAATCATCCTGCATATGCCCGATTTCCACGCGGCTGTTCTGCCGTTCGGCAGACCAAAAGCGCGCGCGGAAGCACTTTTCAGCGCACCCTTTGTTGTGTCCATGGGGCTTTTGGTCGGAGATCTGACACTTGCCGATCTTGATAACGAAGCTTGGAAACGTCCCAATATCTCGGAGTTGATATCGCGCTGCGAACTTCGATCGTTTAGTCCTAAAAGACCTGATCTGAACTACAGCCCCGAAGACCCCGACCGTATAGAGGTCATTCTACGGACAGGCGAACGCATCGAAGAGCGCTGTGTGTACCCTTTAGGCGCTCCGGAAGTTCCAATGTCAGGGCGCGACGTCATGGCCAAGTTCAAAGCCAATCTTGGTCGGATGTCCGAAGCGAGTACCAGGCGCACGGTTTGGATGGCCAAACTACAAGACTGGCCAAAGGCCCCCTCCGTACTTGACCTCTTTTTCGAAGAAGGACTTGCCCCATGAGTAGAGTGAGATCAGGGCGCAACGCGCGGCGCGCGGCTCGGCAAGGTGGTGCCGGTTCAGGTCCCACCACCTCGATCTGGCCAGGGATCGAAGGGGGACAATATCGTCCAATTCCCAAAGACGGGATTGAAGCCATCCATCAAACGGCGCTGCGTATCTTGGCTGAGATAGGTATTGCGAGTGCCACACCCCGCTGTATTGACACTGTCGTTGCCGCAGGTGGTTCGGTCTCCGAGGCAGGCAGACTACTCTTTCCTTCAGACATGGTTGAGCGCGTCTTGGAAACCGCCGTTCGTGGCTTCAAACTGTACGGTCAGACGCCCGAATATGATCTCGACCCGTCCGGAACGCGCATTCATCTCGGTACATCCGGCGCGGCTGTTCACATCGTGGACAGTGAAAGCGGCGAGGTGCGCGACACAACCTTATCTGACTTGCATGATATGGCGCGGTTGGCTCAAGCTCTTCCCAACATTCATATGTTCCAACGCACCGTTGTCGCACGGAATATACTTGATCCTCATGCAATGGAGTTAAACACGGCCTATGCGTGCGCGGCGGGGACCAAGAAGCCCATAGGAACCTCCTTCAGTTCAGTTGAGACAATGCGTGCCACCGTCGAGATGTTCCACATTATCGCTGGTGGGGAAGAAGCGTGGCGTGCGCGTCCGTTCTGCTGCGTCTCAACGTGTTTCATCGTTCCACCGCTTACCTTTGCGGAAGAAGCTCTCGGCATAATAGAGTGCGCGGCAGAGACGGGCACGCCATTGAAGCTCGTATCAGCGGGACAGGCCGGAGCGACCAGCCCTGCACCCCTTGCTGGTGCTGTCGCTCAGCAGACGGCTGAAGTGCTGGCGGGGCTGGTGTATGTTAATTTATTGAACCCCGGCCATTCCGCGCTCTTTGGAGCATTGCCTTTTGTCAGCGACCTTCGGACCGGCGCGATGTCGGGAGGCAGCGCAGAACAAGGGGTGCTCATGGCGGCCTGCGCGCAGATGGCACAACACTACGGCATACCTTGCGCGGTCAGTGCGGGCATGACCGACTCCAAGTTACCGGATTTCCAAGCCGGTTACGAAAAGGGGATTACCGAGCTATTGAGCGCATTGGCGGGTGCCAACCTGATTTATGAGGCCGCCGGGATGTATGGCTCACTGCTTGCCGCAAGCAAAGAGAGCTTTGTGCTCGACAACGACCTCATTGGATCAGTTATGCGGGCCACGCGCGGTTTCGAGATCAACGAAGATGCATTGGCGTTTGATGTCATTCGCGAGGTGTGCCTCGAAGGCCCCGGTCATTTTCTTGGTAGCGACCAGACCTTGGGTAGAATGCAAAGCGACTACTACTACCCGGCCTTAGCAGACCGCGCGACGCCTCAAGCCTGGGCAGATGCAGAGACTCCAACACTTCTCCAGACAGCTCGTGAAAAGACACGAGATATTTTGGAGCAACCTGCGGATGCGGTTTTTGGCTCAGAAACGAATTCAGAGATCATGGCTAGGTTTCCTGAGATCCAAGAAGCTTGGTCTGATTTGCAAGGCATCAAATCGTCTGCACAAACTTAGCTTTTTCGCTCGTACAAAGTCTTGGCTGTTCCTCGATTCGAGCACTTGGAATTGGGTGGTGATAGTCAGTTTTAATGGCAGCTTTTGGGACTGCGCTGTCGCAAAGGCTGTTTAGGTCAAGGTCCGGTTAGGACCGGTCATCATGTGGAGTTGGACAGGGCGGCCCGCACTATGCTGCACTTTGGTCCTACGACTGCTCCTAGTCCAAAGTAGCTTCTATACAATGGGTCTTGGGTGCTAACCTGGACCAGTGACCGATCTTGTCTTATCCTACGACCCGCACAATTTAGATGCAGAAACATTATGCGGCGCGATACAAGCGGAGTATTGGGGACGTGATCTTTCGAAACACAGATCCTCACATCCTTTGAGCAATCTTATTTTATAATCGGCTTGATTGACGGAAGTTAAACTGGATTAGCGTGAGCTGTGCCGGATCGTTCAGCTTTCATGACTATGTCGATCTAACCGTGTAGTCCTCAATCATCAACCACCTGAGGCTTCATCTAGCCCCAGAGAGGCAGCACCGACAAAAAGCGTCGATAGGTTGTCGTGTAACGGAAACGCAGCCATCATTTTGGCAACAAATTCACCGGTTGATGGCTTCTCTGCCAAGAAGTGATTTGCTGTATTTAGATACGCGATCGTTTCTTCTATAGCGCGGATGTCGTTTACTGAATCCGGGGTCCGGTGAGAGGCCACGACAATCTGCGGCTCTAGATCCAGCAGATCCGAGAGCGTTTGGATCCAAGCCGTACGTTTGTCATGGTCACTATCAATCAACGTCGGGTGCACATGATTATAGGCTATGTCGCCCACAACAATTGCCGCAAGGCTGGGGATGTGCACGTAGCTTGATCGAGATATGTCCGATTGGCCCACTTCAACAGCGTTGATCTCATGACCTTCGATATCGAGAGTTCCGGTGGTAAGCTCAGGAATCGAAACTGTTTTTGCGATTTCTTCTGAAAAGAGCGACGCCCACATAGCGCGATCGCGCCCAGTTTCCTTTTCTTCTTCGATGAAATCTATCGTTGATTTGGTTCCGACAAGGGATGCTTCCGGAAAATGCTCCAGAAGTATTGACGCACCAATATAATGATCGAAGTGGCCGTGTGTGATGTAGATTGTGCGCAGTCGTTTACCCGAAGCTTTTATCCAATCAACGAGGCGCTTTGCGTCCTTCAAAGTAGGTGCCGTATCGACGAGGACTGCATCTTTCTCCCCGTAGATGAGTGTCGCGGTCGAATGCGGCCATGTCCAACCACCTTCAGGTGCCTTAAGGTCGGAAGGCATGTTCAGTGCACACGGAGGGATGTCAAAGGTTTCGATTGCGAGTTGCTTTTCCATGTTTGGCTCCTTCTGGGCGTAACGTGTTCGTTCGTATTGCATGGACTCTCAATTACCTTGGGCAAAAACATCGTTCAGGATCTGCCAAGACTGAGTTCTTTGAAGCCGCCTTAAGACTGCCGAGGCAAATGCCCATTGGCTGCTGAGGTATCCGGAATGCCTGGGCAGGGTGTCTCAAATCTTGCTGACGCGCCGGTGACAGAACTTGCAGAACGCGGACGCCGGGGCGCGATCCTGAGACCTCAACGTTTGTGTAAGTACAACGATCAGTTTCGGTACAAATAGAAAGCTGATTTGATCAGCTGCCCCGTCACCGCAGACAGGGCATTTGCCTCGATCAAAAACTGGCGACATCTGATGAAACTGATAGTCAATGCCTGTCTTAGGCCCTGGCAAGACACCCTTTGAACACGTCACACGAATATCCGCATGAAGAAACCGGGCGACATCATGCGCCCAAAAACTCCAGAGATTCTTGCACGAACTGATCGTAGTACTGGAAGATCCCACCGTGACCTGCATCCTTATAGAGCGATAAACGTGCGTCTGGGATGCCGAGCATCAGATGCGCAGAGTTTACACTGGGCACCATGATGTCATGTTCACCGTTCGCGACGAATGTTGGCTTTGTAATTTGGCTCAGATCGGGCGATGCGCTGCTTGCATATTCCGCAATGGCCGCTAACTGCGCGCGAAACGATTTCACTGATACCTTTTTGACCCGTCCGGTTTTCTTTTCGCTCAAGCGAGAAAGGAACTTGCGTGCCTCGCGCTTGCCGGTCTCAGTGCGGGTAAAAAACAAATACACCCGAATATCAGTGAACGTCAGAAGGCTTAGCAATTGATAGCGATAGGCTTGGCCCGGAATATGACGAATACCGATCCCTCCCCTTGGACCGATACCAGCCAAGACGATTTTTTGAGCAAGCTCGGGCTCTTTGAGGACGATATCCTGAACGACGGCACCACCAAGAGAGAACCCAAGCAGGCAGACTCGTTCGAGCCCCAGCGCCTTGATGAAGGCTATGCCATCATCCGCCATACCCGCGACCGTTTTTGGGGTGGCGCCTTCTGAGCCACCAATACCGCGATTATCGAAAGTGAAAACCTGATGCTGCGCCGCCAGCCCGTCAACGACCGCGGGGTCCCAATCGTCAATTGTACCCGCAAGATGATTGAACATCACGATTGGGACACCCGATTTAGGACCGATGGTCCGATAGGCAAACTTGGTACCATCTACAGAAACAAATTGTGTCTCGGCATCGACGTAGCGGGTTGTTTGCGTGCGCATTCTATGTGTTGTCCCTGATGAGCGTTTCGGTGACGGCCGCAATGAACGCAGCCTTGTCATCCTTGATGTCCTGGATGCGGCTGCGCAGCGCGTCCGTGAGATCCAAATGGGCATCCGACCATATGTAAATTTCCGCCATGATCGGGAGCAGACTGATCCCTTTCGGAGTGAGCCTGTAGGCAGAGCCTGATCTGGTTTGGGTTGAGTTAGACTGTTCTATGATGCCCTTTTCGGTCAGCATCTTGAGTCGGTCTGCGAGGATATTCGTCGATATCCCTTCCTCGGATTTCAAAAAATCGCTGTAGGTGCGTTTTCCCACGAACATCATGTCCCTGATTATGAGAAGGGTCCACTTATCCCCCCATATCTCCAGCGACAGGTTGATGGGACACCTCGATCGGTTGCCTTGTTTCATTGACATTCCCCCTGACAGTTCCTGCGGATGCACGTCATGCCGCAATATGAGTAGTGGTCAGGTCGAGCAATGTCCTGCCATCATCAGAGGAGACTGTTGTGCGTACAGTTGAAACGGTTCGACCCTTCTTCACAAACTCTGCCTTTGCATGAAGTGCGCCCTCCCGGCTGTTGGACAACATGTTGGCGTTAAGGGTGATGGCCAAAGGGAACCCTTTCATACCAGGCGTCGGGCGTTCGCCCCGAAGTGCAAGCGTTGTCGCCACGACATCTGCGAACCAGATCATCGCACCCGCGTGCACAGTTCCGAACGGGTTTCGGATTCCATCTTGGATCGGCATGAGGCCCGTCGCTTCACCTTCTGCAACGAACGAAATGTCAAATTCGATCGACCCATTCAGATTGGCAGTCAGGTGAGACATGCTCTCCGGCTCCTTTGTAATGGCGCTTGCGTTTTGCAAGTTCTGCGAACATGCGACATGAACTTGCATTTTGCAAGTCCTTAGACTTAACGGCAGGATCGAGAGGGTGAATGTCCGAACCGAACCGATTGTGTTGAAAACTCCGATTCTGCCGAAATTTGGTGAAGAAATCAGCCATACGGCGCTAGTCGGACAACTAAGCCAAGGGGTTGGGCCAAAACAATAGTTCGGCGATGTGAGAGGCGCTCACGGGATTCTGCGCGCAAATGGAGCCGACTTTTCTGATGAAACGGAACTCGGCAGAAAAATAGGTAGCAAAATATTAGAGTTTTTAAACGCAATCAGCCCAGAAAGACCGATGCAGCGCGAGAGGCAAAGCTCTGTTTGCGCTGGTTCAACAAGCCTCTTTTCTTGCACTCGCAGCTAACGGCAGGTTCGAAAGGCAGCATCTCAATATCGGATGGCAAAGCTCTATGATGGGTTAGGGCAGTCCGTTGGTCTAAATGATTTGCAGGTGTTCGAATGCTGCGTGACCTCCTCGGCTGGCTTAACGACGGCAATATTTGATGCGGTCTGAGCGTTGCGTGTCGGCTATTTCGGCACCGCGTCGCGAAGTGCTCTCTCCAACAGATTTCGCAGTAGGTTTTCTTCCGCTTCTGACATTGGCTGGAGGATTTCACTAATCGTCTCGGAGATGACTCGCTTAAGCGTATCGACGACCTGTTCTCCTTCCTGGGTCAACGACACGAAGGTAACCCGCGCATCGTCAGGCGATCGTTTGCGTTCCACTAACCCCTTCGTCTCGAGCGATCTTATGCTGCGTGTCATCTGAGACTTGTCGCGCGCTACCTGTTTGGTCAGTTCTTGCAGGCTGGGACAGCCCATATCGGACAGAGTTAGAAGTACAATGCCGCCACCTGGGCCAACTTTCTCGGTGTCGAAAGCATGTGCCTTGGATTGTAGGCCGAAGTGGATGCGTCGCATAAAGCGATCGATCAAGAGGGCCAGTTCTGCGTCTTGCATGGAAACACTTTTGTTGACAAAGTCCACAAAATATCAAAAGTGGACAACATCAACTTATCTATCCCCAAATGGTTGCAGACGAAAGGGTAGTCGCATGAATACTCGGACATCGCTTCCACTCAAGATTTCTGCGGTGCTATGGGTCATCTGGGGTCTGGTCCACATGTTCGCAGGCATCATGACAATTTCGCAAGATGCAGGCGGGGCTGTGGCAGGAATTGCAGATGCGGTCGACCCAAACCTACTTGCGGGTGAGTACCATCCAGCGGTCGGCGCGGTCTTGAACCAGCACGGCTTCAACTTGCTTTGGATTGGTGCCTTTACAGTCTTGGGTGGTGTGATGATCTGGCGTCATTCGGTAATGTTCATCTTTATGACAGCCGCTGTTGGTTGGGTCGCTGACGTCGGCTATTTCGTCTTCATGGACTTGGGTGGCTTCGTGCATTTTGTGCCCGGGACTGTCATGACGATCTTTTCTTCAGCCGCCGCCATTCTAAGCTTTTGGGCGTATTTTTCCGGAATGCGTCGCAGACCACTGGTTTGAAGTGCTTGTCGCGCACGATGAGCGACATCGACTGAACTGAATCTTAGTTCCGCTCCCCTATTTCCTATCGGGGTGAACGACGCGTGGGTGCTGCGCCGCGTCCGAGTTTAGAATTAGGACGTTGCATTCCCAAAAAGGTGCCGTTTGAATGTCATCCGCTTCAAACAAGGTATCATTTATTCGTCAAATCGGAACAATCTGATCGTTGGGACTGATAACACCGGATCTGATAATCCTGCAGTTCAATCCAGATCTGTGCCTCAGGCGATCGCAAACAGATTTCCCCAGGAGTTTATCCAAGTAGCGGCAGGGAGTGTTCAGTCGACCACCTTGAAGAATGACGTCACCTACTCGGAACTGCACACCAACCAAATGGTTCAAAGGTACTGAGCGGGTTGTCAGGTTTCTGCGGTGTTCAAAGGGTTCAAGGTCGATGTCATGATCTCTTTTCAACGCAATCAGGGTTTCCACTTCGACCAGAGTGACTTCCCGAATATCCGCAATATGCGAATAGAACCCGGTCCCAAGTGCATAGCGATCTCCGTCCAACCCTTCGCCGGCAACCGCTTCGACAGCATCGCGCTGCTGCATGGGTGCGCCACCTTTGTCGGCTGTATGAATGTGCAGTACTTCACCTGCGAATGTCATGTTCGCTTTCCCCGTTCCAGTTCATCATTTTGTTTTGAAGTTCATCGACCAATGGTCGGATTTTAGGGCGTTCGCAAGTCAAGTCGAAGCAACGGCGGACCGCCGGGAACGCGTTCAACACTGCGTCAGGCCGGGCCAACCCATAGGCGGCCCACATGGTCATATGGATATCTGCGAGGCTGAACTGCTGACCCAACGCAAATGGCCCTTCGTTTTTCAAGAAACGGTCGTAAACCTGCCAACGATCCATTGCCTGATCTTCCGCCCTGGCCTTGATACCCGCGCTGTCAGCTGGGTTGTTCGTATAGTCGGCAGGTTTGAAGTACTGGCGTACGGAAGGTTGGATGTCGTTAGTCTGAAAGAAGAGCCGTGACAGAAATAGGCCCCGGTTTTCGTCGCTTGGTTGGGGCACAAGCCAGGTCATTCGGTGATGTTCCGCCAGAAACAGCATAATCGCAGCGGCCTCATGCAGAACATAACCGTCCAGGGTGATCAATGCTGGGATGTATCCCGCAGGGTTGATGGCCAAGAAGTCTGGTTTTCGATGATCACCACGCAGTTCGTCCACCTCGCGCAGCTCATAGTCTAGACTGCCCTCTTTGAGGACCATCTGAGGTCCGATGGCTCGGGTAACCCCGCCACCGTACAGGACATATCGACCCGGTTTCTCTGTGTTCATATCAGCATCAACCCGGCACGTTGAAGAGGCGATTGCCGCTGGCAAAGACCTGTTTCCAAACCACAATTCGATAAGCCTTTCGAAGCCCTGTCGGCCAGAACGGGTCTGCACGGATCAAGTGTTCAACATCCCGCGGATTATCTGCTTCCACGATCCAGCAGCCATCCAGCCCTTGACCGGAAGAGGCTTTCAACGGCCCAGCGACATCAATCTGTTCAGCGTGCGTTTCGAGAAAGCCTAGATGCTGATCCATGAACTCCGTTCGGATGTTCGGGTCAGCATCTGCTGCGTCTTCAAAGAGAACCAAGTATTTCATTGAAGCCTCCATTTGATGCCTAGAACAGTTGCACAGCGTTTTTGCCAGTTGAAACAATATCTGTGCAAAACTAGTCTGCAAAAATGCAGAAAACGGCTTGGGATGATCTCCGCTTTGTGCTGGCGCTTTATCGCGCGGGACGACTGGCCGCTGCCAGTCGAATTCTGGGAGTTGCCGAGACCACCATTTCGCGGCGGATCGCCCGGCTCGAGACTGAGCTTGAAACGAAGCTTTTCATTCAAACTGGTGGTGGGACCTACATTGTAACAGACGCCGCCAAAACCGTTCTGAACCACGCCGAACAGATGGAAAGCCACTATCAGGCACTTTCCGAACAGGTGGATCGGGCGTCTGTCTCAGGTAGCGTTCGCATCAGCTCTGTGCCCGGGATCGTCTCGCAAATTCTTGTTCCAAGCCTGTCGAAATTGATAGATGAACACCCTCACCTCACGATTGAACTGGTGCCCGAGGCCCGCAACGTAGACCTGAACCGTCGCGAAGCTGATCTGGCTGTTCGTTTTGCGCGGCCTTCGACCGGCGGGTTAAATACCAAAGCGCAAAAACTTGGCAGCTTGGAGTTTGGCGTTTTCGGCCCGGCGCATTTGGACCAGTACAGTGAACCAGAGCTGCCGTGGATTGGTTACGATGACGACGGTCAAAGCCGACCCCAGGCCAAATGGACCGAAACGCTGCGGTCTCAATCCGGTGGAGATCTTGCGCCACTTCGAGTGTCATTTCTGGAAGTGGCGCAGGAAGCTGTAGCGAATGGTCTCGGGAAGGCCTTGCTTCCGGTCCGTATTGGGCAAAATGATCGCCGCCTGACGAAGCTGGAACAGTATAGCATAACGGGCCAGTTTGCCCGAGATGTTTGGCTGCTGCATCATAATGATACATATGAACGGTCAGCAATCATCGTTGCAAGGGAGTGGGTAAAGCAACTGTCTTGGAATTGAGTCACTGGCGTGCCGTATATTCCGTTAGGTGCCGAAACCCGGCTGCACGCTTGTCGAACTTGAAGTAGGCCTCCGATGAATTATAAGCCCAGTGGCCTTCGCTACGAAACGTGATCGTCGTTGCGAACCAATTCTCGACTATCAAAAGGCCAACCGATGCATATCGCAAGGTTCAGCTAACGTCTCTCTCGGGTTGATATCGGCAAGGAGCCTTCATCGATCCAGGCAGCCCTTGGGAGATCGGCGCTCGATGTTCAGTTCGTAACGAGAAAGCGTGATGCGCCTCCAGGAAGGACTGCCCATCACTGGACGCGGTGACAACAGCGACCCAGATCTTCGCTATCAATCATGTGTCCTGCAGCGAGATCATCGCCGATGAAACGCCTTTGGGCGGTTAACGGCTTCTGCTCCACTGGAATAGTCGTCGATGAGATGTGACGAGAAGTCGGGCTCAGAATCCAATCTGCAAAATGAGGCACTTTGCGCGGGTGTCCGGTCCTGTGTAGCGTTCAAACTGATGGGTCGTTTGTAGGCAAAGCAGGAGAGTCCGCTTTGAAATTGTCACATGTAAGCCTCACTGCGCGGGATGCTGATCAACTGTCTGCTTTCTACAAAGGAGTGTTCGGCCTCGTAGATAGGCGTCCGCCCAAGAAGCTTTCCGGCGAACTGTTTTCTCGCGGAAATGGTTTGCCAGATACGGGCATTTACTCCATCTGGTTGGAATTCCTCAAAGATCACGAACCCTTCTTGGAGATCATGGAATACACCGAAACACCCCAAAGGGGTGTCCCTGCTGTAAATGAACCCGGTTTTGGCCATCTGGCAATCTCAGTTTCGGATTTAGATAAGGCAGTTGATAATGTGCTGCGATTTGGTGGGTCATTACAGGGCCAAATCACCAACTTTGGCACTGAAGAAAAGCCGCACATGATGGTTTACGTCCGTGATTCTGAAGGCAACATATTGGAACTTGATCAGCCCTACTCATCTTGATTGCGATCAGCGGTAGTTTGGTCCTGCGACCTGTGAGTTTTTTCATGGAGTGAAAGTAGCTCCTGACGGTTGCAACCCGCCTTTTGACAAACTGGGCCGTTGTTAAGGAACGATCCGTATGACGGGTGCGGTGACGTGGGTAAATTGCAACGGGTCATTGTTAAATCGGTGGAGTTCCGCGCGGGGCGCGCGGCTCGCATGATTTAGTAGACAGGGTAGGGGATCGACACGGGCTTGCGCCCGCGCTCACCCCACCCCTGACATTCTCATGATTGGCTGAGCAGCCCGCTGATAGCGGTCTGCTGTGCTTGTTTTCCCGAGCGTCGCGGGGCCGAAAAGCTCTCGTATCTGATCCGGTCCAGGGGTAGGGCGCGAAGAGTGACCCACGCCAGGGGCGCGGCTCGCATGTCTCTTTTCTATGCGCTTCAAGCAGAAATCGCGAAAATCCCGGTTCCTCCCACGCGCAAGCGCGGGTCCCTCCCAAATTTGCCCAATTTCAGCCTGACCCCCAGTCCTCCGATCAGAGACGGATCTTTTCCATCGGCCCCCTCCTTCGCCGGGAAAAACGCGGGTGGGTGCGGGTGCCGATGTTCAGGCCATCGGGTCGTTTCCGTGACCCGATGGAATAAACCGAAACAAGGGCGGTGAGGCCAAACGCAGATCGGCCACCGCATCACCACGAAAGAGAGGTCAACCATGGCTGCAATCGCAAAAGAGACCGAGCAAACAGGTCAGGTCGATTATACCCTCATCGCACAGCAGAATGACGCTTTCCGCAAGCGCTTGCCCGAGGGCGGGGAGGGGATGATCGTTCAGACGACCGCTATCGACAATATGGGTCCCGTCTTTGTTGCTGCTTGTCTCGCCCAGATCGTCGCCTATGACGATTTCACCGAGGACAATGACCCCTACGGCACACATGAGATGGGTTTCATGGAAGTCATGGGTCACAAGGTCTGGTTCAAGATCGATCTGTACGACGAGACCTATCAGTACGGGACGCCGGCCCCCACCGATTTGAGCAAGACGCGCCGCGTCCTGACCATCTTATTCCCCAGCGATTATTGAGTTCGGTCCCGGCCATGCGGTCGGGGCTGGATGCGCAACCCGCGCAGGAAAGGAGGTGAGAACATGAACCCATACACCATTGAGCGTCAGCGCAAGTTGGCTTGGAAGAACCTCAAGAAGGGCGGCCTCTCCGGCAAGATTGCCCGCGCCTTCTTGAAACGTCACGGAGCCGCCTAAGCGGCCTCGCTCTACCCCGAAAGGGGTAGGGCACCCATAGCACAAAATTTCACCATGAGAAAAGGGTTACCCCTATGACTAAGCAAACCAAGATCACCGCGACCGAGGCCCGCTTTCCGCTGGCATCGCTGACACTATCCCCGATCAACCCGCGCCAGACCGTGCCAGAGGGTGAGGTTGTCGAACTGGCCGAGTCCATCTGGACCGTTGGCCTGATCCAGAGCATTGCCGGTCTGGCAGACGACAAGGGCGGCGCAGAAATCGTGGCCGGTGGACGTCGCCTGCGCGCGCTGCAATATCTGGCTGAACAGCACGATGACCTTGCCAGTATCCGCCCCGAACTGGCGAACCCGCTGGTGATGATCGCTAGGGATGTTGAAACGGCGCAGACATGGGCGACGGCGGAGAACATCACCCGCAAGAACCTGACCCCCGCCGAAGAAATCCGCGCCTATGGCAAAATGGACAAGGCCGGTGCGCCCGCATCCGGCATCGCCCGTGCTTTTGCCGTGACAGAGGGGCATGTTTACAAGCGTTTGAAACTGGCGGGGCTGCCGGAACAGGTCATCGACGCACTTGCTGCCACGGAAATCAACCTTGGCGAAGCTGCTGCGTTTACGATCTGCGACGATGCCGACCTGATTTTGCAAGTGCTGGAACAAGCCCGGAAAGGCCACCTGTCGGAATACCAGATCAAGAACATGCTGAAACCGGATGCGGTCAGCGCGTCGGATCGGCGGGCAAAATATGTCGGTCTGGATGCCTACAAAGAGGCCGGTGGCCGTGTGTCGGGCGATCTGTTTGCCGAAAAGACCCTATTGGATGATGAGGCCATTCTTGACCAGTGTTTTGCCGACAAGCTGGCGGTGGCCGCGCGCACGATCCGGCAGGAGCAGGGTTGGAAATGGGCTGAGACTATCGATGCGACCTATTTCAGCGGCTATGACATCGACCAGATGAAATGCGCCCGCATCTATGCGGAGCAAGGCGAACTGACCGAAGAACAGGCCGAGCGCTATGACGAACTTGCCGAGCTTGCAGAGGCCGAGGTTCTGGACGAGGCAGGCCAAGCCGAGTTGCAGGCGTTGCAAACCGTTCTGGACGGAGCCTATTCGGACGTTCAAAAGGACTGCGCCGGGATCATCCTACATGTCACCAACTCCGGTGATTTGAATGTGGTTGAAGGGCTGGTAAAGCCCGAGGACAAAGAGGCGGCGGTTGCTGCCGATGTGCTGGCCGCATCGAAGCACAAGACGTCTGACGCCGCCGACACATCAAGTAAGCCGCGCATGTCACAGGCTCTTGTCGATGATCTGAAACGGGTTGTTACGGGCGCGCGCCAACATGCCGCCGTCAACGATCCTGATCTGATCCTTGCCCTGCTGGCGTTTCAGGTTTCAGGCGGAACGCAATACGGCGATCCTATCGGTCTGAACGCAAGTGATGTGCCGAACTGGCCGACCACCGAGGCCAGCGGCTACGCGCTGGATGAGCGTCTGACGACACCGAGTGAATGGGACGGTGACGCCTTTGACCGCGATCTGGCGAAGGCGTTCCGAAAGTTCCGCAAGAAGGGCGACGACCACGTTCAGGCTGAGTTGATCCGGCATCTGGCGGGGCTTCTCAGCGGTGGCGACAAGAAGTTGAAAACCCTGATCGACAAAGAGGTCAAGACTGACATTCGCGCGGTCTGGACGCCGACCTTTGACAACTTCTTTAGCCGCATCGCAGGGCCTTACCTCAACGATATCTGGCGCACCGTTCTGGGTCTCAAAGAGGGCAACTATCAGCTGAACAATTTCGAAAGCCTCAAGGTTGGCGAAAAGCGCAAGAAGCTGGACGCGCTGTTCAACGACCCTGAGACCCGCGAGGCGATGAAGCTGAGCAAGGCGGTCGAGAAGCGGATCGCCACATGGCTGCCCGAGGGCATGGTCTGAAAACCGCAGGTGGGGCGCGTAAGCGCCCTGCCACTCCGATGACGTTCTTGCAGGCGATAAAAGGTTGAAAGCGAACGCGGAAAACAGCCGATGGAGGAGGGTTTTCACTCACCCATAGCTTGAATGGAGCGGCAAGGTGATATATACTAATGATAGTTACCAAGTGGAGATAGCAATGCCAGATACAGCGGTTGCAAAAGTGTTCATGACCGGTCGGTCTCAGGCGGTTCGGTTGCCAAAAGAATTCCGGTTCAAGACAGATGAAGTGCGGATCAGGGCCGAAGGCTCAAAGGTCATTCTTGAACCCATCGAAAACGATTGGGAGTGGTTGGACGAGCTGCACAAGTTGGGTCCGCTTGATGAGGATGCTGCGCGGGCTGCCGAGGAAGATGTGCCACCCCAAGACCGCCCGGAACTGGATGTGTTCAAGTGAAATACCTGCTCGACACCAACGCCGTCATTGGGATCATCGCGGCCAATAGCAGCCTGATTGACCGCTTGTCCGCGCACGTGCCTAGTGATTTCGGTGTTCCCTCTGTCGTCATGTATGAACTCTATTGGGGCGCATACAAAAGCGCGAAGGTTGCTGAGAATGTGGCCCGCGTCGAAGCGCTCCGGTTCGAAGTGCTGGACCTGTCAGTAGAGGATGCGAGAGCCGCTGGTCTGATCCGCGCTGATCTGAACAAGAAAGGCACGCCCATTGGGGCATATGATTTGCTGATTGCGGGGCAGGCGGTTTCGCGGTCCCTGACACTCATCACCAATAACGTCAAAGAGTTTCGCCGGGTTGAAAATCTGATCTATGAGGACTGGCAAAAATGACCAAAGTCACCACGCCAACCGCCGCAGAGAACGCAATCCGCCGTGTGTGGAAATCTGCTCAGATGTATATCGCGTTTCACAAGGACCCAAAAAAGCGCCAACGCGAGGAGCCGAAACTGTGGCCTCCGAAAAACGGCAGCGCGTCTCTGCATGATGATATCGCTGAGCAGGAGGCCATCGTTGTCGTCAAAGCAGTTGATGCTGAAGACACCCAGGATGTGCAAATCAAACTGCATCCCAGCCGGATCGTTGTGCGCCGTGATGCCGACAAATGGTGGCAGGGTGTTGCAGTGGACGATCATTCGGTGACCGTCCGCATGGCCGACAACACGATCATTGAAATCCGGCATGACGGTTCGATCAAACGCCGGTCTGCCGAGGATGAAACACATGTTGAAGCGGATGGCAGCATTTTCAAATGGACACCGCACGCAGAGTCAACGATGACCGGCGACGGGATCGAAATGTCCCGACGCACCGACGACCGCATTGCAGCCATCACGCATGACGGCGTTGTGGATCGGGCGCGGAAGCGCTAATCTGGCTTCAATACCTCCAGATTTTCCTCCGTTTAGACTGGTGGCCCGCATCGTCGGGCCATTCTTTTGCCCTTGTGCCAGCGTCGATGTTCCTCTGGTGTCGCTTGGCACCTGGGGCCGTTGCCCCATGTGCCGGCCCGACTGGCCGCTTCGCTGTGACGGCCGCCATTGCGTCCGGTGCATCGCCGAACCCTGGCGCCAGGACACAAACGGCCCTTCGCCTCCGCCGATAGAAAAGGGCGACTTGCGCCACCACGTGCTGCCCCAATCTCCTTCAGGTCATCCCGTTTCGGGAAGACCACCAGCTCGCGGATCTGAGCGATGCGCGTGTGATGGATCGACTTGGTTTCGCCGCCATCAGTAGTGGATCGGTATTCAAGCCTTTCGCGCGCATCGTTCCCAATAGTTCGTGCCTTTGTGCCGGTCTGACAGTTTTCACTCCGTTGCCAATGAAGATCCTCGCTCCCCCGTGTTTCTTCAAGATGAACATATGCGAGCAGTCGGGTTTGGCGCTGCTGAACTGGCAACAGATCAGCAGCTTCAACGGCTATTTTCCGCAGCCGGGCAAGCCCGGCTTTGCATCGCGAAACAAAATAGCCGCTGACACCCCCTTCGTGCCCGCAAAAGCCATGTTCATCGAAACACTCAAAAGCGAGGATCTAACAATGGCAACTCAAACTCTGAAACTGAACGTCAAAGCCGGTGAAAAAGATGGCACGAACTACTGGGACCGATGCGGGGTTCTCTTCGTAAACACCGACGACGTTTCCGGCGAAATCAAGTCGATCACCGTCAAACACAGCATGTTCCCCGGCGCTGAAATGGTGGCCTTCCCAAAACGGAACGACGACGATGGAGTAGCCGAGTAACAAAGGGCAGGGCGGCGCAAGTCGCCCTTTCCTGCGCTCCGGCTTCTGGCCGGTCGTAGATCCGCCGCATCACCACAGGCACCGTCTGGTTGAATCGCCGCGAAGGTCTGGATTGGAGCCAAGATGACTTAAGCTGCAATCTGTGCGAATGTCAGCTTTCTCACCATACAAACGATGCTAGCGATCAACAAAGCAACATGGATATCCCCTCTATGCGTCTTTCCTTTCCCCAAGCCGTTGTATTCGACATGGACGGCCTGTTGCTCGATACTGAGCGGGTATGCTTCGAGGGCTTCCGCACGGCGCTGAACATTCTCGGGCTACCGCAGGATGACAATTTGTTTCTGCGGTTAGTTGGGACGAACAATGTGCTGGGACGTCGACTGCTGACCGAAGGGCTGTCGGGAAGTGTCACATTGGAAGAATTCGAAACCCTTTGGGACAAAGAAATCACGCGACGGTTAGTAGATTGCATCCCCATAAAACCTGGTGTTCGCGCAGTGGCCGAACATCTGCGCGAGCGCGATATACCTTACATCATCGCCACCAGCACCCAGACGGAAAAGGCGCATTTGCATCTCGACCGAGCGGGTCTTAGTGCGCTTTTTCCCGACGTCGTAGGCGGTGATCAGGTCGCGGCCAGCAAACCCGCGCCAGATATCTACCTCCATGCTACTGCACGTCTGGGTCACGATCCCGCAACCTGTGTAGCGTTCGAAGATTCCCCCAACGGCGTCCGAGCAGCGCATGCGGCGGGCCTAATTACAGTGCAGGTCCCTGACATCGTTGTCCCCGATGCCGAATTACGCGCGCTAGGGCACTATATTGCCAGCGACATCATCGCCGGAGCGCGCAAAGTGGGGCTATTGGTGAACTAGGATTAGTAAGCCGGCACTGATGCTGATAAGGCGAACGGCTGTTAAGTCCCGCTTCAAAGCTGACATATTGGTTGTGGGCAAATCCCGCGCCTTCAGCGCGTGACCGCGTGCTAGGCTTCAGCCGGCCTTACCGGCTTACGCCCCGAACCGGAAATGCCCATTCTCCCTGCGGCCCGAGTGCAGTGAAACCTGTCTCATCCGAGCCAGCTTTCACCGCGGCCGCAAGTCGCCTGGTCGCGTCCGTTTCGGCCCTTCGGGTGACGCCCGTTCGCTTCGCCTTTTGCAAGGACCACGCTCGATAGACATCGAGCAAAGCGCAGATCGGCAAGCGATCTGCGGGGCTTGTTTTCCCGAACGTCAGGAGGCCGAAAAGCTCTCGTATCTGATCCGGTCCAGGGGGAAGGCGCAAAGAGAGACCCGCGCCGGGGGGCGCGGCTCACATATCTCTTTCCCATGCGCCTCAAGCAGAAAAACGGCTTTCACGCGCAGAGCGCGCAAACCTTCCGTTTTTCAGCCTGACCCCCAGTCCTCCGATCAGATCCGGATCTTTTCCATCGGCCCCCCTCCTTCGCCGGGAAAACGCGGAGGGGCGAGGGTGGCTGATGTCAGTCCAGCAGGCCGTTTCCTTGGCCTGCTGTGTTCACAACAAACAGCAAGCGGACAGGTCGGACGCAGATCGGCCACCGTACAACCACAGAGGAGCATTGCTGATGGCTTACAATCGTTACATGCGGGGCATGTCATGCGGCGGACTGGTGACAGGGGCGGCGCTGACCAACGACCAGCTGCACCAAGCTGTCCCGTCTATTTTTGCAACCGAAGGTCACGAAAGCCGCTCTGACCGCTTTGTGCCAGTTCCGACCGTGAACGTTCTGGACGGGTTGCGGAAAGAAGGGTTTGACCCGTTCTTTGCGCAACAGGCGAACACCCGTGTTCCGGGCAAGGCCGCGTTTACCAAGCACATGCTGCGGCTTCGTCACCGGTCGATCACGAACAGCGACGGCGAGTCCTTTGAAATTGTTCTGGTCAACGCCAATGACGGGACCAGCAGCTATCAGATGATCCCCGGTTACTTCCGGTTTGTCTGCGCAAATGGCCTGATGGTGGGCGATACCTTTAACGAGGTGAAGGTAAGGCATTCGGGGAATGCGGTGTCCGAAGTTATCGAAGGCGCTTTGACCGTTCTGGATGATGCCGAAGAAATCACGGAGCAGGCGCAGGGCTTCAAGGCCATCACCGTGAACGACGCGGAACGGAAGATTTTGGCCGAAGCCGCACACCAGTTGCGTTTTCCCGATGCGGCCAAAGAAGACGGAAAACCCGCACCGATTGAGGCGACACGGTTGCTCAGCACGCGCCGCAACGCTGACCGCAGCGCTGATCTGTGGACCGCGTTCAACGTGGTTCAGGAAAATGTCATCCGCGGCGGGATTTGCGGGCGTGTCCGGACAGCAGATGGTCGGACCCGCCGACAGCGGACCCGCGCCGTTGCCGGGATCGACCAGAACAAAGCACTGAACCGCGCCCTTTGGACGCTGACCGAGAAAATGGCTGAGTTGAAAGGGGGTGGCGCATGAGCGCCCCCATTACCGTCCATTGCTCGAACTGCGGCGGGCAGAACGTCAAGCGGGACGCCCATGCAGAATGGAACGCAGAGCTACAGCAGTGGGAGCTTGCCAATATCTATGACGCATGGGATTGCGACGATTGCGGTCATGCGGTTTCAGTCTATGAGCAGACTGTTCATGACCCGTCTGACATCAAGGCTTCAGCATGATTGCGGCGGTCAAAGATTTTGTCCGGGTCATCAACGAGCTGGACCGATCCAAGCACCGGGACGAGGTTTTCCGCGATTTCTGCGAACTGGCCTATTGTGCTTTGGTAAAGCGCGCCTGTCCTGATGAAGCCCAAAGAGATGCGCTTGAGACGCAGTATATGGAAGTGGTCGGGCGCTATCGCAACAAAGACGACATCCGCCGTATGCCCGAATTGCTGGCAATCATGGCGGGCACGATCGGTAACGGAGGGTGTGATTTCCTCGGAATGGTCGCGGGCGAACTTGGCGTTCTGGATGCCAAGCTGGGGCAATTCTTCACGCCCTACGAAGTATCGCGCATGATGGCGGAAATGACCTTGACCGACGCCAAAGCGATCATCGAGGCGGAGGGGTTCATAACGATTGACGAACCCGCGGCCGGGGCGGGCGGCATGTTGCTGGCCGTGGCCGACACCATCGAGGGAATGGGGTTTGAACTTGAAACAAGTGTTTGGGTCCGCGCAACCGAGTTGTCACGCGCAACCTATCACATGGCCTATCTGCAACTCACCGCGCGTGGGCTAGCCGGTGAGGTCATTCACGGCAACAGCATCACTTTGGAAACCTACTCGGGCGCTTACACCGCCGCTGCACCTGTGTTCTTTGCCGCGAATGGTGATCCGTTTGCGAAGCAACGCGCAGAACGGGAAGCGCAGGCCAAAGCTGATGCAGAAAGAGCCGCACAAGACGAAGCTGCCCGCAAGGAGCGCATCAAAACGCTGGGTGACGGTCCCGCGATCCAAGGCGACCAGCTTAGCCTCTTTTGAGGCTGGGCTATTTCTCTTGGAATGTCGTCTCCGCTGGTGGGGCCGAGGGTTATCCAGTCCGGTCAATTTCAACCTTGGGCGAAATTGGCCTGACCGGAGCAGGCTGTAGGCCGAGATCCCAAGTATCTCAGCGTCAGCCTGTGGGGAACCCTCGGCTAGCGATGCCTCGGTCGGAGGCACAACGCCGATGTTTTGCGAAGACAGAGCAAAACGGGATCAATGTTCCTCTGTTTCCTTTAATGTCGCGCGGATCATCGCAGCAATTTCCGCGTCGTTGTCTTGCAGGACCTCTTTGAAGAAGGCTCCAAGGTTAAAGTTTTTCTGGAAGGCGGCAGGTATGTTGCTTCGGACCTGTTCCAGTGCCGCTGCAATCTCACTGCCGTCTGAGGTGGAAATCTGAACCCTGATCGGTTGTCCTGCGGAACTTAGGTCTTCGGGCTGGGCAGGTTCTTTCTGCTTTGGTTTCGTAGGGGCCGGATTTAACCGTTTTGGCTTTGTGGTCGGTGTCGTATCTACCACCGGCTCAGTCTTGCCCGCTAAGGCAGGCTCAGATTCTGGCTTTGGGTCAGTTGAGGGCTCACCCTGTTCCCGCTTGCTCAGATCCGTCACAGTTGGCGCGATGTCTGACGCAGACCCGTTTAGCAGGCTATCGATGCTTTTAGGCCGGGGCATGCTGCACCTCGCTTTCCTTTAGAGCATTTAGGACATAATCAGCATTGCTCAGCGCCTTTTTGCACCGATCCGCCATGCGCCGGGCGTTCGACCGGGCTGACTTCGTATCCGCGTGTTCCGTGGCTTCTTCAGCAAATCCCATCAGCCTCCCGATCGTTGTCCCCGCCCTAAGCGCGTCGTCCATGGCCGCTGTGTCGGCGATTCCACCGACACACTGAAACTGCTTTGCCAGCGCTTGCTTGCCCTTCTGAATTCCGGCTGACTGCACGACAGATTGCCGGGTGAACACAATCCGAAACTTCTCTTTCGGGTCCACTTTGCTGCCGATCTGCTGCAATGCCGCCTCACAAGATTTGTAGGTGACCAGGATTGGATTGTATTCTGCCGATGAGCCGTCAGACGGGCACAACACCATGTCAGCCACTGCCATCGCCATTGCGGCGGTCATGCTGGGCTCACCTTTGGTGTCGATCAGCAGGTAGTCAAAGCCCCCCGCCTTTTCTGCCTCAAGAATGTGGGCATAAGCGAGTTTAGCATTCTCCGCATCTTCCCTGGCGAACTGCCCGGCCTCGATCAGAAGTTCATCTGCGGGGATCGGCTCCAACCCGTTATTCGGATTCAACCATCCCGATAGTGTACCTTGTGAATCCAGATCGAGGATACGGACACGTTTGCCTTGATGGTGCCAAGCGGAAGCGAAGGCGACGAGCATGGAAGATTTCCCAGCTCCGCCTTTGGAGTTTACAGCGGCATAGATTTTCAATTTGGTCTCCGGGTCTACGCCCGAAAGCCACGCCGCGCAGCGGCGTGCTACAACCGGGCTCGCGATTGCAAGTTATCGCGCGACCCGTCACCCGCGCTGACAAAGACGCTATTGCTTTTCTAAGCAATCCTCAAGCGTCTAT
Organism: Ruegeria sp. G10; assembly: GCF_056533645.1. Taxonomy (NCBI): domain Bacteria; kingdom Pseudomonadati; phylum Pseudomonadota; class Alphaproteobacteria; order Rhodobacterales; family Roseobacteraceae; genus Ruegeria; species Ruegeria sp. G10. The sequence goes on along the minus strand of NZ_JBQFOQ010000015.1, from coordinate 36,624 downwards.
AACCAAGAATGCCAAAAGAGTATTGCCAACAGACATTTGCCATATGCCAGATGGTTGGCGATAATCAGGCATGTGGAACTTGCCAATGGTCCGGTGCCATGTGCCATCTGGTAAAGCCCGCCAGTCAGACGGCGACACCATAATGGCATTTGCACTGGGGCAGACGCGAGGTGGCGATTGGTGCGCGGCAAGTGTCAAACGATCGTGCCTCGCGCTACGGACCATCTACATCCTAAGCTTTCTTTGCGGGATAATACAGATTGTGCTATCGACAATCTGTTAGACTTGCAGTCGGCTGCCAATTCAACTTACACTTGAAACACCATACGCGCGGTCTGACGGGGCCACGCACGATTTCTGATCGTGGAGAAAGCCCCGATGCCACAAGGCGTACCTAAATCAGTCACGACAACCATGCGCTTTGATGAGGACGAATTGGCGTTCCTCAAACAACGCAGCAAGGCCATGCAGCTGCGCAGTGTGACCGGATTGGTGCGTGTCTGTATCCGCATTGCCTTTGGTATTCCGTTGAAAGAAGAATTCCGAACACAGCAATTCAAAGAGCATCTGGCTCAGTTGGTCGGCATGGCGAACAACCTCAACCAAATGACCCGCGCCGCAAATGCCGGGAAGTTCCGGCTCAACAAGCGCGCCGAAGATCAGTTGGCGGCGATGAAGGACGAGGTTCGGGAATTGCGCCGTCTGATTGAAGATTATTCCGACGCCGCCCATGAGCGATCTTTTACCCGCGCCCTAGAGATCGAGCGATTTGCGGAAAAACAGCGTGCGTCACGTGTGTCACCCAGGGCGAAGGCTAAGGTATGACCAACCTGGCCTCCGCATATGATCCGGCCTGGGACGCGCTGTTTGGAGAGTTTCAACTCATCCCGAACCTGAAACCGCGTCCTGGTCAGAGCCCCGCGCGCTCACATCGCCGCCCGGCGCAACGGCAGAGCTCGTCAATTGGTGCGGCTGGCATGATTGCCAATGCGCTTCTGACCAATCAGGCGGTGGTCAAGGTTGTCCGAGGTGGCGGTGTTACCGAATCCGGCCGTTTGGGCGGCCAGCTGTCCTACATCACGCGCAAGGGTACGGTTGAGATGGAACGCGGCGATACCGGCGAGCTGTCGCATGGTATGGAGGGTCTGCGCGATGTGTAGGACGAGTGGGCGAAGGATTGGGTCCGAATGGACCCGCGGGTCACGAACTACAGCTATCACGTCATTCTATCTTACCCCAAGGACACAGACCGGGAGGCCGCGAAGCAGGCCGCACGCAGTTTCGGCGCGCGTCTGACGAATGGCGAATACGGCGACCGCTATAAATATGTGATGGCCCATCACGACGACACCGGGCATCCGCATACACACCTGGTGATCAGCCGGGCAGGGGCGTCTGGCAAGACCCTTCAGATCAGCCGGTACGGGATCACAACGCAAGATTTGCGAGAGCTGCAGGTTGAGACCGCGCGGGACGTCGGCATTGTTCTGACTGCGACCAGCCGGTTCAGCCGCAACCTGCGGCCGGAGCGCGAAAGCAGCGCCCGGGTTCATGCACAGCGCGACGGGCGGACTCTGCGTGAGCGGCCAGCCCCTGAACAGCGCGGTGGTTTTCCTTTCTTTGGCATCGGTCGACAGCAACCCGTCGCACGGGACCAGCTGCAGGTCATGAGCGATCAGCGCAATGCAGACTATGTCGCCCTTGGCGAAACACTGCGGTCCCATCACGCCGGTTTTAAGCAGGGCATTTTCACAACCCAATACCCAGGGCGTGCCGAGACCCTGGGGGCCATAAGCCAAGCTGTACTCGGCGCAGCATCAATCCTGGTGACGGACGGGGTTCTTAGATCAGAGGAAATCGACATGAATCAACAAGTCGCCAACCAGATGGACCCAACACATGCCTCGGCCATCGACGGTGAGATGAAAGCCATTGGAGCCGATGTACGTGAGTTTATCACAGGTATGGATGCCAAAGCCGAGGCTATGGAGGACGAGGACAAGCGCAGTCAAACAGAGGCCGCGATTTCGCGCGTCCTGCGGGACTATGAGCCACTTATGGATGAAGAAACCAGGACGTTCTTTGGTAAACGGCTGGAACGGGATGACGAAATTGAGGTAGGCCGCGATGACATCGATCCGACACGCCAGCGTCGCGCAGCAGAGCGGGATGCAGCAGATCCAACGCGCACCCAGCCCATCGGGCAGGACCGGACAGGCTCAGATCGTCGGGAGCACGCTGCTGCAAACGATCCGCGCGCTGCTGCCACCAAGGCTGTGCTGAAGGATGCCGACAGGCAAGTGGCCGAGCGGTTCGAAGCGATGGGCATCAATGGAGATCTGGTCTTGGCACGCATTCGCAATGGCGCTGACGTGGACAAGCAGACGCGCGAGAATTGGTTTGAACGCGATGTTAAGACCTTGGCCAACGCGCATTCGCTCAGCGAGAATCAGGCGCGGATCGACATGAAGGCCGCGTATAAAGATGCTTCTGAGATCTACCGCGATGCCCGTGGCGACATCCGTAATATCAACTGCGCCTTTGCAGAGGGCAGGGGAGACGACTTCCTACAACAGAAGATCAAGACTGGCGTTCAGGATGAAATCCAGACCATGAAAGGGAAGGGTTTTGATCGGGCCGCGATCGGTGGACGATTGCTTGAGATTGAAGACCGGGTGCAGGAGCGGGTGACAGATCGCGCACCGGATCGTGTTGAAGGCGAAGCACGCCCGGGCCGTGACCAGCAAGGCCAGACCCCGGATGTCCGTGCCGCCGGTACAGCACCGCGACGTCCCGATCTGGAGGCTGGTGTGCGTGGGCAAGTTATTGGAACCGGTGACGCGCTTTACAAAGAAGACGAGAAAGACAGCATGTCGCCTTATGTCGATCTGAAAGTGGACGGCCGGGACAAACCTTTCCGCGTTTGGGGCGTCGATCTGCCCGACATGATGCAGCGCGAAAATCTCAAAACCGGTGACACGGCTACGCTCGCCCATGACGGCTACAAGAGGGTGACGGTCAGCAAGGTTGATCCAAAGACCGGCGAAAAGAAGAGCACCGAGGCAAACCGACGGGCATGGAAAGCAACCGACATCGAGCGGGCACCGCGTGAGGAACAACGCGGGCTTGAACCCTTGCAAGAGACTGCGCGCATCAAAAGAGATACGCACCAAGACCGGCCAGAAGAAAAAGGCCAGCAGGCCCGCACCGTTCGGCAGGAGGTCTCCATTGAAGCCGGCGTCACGGGTGTCATCGTCGATGCCAAAGAGGCTCTGGTGCGCCCCGATGATCCAAACAGCAAATCCTACTATGTGGATATGAAGGTCGAGGGCAAAGGCGAGCCGGAACGGATCTGGGGCACCGCCCTGCAAGACCAGATGGCGCGAAACAACATCTCAATCGGTGACAAGGCCACATTCGTCAAAGCGGGCAAAGAAGAAGTCACCCGGTCACGCCGGAACCCCGAGACCGACGAGCCGGAGCGCGTCAATGTCACCCGCACGGCCTGGGATGTGAAAAACCTTGATCGACAGATTGACCGCGATCCTGTGGTGCAAGAGCAGCGGCGTCGGGAACGGGAAGAACGCGCTAAGGGCGACCGGGGTATCAGCCGATGAGCCGTCATCTGGAAAGCACATTGAATCGAGTGTTCGGAGGGCAATTGCTCTCCGATCCTCTCCTATCTGAAATCGTCCTGAATCCGGACGGCAGACTCTGGATCGAGCGCAGCGGTGAGCCTGCCATGCGTCTGCTGGACCAGCCGATGGGAGAGGAGGATGCAGAGGCGTTTGCACATGACCTTGCTGGCGGTAATCCTATTTCAGAAAAAACACCGCTGGCCGGTTCGCAGTTTGAAATCAACGGATCACTGTGGCGGGCGCAGGTCGCGGTCAAACCTGCCGTTGAGGCCGGCGTTGCGTTTGCCTTACGCCGGGCCGTGGCAAAGCAACTGTCGCTCGATGATCTGATGCGGGGCTTGCCAGATCTGGACGCCAACATGGGTGATCTGAAGTCTGGCGTTGATCCCGCCGATGAGGCTGTTTTCGACGCCTATGAGAACAAGGGGTTTGGTGATTTCTTGCGCGCGGCCGTCAAGGCCAAGTGGAACATCCTGTTATCGGGCGGGACATCCTCCGGCAAAACGACCTGGTTGCGCGCCTGTCTTGGCGAAGTCGATCCTTCAGAGCGGATCATGACCATTGAGGACGTGCTGGAAATTCGGCCCAGCCAGCCCAATGCGGTGTCACTGGTGGTCAACAAGAACGCATCGAGCAGCGATCTATTGAAAGCCTGCCTGCGGTTCCGGCCGGAACGCATCATCATGGGAGAGCTGCGCGGTGCCGAAGCTTATGATTTCCTGTCCGCCATCAACTCTGGACATCCGGGCGGGATATCCACGCTGCACGCCGCATCACCGGAATCTGCACTTTCTCGTTTGGCGTTGATGGTCATGCAGGCAGATACCGGGCTGACCTATTCCGAAATCCTTGAATATTGCCGATCCATGATCGACGTGATTGTGCAGTTTCGGAAAACCGGGGATCAGAGGCTGCCGGTTGCCGTCAGGGTGCTCAGGGAGAAAGCAGTATAGGTTTTTGAACACCCAATGGAGAAGTGGCTGAAGTGGGGTTTTTCGGTTGCGCAGATTGCCAAGGGATCAAGCCGACGTTCAAGCAACCTGCGGAGAATGGCTCCTCTGAGCCCAAAGTACAAAATGCTGCGGGCGCAACGAATGTCCGCTATCCAAACTCAAACCGCTCGAAGAACGCCAGACATGCCTTCATCACACCGTAGTTGAGCGCGCTGCGACGCAAGTGGACACCAGCCTGTCTCCTCGGCAGGCCTTGCTTGATAGGACGTATGATCAAACCCTCTTCTGCGACACGAAAAGCCAGTTGCAGCGGAGCCGACATGATGAATGGCCCTTCACGGACAAGTTGTAAGCCAGTCGTGAACGAGGTTGTCCGAATGTCGATGACATCCTGGCTGGGGGTCGTGGGCTTAAGCAATGTGCGAAACCTGCTTTCGGTCTCGGGATCGTTGCCGAATATGACCCATTGCTGTCCTGCAAGCTCGCGGATATCGATTGCGGCCTGGCCTGCTGCCGGGTGGTCCAGCCGCATGACGACACCGTGCTCCACCTCGGTCACCGAAGTGGATGAGAGTTCGGTCTCCAGGCCAACGCCGTCAAGGACACCGAGATACAGGTCGATCTCGCCGCTCAGCAATGCTTCGCGCGCATGCTGAGTCATATCGGTTTTCAGATCGAGCCGAAGGTCGGGAAAACGGGTTTTGAGCTCAGTGAAAAGGCTCGCGACGCAGCTGAGGTGAAAGAGCGGACCCGCTCCAACGCGCAAGATGGAAAGGCCCGGCGACGCGATGGCACCGATCTTCTCGCGCGACAGCCGGTATTCCAGTGCGATCCGTTCGGCATTGTCCAGAAGCATCCTGCCCGCTTCGGTAAGACGCATCCCCCGCCGATCCCTTTCGAAGAGCGGTGTGCCGTAGCTTGCTTCAAGGTTTGCGATCCGCTTGGTAACGGACGGTTGGGTAACGCCGAGCGCATCCGAAGCTTCGGTAAGCGATCCGTGCGCGGCGACGGCGAGAAAGGCGGCGAGGTTTCTTTCCAAGATATTCACTTTTTGAATTGATGTAGTCGATACTTTGATTTTACAGAATTTCTTGAATACCGCAATGTATGCGTCAGCCGTGGAAATTGCTTTGGGAGGGGCGATGCGGACCGTTTTCGTTCTATTCGACTCGCTCAACCGCCTGGCACTTGGTGCCTATGGCGGAACGGCCATCGCAACGCCGAACTTCGACCGTTTCGCACGGCGAGCTGTGACCTTCGACAAATACTATGTAGGTAGCCTTCCCTGCATGCCTGCGCGGCGTGACATGCACACGGGACGGTTGAACTTCATGCATCGACATTGGGGCCCGCTGGAGCCATTCGATGACTCTTATGCCCGCATTCTCAGCCAGAACGGCACCTACACGCATCTGATCTCGGACCATTTGCACTATTTCGAGGATGGTGGTTGGGGCTATGCAAATGCCTTCGATAGCTGGGATTACATACGGGGCCAGGAATACGATCCGCTGAAGGTTCTCGTGGCACCGCCGGTCGACCGACTAAGGGAGGCATTTGACGCGCGGCACTATCCGTTGGACGGACTGCCAAACGGCACGGCAACACGCGGAAACTCCTCAAAAGTCGCTTGGAAGAAATCCCGCGCAGCAATCAACGCCCAGTTCCTCGAAACCGAAGCTGATTTCCCAACTGCAAAGTGTTTCTCTGCCGCCTTCGAGTTCCTTGATCTCAACCGCGAGTCTGACGACTGGTTTTTGCAACTTGAATGCTTTGATCCACATGAGCCCTTCGTTGCGCCGGAGCGGTTCAAGGAGGCCTATCGAAGCGGATACAACGGCAAGATCCTTGATTGGCCAATTTACGAAAAGGCAACGAACTCCGCTGAAGAGATCGCCGAAATCCGAGGTAACTACGCTGCCCTTGTAGCCATGTGCGACGAGTATTTCGGCAAGTTACTGGATTACTTCGATGAACACGCGCTCTGGAACGATACCTGTCTGATCTTGACGACAGATCACGGGTTTCTACTGTCCGAACACGACTGGTGGGGCAAGAACCGAATGCCCTACTACGAGGAAATCTCGCACATTCCCTTGATGATCGCGCATCCGGATGGCGAAAGAGGGACCCGGCGGGCCGCTTTATGCCAGACACCCGACTTGATGCCGACGATGCTCGACATTCATGGTTGCAAGGTTCCTCCTGGTGTCACCGGAACGTCGCTGGTCCCCTCCCTGACCAGTGATGTTCCGGGGCACGCCTCCGTCGCACTTGGCATGTTTGGCGGGCCGGTCTGTGTAACAGACGGGCGCTATAGCTATTTCCGATATCCCGAGGAAGAGGAAGGCTCCGAACTCAGTATATACACGCTGATGCCGACTCACATGACAGGTCCCTTCGACGTCGGCGAATTGCGGTCGGCGGAGCTGGCAGGGCCGTTCGACTTCACTAAGGGCGTCCCGCTTATGAAGCTCACGCTCGACTCGAAGAACAGCCAAGTCGGTCAAGACGGTCAAACGCTCGAAGACTGCGAAACTGCGCTTTACGATCTCGATGCCGACCCGGGTCAGACGCAGCCTGTTCGCGACTCTGCCATCATCGCCCGGCTTTCGGCGCAGATTTCCGCACATTTTCAGAGGCACGACGCACCGCTCGAAATTTATGATCGGTTTGGGCTGTCCGATCCGAATTCCAAGAAACGCCCCATCAAGGATGTTGACAAACACACTGACAGGAGGAGACCCAAGTCATGAAAAAACCACTCAAAACCCTGACTGCTGCGGCTGTAGCTGGGCTTACGGCGACCGCTGCTATGGCCGAATTCCCGGAGCGCACCATCGAAGTCATTCACCCCTGGGGACCCGGCACAGGCTCTTCGGTGAGCCAGGTCATTGCCAAGGCAATGGGCGAAGTGCTTGGCGTCGACATTACCGTTCTGTCGGTGACGGGTGGACCGGGCACCAAGGCGCAGACGACCGCCATGAGCAAACCGGCGGATGGATACACCATCATGGATTCTTACGTGGCTCCGCTGGTTCTCGCACCGATCCTGGGTAAAGCCGAATGGGACTACACAGAATTCACGCCACTGCAATCGGCTCATTCGAACGCCTTCGCAATTGGCGGGCGCACCGAGGAGAGCCGCTGGGACGACTTTGCCGGGCTTATGGAATACTGCGCGGCCAATCGTGGAGAGCTTCGCTATTCCTCTGGTTCGCGAAACAACCTGCCGCACATGGTGATCTCGAAGGTGCTTCAGGCGCATGACTGTGTTGCCCAGAACGTGCCCTACACGCAGGACGGTAACGCCGCAAAAGACTTGAAATCTGGCGTTCTGGATTTCTCTTTTGTAAATGTCGGCAATTACAAGTCCGATCCATCCGCGTTCAACATCATGCTGGTTCTGTCCGAACTGGAAGACTCTAAAGCGGCATTCGACGGCGCGCCCGGACTGGATGACATTGAGTTTGACACAGGTCTATCCAAACTGGGCCCGATGGGCTGGACATGGTGGATTGTTCACCCGGAAACACCAGCGGACGTCGTGGACAAGCTTCGCGAAGCAATGGCCGCGGCAATGGCTCGAGATGATGTCAAAGCAGCAATCCGGCAAGTTGGCTTCGTGCCTTTGCCCTATGACTACACCATGTACGACGAGGTTGTCGGTGGTGTGAAAGACCAACTCGGGGCCATGGGCAGCGCGCTGGAATGGGAAGAAGAAGAGCTCAAAAAGCTGCAATAAGATGAAGCTGTCGGCCAAGCTTGCAGAATGGACGGGGCTCGCGTTTTTCGCGGGCCTCGGTGCGCTGGTCTTCCAACAGATAGCGACGTCCATGGCCGAGCAAGGGATTGCATCTGGCGGCCCATATGACAACGCAGCCAGCTATCCGCGCAGCATCGCGATACTTATGTTGGGGCTTCTTGCGGTCCAATTGGTCCGCAATTTCACCTCAAGCGATGCAGAACAATCAGAAACTAAATCTCCTGCGGCTTTGCGGAGGTCAGCCGGTTTGCTAGCCATCTTTACAACCTACCTGATTTGCCTCGGTTGGCTGGGATACCATCTTGCAACTGCGCCCATGGTGGCGGCAGTCATGATGCTCTGCGGAGCCCGCAACGCCGGCATTATTGTGGGATTCGCGCTTTCATTGGCCTTTGTTCTGGCATTTGTCTTCGAAAAGGTCCTGAACGTCGTTCTGCCGGGCGGCATCTTTGGTCTGAATATCCCCTGGTGAGCTTTGATGTTTGAATCCCTTCTCGGCGGCTTTGAGCTGTTTTTCTCGCCCCTCGCTATTGCTTTGACCTTCGCGGGCATCCTGATCGGTTTGCTTGTCGGTGCCTTACCGGGGCTTGGACCCTTGATGGGTATCATTCTGCTTTTGCCGGTGGCCATAGGCCTGCCGCCCCTAGCAGGGATGGGTTTCCTCATTTCCATTTTCGTCGGAGGCTCCTGCGGAGGCGCTGTGTCAGCAATTTTGCTTCGAATACCTGGCACACCCATCGCAGCAGCTACGTTGCTAGACGGTTTCCCAATGGCCCAGAAAGGACAGGCCTCCAAAGCTATTGGCCTTGCGCTTGCGGCATCCTCATTGGGTGGGCTTGTCGGCGGCGTTGTTTTGATCACCGCTTCGCCCGTACTCGCGTCCTTTGCCAGTAATTTTGCCCCACCCGAATATACGATGCTGGCCGTCACCGGGCTATTGACCATTTCGCTGATTTCCGAGGGCACTTTGGTAAAGGGCCTGATGGCCTGTTGCTTTGGTCTGCTATTGTCGACCATCGGATCCGACGCATTCTCAACGGGGTACCGGTTCACCTTCGGGTCGCACCACATGCTTGATGGGTTCCACATAGTTGCCGTAGTCGTCGGGCTCTTTGCGATCTCCGAGATGGTCTTTCAAGTCGCAAGGGGCGACCTGTTGGGTCGACCCACGATCGAGATCGCCAAGCCCAGTTTCAGATCTGTGTTTCTGGTGCTGAGGCACTGGAAGAATATGCTGCGGTCGTCTTTCGTTGGTGTATTCTTCGGCTCTCTTCCTGGTGCGGGCGGCGACATCAGTTCGTTCAGTTCTTATGCTATTGCCAAGTCATTCGCCAAACCGGATGAGAAATATGGCGAAGGCGCCGAAGGCGGCGTCATTGCGACCGAGGCAGCCAACAATGCAACCGTGGGCGGCACGCTGGTTCCCACGCTGGCCCTTGGCATCCCTGGGGACGCTTCGTCGGCAATACTGTTGGGTGCGCTTTTGATCCTTGGCTTCGTGCCGGGCCCCGAAATGTTCACGATGAATCCAGAGTTCGTGGGGGGCCTGTTTCTCGTCTATATGGCGTCGAATGTCATGTTGCTGTTTGCCGGCATTCTCGCGGCTCCACTTTTTATTCGAGTCTTGTTGATCCCGAAACTCTACCTGATCCCGGCAATTCTCATCTTGTGTTGTATCGGAACGTATGCCCTGCAGGGTTCGGTGTTTGACCTGTGGGTCATGCTGGGCTTTGGGCTGGTCGGCATTCTGTTTCGTTTGGCGAAATACCCGCTTGCTCCGATCGTGTTGGGATTGATCTTGGGTCCAATCCTTGAGGCTAATCTACGCCGCTCGTTGCTGATATCCCGAGATGGCTACTGGATATTCCTTGACCGTCCGGTCGCAGCCGCGCTGATCGTCATCGATTTGGCCATCCTACTCGGATTTGCATTCATCGCTTTTCGAAGTTGGCGCGTAACAAAGCGATCGTTCGGCTTAGAAACGCAAACAGATGACTAAATCACTGCGTCTATGATCAAGTCGAATTTTGGTGTAGGTTTTTGCAAGACAACTACGCAGAAGCGGTCGTTGGCGCACGCGCAGCGAATTAGCGCTATGTCCGCTTCTTGCCAGTTTATGCCCCACGCAGCGAATGGCCGCTGATCTTCGCGTTTTCGCCGCTGAACAGTGGCATCAACCGCCTGACCAGCTCGTCAGGTGAGAGCCGATGTGCCAGGTCGGCAAGTTTGGGTTCGCTGTCCGAACTGATCGGTGCCAGGCTCAAGAGGTTGCCGAGGTTATCCGCAAAGCTTGGTGCTTTCACCGTTTCGATTGCCTGCGTTAGCTGACGGTCTTCGGCCGTTTCTTCGTCACCGGCCGTCTCGCGTGGAGCTTCGAAATACCCGTAGTCGGCCACGCCATAGTCAAGGTATCCGTCATACTCAGGTGGATCGTAAGAGTGTGGTCCAGGGACAGCCGCACGCTGCGACAAGGACCGCTTGGCGGGGGGCTCAGGCTCCGGATCTTCGGCCTCGGCCAGGTTTGGAGAGCGGGCATCCTTCAGGAACTCATCATACCGTGTCACAACGCCATCCTTAACCACAGGCACATCTGGCCATGGCTTGCCCTTCTGGCTGTCATTGAGCGCTTTGAACCGATGGTCTTTGAAATAGGACACCCGATTTGTTCGGATCGGGAACATGCCCTTGCCGGTGATAATGACCTCCTCTTTACCCAGTCGGCCGATTTCTTCGGGTGTCATCAATGCCCGGCTTTTCTCCGACCAGCTTTCCGACCGGCCAGGCTCTTTCGACCAGTTGCGCCCTGATACGGATTTCTGCGTCACCGTCTTGTTGCCAAGCGCCTTAGACAACTTTTGCTTGGTTTCCTCGGAATTGGGCGTCAGCCACACATGCAGATGCGAACTCTCGGTCAATATCTCTTCACCTGCAGGTCCATAGTGTTCCCGAAGTGACGCCGGCGATTGCACAATCAGGCACAAGCGACCGCCATAGCCGGGCAGGGTGGTCACAGCATCAAGGACACCTTGCATTTTCCCCAGCGAATGAAACTCATCGATCAGAAACAGAACCGGCAGGAAATCTTCACCCGAGGCCATCAACCGTCGACGCAGCGCGTTGATAGCGCACTGGATGAACAGGCGGACGAGCGGGCGCGACACCTGCTTATGCGCTTCTGGAATCGAGATGTAGCAGGTATGAGGCTCCCAACGCATCGATTGAAAATCGAAATCGTTGGTCTTTGTCGCGCGCACGATCGCGGGGTTGCGCCAGGCATTCAGACCCCCGCCCATCAACACCGACAGGTAGATCCCCAGCTGTTTGTTGTCCTGGCCCGCCATGCGCAGCATCGCGCCCTTTGAAACCGAATCTGGCGCGCGCGGTGCGAGGGCCGCGAACATTCCCTTGTAATCCGGTATCTCATCATCGCCCGCCACTTCCGGCGTCAGCACCTGCAGCACCCGCCCGAGCGACGGTTCGGGTTCGTTGCAGACGATGGCGGCCGCGGCCTCAAAGATTTCCTGCGCGTCTTCCATCAACGATGCCTCAGCGCCGGTTGAACTCTTGGGCGCCAGCAGCGCGGCACTGATTTCTGATATCCGCACGAGCCGGTCTTCCAAGTCCGGCATCGCGGCGATGTCGATCAGCGGGTTGAAGCTGTGCGACCGGCCGACAAGGGAGCCTTCCGGGTTGTTCGGAAACTGCACGTCGAAGGGCGACAGCACCCGCACCTTGTCGCCTTTCGCCAATCGCCGCCGTGACGTGGTCTCAAAAAGCTCACCTTTGACATCATAGACGATGAGTGAACCGGGATAGTCGAGCAGGGTGGGGACAACGATACCAACCCCTTTACCCGACCGAGGCGGACCAGAGACCAGAACCGTGCCCTGATCATCTGTATGGGCGCGCAGGTGCGGGGCCTTTTTCTCGGGTTTGCCCAGCTTACCCAGCACCAGGCCCCAATCGCTGATCAACAGCGCTGAGCGGATCTCTTTGGCTGTGGCCCATCGCGCATCGCCGTGGGCGTCAGTCGCGGTCACCCCAAACACCATGCCGCCGAACAGATAGGCAAGGCCGGCGCCAGTCATTAGCCCGAGCGCAATCCCGCCCCAAAGGACTAAATCCCAATCTTTCTGATGCAGACTGTTGCGCTGGCTGAACAGGAGCCAGGGCCGCCATGTTTCGATGTCGCCATTCACTTTCCACGCGATCAGCAGCGCGGCCCAGAGCGGGATGCTGATGACGCCAGCTGCAATCGTGTAAGGAAGGTGGGTCTTTGCCTGTATGGTGCTCATGGCATTCTCCTTCAGGACAGGAGTGTTAAGGGATGGAAAGCTTGAAAACGCTTCGGGGCACGACCCATGTTGCGCCCCGCCTGGAATGATGTTCATGGCGTCACATATAGAGGTCTCGCGATACGAACACGTTGATGTGCTCGCCTTGGTTCACCCATATCGTCGGCGGGATCGACAGGTATTCTTCAAAGGCATCCTGACCGGAGTTCGCAAAGCCGTCGGTTCCGGTGGACAGATCGTTCTCGCTCAGAGTGCGATTGCCGAAGCTCGATATCCCAGAGAAGATCGAGATAAAGAACGCGGCTTCAAACTTGAGGCCAAAGTGGTGCTGTACATTGCCTGTCAGACCGGCGCGGCCCAGCCCGTCGACGCCGCGTGATCCGATCATGATGGAACGCTTATCCGTTGTGATCACCCGGTTCCAGGCCACAAGAACCCGGCGCTGTCCCAGCGAGATATCAGAGGAATACTCCCCAATCAGCGTTGAGCCTTTTGGTATCAGGATCGTGGTTGCATCTGCAGACCACACGTCGCGGCTTATGGTGGCTTTCAGTTCACCGGGAAGATCGGAAGATATTGCCGTATCTAGAACGCCCGGAATCATGGTGCCTTGCGTGATCAGACGATGCACATCCTGCAGCTGCGTGGCCCGCGCTGTCTGGACGCTACGAGACGCGGCGGCATCGAGGAAATCGTTGCCCGTGCTGTTATTCGCATTGCCGCCAGCACCCGCTCCAGCAGCACTGCGCCCAAGGCTATTGGTCAAAGGCTGGGTCAACCGATCTTCTTCAGCCGCAACGGCATCCTGTACCGCATTGCCGTCCTGTGCAGGTTCAGACGCTTGGCCCGGTTCATTGATCGACCGGTTGGCTTGAATCCGCGCAATCAGTTCCCGTTGACGCCGTTCCGCCGCTAATCGATCCTCTTCCAGCTTTTTCAGGAAGGCTTCAAGGGCCTGCTCTTGCCGTTCGGTGCGTTTTTCCAGCGCCGCGAGGGCCGCTGCGTCCAAATCCGAAGCGAGCCCTTGCGCGGCGACTTCCTCAACAGGCGCCTCAGCCTGCGCAGCTGCAATAAGTTCACGCAGTTCCTTCAGTTCAGCCTCAAGAATGGCGACGCGCGGGTCTGGCTCTCGTTCGACCTGGGGCAAAGGCTCCGTTGGCACGGCTCCAAATAGGGTGCCCCCCTGATTGCGCTGGTCCGGTGTCTCGTTGACTTCGGGAATGATGCTGCTGCGTCGGCCGGTTTTATCCCCGCCGCTGTTGATCCAGAAGAACAGGCCAACAAAGGCAATAAATGCACCGATGCCGAGGATCATGGGCAGGTTCAGGCCGCTTCTTTCCTCCTCAGAGCCTTCGATGCGGTTCTCAAGCAGTTTGTTTCGCTTAGACATCAGCGGTTCTCCCCAGCTTGACCTGCATTGCGCTGTGACGTGGATGACGAAACCCTGCGGGGCTTATTCGGGTCGCGGTTCTGGTCAATTTCATAGAGGGGGATATTGAACACGCAGACCACATAAGGCCCGTCGCGCAGGACCAGGCGCGGATAAACACCGGTCACAACAATGGTACCGTCTGCCAGATCCGTTGAGTTGACCAGACGTTCGCGCCCTTTTGCGTCCATGGCAAAGACAGCGGGCCGCACGCTTTGTTGTTTCAGGCGTAGATAAGTTTTGCGCCCATCATCAAACGCCACTGCCGGCCGCAACAATCTGTCACCGCTGGCGCTGTATTGCAGATTGGCAGGCCGCCCGGTGGTGTTGAATGCCGTCTGGATGTTACCGGCTTGTCGCGGTTTGAAGCCTTTTTTCTGATCCGGATAGCTGAACCGATAGAGGAACCCGACATTATCAGGTGGACCGGCTTCATGCGCCTGAATGAGAAATACATAACTGCGCAGGTTGGTTTGCAGAATGAGGTTGCTCGCTTGTGTGGTGGCATGTTTGGCCTTCAGGACAAAGCCGTTGCCAGCGGTCAGAGGGATGAAGTCCCAGGTCTTGGGGTCGCCCCGAACTTCATCAACCATCTGTTCACCAGCTTCGAGTTGGATACTGAGAGCATAGCCCCGTGAAACATCAATCTTGTAAACCTCATCAGGGTGATACACGAGGGTACGCACGCGAGCGTCCGTGCTTGTGCCCCGTCCTTTTTGTTCAGCTGACACAGAGGCCGCGCCAAGTGCCAGCATCACTGCCACAGTGCAAATTATGCGCAACATTATCGCGCCTCCTCATCCAGTCGGTAATTGGCGACACAAAAGCCGGTTGGGTTGTTCCAACGCTCTTCCAGTGTCATGTTTCCGGTGCGGTCGAACTCGTATCCCATCGTGACTACGAAATTGCGCGCAGAGACGGGTGCGCCTTGTTGTGCCCGGGCGCTTTTCGTGATGCGCAGCGTGGCCGAGTTTGAGTTGTTCAGCGTGACAGAGCGAATGCGGACATCGACGCGGCCATAGCTGCCGTAGATGTTCATGGGGCTGTTGGGATTGTCTTCATCATAGAGCGCAGCCAGATCCTCTGCGGCTCCGCCACAGGTCCGCCCATACACATCGGTCAACCGTTCCCGCTGATCGTGCGCGTCATAGGTTTCCCGATCGCGGGCATACTGGAACAACAGCGCCTGCGTGACATACTCATCATCGTCCAGCGTCAGATCACCCAGACGAGATTCCACGTTGACGAGACCGGTATGCTTGTCGACCGTCATTGTGATGGGCACGACCTGTTTGAGCGGAGCTAGCCCCATGACGGCCGCAACGCCCGTCACCCCGATCAGCGCTCCGATCCCGCCGACGACATAAGCAATCCGTGCCCTGCGCCGCATCGACAGATACATCTCATCTTCCCAGCGGTCGTGACCGTCGTGAATAGTAGTGGTATCGGGCAGGGGCGAGCCCTGATATTGCCCGTCAGGATTGAGTGGATCGGGCCTCAAATCTGCTGCGGCATGTTGCATCTGGTGACTCCTCGTCTGTTGCGGGACCAGCCCGCCAGTGTTTTCAATTGGTTACGGCGCTTTCTGGGATCATTGAGATTTGGTTGGCTGAGTTCGCGTTCGACCCGCAGGGGAGAGGCAGCGAAGGAGGCCTCAATCAAACCAGAAAGTGCATTCACATCAGCGTCCGCGCCGTCGTGCGTCTTCGTCCATGCGCTCGGCCCCGCGCCTTACGGAATCCTGAATGCGCTGGTTATTGGCCTCTGTTGCGGATGGCCGGTCAGCCTCATTCGCAGCACTTGCGCGTTGATTGGAAACGTCACCTAGGTTGTTCCCACCCGAGCCACCGCCAAGTAGCCTGCCTCCGAGAAGCTTTACACCATGTTCGCCAGCGCCTCTGATCTGAGACTCGCCGAGGTTCAAAGCCGCGCCACCGATCCGTTGCGCGATCATCGGACAGATCAAAAGCAATCCAGCAGTGATCCCGCTAATGCCTGCGAGCTTGAACATTTCCAGCGGTATATCCGCGCCCGACTGAACGCCTGCTGTAACTGCGTCAGATACGTTTTCTGTTGCTGCAAGTGCGATGCCCATGACACCAAAAAGCAAGACTTGAAACAGAACCAACATGGTAATGCCGCGCACCCAACCGTTGAAGATCTCTGCAGAACTTCGAAGATACGCCCAGACTGCCAGAACCGGGAAAATAGCCAGTAGTATTGCCAGCAGAACCTTAGAAGCGACAAGCAGAGCCAGCGCAATCACGATCATCGCTAGAATTGCGCCTGCCGCCAACAATGCAAACAGGAGCACTCCAAGTGCATCGCCTGCGATGTAATCCGTAACCCCATATGACCCCATGGCCGTTACGATGTTGTTGAAAGAAACTTCGGCCACATTGGCAAAAGCGGAGGCGATGCCGCCTGCGTCTCCGCTTCCTCCAAACCGGCTTATGACGGTGTTGCCGACATCGACCGGGAATTGTGTGATGAAAGGATAAATGTACTGGGTCCAGAGCGCTCCGCCGGAAACAGCCAGATAGAATAGCGTGAACCTAAACACGAACATTATGAAGCCATCGAGGGAGAAGCTGCCTCGATACGCCGCCGTGACCGCCCAGATTGCCAGTGCTCCGCCGGCGAGCAGGGTCAAAAATTCAGCGCTGGGGGTCGCAAGTGCCTGGAATACCTGCTGCGACCCACCATTGATGATATTGTCAAAGCTTTGATCGGTGCTAACAAGGAAATCTCTGATGCTCATGACCCATCATTCCTTTTTCTGTACTTCAGAATGCAGTCGTTCATGGATTTCTGGGAGGCTCTTTGTGCGTCCGATGCGAGCCCGAGCTGCTCAGAAATCTCTTCCACGGTCATGCCCATAAGATCATCGCTGATTTCGACCTCTTCGGTGATGCGTACATCCGGTTCCGGCATGGGTTCACCTGCAGCCAATGCGGCTTCGCATTTCTCTGCGAAAGCGAACCTGAGTTCAGCTGCCTTGCGTGCAATGGACACGTTCCATGCTTTGCTCAAGCGCGAGTTTTCCCGTTTCTCATCAGCCGTCAAAGCTAGTCCTGGCTGGCCCATCGCCAGCGATGTTGCGGCGGTTGCCGCGATAAGAATGGCGTAAGTGGGGAAGCGCATCAGTTTGATCCTTCAGGTCTGTACGCCTGGCGGGCGACAATGTCCTGACCACGCAGACGCTGGTTTACGATTGCGGCGTCCAGCTGACCTTGTGCAGATAGAGACTGCAACAAAGTGGCGAGCATCATGCCGTTCTCAATCGCTATGCGTGTGTTGAGATCAATGCTAGCTTTCAGATCCTCAGTTGCGGAAATCTGCTCACGATACCCGTCGTAGCGCTCCATCGCTTCGCCAGCCCCGGCAAAGCCTTCCTCAGCAATTGCCAACCCAGCCATGCTCGATCCGGAAACAAGATCATGTGACCTTGTGGCCGGATCTGCTGTAGAACGCCCCAACGCTTGCAACCCGTTCAACGGTTGGAAATCCACTCGCAATGCTTCCATATGGTTGCTCAAGCGGTTGTTCACCGAATTGCCGGTCATCGAGAGCGTAGACAGCGACGAGGACAGCTTGCGCGGGGTGATATCGCCACTAAACAGGTTGCCAATCGTTTCCCGGGCGCCGGTGATGGCATTATGTGTCGCTCGCGCCTGGCGTAGCTGTTCCTGAAGCTCATGCAGCTGCAACAGGGCATTATCCAGAATGTCGGTGTTTAAACCAACCATTTCCCCGCTGGAATTCAGCAACGCGATCAGTTCGGCGTGTTCTGATACACTGTAGGTTGGCAGGCCCGGCCCACTCTGTGCACTGGCCATGCCGTCGGCCCCGACAATTCCGGTCAGTGCAAAGGCAACAACTGCGGTGGTGTTTCTTAAAATGGTCTTCATTGTCTTGTCCTTTCAGGACAGGGGTCAGTTTTTTCCGACGCTGAGCGGCGGGGTGGTGGCAAGGCCGGTTTGGGGGACCGGCTCTGCATCTGTGATGTTGCAATTGGCCTTCAACTCGCGCGGCGGATCGACAACATCACCGGCAATTGTGCAGGCCCCGAGCAAGGGCAGACCGAGGACTAGGAAAAAACACGTACGGATCATTGGTGGGTCTCCTCCGGGGCTTTGGGGGTCATAAAGGCGTCCAGCCAGCCATCCTCGCCATGCTCGGCGCGCAGCTGGTCCATCTCGGCAACGCTGTCACCCGTTGCGGACAAGACCCGATAGAATTGCTCGGGAAGGTCAAGATGCGTCGAGACAACGGCTGATCCGTCTCCGTCATTGATCAGCGCCAGACGGGATTTGGGTGGCATAGATAAAACAGCGCTGAACTCGGCCTCCGTGAGCCGGAACGCATCAACATAGGTTTTTCGATCTGCTTTAGGATTGGCAAAGAAGATGCGGTTTTCTGTCGACTGGATCAGCGTGTCCGCGATGGAGGATCTTGCCGCATCCGACGTTTCCTGCGTCATAAACACCAGAATGCCATCCAGCTTACGGATGGTTTTGATCCAGTCCTGAATACGGGGGCCAAACCGGGGATCGTCAAACAGTGCCCAGGCTTCATCAACACTGATAATCAGCGGTTTGCCCTCCGCCAGTTTGCGCTCGATCCGGTAAAACAGGTAATCCAGCAGGGGCAGGCGGATATCTGAAGCTTTCAGCAGTGCCGTCATGTCAAAGGCGGTCACAGCCTGATCGAGACTGAAACTGTCCTCTGCGTTATCAAACAGCCAAGCGCGACTGCCGGTCCCAAACCATTTGCTCAGTGCATCGAGGAGCTGTACCGGCGCGTCCGCATCATCGACAGACCGCAACGTATCGGCAAAATCCGAGAATGTGCGCAGGGCCGGATCACCCGACGCTAGGCGGCGCAGACCAGTTGCGATCCGCCGTTCCTGTTCCGGGGTCAATTTGTCCGCACCGGTCAGGCGTTGAATGAACCCCTCCAACCATTCGATCCCAACCTCATCCGTTGCAACCGCAAACGGATTGAAGCCGAGGTTCATGCCGGATTTCAGCTGAAGGTAAATGCCGCCAATCGCCCGGATGAAGGTTTCCGATCCTCGGTCTTTGTCAAATGCAATAAGATGAGGGTGTTCGGGCAGCCGGTAGCAGCTGGACATAAGGAAGTTGGCCAGCAGGGTTTTGCCTTCACCGGTCGCCCCAAAGATGGCTGTGGTTCCTGGCCCCTTGGATTTGTCAGAGCCTTCGCGGTGGAAGGAGAACCAATAGGGCGTACCGCCCAGCGTCCGGAACGATGCCACAGGGCCACCCCAACGTAGTTTTTCCCGCGATCCCGTCGGCCAGGAATGCAGGTTGGCGAAATCGGCAAAGTTCTTGTCAGAGACAAAGCGCTTTTTGGCTCGCGCTTGATAGGCAAAGTTGCCGGGTAGCTGCGCCCACCAGGCCGCCTCTAACCCAATGTCTTCGCGTCGGGTGCGCAGATCCGTGCCTGTCAGACAAGAGTTCACCCGCGTGGCGGCATCTTCCATCTCCTCGCGCGTGTCGCCGAGAACGGATACGGTGAAGTGATGCCGCCCGATGGACATGGAACGGGATGCAACCGCATCGCGCGCCTCATTCAGGTCCATTTGCAGCGACTTCGCCTCATCGCCTGCATCTGTCATGCCGCGCTTGGCGTCACGAATCTTTGTGCCGCCTGACACGCGATCCATCGGCGCATAGCATTGGGTGGCAATGAACTCGCAGCGTTCCCCCAGGAGTTCATCGAACATGTAGTATTTTGATCGCTCTGGATAGGCGTTGACCGCAAAGACGGCAGCGAACCGATCTTTGTCTCTGCCTGGTGACAGGCTGTGAACATGGTCTTTGCGGAAAGTGATACGACCGTTTGGCACAGCATCGGCCAGATGGGTCCAGACGGATGGTGCACTTTGCCAAATCCCGCTTTGCAGCATCGACAGGAATGACAGGGTGCGGCTGCGATCCGCTTCCGAACCGGTGAGCCTACGCGCGCCGAAAACCGACAGATCCCGCATAGCCTGTTCTGCGGCCACGTGCAGGGCTTTGCGGTTCTTGGTACGGGCGGCGCTTGTGGCCGGGTCCGTTGCTGCAGAGCGCAGTGACCGCAACCCCGAATCCAGCAACCGCTTGCCGCTGGTGTAAGGGCGGCGCACGATCGTCAGGAAGTGGCGCAGCTGATAGGTTTCGTCCCGGTCCAGCTGGGCGCGATAGTGGCGGTCCAGGTCTTCGGAAAAGCCGGGGCCGTTTACGGGGGGCAGCGTGTCGGATAACTTCACTTTGGTGCGGAGAATATGGGCATAGAAGGCCGTTCGGTTGTCTTCGAAGCTGGAAACAAGCCGGGCGAGCGTATCATTGGCGCCCTTGCTTGCCGCCCGGTCTGCGGTTTCGTGGATGAACCCGGTGAGTTCCAACACTGCCACCAAATCACCGTTGCGCGTCGTGAACGTCCCGTCCGACAGGAAGCGCGCGAACGGGATATGGGTGGTCGCTGGCACCTCTCGCGCGGCGCGGCGTGCGGACGGCATAGCTTTTTGAATCTCAGGGTGCATGTTCATGTCAGTCTCCGGCGTAAGAATTGCCGCCCCAGTAGGGCTTGTTCGGGGTGAACAGTTTGCAGTCAGCCATGGTGGCGACATGATCCGGCAGGTATGGATCGACGCTCACGACCCAGCGGGCAGCGGCATAAGACGGGGCGATGGCGAGCAATCCCCAGAAGCCCAAAAAGCCCTGTGTCATGATGAACGTCATCAGGGGAATGCTGAGCGCCAAAATGTGAAACGTCATCGGCATCCCAGCCCTCTCAGAGGGCCGGGTAATCGCCTGGAATATGCGGTTATCGTCGCTCATCAGGCCGCGAAACCCTGAATGGCTTCGGCAATGCCAAAGGCACCATAGAAAATGCCCAGCACGACGAGGATCACAAAGAAATGGCCCCAGGTCACAGGAACACGCGGGCTGGCGGCCGAGATACCGGCAAGTGCGATGGCTGCACCGCCAAGCAGGATACCGTTGGCACCCGTCACGAAGGTCCGGATCTGGGTCAGGATGGACACCGGCGCATCAAACAAGGATTGCGCCATGGCCGGGCTGCTGAGTGCCATCAACGTCAGCAATGTCAGCAATGTGACGTTTTGTGGGTTGCGGTTCATTATGTGCAGGCTCCTTGGAGTGAGAGGATCAGGCGTCGGGTGGAAACCCAGCGCCTTCGAGAACGGTTGCGACGTAATGGGTAGTTTCCGGGTAGGGCGGGACGCCTTCATAGCGTTCCACGGCACCAGGTCCGGCGTTGTACGCAGCAAGGGCCAACCGCCATGAGCCGAATTTCAGGAACATGGCCTTGAGATACCGCGCGCCGCCATCGAGGTTTTGCACCGGGTCATGCGGATCGACACCAAGCGCGGCGGCTGTTGGGGGCATCAACTGCGCTAGTCCCAGCGCCCCTTTGGGGCTGACCGCATTGGCGTTCCAGCGGCTTTCCTGATGCACCAGTGCGTGAAACAGCGGCGCCGGAACACCGTGGCGTATTGCGGCGCGCTCCGCTTCCTCAGCCCATTCGCCCTTGGAGTGGGTGTTTGCGTTTCGGGAGATGACCTGTTCAGCATCGCCCCCAGCCTCATAGTGCAAGCAAACCATTGCACCTGCCCGGAATGACGGTTCCAGGCAGGTGCGGGCGGGGGCGGTCACACACAGCAAGCGCCCTCCACTCAAAATTGGCCCATCGCGACCCGCACAAATTGCAGCCTCGTCATTCTGAGCGAATGCCGGGGCTGCAACTGTTGTCAGAAAAACAAGAGAGACGAGTGCCGCCTTAGCCATGGTCGCTTGCTCCTTTGGGAAGAATGGGGCTATCCCAAATCGTGCGGCGCTCGACTACCGGTGATGGCCTCACACTCTGACCGGTAGCGCTCCCCTCCGGTGTGCGTGAGCGATGGCTGGAGGGGGACGCGCCAAGATCCGGGAACGGGCGAATCGGCGCCTCATCGAACCAGCACCAGCTTGGATAGCGTCCTTCTTCTGAGGCGCTGGTGAGCTGCGCCAATGCCCCGGCATCGTTGGGGTTTTCCGCAACGAACACGGCGACCGGGTCTGACGTGTCCAGCAGCACGGCAGAGGCGATCGGCGCGTCCAGCGGTAAGTTGAACCGCATTTGTTTTTGGAAGGCGCGGGACTGTTCGATTAGCGCGGTCACGACTTCCAACTCGCGCAGGCTTTCAAACGGAATCCAGTGGTCCGTCACCAGCATCATGCCGATTTCATGCAGAACCGGATAACCCGCCTTTGCGATGGAAAAGCTGGCGATCACGATGGCATGGCCGGAGCCCACAGCTTCAAGGAGCCGCAGCTGATCCCCGAACACCTTGTCGAACTTCTCGGCCAGATCGGCATCTGCGACGAACGCGCAGTCGGGCGCATGTTTGAAGATAAAGCGTGCACCTTGCGCTGTGGGTTCCATACCCTTGTATTCCGCAATCACCAGACCAAACGGGGTTGCCACGTGACTAGCTGGTCGCAGGTTGGCAAAGAGCCGGTTTCGTCTGGCTGCTATCTCCGCTTTGTTCTCAGGCTTGAAGTATTCCGGCACAAAGAGAATGCGGGACAAATCCTGACCTTTGACGATCTTCGCCGCCGCGGCCCGGCGGAGGGCGGAGTGAATCACACCCCAATACCGCTTTCCTTCCATTCTGGGATACCACTTTGCCAAGTCAGCCTCATGCCAGAGGAAGTGCAGGACAGAGGTGATGGTCAGCTTGCGTGGAGCGGTCTTGGCCTCGATTGGCTTTGCGCCGGTCTGTTCCGGCGCGGTACGGCTTTTGCTATTCTTGCGCAGTGGGAAGCCCAGTTTGAGCGTGATGGTGCCGTCGTCGGGATTTTCGGTGATGGCAGATGCTTGGACCTGTGCCAGTCCCGAGAGTTCTTCAGGTGGCAGGTAGGATGGGCAGTCAATCGCGTGATCTGGGCCGGTTCCGGGCATCCGTTTGACGATGAACTTGCCCGCCGTGGCCGCGATATACATCTCTGGGGAAGGCGAACGGCACCCGCATTGAACGCGCGTGCCGGCGCTATGCGCAGCCATCAGGGCGCGTTGTCCGGGTTTGTTCTCGACCACTAGGGCTTTGCCATTCAGGAATAGGCTCATGCTGAGGCCACCAAACTGCTTCGAGGCGTGTTGACAAATCCGTGATCGGCGCAGGTTTTAATTTGGATTGAAGAGGTTGGACTCAGTAGCCTGTGGCATGTCGCATCTGGTGGATAGCAGATTGCGGCATTGTGGTTGGTGCGGCGCAAACCGAACCTGGCCACATTCTCTCTTCGGTGTAGCACCACATGCATCGAAGAGAGCTCAATTCTCGAACCGCAAGGTAACTGAGTGGGAATTGGCATGATATCGTCAGTCACAGTTATTACCTCTTGAGGCGAAATTAGGTCGCAAAAGTTTACATAATATTCATTATGGCGCGCAGCTTAGGACCATTGGGGCAGCTGGTGTTCGGATGTCACGACACAGCACCGAGCCTTTCACTGGCTTTTTGGAAAGCCAGCGTTCTGCTCTGACCAATCAGCCTGAAGGTTTGGTCGAAGTGCTGGGATACCCTGCTCGCCTCGGTCTTTAGTCAGCGCTTGGTGACCTTACGCACAGGGATGCTGTCCACGACGCACCTATTGACTCTGACGCTGGGCTGCTCTTTGTGGGAATAGCATCACGGGTTGCTGTTTTCTTCATCGATACGGTTCTCTCTTGATGTTTGAGGAATGCCCCGAATAGCTTTGGGGCGTTTCTTGTCCTGTCGGTTGTTGGCGCAATCGACAGGACCGCTCACTGCTCAGTTGTTCGCTCCATTCTTTGCAAATCGTCATTCAGTCCTTTCGTTTAGCCGCACCAGGACCCGCGTTTGCCACCCGAATATGGGCGTGCAAGATCTTCAGAAATGAGGACGTCTCCCACGTTGTGACCATCCGTCCGCCCAACTGCGAGGAAACGGTCATGCAGGTCCAAATCAGGCTCTATTTCCAGTTCGATTGCGCCCGCGTGGTTGATGAGTTCCGTCAGGCGATCCTTGGTTCGCAGACCCAAAGCCCTCTCAGCTTCGCATTGCGCGCGGAAGGTCTCAGGCGCATCAAACCCGACGAGCCGATACCGGTCGTCGCCGTGGTCGATCGTGTCGCCATCAACGGCAATGACCTCGGACGCACTAAGGATCTTTGTTCGTTTGGTTGGTTCAATCCAAGCTACGGCAAACAACGACGACGCAGCTGCAGTGCTGAGAAACAAGAGCCGTTTCATGCGCCGGGTCCAAACTCGGGGCCAGGCTGTGCGTTCGTGGGCGACAGGAAATTAGGTTTCTTATTTTGCGTCCAGAGCCTGTGCCGCTTCAAGACCCGCTGGAGTGATCGACTCAATCGTGTAGTCTGCTTTGACGCAAAGAATGCGCCCATCCCCAAATTCCTGGTGATGCTTGAACAGGCCCGGCCAAAGGTCAAACTCTCTGGGCTCTGCACCCGCGCGAGAGATCTTCGATTTGCACAAGGCCCCGACATAGTTCGGAGAGCTGTATATGCAGTGGTATTTAGGTCGTCCAAGGGAAGCGAGTCCGATAAATTCGTAGCGGCATGTAAAGGGAACCTGATCCTCTTTCAGGCCCCGAACCATCTCAATGGTTACCACAGTGTATTGTCTCTTGTTGTCCGCCATGACGACCCCCTATGGGTCGCCTTCTACATCCAAAAGTTGTGGACTAAAACACAATCTAAGTCAATATAAGAAAATAGACTAATATACTATATTGGATTTGTAGAGGCATATTGGCCAGATATCGCTTTAGGCGATTCGCAGGCAGAAGAGACCATCATGAACCATTCAAAGCCCGGAATCCAAACCGAGCGAAGGCTCTTGCAGTTACGGTCATCACACTGCCGACGTCGCGGGTCAGTGCATATCCAATCGACTACACGATCTTTCTTTGTCTAGCCGGAGGTGGCCCGTTTCGCCCGATTGTGACGTTGTCCGATGACCGCATCTCACAATCCTTCCAACTTGGGTCCTATAGAACGGTTGGAAGCTTTCAAACGCCACAGCGACAACCCTATACCAAAGCGTCCACCGAACGATACCACTGAGCCATTACTAGCCGACTCAGCGATCTCGATAGAAGAGATTTAGGCACGTCGTGACGTCGATTGCCCGGTATCTTAATGTCATCGGCTGAAGCCTCGTTTCGTATTGTTCTAGGACAGGGCATGGCGGTCTTCCGTATTACTCACAAAGCAATCATTCGACGGCTAAGATATCATACAAGATCCAAAAGCTACTGCGGATGAAAAACCGTATTCTACACGAACCGACCTCACCCGAGCTGCGCATACATATCGATATCGCCGGGGGAGATCAGAATTCCAAGCCAAGTCTCTGTGCTATCGAGCCGGCCGTTTGGTCCCAGCTTTCAATTGCTGGCACCAATATCTCCGCCTGGCATGCGGCGATTGATCCGTTGACCATCCTGGGACGATCCTACTCGCGTGTACACGGATGCACGTCTGAGTGCTCCTCGGCTGCCGCCTCTGGTAAATGCTGGAGGCTATCTCCGAGTCATGGTTAAAACGAATACTCGCGGTGAGTTGAATCCGATGTCAGTTACATGTGGTTGCTGACGCGAAGAGCCGGGAGTGGGAGAACGGACGTTCGCAAGACCACAAGAATTCGAGTTAGCGGTACCGGATTATGTTAGTTAGCCGCTTAACTATGCATATTTCATCGGCAGGATTTCGCTCTGTTTCCACCACCAGAACAGAACCGTATTCTAATCTGTGATTGATTACGGGAATTCCCGAGTAGTTTATTCAGCTTTAGGTTGATATGCGGCCTTGACGGCAACGCAGAACAGGAAGGCGATCCATGAAAATCGCGGATATTGGCAATTCTGAGCTGGATTTCAGGCAAACCGGTAGAGCGCGCCTCCAGGAAATATGTTCAAGGTTCGCGCTGGAGAATGCGTCTTATGCCCATACCGACAAGCATCACAACGTTGTCCATGGTTGTACGACTTTCCCTGCGGAATGGGTCAGGCATTATGTTGATAACGACCTGGTTCTGGTCGATCCCCTTATTCGGTTTGGTGCTGCAATAATCGCACCAATCGACTGGGCAGTATTTGATGGCCAGCGCGAGCACGCACCTCTATTCGATGCTGCCAGAGAGTTTGGTGTGGGTCAGCATGGTCTTTCAATTCCGGTTATCAACCCGTTTGGTGAGCGCGGCATCTTTACGGTTACGTCCGACCTGCCCCGTTCACACTGGGACGCCTTAGTCGTAAAGATGCTCCCTGCCCTGCGCCATGAGGCACAGGTCCTACATCTACTCGCGATTGATGTGATTGATACGGCCTTCAACTTTCCTACGGATGCGCTGTCTAACCAAGAGATGGACGTGCTAAAGATGCTCGCATCGGGGCTGATCCCATCGGTTATTACGCGCCAGACGGGGTACTCCTCTAGAATAGTGCATGCACTGGCATCCTCGATCGTTACGAAGCTTAAGTGTCGGACAATAGAGCAAGCAGTCGCGCGCGCTGTCGGCACAGGAATTCTGAGATGGACCGATTTCTTTGCGGACCCGGTTGCCGAACTCGCTGATGCGGAAAGACAGACACTTTGCGGTGGGATCGTGCGTTGGTCCGGCAGATCACACGAGTTGATTACCTTCGATGAAGGTCGAACGGTGCGAAACTTGGATAATTTCCAAGCAGTTCGGATCCAAGACATTGCCAAAGACTTCAATTTGGAGGCTGAAGGAATCCTTGAAGAACTTGGGTGCAACCGGGATCGATGCCTGTGGATTAGGTATCTCTAATGCGCCTACCGTAGCACAAGACTACAATGCACGCGAGGCGCGCCCGAAATTTCCGCGCCATAGAGGTTTATTCAACGTCGAACCCTACAATATCGATCGCCGTCTTGAATGTGCGCCGTATGACACCCACCGCGCACCGGGCCCCATCATCTGGAGATACCGGCATAGTTTGTGCGGTAAGCTTCCTGAAGATTGAGCCAGAAAAGATGGCGATCATCAACTTCGAAATTGATAAATGATCTCGGGCCGCTAACCCGGTCGGCCAGTAACACTGCCCCCAAATGTGACGCAGTTCTGCGTTTCAGTTGCACAAAACACAATCAGCAATACCCATGGAAAAGTTCTCATCCGTGTTCTCTGCAATATCCGGTGTCTCGCCACTACAGCTTACACCAAGAGTAGCCACAAACCTTAGCTTCGAGCGCAGAATCAAACTAGCAGATTGGATGTCGGCTAACCCACTACGATGCGGTTTTCTTTTCGGCTCCAATCGTTGCCCCAGGCGTGTTCTTAGATATCCACACCCCTTGATTTTACGGTCTTTCTTTCGACAAGCTTTGGCGCCAAGGCGATGTTTTCACCCTCAGTAGAATTGTTTTTAACCAGTTCATCAATCTGGCGAACGGCGTTTGCAACCATGTGGTTGACGGGCTGTCGCAACGTGGTCAGAGAAAACTCGGGCATTGCAGCCATTGGAACATCGTCAAACCCAATAACCGAGAGTTCGTCGGGAATACTGATGTTCAGCTCGCTCCGCAGAATGCTGATTGCTTCGATGGCCATGTAATCATTCAATACGAAGAGAGCGTCTGGATGCGCATTCTTCGGGCCGTTGAACATCCGCCTGATTGCTTCTCCAGTCCACTCGAGATGAAAGTGACCGACCTCATGCGCATATAGAGAGTGGCCGTTGTCTCTCAACTCGGCCTCAAAGCCAAACTTCCGATCCCGGCTTGTGGACGACCGCTCCCATCCAGACAGGAGCGCAATGCGTTGGTGGCCCGTTTCAAGCAAGTACCGGGCGGCCATTCGCCCGCCTGAAACATTATCAGTTGTAACGCTCGCGATACCATCATGCTCTTGAAAGCGGTTAAACATGACAACGGGAATGTCGCGCTGAGTACAGAACTCTACGAGACTAGAGGATAGCTCAACAGACGCTGTAATGATCCCATCGACCTGATACTCTAGCAACTGGGAAACTGTGTCCTCAACGCCTTCGTCTGTGCTGGGCATCATGAAGACCAGCGCATGAAACCCTTTCTTCTGAAGCTCCATACATAGTTTCTCAAGCGCCAATGCATAAAACTGGTTGTCCAGATAGCTGAATAAGAGTGCGATTATGTTTGATCTCTGAGTGATGAGTGAACGAGCAATCGCATTGGGGCGATACCCTAACTCGTTTGCAACCTTGAGGATGCGTTTTTTGGTTTCGGGGGAAACACCGGATTGGGTCGGCGTACGGGAAAAAGCGCGGCTTACGGCAGACTGGGATACACCCGCGTGACGGGCAACATCAATTGAAGTAACCTTGGACTTTTTCAAAGGAACACGCGCTGATCCCTACTAACCTGACTTTACAGCCGCCATTAAATCAACACCCAGTTGTTTGAAGGTGTCAATATGGTCAACCATTACCCAGTTCTCTTTGAGTTTACCATCTACGACCAACCAAAAATCCGAAAACCGCATTTTCACCGGTAAGCCGGTGGGTTTCAGCCCCAGGTATTCGCCCTTTTGATGCCCGGTCAAATAGCCGGTACCCGCAATCCACGTCTCCTTGGCAAACTCGATTTCATGGCTGACGTGATAATCGGGAAACGCTTTATAGAAATCTGCGAGGACTTCGTACTTAAACCGGTCGCGACCATGGACGTCGCCGAACCCAGGAGGTCCGTGCCAGATCATATCTTCATGCCAATACTGGTCATGTGCTTCTAGATCCTGCGCATTGAGCGCATCGTACATAGCATGAATTAACTCGAGGTTGGCTTCAGCCGTCACTTTCTATCCTTTCACTGCGCCTGCGGTCATTCCTGAAACGATTTGCTTTTGGAATACGAATACAAGAATGATGATCGGTATCGTTATTGATACGGCTCCGGCAATACCGTGCATCAACCGAGCAAGACTTTGGTTTTGGCCCATATAGCTGCCAAGAGCTGCCGTCATAGTCGCCATATCACCGTTCATAAGTTGACTGGAAATGATGAAGTCGTTGTATGCCAGCAGGAATGAAAACAAGCCCGCGGTTACAATGCCTGGCCACATGACAGGAACAATCACCCGGAAGAAAGCTTGCCATCGGCTACATCCGTCGACGAGAGCCGCCTCATCGAGTTCTTGTGGAATGTTCATAAAGAACGCGCGCAACATCCATATCGTGAACGGCTGATTGATCGCGACCAGAACGATGATGAGGGTCTCGTACCGGCTCCATATCCCCAGCTCGAAAAACGCCGGACGATAAGCGGTGAGCAAAACAACATGAGGCATTGCGCGGAATATCATCGCGGCCATCAGAAGCCAAAACCCAAGCGAGCCCCGATAACGCGACAACGCATACGCGGCTAGGCAAGCGATGGTCAATGAAACAATAACGGTAAAACCGGTCACTATCGCAGTGTTTAGCGCGTATTGCCAAAACCCATCCTCGACCCAGATGTACCTGAAGTTCTCGAACGTGAACGGAGCCAGCAGCTTTGGCGGTGTAGAAAAAGCATCTACCGGTTTGCGAAACGAGATGACGAACATCCAAAAGAAGGGCAACAAGGCGGCAAAGAACCAAAACCAAAGTCCCAGACTAATCGAAGTTCGCGACACTATGCTTAGCTTGGCCGGTTTCATCTTTGGGCCTTTTGATCTTTGTAGGTTCGGATCATGATTGGGATCAGAAGTATGAAAACACCAATCACCGTCAGGACCGCGTAGGCAGCCGCTTTGTGGATGTTCCCCTCAAAAACAAGTGTATAATAGGTCAAATACTGAACGGAATTGGCAAAGACGCTCGATCCGAAGACCAGAATGGGTTCAAAGACCCGGTAGCTGTCCATCACATGAATCAGTGTAATGACGGCGAAGAGCGGAGACAGGTGAGGAATTACGACGTAGCGAATACGCTGCCACGGCGTGGCACCATCTATGAGCGCCGCCTCTAGGGGCTCTTCCGGTACCGTTTGCAGTCCCGCATAGAGGATGATGAAAGCAAAAGGTGCTGCAAACCATACGCCATAGGCGATAATGACCAGTCGTATCGTGACCTGATCAGCAAGAAAGTAGAATTTGCCCAGACCCGCGGCCTCCAACGTTGCTGCTATGACACCGCCATCAATAAACAGCCAATAGACTGCGAGCGATGAGACAACAGGGGTAACGATCATAGGCAAGAGGGTCACAAAGACGACCGAGCCGCGCAGTCGCCGGGTAACGCGATTGGTCGCCAGAGCGAGACCGAAACCCAAGATCAAAATGATCGGCGTTGTCATAAAAGTATAAAGAAGTGTGAATTCCAGCGCTGACCAGAAGTCGACGTCACTGATTTCGCGATACAGTGCATTGATAAAATCCCTTGGGGATTCAACCGTGGCCCCATCAATCGCCGTCTCAAGGCCTTGTAAGTCGATAGCGTTCTTTAGGTTTTCGTCGCCGACATATTGCCAGACTTTCACAGGATTGCCGTCGGAATCCAACACCGATTGCGGCACCATTCGGACCACTTCCCGCGTTAGCCCCCCAAACAGAGGAACCTCTGTCGTGACCTCTTTCAACTCGGTTTGAGTGAAGGATTGGTGCAATGCGAGATAAACGATCGCAACAAGAGGGAGCGCGATAAGCAGCAGCATTGACACCAGCGATGGTGCTACAAAGGAAAAGAAGGTTGAGCGCTTCATTTAATTGCCTCATCCGAGGTCGGTGCCAGCCTAAATTGGGTCCATAAGCTGGCACCGGGGGAGAAGGTCTACTTCAGCAGGCCTTGTTCACGTGCCGCAGCGCGATAAGCTTTTGTCGCATCAGCCAAGGATTCCTCGGCACTTTCTTTGCCGACGATGAAGTCCGAGATGTTTTCTCCCAGAGCCGAATGCGCCAGTGCCGCTTGCGGGTTCATCGGATATGGAGGCGCGCCTGCGACGACCGTATCTGTGATGGCGGTGGTATAACGCCCCGGCTGGTATGCGGACCGGATCCAAAGGGTTACATCGTTATTTGCTTGGACGGTTTCGGCCCGCATTGCGTGCATCATAACCTGGAACGTCAGATCGGGATCACCATCCAGGTTTTTTGGCATCACGTAACCGTCCCACCAAAATGTCGATGCAGGAGGCCCGCCATCAACCATTGTTGGCGATGGAGCAAATCCGATCTTGTCTACTACTGTGCTTTCGTCGGGATTGTCCATTGCAGATGCTTCATTCCCCCACAGAACGGCCATCGCGACATCACCCTGTTGCAGCTGGCGCTTTACATCACCGAAGTCCATCGACATCGAATTTGGCGACATGTACTTATAAAGTTCACCCATTGTTTCCAGAGCAGCGATTGCCTCAGGCGTTTCAAAGGTGGACTCGGAGGTTTCGGGGTCGAACAAGGTGCCGCCATTTGCCAGCAGCAAATTGATATATTCGTTCGCCAATTCCCAGCTGTTGCCAAATGCCGCTCCATAAGGGTGCTCGATACCAGCCTGTTTGAGTTTATCCGAAGCCGCTAGAACTTCTTCCCAGGTCGTCGGGACCGCGATGTTATTCGCTTCAAAGATATCCTTGCGATAGAACAGGTGCTGCGCGTTCACCATAAAAGCAATCGCCATAATATCATCGCCAAATCGGATCAGCATCCCATCTTCGATGTCGTATGTATCGCGGTATTTTTCGACCAGATCATTCAGCGGGCGAAGCTGTCCTTTGGCCTGCAGCAAGGTAATGGAACTGTTCGCAACTGCCGCTGCGTCCCAAGGAGATGTCGAAGATTCAAAGGCTTTGTTTGTTTCTTCCTTGTGATCCGTGGTCAGCTTGGTTTCGACGACCACGCCGTCCCGTTCACAGGTTTCCATTTCGTTAGCTAGCACTTCCAGCGCCTCGAAGAAATTGGACAAAACATTCACTTCGCCCGTTCCTTCAACGGCACATTCCGCCGAAGCGACCACAGGGCTTAGCGCCAGAGTTGTGGCCAAAAGTATATGCTTGAGTTTCATATCAACCTCCTTGTTGCCGCGAGTGCGGTTAGGCGTCGCCCAGGATCTGCATTAGAATCCCGAACTCATTGAAAACAGTCCATTCCTTTTGGACCTTGTTGTTATGGATATGCCATTGCGTGATGCCCCAGATATGGGCTTCCTTGCCGGTGGGTTCGCCATATGGACCGTTGCCGCGATGCGCGCCTACGCCACCCCAGCGAATAGAGACGAGGTATCCGTCTTTCGCATTGCCCATCCAATAGATGTCGTCGACGGCCACACGAATGTTCGGAAACATCGCGACCATGGACATCACATGAGAGCGCATCTGGCCGACACCCCGATATACGCGACTGGTCGAGCCTTCAAAGACAATCTCCGGCGCATAGACTTGGTCCATTGCAGCAAAGTTTCTGCGGTTCCATATGCTTTCAAACGCGGCATGAACGAATTCGCGAACATTTCCATCAACCACATCGGGGATCATTTGGCGTCCCGGAAAGGCCTGTCCCCCCAGGCGTTTGGGTTCACTTGCGGCAAAGTTTGGGGCGAATGGGCCCTGTGGCCGCTGAGACGCGATAAGCTTGGCCATTTCAGCAACATCAAAACCCATCTGCTGTATCAGAGCTGCGGTATCGTAGGCGACATGTTCGTCATAGATTTCATTATCGCGGGCAACGCAGTTGGCGATACAAAATAGTCGCAAGGGGCGGTTGGTCGGTGGACCAAACCGGGAGTACCCGGTATTCGTCCCAAGTATCATGGTGCGATGTGAGGTGTGAAAACTCACTTCATCATTGCCGGCCCAGATCACCTCGTCTGCGACAAGGCGCACATCCGGGATCGCGTTATTGGTGTGAACCGTATCGGCAACGATTTTGTCGCGGCCATATTGAAGACCGACGTCATCCCAGACCCGACAGTCATGGCTGTAAGTGTCATAAATGTAACCGATGTCCTTTTCTTCCCAAATCTGGTGCGTGATACGGACAATGTAATCGACGATATTCTTATACTTGGTCTCGAACCCCCGCATCGAGTGAGTGGTGAGGTGATCTGGTTCTGCTCCGAGAAACTCTTTCGTTCCACCGCGGCGATATTCTTCCAACGAGATCGCGTAGTCCGTTGGCATATGCTCGTCCTTAAGAGGGCTGAAGCGAATATGTGTTCCATTGTTCGTATTCTTTGCCTCGGCGCGCGCCGATGGAGTCGCTGAAGCTAGTGTTTCTGCTTCGGACGGCTTGCTTTTTTGTGACACGGGGACCTCGTGGAGTGAAATGCATACGTATGCTTACAAAGAGACGCAATATTCCCGATTCTGTCAATCTACTTTGTCAATCAGGTCAGATGAGACATAATATAAGCAAAAATAGTCCTTGCACCTATGCGAAAATCTAGAGATGTTGCCGCATACCTATTCTTAATTGTGATGGAAATCCAAATGACCGAACTTCGAGACGCGAAAGCGCTTGTTCGCAACTTCCATGCAGATTTGGATGCTGCGTCGCCCGAAACGGTCGCCGCTGTGCTAAACAATCACGTCGCACAGACCTATCGTTGGCGCGGATCTTATCCGTTCAATGAACTCAGCGGCGCTGAGCAGGTTGCCGACACGTTTTGGGCGCCGTTGAAGGACGCCTTTGGTCCCATGCAAAGGCGTGAAGATATCT
This sequence comes from Ruegeria sp. G10, assembly GCF_056533645.1. Taxonomy (NCBI): domain Bacteria; kingdom Pseudomonadati; phylum Pseudomonadota; class Alphaproteobacteria; order Rhodobacterales; family Roseobacteraceae; genus Ruegeria; species Ruegeria sp. G10. The sequence continues at coordinate 2,860 of NZ_JBQFOQ010000015.1, read as the reverse complement.
TCTTTGCCAGTCGCAACAGGCTGGATGGAAACACGACAACCTGGGTTTGTTCCATGGGGCATTTTCTGGGTCACTTCCACCAACCTTGGATTGGGATCCGGCCGCATCATAAGATGGCGTTTCTGCGCTATTGCGATTTCCACAGAATCGAAAACGATCAGATTCAGGAATCATCCCTTCACATAGACGCCATGAGTATACTGTCGCAGGTTGGCAGTCGCGTCATTCCTGAGGCAACCGGGGTGGTAACCATGTCTCCGGGGCCCCAAACACATGACGGGTTGCTGATTGATGAGCACCCAATTGAGGAAGGAGAGCATACTCTTGACGTGATAGAGCGTATGCTAGGTCGCCTGATCGGAACGGGTGTGAAAACCACGATGGCTGACCTTCTGGCTGACTGGACAGAGGATATGCTGTGGTGGGGCCCAACAGGGATTGGGGCCTCTTATACGCATCAGGGGTATCTAAAAGGGCACACGACACCATTCGAAAATGGGCTGGAATTCGTGCGCCACAATGGCCACGAGGTTCGCTTGGGCGAAGGGAACTACGGTGGTTTTTTTGGCTATCCAAGCCTTACGATGCGTTCAAAAGGCGGTTATTTGGGTTTGACGTCCGACGGGGATACGACAGCGGACATGCGCATCGTTGATCTGTATCGCAGGCAGGGAGACAAGCTGGCCGAAAACTGGATTTTCATCGACCATCTTTGGTTCCTGAAGCAGTTGGGAATTGATCTAATCGAACGCCATCGTGCGCTCACTGCCCCGGCGTCCAACTTCCTTGAGTAATCGTACTGCACACCTCATGACCTCCCTTGTCGCTGGAATTTCGGGTACGTCGTCCCGATGATTGGGAAATTCCCTCTCCGCTGCTATTGGGGCGTTCTAGAGAGGCTCCAAATCTACAGTATTGTCGATCGGAGTGACCTCAGCGTTTCCCGAGTATCATACCCAACCACTGCGGTTTTACCGAGCCACGATGGCGCGACACGTCGGAGAAGGCCCTTTGTCTCAGTCCGTGCAAAGTATCTACATCAAATTCTGGTAAAGACAATAAATGGCGATGCAACGAAACCTGTGCACTTGGCCTGCAGCACCCACTGAAACAGTTTTTCTCGATTGCATGCCAAAATCGAAAATTAGGGCTGTCTGCGGCGCCGGAAATCTTGGAGAATACGCGCTATGACGAGCCGTGTTACACCAAATTTTGCGAACAGCTTCCATCGTAACCCGGCAAAGTTTAGTCCGATGTCCAATCAGGCTCGCAATGGCGATTAGGCAACAAGATGTTTACACCACAAAATATGCCCGAAGAAACCCAAAGCCCAAAAGAAACAAATGTGTTTGTCTTCACCGCAGAAGATGGAACGAATGTACGCTTAGCTGTAGAGCGGTTGCGCTCTTGGGCTGAACAGAACTTACCTGTTGTAGATGTCTATTTGGATTTGAGAAAAATTGAGACAATCTTGAGATCCGAACAGGTTTCGATAGATGAACTGCTCGCAAAAAAACAAAAAAATGACAAACTGCCTATCTTGGTTGCACTCAATTTCAAGAACGGCGAAACGGAGATAGTTGATGGCAGGCACATTTATTTGGCTGCAGCTTTTGCGGCCCTGAAAGCGAAAAGTGCAGGTAGGAGGTTTTCGAATGCTGTTTCAGCATATTGCATCCAACGTTCAGATTGGATGAGGTTCCTTGAGCATTCTGAGTGAACAAGAACGAACTTAGATGTCATCTACTGATGCCGTGAAGGCTGCACCTGGACTGCCGGATAGTTTCTCCATATTCCTGAATATAAATCTTCGCAAAATGCGAGTAGCTCTCGAAACCACTCGCAGTCGCGATTTCCCGTCCTGAAAGCTCCGTATCAAGCACTAAGTTTCGCGCACGTTTGAGACGCAGCAAACGGAAGTACTTTGCCGGGGTTGTCCCCAACCGGCTGACAAACTTTCTCTCGAGTTGACGAACCGATAGTCCGACTTCTTTCGCGATATCGGAGATTAGTTTTGGTTCCTCAATCGAGCTTTCCATTACAGAAATCACACGCGATATCTGAGCATCCAGAAAACTTCTTGTCGAACTGGCACCAAGCGGCTGTTCCAAGCCTGTACTCCGGGCACGCTCAAGAACCAGTAAGCTTGCAAGTTCAGCCAGATCATGGGCACCAAGAACTTCCGAGAGCGCTCTCAACATGAGTTCCACTGTGTGTCCAGATCCTGCGCACGTGGTGATCCCGGCGTTTTCTTCAGCGAGGCTTTTCGTCAGAGTGGGGAAATTACCCTGCATATGCAGCGAGTACGCGTCCTTCCAGTGTGTCGTAATCGGCCCTTCGAAAGGTGCACATGCTTTGATGAATGCTGTAGCCGCCTCAGATAGCAGATAAACTGGCAGTCTGTGTTTCTGCATTGACCTGACACGCTGCATCCAAACACTGCTGTCGCAAGACATACCGCCAACAACAATCAAGCAGTCTGGCAAAGAGTGCTTCTTCGCCCATGGCGCGGCGCGCACGATAAGGTCACAATCACTGGTAACCAATCCAGGCTTTTCGGATGTGATTGTCCAAGTCAGGGAGACATCTTTGGAGAGTGTATTTGCCAGTTTCAACACACTGGTGATCGAGGACACCTCCAAAGCAGAAAACCCGTCTCTGACAAAGATTTCAAAACTCCGATTGCGTATGTCGGCGCACCGGCTAACTCTTGATGCACTGGTCTGTAGTTTACCTATTTGGGAAAAGTGGGTCATCGAGACCTCCACTCTTGGGTTCGACTCAGGATTCCTTTGGACGCAATCAGGTGTAAAATCCGCGCCGCCGCATTGGTGTAAAAGATCATCATCCCCATCGCCGC
>NZ_JBQFOQ010000014.1:0-96680 GCF_056533645.1 Ruegeria sp. G10 | reverse complement strand
GCAGAACTTTGGGGTGAAAAATGATCTTCTTGGCGTGGGTTTCCGAGTTGGTGATGACACTGGCACGCCCCACCTCAGACCCGGTCCCGGCCGTTGTCGGCACCGCGATGATGGGCGCAATGGCGTCGGCATCCGCGCGGGTCCACCAGTCGCCTATGTCCTCAAAATCCCAAACGGGGCGTGTCTGACCGGCCATGAAGGCGACCATCTTACCCAGATCCAGGCCCGAGCCGCCGCCAAAGGCGATCACCCCGTCATGACCGCCTGCGTTATACGCCGCGACACCAGCGTCGAGGTTCTTTTCATTGGGGTTCGGATCCACATCGCTGAACAGACCCCGGCCCAGACCTGCGGCCTCCATGATATCCAGCGTGGCCGTAGTGATCGGCAGATCGGCCAGCCCCTTGTCTGTGACCAACAGCGGGCGCTTCATGCCGGCTGCGGCACAGGCCTCGGGCAGCTCCTTGATCCGGCCAGCGCCAAACTTGATCGCGGTCGGGTAAGACCAGTTTCCAACAAGGCTCATGATGTTACCTTTTTCAGATGGTAGGATTTGGGGCGCGTCAAGTTGTGATAGCCGATGACCGACAATCCACCTCCTCGCCCGGTATTCTTGCAACCGGTCCAGCACAGGCCCGGGTCCAGATAATCGGCCCGGTTCATAAAGACGGTCCCCGTTTCGATCTGATCGCCCACGCGCGCTGCCCGGTCCACGTCACGGGTCCAGAGACTGGCGGTCAGGCCGAATTCACTGTCATTCATCAGCGCAATGGCTTCGTCGTCCGAGGACACTTTCATAATGCCGACAACCGGCCCAAAACTCTCATCCCGCATCACGCGCATGTCGTGGGTGACATTTGTCAGGATTTGCGGCGTCAGATAAGCCCCGCCATCATCCTCGGGGAAGGGATCGATCTGCGCCACCGCTCCGGCAGCAATCGCCTCGGCAATCTGCGCGCGCACCTCGTCGGCAAAACGGACATTGGCCATCGGGCCCATCGTGGTCTCGGGGTCCAGCGGGTTGCCCAGCTTATAGCCCTTCACGATCTCCACCGCCTTGGCGACGAACGCGTCAAAAAGGCTTTCATGCACGTAAATCCGCTCGATCCCGCAGCAGCACTGACCGGCGTTGAACATCGCCCCGTCGATCAGCGTATCCACGGCGGCATCCAGATCTGCGTCTTCCATGACATAGCCCGGATCCTTGCCGCCAAGCTCAGTGCCGACACCGGTAAAGGTGCCCGCCGCAGCACGCTCCATCGCCTGTCCGCCACCAACCGAACCGGTGAAGTTCACAAAATCAAACGCATTGCCCGCGATCAGATCGTTGGTCACATCATGGCTCAGGAATACATTCTGGAACACATCCTCAGGCACACCTGCCGCATGGAACAGCTGCGCCATCCGTTCGCCCACCAGCAGTGTCTGGGTGGCATGTTTCAGGATCACGGTGTTCCCGGCAATCAGCGCGGGAGCCACCGTGTTGATCGCGGTCATGTAAGGATAGTTCCAGGGCGCAACCACAAACACGACCCCGTGCGGGATGCGCTTGATATAGCGTTTAAAGGTTTCGTCCTCATCCACTTCGATATCGGCAAGTGACGTCTCGGCAATCTGCGCCATATGGCTGGCGCGCTCGTTAAAGCCACCAAACTCACCACCGTAGCGCACGGGACGCCCCATCATATGGGCCAGTTCGGGAACGATCTCGTCATTCATCGCACCGACGGCTGCCACGCCCGCCATCACAAGATCGATACGTTCCTGCAACGGCCGCGCCGCCCAAGCTGTCTGCGCCGCCCGCGCCCGTGCCGCCGCCTCAAACGCCGCCTCACGCGTCAGAACCTCACGTTCTGCAAAAACCGACCCATCATTCGGCGAGACACATTTCAACATCTGCCCCATCTTCACTCCATTTCCGAAAGAAACAGGATCCCCTGCTTCATCTGGCCACAAATATCCCGGGGGTCTGGGAGCAGAGCCCCCAGCCTGCCCCGACCCGTCTCAAGCCCGCTCGAACCCGCGGGCAATCTCCCAATCCGTCACCACGCGCTCGAACTCTTCGATTTCGACCTCAGCTGCACGGGCATAGTGGTCGACAACCTCATCCCCCATGGCGGCCCGCAGCATCACCGAACCATGCAGCGCATCACGCGCTGCACTCAGGTTGCCCGGAATCATACCCGTGTCGCCCTGATAGACATCGCCCTTGGTTGGCGGCTGTAACTCCAGCCCTTCCTCAATCCCTGCAATCCCTGCGGCCAGCATTCCCGCCATTGCCAGATAGGGGTTCATGTCCGAGCCCGGTATGCGGCACTCAACCCGCACCGCTTTGGTCCCATCACCACACAGCCGAAAACCCGCCGTGCGGTTGTCCACCGACCAGATGATCCGCGTCGGCGCAAAAGTGCCCTTCATGAAGCGCTTGTAGCTGTTGATGTAAGGGGCCATGAAATATGTGTAATCGGCGGCGTGTTTCAGCAATCCGGCCATATAGTTCTTCATCAACCCCGACATCCCGAGCGAATCTTTTTCGTCGAAAAAGACCGGCACCCCGTCCGCCCAAAGCGACTGATGCACGTGGGACGAACTGCCGACCTTCTCGTGATGCCATTTCGGCAGGAACGTCGCCGCATGGCCATGCTGCCATGCAATCTCTTTCACCGCGTTCTTGGCGATCGAGTGATATTCGGCCGTCTCCATCGCAGGTGCATACTTGATGTTCAGTTCTTCCTGTCCGGTCTCGGCCTCACCTTTCGAGTTCTCGACCGGCAGCCCCGCATCCCACAAATGATTGCGGATCGGACGCATCACATGCTCTTCCTTGGTGGTCTGAAGGATGTGATAGTCTTCGTTGTAGCCTGAGATCGGCTCCAAATCGCGGAAACCCTCCTTGCGGATTTCATCAAAGCTCTTCTCGAACAGGAAAAACTCCAGCTCGGTCGCGCACATGGCGTCATAGCCCATGGCCTTCAGGCGATCGACCTGCTTCTTCAGGATTGACCGCGGCGCATGAGGCACCTCCTCATGCGTGTGGTGATCCAGCACATCGCACATCACCATCACCGTGCCTTCAAGCCACGGCACCGGACGCAGCGTGCTCAGATCGGGTTTCATGACATAATCGCCATAGCCCCGCTCCCAACTCGTCGAGGCGTAGCCATCCGGCGTTGCCATCTCAAGATCGGTGGCCAGCAGATAGTTGCAGCAATGGGTTTCTTCCCACGCACCCGCCACAAAATGGCCCGCGTGGAACCGTTTGCCCATCAGGCGACCTTGCATATCGACCATACAGACCAATACCGTATCAACCTCACCCGCAGAAACCTGCGCCTTAAGATGCTCGAATGTTAAAGGTGCCGTCACGTTGCACTCTCCTTGATCGGAATGTCTTTCAAAGCCGGTTCCAACAGCGTCAGGATGTCCCGCGCCATCTCGGCGATCTGTGTGTCAGTGCGCATCAGATCGTTGCGCACTTCGATCATCACATTCGCCAGCCCGCGACTGAGCGCATGTAACTTCAACGAATGGGTCACCCCATCCGTCGGTCCATAGGGTTCGTTTCGTTCCACGCGCCGGTGCGGAATGTCCCCCGCACGGCGGAGCATGGCGTCTACCAGGCGGCTATCGTCATCATGTAGCAGACCAACTTCAACACCGCGCGGTTGGCCATAGAAGATCGGGGTGAAGGAATGCACCGTCACCACCACCGTGTCGGGCCCGTGTTTTTCCAATTCAGCAGTCACGGCTGCACAAAACGGACGGTAAACCGCGTCCGTGCGCGCATCGCGTTGCAACTGCGTCAGCCCGACATTGCCCGGCACCTCGATCAACTCGGATTTTTCGGGCATGGCGCTGGCTGCCTTTGGCGGCCGGTTGCAGTCATAGACAAGGCGCGACACGGTCGAAGTCACCGCCGCCGCATCCAGCGCCTGCGACAACACCCGGGTCAGCGCGAGCGCGCCGGGGTCCCAAGCGGCATGGCTGTCGCGGTCGGCATCGGACAGGCCGAGGCCGTTATATTCCGCCGGTATCCGGTTGCTGGCATGTTCGCATAGCAACACGACGCGCCCTTTACCGTCGGGGTTGATGATTTCAACTGGTCTGGTTTCCATGTGCCCCTCCGTTAAACCGATTGCCCTGCGTGAAGCACATCCAGCAACTCGGCATGAAGCGCGGGTGTTGCGGCCGAGATCACGGCCCCATCGGAGTCAAGCGTCAGTGGTTTGCCACCCCAGTCCGTCATGACCCCACCGGCCGCTTCGATCAGAGGCGACAGAGCGAGGTAGTCATAGGGTTGCAGATCGTAGTCCACCACTGCGTCCACATGGCCAGCGGCCAGCAGAGCGTGGGGATAGCAATCATAGGCAAAGCGTCGTGTCTGGCCTGACTGCATCAGACGGTCGAATACCTTGGGATGGTCGCGGTAAATCTTGTCGCCTTCATTCACGAACAGGATCGCCTGATCCAGCCGCGTCTGGTCCGAAACATGGATAGGCTGATCGTTCAGCGTCGCTCCCTTGCCGACGACGCCCACAAAGGTTTCATCAAGTGCAGGCATCCCGACAACACCCAACTCGGCTTGACCCTCGTTCAGATGCGCAAGAAGGAAACCGAACAGAGGGTGCCCCGACAGAAAGGACCGGGTGCCGTCAATGGGGTCGATGACCCACATATGACGGCCATCGCCCATGTCCTTGCCTTCTTCCTCCCCGAACACACCGTGATCGGGGAAGTGTTGTTTCAGATAGGTGCGCACCTCGGTTTCGACTTGCTTGTCGGCCTGCGTTACCGGGCTTTCATCGGACTTGAACTCGACCCCCAGCCGCCCGCGAAAGTACCGCATCGCTGCGTCCGAGGCTACTTTCGCGACCGCCTTTGCGTGGTCTTCCAGTATGTTGGTGCCCAACATCATTCGATCCTTACGCTTTGATGCGTTCCATCTTGGGGTCGTAGAGCGGCTGCAATGTCACGTCACAGGAAACCCGCTCGGTCGCGACTTCAAGCTCATAGCTGCCCGAAGTGACGTAATCCGCATCAACTCCGTCCGCATTGCGGATGTAGCCATATCCGATTGACTTGTTCACGGTGTAACCATAGCCGCCCGAGGTCAGCCAGCCTACGCGCTTGCCATCGCGATAGATGGTCTCGCGCCCTTGCAGCACAATATCGGGGTCGACGGTAAAGCAGGCCAGCATCTTGGCGACGCCCTCGGCCTTTTGCTTTTCAGCTGCTGCGCGGCCTTTGAAGTCGATGTTTTTGCGCAGTTTCACGGCCCAGCCCAGCCCGCTTTCGAACGGGGTGTGGTCGGGTCCGATGTCCGAGCCCCAGGCGCGATAGCCCTTTTCAAGCCGCAGCGATTCAATCGAGCGATAGCCCGCATTGACCAGACCATGCGGTTCGCCCGCCTCTTTGAGCGCATCATAGACGGTTTGGGCATATTCCACCGGCAGGTGCAGTTCCCAGCCTAGCTCACCCACGTAGGTCACGCGCAGCGCCTTGACCGGGCAACCGGCGATGCCGATTGTGCGGATCGTGCCGAACTTGAACCCCTCATTCGACACGTCATCACGTGTCACAGCAGACAGGATATCCCGTGCTTTCGGGCCCATCAGCGACAGAACCGCGTTGGACGAGGTGATGTCGAACAGCTGACAGTTCATGCCTTCGGGAATATTGCGGCTGATCCAGTCGAAATCATGGGTGGCAAAGCCGGTGCCGGTGACGATGTAGAGCTCGTCATGCGCCACACGGCCAACGGTCAGGTCACATTCAATGCCGCCCTTGTCGTTCAGCATCTGGGTATAGACCAGCGCGCCCACAGGCTTGTTCACGTCATTGGCGCAAATCCAGCTCATCGCGGCCAGTGCATCCGGCCCTTTCAGCGAAAACTTGGCAAATGAGGTCTGGTCATACAGCACCGCCGCCTCGCGGGCGGCCTTGTGTTCGCGGCCCACGGCGTCAAACCAGTTCTGGCGGCCAAAGCTGTAAACATCCTTGGCGGTCTCGCCCAGCGACGCATCCGCATACCAGTTCGGACGCTCCCAGCCCAGTTTTTCGCCAAAGCACGCGCCCTGATCCTTAAGCGTGTCATAAAGCGGCGACTTGCGGCAGGGGCGGCCAGAGTCGTGTTCCTCATGCGGCCAGGCCATCGTGTAATGTTTGCCATAGGCCTCGACCGTGCGGGTGCGGACCCAGTCAGTGTCGAAATGCGGGCGGCCAAAGCGGCGGATATCGGCAGACCACAGGTCAAACGGCGGCTCGCCATTGTGGACCCATTCGGCCAGCGCCATACCTGCCCCGCCCCCGGCGGCGATGCCAAAAGCGTTGAAGCCCGCGCCGACAAAGAAGTTGTTCAGCTCTGGTGCCTCACCAATGATGAAATTGCCGTCGGGTGTAAAGCTCTCCGGTCCGTTGGTGAGGGTCTTGACACCCGCATTTTCCAACGCCGGGACCCGCCCCAGCGCCAATTCCATCAACTGCTCGAAATGGTCAAAATTGCTGTCCAGCAAGGTATAGTGGAATCCCTGCGGAATACCGTTGGTGGCCCAGGGGATCGGGTTGGGCTCATAACCGCCCATGACCAGACCGCCGACTTCTTCCTTATAGTAGGTCAGGCGGTCAGGGTCGCGCAGTGTGGGCAGGTTCGAGGGCACTTCGAACGGTTCGGTGACCATGTACTGATGCTCCATCGGCACCAGCGGCACGTTGACGCCGAACTTGCCCGCAAAAGTGCGTGTCCACTGGCCTGCACAGCAGATCACCTTTTCGCATTCGATCCGGCCATGTTCCGTGATCACGGCGCGGATCTTGCCGTCTTCGATCTCGATATCGGTGACTTTGGTATCCTCAAAGATCTTCGCCCCGGCCAAGCGCGCGCCCTTGGCCAGCGCCTGCGTGATGTCCGACGGGTTCGCCTGACCATCGGTCGGCAGATAGGCGGCCCCGACAACGTCCGAGACATCCATCAGCGGCCACAGCTCTTTTGCCTCAGACGGCGTCAGCAACTGCATGTCCAGACCAAAGGAATGCGCGGTGGTAGCCTGCCGTTTCACCTCGGTCCAGCGTTCCTCGTTACAGGCCAGGCGCAGACCGCCATTCATCTTCCAGCCGGTGCCAAGGCCGGTTTCTTCCTCGATCTTGTTATACAGATCAACCGAATAGCCCAGCAACTGGGTGATATTCGCGTTCGAGCGCAGCTGGCCCACAAGACCCGCGGCATGGAATGTCGTGCCCGAGGTCAGCTTTTTGCGCTCCAGCAGCACCGTATCGGTCCAGCCCAGCTTGGCCAGGTGATAGGCGGTCGAGCACCCGATGATGCCGCCTCCGATAATGACGGCTTTGGCTGTTTTGGGAAGGTCGGTCATATCTGTCCTCAGGTGTTTTTAAAGTCTGTCAGGGCCGCGCGGAACCGCGCGAGGTTCTCGGCCGAGTAGGCCGCATAATCAAAGTCGATCTCCGAGGTGATCTCGGACACCATGCTCCACATCGTTTCGCGCAGGAGCGAGGCGCATTTCATTGCCGTATAGCGGTGGCGCAGATCGTCGGTGACGGCGGTTTCGAAGTAGGTTTCCAGCACCCAGTCTTCCTGTTTGGGCGACAGGCCGTTGTTCGAGGCCAGACCGCCCAGATCAAACAGCGGGGAATTGAAGCCCGCATAGTCGAAATCGATCAGCCAGAGCCGGTCGCCATCATCCAGAAAATTACCGCAGAGCAGATCATTATGGCCAAAGACCATGTCATAAGGCCCCGCCTCGCGTTCCAGCTCAGCCCCTGCGGCGACAAGATCGGGGATCAGCGCCTCATGCGCGCTGCCGCGTTCCGTGAGCGTGGCGGCATAGTCGCGGATGACGTGAAACACCCAGAACACCAGCGACGGACCGCGCAGATATTTGGGCACCTCTTGATGGCAGTCTTTCACCAGTTGCAGAACGCGCGGCAGCATCTCGGGGTTGCGCACATCCTCTTCGCTGAGCGTCCGGCTGTCGATAAATTCCAGCACCGTCAGGTCGCCCGCTGCATGGACCACCCCCGGTGACAGGCCCGCGTCATGGGCGGCCTTGCTGGCGGCCAGCTCGTTGAACCGCATCACCTGATGCAGTGGAATGTCATCGCCGACACGCACCACGTAAGAGCCTTTGGTGTCGGTCACCTTGTAGTTCACATTGGTGATGCCGCCGGTCAAAGGCTGTGCCGAAATCGCACCATCCCAGATGGGCAGATCCTGAATGCGGGCCAATAGATCGGATTGGGTCATGTCAGCTCTCCAGTCCAAAGCGAATGCGGGCCTGACGCGCCCCGGCATTGATCAACCGGTCGGCAATGATGGCGATGAAGGCGATGGACAGACCAGCCACAAGGCCCCGGCCCGTATCCGCCTTGGTCAGCGCGATATAGACCTCCTGCCCCAGATCGCGGGTACCGACCAGCGCGGTGATCACCAGCATCGACAACGCCAGCATGATGGTTTGGTTGATGCCCAGCAGAATCTCCGGCAGGGCCATCGGCAGACGGATATGGCGCAACAGCTGCGTGCGGGTACAGCCTGATACCAGCCCGGCCTCGATCAGCTCCTCACTGACCGACCGCACCCCGTGCGCCGCATAGCGCACCGCAGGGGCCAGCGCATACAGGACAATGGCGATCAGGGCAGTGAAGTCACCCACGCGGAACAGCATCACAACCGGGATCAGATAGACAAAGCTGGGCAGGGTCTGCAGCGTGTCGATCAGCAGGTTGATAGCCGTCCCGGCGCGCTTGTTCAGCGCCGCCAGCACACCCAGCGGAACCCCGATCAGAGTGGCCAGGATCACCGATGCACCACACAGATAGACCGTAACCATTGCCTTGGACCACAGGCCCGACACCAGGATCAGCGAGGCCATACTGCCGCACAGCAGCGCCAGCCGCCAGCCACCTGCGTGCCAACCCAGCAGGGTCAACATCGCGATGGCCCAGGGCCATGGAATGCCCAGCAGCACGGTTTTGATCGGGATCATGAACCAGGTCAGGAAGAAGACCTTGATTGCCTCGAAAAAGTCGAAGTAGTTGACGTTCAGATATTCAACAGTGTTGTCCCAAAAGGCACCGGTGGTGATCGTCTGGCTTTCGGGATATTCAAGCAGCAGCGGGGAAAACTGCCCCAGCACCCAGGTCACGACCAGCAGGATCAGCACCAGAACCGTGCGGCGATGACGGGCGACCCAGCTGCCGGGGACCTCATGATGCACCTGCCCCATCCGCTCGGCAAAAGCCTGGCTCAGCCGGTCAACGGCGATGGCAAGAACCACGATGGCGATACCGGCCTCGAAACCCGCGCCAATGTCCAGACGGCGCAGCGCCGCCAGCACATCAAAGCCCAGACCCCCGGCACCGATCATCGAGGCGATGATCACCATGTTCAGGGTCAGCATGATCACCTGATTGACGCCCACCATCAGGCTGTGGCTGGCCGAGGGCACCAGAACGCGCCACATCAGTTGCCGCTGTGTTGTGCCGGCCATGCGGCCGAAATCCAGAATTTCCGAATCCACGGCCTTCAGCGCCAGTGTGGTGATCCGCACCATCGGCGGAGTGGCGTAGATGATCGTCGCAACCAGCGCCGAGATCGGGCCAAAGCCGAACATGAACAGGATCGGCACAAGATAGGCAAAGATCGGGATCGTCTGCATCAGGTCCAGAACCGGCGAGATCACCTTTTCGAAAGTGGGATGCCGATAGGCCAGAATGCCCAGCAACAGCCCGCCGCCCGCGCCAATCGGTACCGCAATCAGGACTGAGGCCAGCGTGACCATCGCGCTGTCCCATTGGCCAAAGACCGCCAGATAGATGAAACAGGCCCCCACCAGCGCAGCCAGCGCCCAGTCGCGGCAATACTGACCCAGCGCAATCACGGCGGTGGTTACCACGATCCAGCTGATCGCGGGCAGGATGACCTGCGCGTCGTTGCCCTGCCCTTTGACGAAGCCATCCGCCAGAAGCGCCAGCACAAATTCATAGGGCTGTTCGATCAGCCAGGCGATGGCGCGGGTCACATCGGTGAACGAGACCGGGCCAATCGCGGCATCCTCGATCAGCCAAGCCATCGCAGAGGAGATATATGTCTTGAACGGGATCACCCAGGCCGAGGGAAACTTGGTCAGCCAGCGCGCATCCAGCGCCTTGCCCAGGTCGCGGCCATAATAGCCCAGAACGATTGTGACCAGCACAAGCGCCAGAATGGTAAACTGGCTACGGCTCAGGCGCGTCATTCCGCATCCCCTTCACCAAACAGCACATGCGCCACGGCTTTACGATCAATCGCACCGACACTCTGGCCATTCTCGTCAACCACGGGCAGAGCCACATCCGATGCAATGATCCGCTCCGCCACGTCCGAGACGCGGGCAGATTGCGCAATGGACTCACCTTCGCCGGTTCCGCCTGCATTCATGACACCACCTACGGTCAGAACCTTCGAGCGCGGGATGTGGCGGGTGAACTCAGCCACATATTCCGTTGCCGGGTGCATCACGAGCTCTTCCGGCGTGGCGATCTGGATGACTTCGCCATCTTTCATGATGGCAATGCGGTCTGCCAGACGCACGGCCTCTTCGAAATCATGGGTGATGAAAACGATGGTCTTGTGCAGCCGCTCCTGCAACCGCAGGAATTCATCCTGCATCTCGCGACGGATCAGCGGGTCCAGCGCCGAGAACGGTTCGTCCAGGAACCACAGATCCGGCTCGGTCACCAGCGACCGAGCGATACCGACGCGCTGTTGCTGACCACCGGACAGTTCGCGCGGGTAATAATCCTCGCGCCCATTGAGGCCAACCAGTTCCACAACCTCGCGCGCCTTGGCTGTGGCCTCGTCCTTGGGCGTGGCCTGAATGGTCAGTGGGAACATGACGTTCTGAAGCACGGTCAGATGCGGCAGCAATGCAAAGTGCTGGAACACCATGCCCATCTTGTGACGACGTATCTCGATCAGCTCTTTCTCACTGGCGCTCAGCAGGTCGACGCCGTCAAATAGCACCTCGCCGCCGGTTGGTTCGATCAGGCGCGACAGGCAGCGGACCAATGTGGACTTGCCAGAACCCGATAGTCCCATGATGATGAAAATCTCACCCTCGGCGATGTCGATATTGGCGTTGCGCACCGCGCCGATAACGCCAGCGGCGCGAATATCGTCACCGGATGGGTTGGATTTCTGTTGCAGCAGCGCGTCAGCGTTCTGGCCGTAAAGTTTCCATACATTACGGCAGGACAATTTTGTTTTGGGTGTCATCAGTGAGGTCCGGTCAGGCGGGGAGTAAGGGCCGGAGCGGGGTTGAGAGCGGGAGACCGCTCCGGCCATATGCAGATTACTTGGGGATCCAGCCGGACCACCGGTCCTTGTTGGCTTCCATCCAATCCGCAACAACAGTGTCAATCTCAACGCCATCCAGATCGGCCTGACCGACCATGGCGCTCATTTCATCATTGTTGATGTTGTAGGCTTCGATGATATCGAACGCGCCGGGCCATTTGTCCTGCAGACCAGACCAGGCGGCTTTCCAGATCGGGCCGCGCGGCTTACCGCAGTCATAGGCCAGGTCTGGGTTCACACCAACCGACGGGTCACTATAGCATTCCGCGGAGTAAGGTGGGAACTCCACAAACTCGCCGTCGTACTTCGCCGGCGCCCAGTGCGGAACATAGACCCACAGCATGATTGGATCTTCCCGCTGATAAGCCGATTCCAGTTCAGCAAATAGGGCTGCGTCAGTGCCGGCATGCACGACTTCGAATTCCAACTCCAGCGCTTCGACACGCTCTTCGTCAAAGCCACCCCAGGTCACGGGGCCGCCCACATAGCGCCCGTTGGGCGACGTTTCGGCGGTGGCGAATTCCTCGGCACAGTCCTTGAGGGCTTCCCAGTTGGGCAGGCCCGGGCAGCGCTCTTTCATGTAGGACGGGTACCACCATTCCTCGATCGCCATCAGGCCGGTTTCACCGACATTGACCACATTGCCAGAAGCCGTCGCCTCATCCAGCGCCTCGCGGCCTGTGGTTTCCCAGATCTCCATCGCCAGATGAAGGTCGCCGGTTTTCAGGCCCGCGAACTGCGCGATATAGTCAGCCTGAACATACTCCACATTGTACCCGGCCTCTTGCAGGATTGAACCCATAATCTTGGTGTTGATCAGCTGGCCAGACCAATCATGCAGCGTGAGCTTGATCGGGTCGGACGATTCCGCAGCCATCACCGAGGACGCAGCCCCCAAGGTCGCGAAAGTCAGTGCCAAGAATTTCTGCTTTTTGTTCATATTACCTTCTCCCTGTCGAGGTTTGTGAATCAGTGTTGTTTTTAGAAAGATGAGCATGGTGTGGTGTTTTGTGTCAAGAAAAACCACATAAAGCCATAAATAATATCTAATGGGGCATCATAAGCCGCTCAAAAAGAAGGCAATGTTGCTTTTCGTGGGTATTGTGGTATCTGTCGATTGATTTAAAATGAGATCATTCAGGCGCGAATACATGAACCTCAACACAACCAATCAGCGTGAAGAAGAAATCATGCGGGAGCTTATTCGCTCAGGCGGGTCCTGCCGTGTGAGTGTTCTTGCCAACCAGCTGGGTGTGACGCTTGAAACCATCCGGCGCAATGTTCGCAACCTTGAAGACCGCGCGCTTGTACGCAAGGTGCATGGCGGCGTTCACCTACTAGAAGAGGTCCTTGAACCGACGCTGGAAACCCGGCTGGATACCCAGGCGGACTCAAAAGACAAACTGGCCCGTGCGGTTGCTAAAATCATCAGTGACGGGGATTCACTATTCCTCGATATCGGCTCCACGACGGCTTATGTTGCTACCGCACTTAAGGATCACAGCGATCTGTTTGTTGTAACCAACTCGGTCTTTGTGGCGCATAAACTAGCGTCGCGGAACAATAACAAGGTGTTCATGGCTGGGGGTGAACTACGACCCCATGACGGCGGGGCCTTCGGGATCGAAGCACAAGAGCTTGTCAAACGCCTGAACGTCCGCTTTGCCATCCTCTCAGTGGGCGCGGTCAATGCCGAGATGGGGTTCATGCTGCATGACCTGCAAGAAGCCAATCTGGCGCGCCTTGCTATCGACAACGCTCAGATTCGTGTTGTGGTCGCCGACAGCGAAAAACTGGGCAAGCGAGCCCCTGTAACACTGGACGCTCTGGGAAAGATCGATGTCCTGTTCACCGATGCCAGGCCGGATGCAGCGATTTCCGAGATGTTGTCTGTGAACGAAATCGATCTTGTCTGCGTGGACTGATTTGGCTTTCGCAAAACATTGCACAAGACAGTCTACCGAAATATGACATCCGGCGCATCACCGATGGTACCGCCCTTATCGCTGAACCTTTGATCAATGAAGGATGTGACAAAGACGAGCTTATCGGCCACAACAGGCCCACGCAACTTACGATCAATCCCATGCTACTCATGAATCAAGTCTTCTGAAAAGACGCTATTCGATCTTGCGACGTCTGAGCCCCTCTGACTAAGCTTATCGCTCACCAGCCATAGGCATCGTGATGATGGAACGCTGGCCAATCATGCATTAAAGACACCACAGCACCAATCAGATGAGGCCACTCACAGAGTCGCAGCAGGAAAGGCAAGGAACAAGAGGTGACTAATGCCTGATCCATACTTCTCAGAGCTAAAGTACCTCGGTGGTGCGTCACTGGACTTTGTCGAAGTCGCAGTCGACCAGGGCACGGACATATCAGATCTTCAAATCACAGTTTATTTTGCAGATGGAACAATTCGGTCCACAAATACACTAGTCGGCATCACCCCAACAACCGTTGCCGGAAAAGACGTATATTTAATCGACACAAACTCTTCTGGTACGTTTACGGGGCTAGCCCTCAGTAACGGGATCTCACTGTCTGACAACGGTAGCGGAACGGTTTACTCATTCTTGTCATTCACCGATACTGCCGCGCCCGTGACAGCCACCGAGGGGCCCGCCAGTGGATTAACATCAACGGAAATTGGCAGCGCTGGATTTGGATCATCTCTGGAGTCCAATGACGGGGCCTCCTACACACTCCAGACAAATCCTACACCGGGGTCGATACCATGCTTCGTCAAAGGCACTCAAATTGCATTGCCAAATGGGCTTAGTGCTCCAATTGAGGATTTAAGAGAGGGTGATCTAGTTTTTACAGCAAACAATGGGCCTTCGAAAATCAAGTGGATTGGCCGCAGAGCTTTGTCGAACTTACACTTGCAAGAGAACCCAAAGCTATATCCAGTGCGCATTGCGGCAGGGAGCTTAGGAAATGGCCTTCCCAAAAATGACCTACTCGTCTCGCGGCAGCATAGGATGCTTTTGCATTCGCAAATCGCAAAACGAATGTTTGGGCAAAGTGAAGTCCTTGTTGCCGCTATCAAATTGACAGGGCTCAGTGGTGTGTTTTTGGACGATTCAGCTGATTCAGTCGAATACTATCACCTGCTGCTCGACAAGCACGAGATTGTCTATGCCAATGGCGCCCCCACAGAGAGCTTGTTCTTGGGGCCCGAGGCGATTGGATCGATCGACTCCAAAGCCCGTGCCGAAATCCTATCCATTTTCCCGGAAGCCGATAGGTTGAGCCATGCACCTACACCTGCAGCCTTAATTCCTTGCGGAAAAAGCCAGAAACTACTCATTGCCAGACATCTGAAGAACAGCAAGCCTTGTCTATGCTTTGCTGATAAAGAAGCTTCTCGCCATGCTGAGGACGTGCTTCAAGCTGATAGCCGCGGTGGAAAATAGACTGCGCATTCCACATCCAAAAAGATGCTCCTTGGACCTATAGCATTTCCCGCTGCCCTAAGTGCTTGTCGAGGCCCCTTTCGCTCGAAAGCGGTCTATACGATCAGTTGGAGAGCATTGACGGATTGTTCAACTTGAATGGCATCGTGATCGATCAGTACGTGGGAGAAATCCGGCTGCAGCGTCTTCGCAATCAACTCATATTTGACAGCTAACAAGTGAACTGATGCGCTGACAAATACTTCAGCGCCTACTGCAAATGCTATCCTTTCCCAGAAACGCAGGCGCAGAGGTTGTGATTTTATAGCTCAAAACCTCATCGGTGGTCATCCAATGGATATCTTCAACTGGGGCAGCCTCCAGCGTAAACCAATAGAAGTCGCGGGGGATGCCCATGGCGTTGTAGTAAGCCAGATAGGGTTGATGCAGCGGATGGGATCGGGACAGTTTGTCCCCCTGAAGGCCCTCTAATGCACCCCAACTGTGCACTCCGACGCACGCACCATCCTCTAGCGTGCGGCTGATACCCGCCAAAAACAAATCGGTTCCTCCAGATGCGACCAAACCATCAGACGGCACACGGGTTGCGAAACCTGCATTGCGTACGAATTGGCTAAATCTCAGATTGGCTGCATCATCCGCCGAACCGTCGATCACTTGAAGAACCAGCGTGTCGGCATTCGGAGCCTGGCGCATTGCCTGTTGGAACCGATCAAGGGTGGTGTGGTCAATTGTGCCTTGTGCGACAATCTCGGTGTCCTTCGCCTCAAAAACAACCGGGTCATAATCGAATTCTGCACAGGCGCCTGGGCCGAATAATACAATCAAGCTGATTAAGAGCTTTTTCATGTGAGGGGTATCCTTGACCAAATTGTCTGATTTCTGATGTTTTGCCTTAACCCACAGCTATGCTTCATGGGTTGTGCAGGGATTGTTGTTGCTCACCCGGATGAGGTAAGTTCAGCCAGTGTTGTGCTACATCCGATAGTGCCGAAGCCTCCGAACGGCCGCTCGTTGCGCCGACCAAAATCGCCAGCGAAAGAACCAGTTGGCGCGAACTGAGTAGTTTCCAAATTGTGTTCATGGCTTCTTGCGGGTTAAGAAAACGTAGATGCATTGATGGCTGTTCCTAAAAGCTTCAGAAATTGAAACTTATGCCAAGCGCATAGGTCAGACTGTCCCGTTGCCGGGTCAACGGACTGTTACGCGCGTCCCCCAGAAGAACCGAATATGTGACTTCGCCGGTGATCCCCCAGTTGCGGCCCAAGGGCTTTGCGAACCCGATGGTCGCATCGACTGATTTGAATCCCGAACCCGCGTCGAACGTGCGCAATCCTGAGCTGGCCGATTGAACCGCCGTCACTCCGAAGAAAGACTGACCATAGTTCGAATCCGCCCAATCCAGCGAGAGGCCGCCGGTGATCACCAGCCCTTCATCGTCGATACGATTGCCTGTCTGCCGCAGACCGCCCGTAATAACTCCGAACGGTACGTCGGATTGCAAACCCAGGCTGACAAGCGTTCCTTCCGAGCCTTTGGTGAATCTGGTGACATCGATCGTCGCAACGGCGACACCCAGATCGTATTGACCACCCAACGAAACTGTAAGCCCGGCGTCAATATCACCCAATCCGCTGAGTGCGGCGCTGTCGGATTCGTCGCGCCCCCCGCCATACCCCAATCCAATCGTGGCATTGTAGGGCTGATCGTTGAACAAAAACAATTCAACCCCACCTGAGGAAATCGCAAGCCGGTCGCGCCAGATCGCCTGCAAGCCAGGCTGAAAACCGGTCTCGAACTGGTCCGAACCTTCATATTCAGGTGAGCGTTCAATTCCTACCCCGACAAAGAAGTCCCAGTCTTTTGACAGGCTCCGCGCGTCCGAGACGGTTGGGTCAAAAGCGAGAATAAGAACAGGGATACTGAAGATGCGTTTTGAACAGGAAAGCATTATGACGAGGTCCATCTGTTGAGCTGTCGTTGCTCTTGTTCTGGACCCGAAGTTTCACAAGTCTTTGCCACGCAGGCATGAGTTTGTAATCAATTGTATCATCAATGGCCTTTGATACAGTTTGATACACTGAAGTGGTTGCATGCGACCTGCGCTGCGTTAGCTTTCGGGAAAGAGACCCTGATCGTTTACTTGCAATGTCCAGCCCCCATCTTCTGATCGTTGACGATCACAAAAGCATACGGGATCCGCTTGTCGATTTTCTGCGCAAGCACGGCTACCGCGTTACCCCCGCATCCAATGGGAAAGAGGCATTTGCAGCATTGAAGCAAGAGAATATTGATCTGGTGGTGTTGGATATCATGATGCCGGGTGAAAGCGGCCTTGATATCTGTCGCAGGATACGCGAGACGACGGACACAGCCGTTATCCTTCTGACCGCCGTATCGGATGAACTGGACAAGGTCATCGGGTTGGAAATGGGCGCTGATGACTATGTCACCAAACCCTTCAACCCGAGAGAGCTTGTCGCCAGAATAAGGGGCGTGCTGCGGCGGGTGAACAGCTTGCCGCGCAGTTACTCAAAGCTTGATGCTGGCTCTGTCTTGTTCGGCGACTGGAGGCTGAACACACAAACGCAGACTCTGGTCCACTCGGTCTCGCCCGGCCAACCCATCGCGCTCAGCAGTATCGAGTTTCGCCTGTTGTCGACCTTTTTGCGGCACCCGCATATACTTTTGACGCGTGATCAGTTGCTGGATCATGTCAGCAACCGCGAGGCCGCGGTCTTTGACCGCAGTATTGATAATCAGGTCAGCCGGTTGCGCAAAAAACTTGAGGCCGATCCCAAGAACCCGACCTACATCAAAACTGTTTGGGGTAGCGGGTACCTGTTTTCCTGCGATGTGATCAAGCCATGATCCTATGGCCGCGCACTCTCACCGGCCGGTTTCTGGCCCTGACGATCGGCGCGGTTTTTCTGGCGCAGGCCATCGTTCTGCTTTTGCTGTTTGTCGATACTGACAACCGGATCGCACAATATGAAGACGACCAAATCCTCGGTCGGATTGTGTCGATCTACCAGTTCAGCAGCCAGGTCGATGCAACCTCAAGGCAACGTATTCTCGAAATCGCCTCGGATCTGGACGTTACGTTCGAAGCAGCATCCAGCGCGCGCGGGAAACCGCCTGCCGAGGATGATCTGATGAGTCTTCGAGCCTTTACTGAACTGCCTGATGTTCCCGTTTTTGTTGGTTTTGGTCAGGCGTCATTCCCAGAAATCCTGATGATGTGGGTTAACGGCAGGCTCGATCAATGCCTGCTGTTGAAGGGTCAACCTCTGATCGAAGCCGAGTGCCCATATTGGCAAACGTCCCTTCAATATCCTGACAAGACATGGATGACCGTAACATCGCTGGCTTTTGATGGCTTCAGCGTCGCGCTTATTCCTTTGTCCATTTCTGTGTTGTTGACTCTGACAGGGACAACACTTGTCCTGATTTTCCTGACCCGGCGGATCACGGCGCCGCTGCGCAGTATTAAAGAGGCTGCGGATAAGATCGGGCGGGGTGAAGACGTTCCAGCTTTGCCAGAGGGTGGGCCACTGGAACTGTCGTCCGTAATCGTCGCGCTGAATACAATGCAGGAACGCATATCGCGCTTTGTTCAGGACCGAACCATGATGCTGGCCGCAATCAGCCATGACC
Source organism: Ruegeria sp. G10 (assembly GCF_056533645.1). Classification (NCBI taxonomy): domain Bacteria; kingdom Pseudomonadati; phylum Pseudomonadota; class Alphaproteobacteria; order Rhodobacterales; family Roseobacteraceae; genus Ruegeria; species Ruegeria sp. G10. The sequence continues at coordinate 78,251 of NZ_JBQFOQ010000014.1, read as the reverse complement.
TGCGAACACCGATTACGTCGTTACGATTGCGTGCGGAGTTTATCGAAGATCAGGGATTGAAGGACAATATCGTCGAGTCATTGGATGACATGCAGGTCATGGTCGAGAGCTTTTTGCAATTTGCGCGGCAAGATGCATCGAGCGATCCCCATCAGGACATTGACCTTGTTGCGATGTGTCAGCGGCTGGCAGATCAGACTGAGAGAGTGACGTTTTCAACCTCTCAACCCGACTGTTGGGTTGTTGGACCAAAGTCAGGTATGAAACGCGTTTTGAACAATTTGGTCTCAAACGCGGTCAAATATGGCAAAGAGGCACAGGTGCATCTGGAATGTGATGCGAAAGACATCTGTATCACAATCGACGATGGTGGCCCCGGCATCCCGGAAAAGCACTTCGAAGACGTGTTTGCACCCTTTGCCCGTTTGGATCAGGCGCGGTCGGTTGCCGAAGGCTCAGTCGGGCTTGGGCTATCAATCGCAAGGTCCATTATGCGTAAACAGGGTGGTGACATTCGCCCACAGACTCTAACGGACGGTTTTCGGATGATAATCACCTTGCCACGCGAACAAAGTGAATGATCGTGTTGTTTCCCCTAGTGTAGCCCACATAGCAGTACTGAACCTCATATCTGCTGTTAAAACCCCGACGCCAACTCGAGAAGCTGATAGATGTACATACGCTTCGTATATGCTAAAACAGTTCAAGGAATGCGCTCTCGCGAAGGCTTCTTTCAGGCAGCAGGTGAGTTTGCGGATAACCCTCTTTCCGATGTGAACACGGTTGCACGCGTGGATGTTTTACGGGAGTGGTTTGCAAAAAACCTTCCGCTTCCAGGGCAGTTTTCCAGGAACTCTACCAAAAGGCGCAACAGCTCTGAAACCAAGGGACTCAGCTGGTTCAAACCATCGGCTACTGAACACATTTCCAGAGCATTTGAGTTGAAGAGCATACTCGATGAATGCGGATACACTATTGATATACTGAAAGAAAAGCGTATCGGATATGTTATTTATGAAGACGAATATCAAATTGTAGCAGAGCCGTTTGCCGACATGAACACTTGATGACTAGACGTGCGTATTGTCGTGGCGCGGTATCAATAGACGGAAAACGCGCACAGGACGGCAAAAGATGCATCCACAGATAGGCAAAACCGATGTGGGTGATGGCCAGCATTGATATCCTGCAATCAGAGCGGAAGATGCGTTGCATAGCTCTGATCGAATTGGCCGATCGAGCACTTTCTTTGATCAGGACTAAGACGGTGAAGAAAACAAGATGCAACACGCTGACGGAGATTTCCGACGTGCTCGAGTTTCAGCTCATTGGCGTGTTGGGTTTTTCAAGGAAAGAGCATGTGATGCATAGAGCACGCAGATTGCTCAGCGGCTTCGGCGTGTTGCTGAGCTTGGGATTGTTTGCCACCCTGGGCTTGAGTTCGCACTTTAGAGCGGAGGAAGTCACTGTTGTTGTACGCACCAACGGCGCGGTCTCATTCGCACTCAGTTTTGTCGATCCGATCGAGACCGGTATATGGTTCAAACAACACAGGTGGACCAAGGAGAACATTGCCTTGGTTGTTGAGGCTGCAGACCGCTGGCTATCGGTCGTTACGGGCGTAGAAGGCCTAAACCAAGAATACACCGTTCATATAGACGTACGCGCAAGCCGTCTGGGCGATACAACAGGTATCGCGGGTGTTGATACGCTGGAAGAAGTATTGCCTGGCCGCTACATGCCGCTGCATGCCGAGATCATTCTCGACAGTGATATTCTAATGGCGGGTTGGGACAACCACGAAGAGCGGCGCTTAACTGTCTTACATGAGTTCGGGCACGCTCTCGGCATCGGGACGGCGTTTTACGTGTTTGAAGACTCGGGAAAGTTCTCTCCTGGGGATTATCCTATTCCGGAGAATTCGCCCAATTCCTCAGTGCGAAATTGGCTGACTTCAGCGCCCGAGGGGTCTAGAGGTCGTGCAGGTCTCGCTTATCGCCAACCACATGGTGTTTCCGCGTACAGGCTAGTTTCCGGATTGGAACTCGATTTCCTGCCCATGGACCCTTATGGAACACACCCCTACTATACCACTGATGACCCCAATGACCCAAGTGGACCCGATGAGGAACGATGGATCCTTGCCGATGGCACAGCGATTATCCCGGTGGATGAGGAGTTGATGACCTTTGGGTCGCGCCTTTCACCAATCACGATAGGAATTCTCAAAGACCTTGGGTGGAAAGTCGATCCAACCCAGGCCGAACCCTATTCGATTGACCGCCCTTGACCGAAGAACACGAACACAAAGATGCGTTTTTAAGCCGTTATCTGGGCTTCATGCCCCTAAACCCAGCCCGTTATTCTGAAAGAACCCAGATGTCTAAGTCGCATATACAGCGCCATGTAACAGGAGAACGTTTCTTCCTCAGGCTTTGCGTGCCTTGGTTGCAAATACGCGCTTTATCAGGATCAATCTCATGATCGAAGGGCCGCCCCATTTTTTCCATGTAACGAATGATCCGACGAGAAATGACTAAAAAAACATACTCCGATTGCTTCTCCAATGAGCCGACCAATCTCTGCCACGCATCAAAGCTACGTCTGTTCACAGTCCAGCATAAAAGCGTTCTTGATCAGTTCGACGCAGGCTTATGGTATCGCCCCGATTGGGCGGTCGCTGAGTTGAGCGACAAAGAGCGGATGGCCTATGAGTTCGCACTGGAGACAATGGTTCGCCTGGAACTTTCAGATGGTCGGAATCCTCCTGTTTGGGCGTGGCAATGTGACCGGGAAAAAGTAGCCCAGCTTGCCAATGAACTTCTTTCTGAGGCCGAGCGCGAGAAGGGCGTCCATGTTGTTTTGGAGTTGTGTGTTCCAACGGATCGGACCCTACGAAGTTCTTATCATGGCTGGTGCGATCTCTATTTCCGCTGCCTTGAAACCGGTTTATTGGACAAGAGCGCCCGCTGGCTGGATTGGGAAGCGGTTGATCCAAGAGACGATGATGTCATACAGGTATTGCTGCCTGGTTTGAGCCAAAGCTGGATCACTGGGACCTGGCCACTCGCGCCGCCAAAAACGCCCGATCACCGATATCGTTTGTTCTTCGCAGCAACCTCTCTTTGCGCGCTTTTGCTTTTACTGGCGTGGTTCACCACCCCCCTGATCTTTGCGTTTGTCGAATGGCCGACAAATTCGAACGGGTTTTCCTGGCTAAAGGCGCTATACTCCTTGTCTTACTGGGCCGGGATTCCACTGCTCATAGCCGGGCAGATCGCGTCTCTCGTATCCGCGAGAAAGAAGTGGACAAGGGCAGCGTACAGTGTGCCTTTGGCGATACTCTCTGTTTTTTCTGTTGTCGCTGCCACGCTGTTTATTCTGACCTGAGAAGGCACGTGAAACATCAACGCGTCGGTGTTCTTAAGACGGTGGTGGTTCAGAAGTTCTTTTGTGTAATCTGACAGCTCCCTCCAGACTGGTTAATTTAGTCTTCCAAATGGTGTTGCCTGAACGAGCTGGGCGTTTGACCTGTTGTGGATTCAAACTGCCGGGTGAATGCACTTCGGCTTGCAAACCCAACCATTTCGGCGACGCGTTTCACCGGCAAAGATGTCGTTTGCAAGAGGCTCGCCGCGCGACGGATCCGCAGGTCACGGAGAAGTTCCATTGGCCCGGATCCATAGCTTTCGGCAAAACGCTTGGCAAAAGCAGATCTGCTCATACCGACGGTATCGGCAAGGCTCTCAACGCTGTGCGGGTCTCCGGGGCGATCCATCATAGTACGTAGCGCGTTCCATACAGCCGGGTCGCGTAGAGCAGCCATCCAGCGTAGCGCAGACTCTTTCTCGTTCAACCGACGACGCAGTATCTCGATCATGATCTGGAGCAAAAGCGCGCGGATCATTGGGCGGCTTCCCAGGTTGGGAGCTGTCAGCTCTCGCAACACTGCACGAAGGATAGGCTGCACAACGTCTTCGCCATCAAAATTCTCCAGGATAGGAACATGGATCAGATTAATAAGATCGGCTCCGCCTTTCAGCCCAATGGTCACGCGTGCGCAAAGTGCCAAAAGTTGCCCCTGTGGTTCGGTCGTTGCCTCGGTAGCTTCAAGTATGTGCGCGAGAGTCAGTTCCGCAGGTTTGCAGGCGGGAGCAAGGTTCTTTTGAAGACCGAAGCTCCGCAGCTCATGGCTAAAGAAACCCGGCACCAGAACGAGGCTGCCTTTGCTTACAGATATCGGAGACAACCCACGAAACCTGATCTCGCCTTCTCCGCTTAAAATATAGTGCAGCGTTGCCATGGAGTCCGGTTTAAGTCCGATATGACAAGGCCCTTGAAGCTCACACAGCGCGAACGGCTCAGCACCGATCTCCAGGTTTTCGAAGATATGTTCGTAGCTCAAGCGATCCTCCAGCACGGTATTTGGACGGAAAAGCACAGCGCGAGCAGGATGCGCCCCGCATCAAGACGCGAAGGCACTTGGGTTGCGCCATCTTTGGGGAACGCAACCCAAAAGGAGATAAGACCATGTGTAACTGTTCTGATCACAATCGTGGCAGTGGCGAAAACCGTATGTCGCGCCGCGCGATGCTCACTACTGGGATCGCGGGCTCTGCCGCGGCCGCCGTGACTGCGGTTGGTGGCGTCGCGCAGGCCCAGGAATCCAGTGACCCTTACGCCCGTCCGGCTGAACCCGCTCTTCCGCCCTCGGACATGAAGCTGGACCTGAACCGCACGGCGCTCGTGGTCATCGACCCGCAAAACGACTTTCTCAGCCCAGAGGGTGTCACATGGGGGGTCATCGGTGCGTCGGTGCAACAGCATAACACTGTCGACAACATTGAGACTTTGTTTAAAGTCGCCAAAGAGCTCGACATCACCACAGCTGTGTCGCCGCATTACTACTTCCCGACCGATCATGGCTGGAGATTCGAAGGTGCGTTGGAAAAGCTGATGCATAAAATCGGCATGTTCGATCGCGCCGGTCAGTTGAACCTGGACGGTTTCGAAGGCTCGGGTGCCGACTGGCTGGAGCAGTACAAACCGTACATTAACGACGGCAAAACGATCGTTGCCTCGCCCCATAAGGTTTATGGCAACGAGAGCAACGATCTGTCTCTCCAACTGCGTAAGCAAAAGGTGGATCAAATCATTTTGTCGGGGATGTCGGCAAACCTGTGTGTTGAATCTCACATGCGCGAGCTGCTGGAACAAGGTTTTGAAGTAGCCGTGGTTGAAGACGCGACCGCGGCGGCGCAATTGCCAGAAGGTGACGGTTATCTCGCAGCTTTGGTCAACTTCCGGTACATGGCAAACGCTGTATGGACCACTGAGGAAGCTGTTGCGCAAATCCGCGCTGCGGCGACTTAGTACAATAACGCAAGGGTGGCAGAAGTGTTGCCCTTGCACTTCCAACCAAATGCTCAGGTTTGCACCGAGCTGATCGCCACGATCAGAACCCATGCATACGCTTCGCCCATTGAATGGCGATGATCAGGCCTTTGCACCGAGGTAGCATAGCAAGAGAAACTCCAACTGATACGACAGACAAAACGAGAGCAACCATCAGGGGTTCCGGGTCGCCATACGCGTAGACGATGTGCAGCACAAATCCCAGCAGGTGGCAGACAATCAAAATCGTCAGATATGCTGGCCCGTCATCGGCTCTTTGATGAGACAGATCCAAGCCGCAGTGATCGCATTGAGACCGGACCTTTAGATACGAGTGCAACAAGCGTCCCTCGCCGCAGCGGGGGCATTTCAGACATAGCCCGTTCCAAATCGCAGGCTTCATCAGGCGTGTGTCTTCCAGGGTATCAATTGATTCAACCATGAAGAAACTCCGTGTGTATTCGAGCATTGTATGTAAATATGCATCATAATTGCATGCAGTCAATATAGGAGCACACAAGAATTGCATCGCTATGCCTTGATGCAATTCCAGCCCTCCTTTAAAGACGTGGCATGCATTGGCGAACAGGCGGCGAATATGAACGCGCAGCATTGGGTTCCTGAACTCGAACATGCGGAGCTACCGCAGTACATTGCGATTGCAGAAGCGATTAAGTTGGACATCGCATCCGGCCGCCTCTCTCCCGGTGATCGGCTTCCACCGCAGCGCCAGATGGCACAATCACTTGGATTGGATGTCTCTTCTATATCAAGAGGTTACGCAGAAGCCGCGCGACGTGGGTATGTCAAAGCACATGTTGGCAGGGGGACTTTTGTAAGTGATCCCGCGTCCGACGAACCAACTGTGGATCCAAGGCGGAACCTCGAAGAAGACCCTCGCATGAACATGCCGCCAGAACCAGATGATCCGGTGCTCATTGCCAAAATGCAGGCCGGTCTCGCCCATGTGTCCGCAAACATTGTGCCCCTTCTTCGCTACCAGACGGCCATTGGAAGCACAAAAGATCGTGAGATTGCCTCACTTTGGATCGCACAAAACGGTCTATCTTGCTCCATGGACACTTTGGCAATAACGCCGGGAGCCCATGCGGCTATCGAAGCGGCGCTCCGCGTGCTAAGACAACCACAAACTGTCATCTTATGTGAAGCCATCACGTATCCCGGCATCCGTACAATTGCAGCGGGCTTGGATCTCAAACTCATCGGCCTTGAAGAAGATCCACATGGGGTGACGCCAGATGCGTTGAAAGCGGCGCTAAAGACCCACCCAGATGCGGTCCTTTACCTCAACCCGACCTTGCGCAATCCCACGACACAGACCATGCCAGCCCAGAGGCGTCGGGAAATCGCCGCAATATTGGACGCGCATAAGGTGCCTCTCATCGAAGACGATGCGTACCGTTTTGTCACAGACCACGCCCCGCAACCCTTAGCTTCATATGTTCCGCACCTCGCATGGCATGTAATGGGAGTATCGAAAGTATTCGGAGCAGGTCTGCGCCTAGCGTTCACGCATATACCAGGTCCCGCTCTGTCAGGCGCGTTTGTGAAGGCGATCCGTACCGGGCAGGTCATGGCAAGCCCGCTTAGTTTGGCGTTGTTGAGCACTTGGCTAGACGACGGAACAGCATCCGAGATTCAAGCGTTTGTACGCGCAGAAGCCATACAACGGCAGCAGGTCGCAGCAGAATGCTTGTGCGGCTTTGATGTCAACGCCGATCCTGTAGCGTTTAACACCTGGATAAACCTTCCTGAGGGCTTTAGCAGGGCTGAAGTTTTGTCGCGTATGTCTAAGAGTCCAATGGGACTAATGCCGAGCGACGTGTTCACGGTCCTTGGTGATGCACCCGAAGCCTTGCGTGTCTGTCTCGGCGGGCCAATTCCGACCAACAGCCTGCGCCGCGAACTTCTGACCCTTAAAGAGGTGCTATTAAACTCGGAATGGATCGCTTAGGGCAGGCTGTTCTTCAAAACACGCGGCCTGTTAAAGATATTCCTATCTATCAATGTGTTAGCGAATGGCAGTGCATAATATCGGAGCCGTTCGTACACTACCGAGCCTAAGCGACATCCTTAGTTCAGATAGCTGTAGCACTCTATAATGCTGACTAGAGAGGTGGCGTGAGTTCTGAGGCGCCACAAACTGCAGGTCTTTGCAGGAGATCAAACGCAACTTCTGCCCCCACGGATTGGCCAAACAGGCATCGCCGAACCGTCAGTGTTGCCTGATGATCGAATACTGCTCTCAGATCACATCGACAAAACTAGGGTCGGGATTCATAACCAATAAATGACGGTTGCCGCGAGGGCGATTGCGGAGAGGAAAACCTTGGAACAGCGATCATAACGTGTCGCGACACGTCGCCAATCCTTGAGTCTGCCAAACATAATCTCGATGCGGTTGCGTCGCTTGTAACGGCGTTTGTCATATTTGACGGGCGTCTTGCGTTGCTTTCTGCCGAAGATACAGGCGTGTATCCTTTTGTCTTTCAACGCTTCTCTGAACCAGTCTGCATCATAGCCACGATCCCCGAGCAACCACTCGACCTTCGGCAAACCGCTGAGCAGCGCCCGTGCGCCGTCATAATCGCTGACTTGACCAGCAGTGACGAATAGGTCAATCGGTCGTCCCTGACTGTCGCAGATGTCATTCAATTTGGTGTTCATGCCGCCTTTGGTTCAGCCGATCAGGCGTCCGCGCCCCCTTCTTTTGCGGCCATCCAGCACGATCCGGATCTTCTCTTCGGCTGAGTACTGTTTGCGTGTCGCCCGCTTGATGTCTTTGACGATCTTCTCGCCGGGGCTCTTACTCGTCTTTCTCATCCTCCACTCCTTAGTGGTTACGATGAGCCAAGAACACTCTATTATCAAATACCGCTAGTTGGACCCATAGGCGCTGACGTCAGACAGCCATTATTCCCTCTTAAAATCTGCATTCTACAGTAGTGTTTTGACTTGGCTTTCAACCAAAGCGGTATCTTTGTCACCGCCTTACTTTGTCAAAATCAAGGCACTTTGCTGAATTTCCAAACCCGGGTAGGGATATCCTGACCATTGAAAACGTGAACCGATTCTATTCGTCTGATTTCTTTGGGGCTTTAGATTCTTGTGCGTGAGCCTAAAGTCAGTCACCAACTCGCCCTATTTCCGCGTCACCGATTGGTTTTGTCGCTCAATTGTGAACTTTTGGTCATGAAGCCTATGACATGACGTAGTGACCTGATATTCTGACCAAATAGTGCTCATGAAACCCGCAAGATTTAGGGGCAAATACGACCTATGTTCAAATTGGAACGCTATCCGGAATGGGCTGCCGGGGCTGGCAATATCCCAGTGTTTCAGTTTGAGGCTCAGGCCCAATGACGCGGAGCATCCTTCTGATCGGCGAGGCTATGGTCGAATTTGCGCGCTCTGCGGCTGAGAACAACTGGTCGAGGGGATTTGCAGGGGATGTGTTCAACACCGCGTATTATCTGGCAAATCTGAACAACAGCTCAAAACCCGTCCAGTTTTTCTCGCGCATCGGGACGGACAAAACATCACAGAGCTTTTTGAGATTTGCGGCGAAAGCCGGGATTGGGACGGATTTCACCTCGCAGGCGACCGATCGTCAAATGGGGCTTTATACGATTGATCTGGAAGGTTCAGAGCGGCATTTTTCCTATTGGCGCAGCACCTCGGCTGCGCGCCAGATGCTGTCTGATCCTGATGTGCTGGACCGGGCTCTGGCTGCCTCTGATCAGGTTTACCTTTCAGGTATCACTCTGGCGATCCTCTCACCGCAGGACCGCGCGACCCTGCTGAACCGCCTTGGGAAGGGTGGCCAGACGGTGATGTTCGACCCGAACATCCGCCCACAACTTTGGGAGGCCGACAGCGTGGCGCAAGCTGCGATCAAGTCTGCGGGGCAGGTTTCGGATTGGGCGTTTCCGACATTTGACGATGATGCCCGGCTGTTTGGTGATCCGGATCCGATGGCCACGGCCCATCGGTATCTTGGCTACGGCGCTGCGGAAGTTGTGGTGAAATGCGGGGGCGAGGCCTGTCTTGTGGCGACGCCAAATGGCGTTCAGAAAGTTGCTGCGCAACAGGTGGTGCCAGTTGACACCACAGCGGCGGGGGATTCGTTCAACGCGGCTTATATCGCGGCGCGCAATTCCGGGGCCACGCCCGCTGACGCTGCCGCCTTTGCGCATCAAGTCGCATCGGTGGTTATCCAGGAATATGGCGCGCTTGTCGAATTGCCCGCCGATCTCAGGAAAAAGTGACATGAAAAAGAAGCTCAGATCGCAAAACTGGTTCGACAACGCAAATGATCCGGGGATGACAGCGCTTTATATCGAACGCTACCTGAACAGCACTTTCACGCGCGAGGAACTGCAATCGGGCCGACCCATCATCGGGATCGCCAACAGCGGTAGCGAACTGGTGCCGTGCAACAAGATACATTTGTTCCTGATGGATCGGATCAAGGCGGGCATCCGCGATGCAGGCGGCATCCCGATGGAGTTTCCTGTCCACCCGATTCAGGAAACCGGCAAACGCCCGACTGCTGCGCTGGATCGGAACCTTGCCTATCTGGGGCTGGTCGAGGTTCTGCACGGCTACCCTCTGGACGCGGTGGTTCTGACAACCGGATGCGACAAGACCACTCCGGCGATGCTGATGGGGGCAGCGACGGTGGATTTGCCCGCGCTTGTTCTGAACGGCGGCCCGATGCTGAATGGCTGGTGGAAAGGGCGCCGGGTTGGATCGGGAACTGTGATCTGGGAAAGCCGCAAATTGATGGCAGCGGGTGAGATCGACAGCGAGGAATTCATGTCGCGCGCCTGTGCCTCGGCCCCGTCGCTGGGGCATTGCAATACGATGGGCACCGCGCTGACGATGAACGTCCTTGCCGAAGCTCTGGGCATGGCATTGCCCGGAAGCGCGGCGATCCCGGCCCCGTTCCGCGAACGGATGGAGGCCGCCTATCAGACAGGGCTCCGAATTGTTGAAATGGTCGGGGAAGACCTGAAACCCTCAGACATTCTGACCCGTGCGGCGTTTGAAAACGCCATTGTGGTAAACTCGGCCATTGGCGGGTCAACCAACGCACCGCCGCATTTGCAGGCCATCGCCCGGCACGCCGGGGCCAGGCTGGATGTGAAAGACTGGGAAACCGTTGGGTTCGACATCCCACAGCTTGTGAACATGCAGCCAGCGGGCGAGTATCTGGCCGAAGAATTCTATCGCGCAGGTGGCGCGCCTGCTGTTATCGGAGAGTTGCTGTCAGCCGGACTACTGAATGCGGACGCTATGACTGTTAGCGGCAAGACCGTTGGCAAAAATTGCGGCGCAGAACGTTCGCAAGATACGAATGTCATACGGCGGGCACACAGCCCGGTTCGTGAAAGCGCCGGGTTTGCGGTGCTGTCGGGGAACCTGTTTGACTCGGCGCTGATGAAAACATCCGTTATCTCACCGGAGTTTCGTGAGAAGTATCTGACGGATGAACGATTTGTGGGGCGCGCCGTGGTATTTGAAGGCCCAGAGGACTATCACGCACGGATTAATGATCCCGCGCTTGGCATAGATGACCGCAGTTTCCTGTTCATCCGAAACGTCGGTTGCGTCGGTTATCCCGGTTCTGCCGAGGTGGTCAACATGCAGCCGCCCGACGCACTGATCGCGCAGGGTCTGGCACATCTGCCAACAGTCGGCGACGGGCGGCAATCGGGCACATCGGAAAGCCCGTCGATCCTGAACGCCAGCCCCGAAGCCGTTGTGGGCGGCGGGCTGGCTTTCTTGCAGACCGGGGATGAGGTTGAGCTGGATCTTGAAAAAAGAACGGTGAACGCCTTGGTGACCGAGGATGAATGGGCCAGACGCAAAGCGCAATGGCAGCCACCCCGCCTTGAGAGCGCGACCCCCTGGCAGGAAATCTACCGCCGGAATGTCGGGCAACTTGCGGATGGCGGCTGCCTGGAACTGGCGGTCGAATATGCGCAAACCTCAAAACGTCTGCCCCGCAACAATCACTGACTGACGGATCATCCGAAACGAAGACGGCACCCGCCTGCGCAGGTGCCGTCGATCTTTTCTTTACACCGGTAAGTTACCGCTCAAGCTTGCCGACGCCCGAAAAGCGGAACGCTTCCTGTTCAAGCGCGTCGATCTCATCCACAGACATCTGGTCATGCGCCACTGTAATCCGGCCCAGGAAGACCAGCGGAAGCTCATCTTGCCGACCCTCCAGATGGTACTTGATCGCCTCGGCCGTGGCCGCGCCCACATCGTCGCCCATGCGCATCGGGGTCGCGTCCAGCTCGCCCCGGCGAATGGCTTCCAGTTCTAGACCCGTGCCACCCCAGCCGGTCGAGAAAATCTCTTTCTCTTTGCCGACGGCCAGTTGCGCCTCGACCGAACCCATGGACATGGCGGTGTTGGCGTTGTGGATCACCTTGGCCTCGGGATAGGCTTGCAGGATCAGCTGGGTGCCTTCGAACCCGCCTTCGCGCTGGTATTCGCCGTAATGTTCATAGACGACATCCCAGTTGCCTTTCTCGGCCACGCAATCCTTGAAATCGCCCGAACGCTGATTGTCGGTGATACCCGGAATACCGCGGTTCATGGCGTAGACAACATCATTGCCAAGACGTTCAACCATGTAGTCGCAGATCTTGATCGCGCCATAGGCTGACGAGAAATCCATCCACATATCCGGCTGGTTTTCCAGATATTGCAGCGGGGTATGGAAGGCCCAGACAAAGGTGGTCAGATCGGGATTTGCCGACAGTTTGTCGATGTTGTCGGCCTGGGTGGCCAACTCGGACGGCCCGAAAATGACGAAATCATAGATGTCGGCATCCTGATCCACTTGCTGCGCATAGGTCGATTGCAGCGAATGTTCGATCTGGCGCGATGCGAATTCGCGGGTCTCGTATGCGATACCCAATTCGTCCAGTCGCTTGGTCACAGCAAGATAGGAGCGCGCCCAGAAATCCGAAACATCTGCCGACGGGTAAATAAAGGCGATCTGAACCGGGTTTTCCTGCGTGCCTTTGAACGGAACCGCTTCGGCACCGGTCACGTCTTGCAACGCCTCCATCTTGCCGGGCACGTTCACCTGTTCGATCAGCCAGAAATCCCGCTCTCCGTCATCGGGCAGCGCCTTGAGCGGCAACTCCTGCGCCATGGCTGCGGATGCGACAAGGCTGGTCGCAAGAACCGTAGAATTGAATAGTTTCATGTTTTCCTCCCTAGGTTTGATTTCTTTTTGGCCTCAGCCGCTTGGGTTCGGATCCCCTCCGAACAGCATGCCCAGCACGACAACGGCCACGAATGCGGCGATCAGAACCGCGATCAGCTTGGCGATGCGGCGGTTTTCGGCGCTGGCAAACAGCGCGCCGATACTGCCGCTGCCATCGCGATCCTTCTTGCCGATCCAGGTGTAGACGGCGACGGACAGGATGATGACCACGCCCGAGGCAACCGACTGCCAGAAGAACTCGATCCGCAGCGTCACCAGAGCGTTCACCATCATCGACAGCAACAGCACGCCCGCAAAAGACCCGATGATCGAAGCGCGCCCGCCGAACAGCGAGGTGCCGCCGACGACCACAGCCGCGATGACATGCAGGTTGAAGTAAGGCGCCGATGTCGCCTGTACTGCGTTCAGCTTGCCGGTCAGCATCAGCCCCGCCAGCCCCGCCATCGCGCCCATCAGCACATAGGCGTAGATGCGATAGCGATCGACCGCGATCCCCGTCATCTCCGAGGCTTCGGGGTTTGATCCGATGGCGATCGTGTAGCGCCCGAAATAGGTGTCACGCAGAACGAAATAGCCGATGACCAGCGTCAGTATCCCGATCACAACCGGCGTGGGCAGGATGACAAACATCTGGCCGCGTCCAATCTCGGTGATCAGCTCGGGGAACCGGGCCAGCACCAGCCCCTTGGCCAGCACCAGCGCAAAGCCCCGATAGACAAGGTCCATGGCCAGCGTACCGATCAGGTCGGGTACGCGGAACACGGTAATCACCAGACCGTTGACCAGACCCAGAAGCGCGCCCAGTGTGATACAGACCAGCACTCCGGCCCAGGGCGCAAGCCCCCATTGTTTGACCATGAAGGCCATGCAAATCGCCGACAATGCGGCGACCGAGCCGATAGACAGGTCAATCCCGCGTTGGGTGATGACAAAGGTCATCGCCATTGCCATCGGCATATACAGCGCGGCATCCAGCAGAATCTGGTTCAGGTTCGACAGGCGGAAATACCGGGCCGGTTCCACCGCAGCCATGAACAGCCCGATCAGCAGGATCATCGCAAGCGGGCCCAGAACGCCCATATAGGCATCCAGCCGTGCTGTCAGGGTTTGGGGGCGAGTGGCGGTTGTGTCGTTCATGTCTCTCTCCCTCAGGCGGCCGTCTTGGTGCCGACAATCATGCCCAGCACGTCTTCGTTGGTGACCTCGGCGGTCTTGACGACGCCCACGCATTCGCCTCGCCGCTGCACATGGATGCGGTCGGATATTTCGAACACGTCATCCAGCGAGTGCGAGATTACGATCACCGCCAGCCCCTGGTCGCGCAGCGTCTTGATCAGCTTCAGCGTTCGCGCGGTTTCCTGCGGTCCGAGGGCCGCGGTCGGTTCGTCCATGACAAGCACGCGCAGATCGTCATGCCGGACCGCGCGCGCGATGGCGACCGCCTGACGCTGACCACCCGATAGGCTGTCGGTTTCCACATCCATCGAGCCAAGATTGACCCCCAGACGGTCCTGCAGAACGCGGCGCGCCTCGTCCCGCATACGCCGGTTGTCGAGGATTTCTATGCCCAGCACCTTGCGCGTCAGCTCCGAGCCCAGAAACAGGTTTTGCGCAGGCGTCAGGTGATCGGCCAGTGCAAGATTCTGGTACACCGCGTCGATGCCGTTGGCGATGGCATCGGAATGGTTGGTCATGGAAAACGGTTTGCCGTCCAGAAGAATTTCGCCCTCGGTCGGCTGGTAAACGCCCGTCAGAACCTTGATCAGCGTCGATTTACCGGCCCCGTTGTCGCCAACGATGGCCAGAACTTCTCCGGGGTAAGCGTCGAGATCAACGCCCTCCAATGCGTGGACGCCGCCAAAACGTTTCGAGATTCCGCGCATGGAAACTATGGGTGATTTATCCGTCATGATCGTGCCCTTATCCGGTCGTTGTGCCCGGCGCGCACAAGGCGCGCCGGACGATAAGGCGGTTCGGGGAGACTTAACCGCCTACACCCCAGATTTTCTTGTAGGCATCGCGATAGCCGTTATCGGGGTCGAAGGTGTTGTTGGGTCCGCCATCGAATTCGATGTTGTCCGGCGTCACCACATGCAGCGGTGAGTTGAAACCCGACCAGTCTTCGCCCGCAAAGGCGCGGTTCAGCTCGTCAATCATCTGCCAGCCCTGCAGGTTCAGCGGCTCGGCCACGGTGACGGCCTGATATTCCTGCGTGCGGACGCGCTGATAGGCGGCTTGACTGCCGTCACCCGCGGCCACCGCAATCGGCCCGCCATCCCCGGGAATACCCGCAGCAGCCAGCGAGGGGCCCATAAAGTCGAAATACAGGTCGTTGATCGCCAGACTGTGAGTCCACTTGTTCCCGTGTCGCTGCAACAGCGAGGTGGTCAGCTGCGGCATCCGGGTTGAGGTTTCGGCAATCGGCGTATCGACATATTCCAGCACCGTGCCGCCCAGCTTTTCGATGGCTTCCTTCATCCAGTCGGCCTTGTCGATGGCGATCTGATAGGTCGAATCGGTGAAGATCACGACGGCAGGCTGCTCATCCGCGTCGACAAAGGCCCAATAGGCCGCCGCCAGCGACACATCGCGCGCATTGGTGGTGATGTTGGCAAAGATACCCACATCCGGGGCCGGGCCATTGTCGGACGTGGCGTGCCACGAGACCATTGGAACGCCAGCCTCTTGCGCCGCTTCCATGCCAACCTGCTGTTCGGTCGGGTTGAACCCGTTGATGATGATCCCATCCGGGTTTAACGCCAGCGCTTGACTGAACGCAGCCGTCCGACCCGAAACGGTGCCGCCGCCCTCGATCAACCGCAGATCCCAGCCGATGGCTGCGGCGGCCTCTTGCGCGCCTTCTGCCGCGCCAAGCACACCCCCGTTGGTCAGATCCGAGGCCAGCATGACAACCAGCTTGTCGGGCTGCGCTGCCGGTCCTGTTGTCGGGCCGGTCCATGTGTCCTGACGAGACGCGAATTGCGCGATGAAGTCCTTTGCCTCATTCACCGATTGCGCCGATGCGCCGCCGGTCATTGCCAGAGCGGCAACTGCACTGGCCAACAGAGTTCTTCTGAGCATTTGGTTTACTCCCGTTTTCAGGTTCCTGATGATTGTTCCGCAGGTGGATCTTCGGCCCCTGCAACACCAAATTGCGCCGCAGCCCTGCGCCGCTGGGCCAGACCTGCGATGCCGATGGCAACCAACAGTGTCACGCCATTGAACATTGGCTCGACCCAGAAGGACCCACCAAATTGCTGGATACCCGAGATGCCGACCGCCAGAATGATCACACCGATGATTGTGCCCCAGACATTCACCCTGCCGGGCTTGATCGTCGTGGACCCAAGGAAGGCCCCCACCAGAGCAGGCAACAGAAACTCCAGCCCGACGCTGGCTTGTCCGATCCTGAGCTTCGAGGCCAAAAGTATGCCAGCAAGCGCAGACAGCAGGCCCGACGCGATAAAGGCCAGCATGGTGTAACGCGCAACAGGGATGCCGTTCAGCGTAGCCGCTTTGGGGTTTGCGCCGATTGCGTACATATACCGGCCCAAAGGCAGATATTCGAGCAGCAGCCACAGCAGAACGGCCAGCGCCAGCACGTAATAGGCGGTGATCGGCAGGCCAAAGACAAAGGTGGTGCTGAGCTTGTAGAACCCAGGCTCAAGCTGCGCCACAACCTGACGTCCGCCGGTATGCCACAGGGCCAGCGCGTAGATGATGGTGCCGGTTCCAAGCGTGGCGATAAAACTGTCGATCTTGGCCACTTCGACCAGCAGCCCGTTCAGGAAACCCACGAATGCACCAGCAATCAGGATCAGAACGCAAGCCAACGGCCACGGCACACCGGCGATTTGCAGGCTGATGACCAGAATGTGCCACAGCACGATGCCATACCCCACGGTCAGGTCGATCTTGCCCGTCACCATCGGGATCATCGCCGCCAGCGACAGGATCGCGATAATCGCCTTATCCGCCAGGATCGAGCGCAGGTTCAGCATTGTCGGAAACGTATCCGGTAACAGAATGCTGAACAGCAGGATCAGGGCGATTGTCAACACCACAAGGCCATAGACCGGCACCAGACGTCCGAGGCGCGCAGCCAGCGACAGGTTCTGCATTTCGGCCTTGGTCGGCTCCAGCGCGTTGGATTCAATGGACTGCATGAGGGGGTTCCATCTGGGTCGATATATTGCCTGCCGATGCAGACTGGATCAGTTGCTCGGTGTTCAGGCGGTGATCGGACAGTTCGTCGACAATCCGGCCTTGACTGAAAATCAAGGCGCGGGTGCACAGGGCTGCGACCTCTTCGAAATCGGTCGAAACGACGATAACGCCCACGCCTTCGCGTACGGCGCGCTGGATCAGCGCGTAAATCTCGGCTTTTGCGCCCACATCCACGCCCGCCGTGGGGTCTTCGCAGATCAGCAGCTTGCGGTTTGTCGCCAGCCAGCGGCCAACAACAACCTTCTGCTGATTGCCACCCGACAGAGCCTCGACGTTCAATTCCGGATCATTGGGCGAAAGACCAAGTGCCGCGCCGATCTCGGCGGCTTTTCCCGCCTCGGTTCGGGTGGCCTGCATATCCCAGAATCCGCGTTCAAAGGCAGCAGGGTTCAGGAACGTGTTTTCACGGATCGACAGCGTTCCAGCCACCGATTCCTCGGTCCGGTCCCGCGCCACTAGCCCGATCCCTGATGCCATTGCCGCCTTTGGGGATGAAAGATCAGGGGCTTCACCATTGATTTCGATGTCACCCTCACAGGGCTCCGACCCGAATATGGCACGGGCGATTGCCTCGTGCCCGGCGCCGCGCAAGCCCACAAGTCCGAGGATTTCCCCCTGATCAAGGTGAAAGCTGACCGGCCCCACCCCTTCGCAGGCCAGATTGCGGACCTCGGCCACCCGCGCGCCAGGTACGACCTCGGCTTTCTGAACCGCGCGGGTTTTGCGGCCAACGATCATATGCACCAATTCTTCGGGTGTCGTATGGCCAGTATCACGCATACCAACCATTTCCCCATCGCGCAGCACCGCAACGCGGTCCGAGATCGCGAACACCTCATCCAGACGGTGCGAGACATAGATCATCCCCACACCCCGGTCTTTCAGCGGGCGGATTGCGTCAAACAGACCCTCGACCTCATCCGCGGGCAGCGACGCGGTCGGCTCGTCCAGAACCAGAAAGTCGCATTCCACCGCCAGAGCCCGCGCAATCGCGATCAGGGATTTCTCGGTGCGCGACAGGCTGGATACCCGTGTGGTCGGGTCAAAATCGCACCCCACCTTGTCCAGCGCCGCGCGGGCAAATCTTTCAACGCCGCGCCAGTTCACGAAACCAGCCTTGCGGGCAAAACCCAGGGACAGTGCCATGTTCTCGGCCACCGTCATCCATTCGATCAGACCCAAATCCTGATGAATGAAGGCCACGCGCTGCCGCTGTCCGAAACTGCCCGGCGAATGTCGATAGGGCTCGCCGTCAATCCGCACCTCGCCGCTGTCGGCTGTATGGATGCCGCCCAGAACCTTGATCAGTGTCGATTTCCCGGCCCCGTTTTCCCCCAGCAACGCGACGATTTCGCCGCGCGCCACCCGCAGCGACACGTCCTTCAGCGCATAGTTGCCGCCGAAGTGCTTGGCAATACGGTCAAAAACCAGCCCGTCCAAAACGGTCTTCGACACTCGTGTTCCTCCCTGGTGCGTACCGAGTTTTTTATTGAGTTACCGGTATCTCTCACTTACGCTGCGTTCAGTTTGGCACTGAGTCAACAAAAAAGTTACGGGTAACTCTCGGAGCCGGAATGGGCCCACGGAAACGAACAAGAATAAAACTGGCCGAAGTAGCCAAGGCCGCAGGTGTGTCGAAAATGACTGCCTCGCGCGTGTTGAACAACGGCAAGGGTTTTTCAGAAGGCACCCGCGAACGGGTCATGGCCGAAGTCAGACGGCTGGGCTATGTTCACGACCGGATGGCGGTCGCGTTTTCGTCGGAAAGCACCTCGACCTTTGTGGGCGTGTCCATCCCCGATCTGGGGAACGAGGTTTTTGCACAGGTTCTGGAAGGGATCGAGCGGCGGTTGAATGCGTCGGGATATCAGGCAGTTCTGTGTGTTTCGCAATATGACATGGACTCGGTCGAAAGCTGGATCGAGACGGTTCTTGAATGGCGTCCTGCCGGATTGATCGTAACCGGGCGCAATCATTCCGAACGGACCCGTAAGCTGCTGCGCGGGGCTGGTGTTCCGGTAGTCGAACTGTGGGATCTCAACACCTCGCCCGTCGATCTGAGCGTCGGTTTGAACCACTATGACAGCGGCTATGCCATGGGCCGGTATATGGTCGAACGCGGACACCGCAGGATGGGATATATCGGCACGCACCACGACACCGCCCATTCTGCCGAAAGCAGGTTCAGGGGTTGGGAATCAGCGGTGATGGATGGAAAGGGTTCAATCGCCGACAGCTATGTTCTGAAGGACACGCCCGGATTCTACGCCGGGTATTATGCGACGGAACAAATGCTCAGCCGGACCTCGGATCTGGATGCCATCTACTATCAGAACGACAATATGGCCGCAGGGGGGCTGATGTTTGCTCAATCTCGCGGCCTTAGCGTGCCGGATGATATCGGCATTGCAGGCTGGGGTGATCTGCCCATCGCGTCGATCCTGCCGCAGCGGCTGACGACGATGCATGTGGCGCATCTGAAGCTAGGTCGGCAGGCCGCCGATTCCATTTTGGCGGCGATCAACAACCAACCGGTCAAGGATGTCACGCCGGTCAGTTTCCGCTTTGTGCCGGGCAGTACGATCTAAAGTGTTTTGCGACTTTTCTGAAGCAAAACTATCGAAACGCGCGTTCGACCGCAGGGAGAGGCAGAGTATTTCGCTTCAACGCAAACACAAAACGATCTAGGCGCATTCCGGCACAGGGGTCACCAATGGGCGGCCTTCGAAAAACGCCGCAAGGTTTGCCCGTTGCAAGGCCCCCATCGCCGTACGTGTCTCGATCGTGCCAGAGGATTGGTGCGGTTGTAGCAAGACGTTGTCCAATTTCAGAAAACGTGGATCAATATTTGGTTCGTTCAGGAACACATCCAGCGCGGCACCTGCGATTTGACGATTTTCCAGCGCCGCCAGCAACGCGCCCTCGTCCACGGTTGTCCCCCGCGAGATATTCACCAACAGCCCTTCAAGTCCAAGCGCCGTAAGCGCCTCGGCCCCAACGATACCCGCCGTTTCAGGGCCCCCGGATACGCAGACGAACAGCACATCGACCTGCCCGGCCATAGCGGTGATGTCGTCAAAATAGGTCCAGCCGGGCGTTTCCTTTTCGGCCCGCGCAAAATAGCTGACATCTATATTAAAGGGCACCAGCCGTTCAGCCAGCGCGCGTCCAATCCGGCCCAGCCCGACGATCCCTGCGCGTTTGCCTGACACCTTCCGTTGCAGGCGGTATTCGCCATGCTGCGCCCATTCGCCGGACCTTATCCAGCCCTGCGCACCCGGAATGCCGCGCGACCAGGCGATCATCATGCCAATGCCCAGATCGGCAACATCCTCGGTCAGGACATCCGGGGTATTGGACACCAGAATGCCGCGTTTCACCGCATGGGCCACGTCGATCGTGTCATAGCCGACACCCAGATTGGCGATCATCCCCAGATTGGGAAACCGGTCCATGACTTCACCGCTGAGAAATGAGTGCCCACGAAAGGCAATGGCGCGGATCGCGCTCAGCGCCTCAGCAGGCAGATGGTCTGGTGCGCCGCCCTCCTCCATCGGCCAAACGGTAAAGGCTTCGTCCATCGGGACCTGATCGTAGTCGGCGTAAGACCCCACAACGAGGATATCTGGCTTGGTCATTTTTTGTTATCCCTTAAGCAGACTTTTGAGTGCAATGGTAGGATCGGCAAGTGCCGCGCTGTCCACCAAACGCGCGCTTTCTATCAGCTTCATCGCGAAACGCATATCTTTTGCTATCTTGACGCCTTGCGCAATGCCTACGGCAAACGCCAGTTTGCCGTCTGACAGGCCGAAGGAAATATGATGGTCAGGCCCATAAGCGCGGTCGATGATCTGGTGATCCGGGCTTTGCAAACCAGCGCTTTGCAGCACATATTCATACTGATCCGACCAGACCCAGGGCGTGAATTCACAGGGGCGCAAGTCATTGGGGCAGGCCATATTATGACCTGCGATATCGCCTTGCTGGCCAGCGGCGGTCCAAGCCTCCAGCCGGGTTGGCTGCTCCCCTGTGACCGGCGCCGCGCAGCAATCGCCAGCTGCAAAGATATCCAGGTGCGAGGTGTGCAAATAGCGGTCCACCAATATCCCGTTCTCGACCGACAGCCCGGCCTGTTCGGCCAGTTCGACCATCGGGGCTGAGCCGATACCCGCAATGACAAGATCGGCCTGCGTCAGTTCCTCGGGCGTTATGCTATGGTTCAGACTGAACAGGACGCCTTCCGCGACGTGGCGGTTCTGCACGATAGTGGCAACCGCCGGAGTCACGCCGCGGGCAAGGATGCGGTCTGCCTGCTCGACCAAGCGCACAGAGACACCCATGGCGCGCAAGCTGGATGCCAGCTCCAACCCGATGAATCCGGCCCCGATGATGATGGCCGTGTCGGCACCGGTCGCCCTTTCGCGGATCGCAGCCGCATCGGCTTTGGTACGCAGGGTCATGGCATCCGGAAAAGCGCGCGCCGCTGCGCCGGTGGCCAACAGCAGTTTGTCAAACCCAAGGGATGCGCCGCCGGACAACGTCAGGATCCGGGCGTTGGGATCAATCCCCGTGACCTTATCATGCCGGAACGTCAGCTCCGCCGCATCGACATGTTCAGCGGGAAGGATAGGGCGCGCCTCGACCCCGTCCTCGCGCCACTTTGATAAGGGCGGGCGTTCATGCGGCGGCCAGACCGCATCCCGGTCGATCAGCGTTATCGAACCCTCGAACCCTGATTTGCGGGCCGAGGTCGCCGCGCGCAGACCCGCATGGCCTGCGCCAACGATAACGACACCGCTCATGCCTGGGTGCTGCGCATAGCTTTGGTGCGCTCGGTATGCAGCTTGCGGAAATGCTCATCGGCCTCGGGCGTGCCGTCGTGCAGGCTGCCAAACCACTTGTCCAGCGGCACATTGCTCTCGCCGAAATTCACGTTGTGATAGCGGTGGTGCAGATAGTGCATATAGCGGTCATTGCGCAGCGCGAGTTCGTCCCCGAACACGATCTCATCAAACCCGGAATGGCTGACGGCCGGGCCAAGCGCAGTCTGGAACCCGTTGAACATCATGTGCAGCGGATGGCTGGGCACGATCACGTGGATCAGCATACAAGAGAAATAGACCAGATGTTCAACCGGGTGCATGGCCATCCCGGACCACGGGCCGACATTTACGTTCTTGTGGTGCAAGTAATGCACCCAGTCATACAGCGGCTTCCAGTGGATCAGACGGTGAATCCAGTAGAAATGAAAGTTGCGCCAGAACGGAATCGCCATCATCAGCAGGCAGAACAGGATCGGATGTTCTGCCGGATCAAGGTAGGGCATCCAGCCGTTTGCATAGCCCCACCAAAGAAAACACTCGTACCCGGTCCAGATCAGAGTGCCGACCTGTGCCCAGAAGATGTTGTCCCAGACCTGATCGCTGAACAGGAAAGTGGGGTTGTTCTTGGCCTGCATGTTGGCGTTATACTTCTTGAGCCTCCCCTGCATTTTGTAACCGCAAAACCACAGGTGGAATATCCCGGTCCAGACCCAGATCAGAACCAGATTGCGCAGAAGGATCTCACCCATCCAGCCGATCTGAAAGGTTTCCATGCGCGACAACTCGGGCGTGAACCAGACATAGCTGACCCCGATCAGCACCATGTAGATGGCAAACCACGGCAGGAAGAAACCCGGGAAACCGGTCAGCCATTTGAACAGCTTCGGAAAGTTCAGCGGATCATCCAGCAGCGGTTCAAGATAGACGGGGCGGCCCGACCACCACTCACCGCGGCGGTTTCTTTCCTGACCGTGCTCATCGATTGTGACCTTGGGCTTCTTCGCCATGATGTATCCTTTCCGTGCCCGAATCCGGGCCAAAGGGGCGTTTTCGTCCTCTTGATCGGATAGTGACCGACACTCGTCGCGTCAACAAAAGTTTCGAAACTTTGTCAAATTGACGAATAAGTGATTGTTTGACAAAATTACCTTGACCGGTCGTCGCTGTGTCCTTACGCCTTTCGGGATGGATGCTTCTTCTGCCCCAAAACCACCCAACGATATTTACGACGCCCTGCGCGACGGGTTGATCTGGGGGCGCTGGAAATCCGGCCAACGGCTGAAACCCCAACATCTCAAGGTCGAGTTCGGCTGCACCACCGCCGCCCTGCGCGAGGCGTTGTTGCGGCTGGCCGGGGAAGGCTTTGTCGAGAACGAGAAAAACCACGGTTTCCGGGCAGTCGACCATTCCGAGGATACGTTCCGTCAGGCCGCGCATCTGAGGTTGTTGCTGGAGAGCGAGGCGGTCGCGCTGGCCCTGAAACAGGGTGATTTCGAATGGGAGATGGCGCTGAACGCGGCCCATCACAACCTTGACTACATCGAAGCGCGCATGGAGCAGGCCGAGGATGTGACGCCCTTCCTCAGACGCTGGTCGCGGCAGGACTGGCTGTTTCACAGCACTCTGTTGGGGGCGTGTAATTCAGATCTTCTGATGCGGACCTACAAGTCCGTCTACGACACGTTTCGGATGTACGCGGTATCCCAGATTGACGGGTTTGGCTTTTCTCATGTGACACGGGGCGAGCATCGGGCGATTTACGACGCTGCCATCGCCCGCGATCTGCCCGCCTGTCTGGATGCGATACGCGCCCATCTGGCGCTATATGAGGACGAAAATCGCCTGCCCCTGCGGCTGGCACCCAAGGGAGGAAACGAAACATGAGCAAGATTGCTTTGGTGACGGGCGGCGGCTCGGGCATCGGCAAAGCCTGCGCGCTGAAACTGGCCGGGAACGGATATACGGTTGTCGTCACCGGACGGCGGCAGGAACCGCTTGACGATACCGTTGCCGCCATGGGCGGCGGTCAGGCCATTGCCTGTGACGTGACCGATGCGGCACAGGTTGACGCCCTGTACGACAAGATCAAACAGGCGCATGGACGGCTGGATGTGCTGTTCAACAACGCAGGCAACAACGTGCCCGCCGCGCCGATCGGGGATATCCCGCCCGAGGATTTCATGACCGTGATGAACGTGAACCTTTACGGTGCGTTTCTGTGCGCGCGCGGGGCATTCAACGTGATGCGGGATCAGGACCCGCAGGGCGGGCGGATCATCAACAACGGCTCAATCTCGTCGGCTGTGCCCCGTCCCGGCTCCGTGCCCTATACCAGTTCCAAACATGCGATCACGGGCATGACCCGCTCGATCTCGCTAGACGGGCGGCCATTCAATATCGCCTGCGGACAGATCGACATCGGCAACACGGCGTCCGAGATGACCTCGAAAATGTCAGGCGGGGTGCCGCAGGCGGACGGCTCGCTAAAGCCCGAACCGGTGATGAGCGTCGAGAACGTGGCGCTTTCGGTGCTGCACATGGCCAATCTGCCGCTTGAGGCGAATGTCCAGTTCATGACCGTCATGGCAACCACCATGCCCTTTATCGGGCGGGGGTAGCACCCGTGAAAAACATCTATACATTCGGGGCCCAGCCCGCGAAGCGCACCGTGACCATCCCCTGTATGCGCCAAGCCAAGGCCGAGGGGCGCAAGCTAACGCAGGTCACCGCCAACACGCCGGACGAGTTGCGCGCCGCCGAAGAGGCCGGAATCGACATGATCGTGTCGGACGCGGCCAACATGGGCAATGTCCGCCAGCATAACAAAACCACGTTCTGCACCGCCGCAATCAAGCTGACTGAGGTCAAGACCACCGACGACATCCTGAGCGCGTCCCTGGACGCGCTGCATCTGGGCGCGGATGCGGTGATCACACCGCGCAGCTTTGACGTGGTTGAGGCACTCAGCAAGGAAGGCATCCCGGTTATGGGGCATCTGGGTCTTGTGCCGCGCAAATCGGTTGCAACGGGCGGGATGCGAGCCATGGGCAAGACCGCAGACGAGGCGCTTGAGCTTTTGCGCGATTTCAAACGCCTTGAAAATGCAGGAGCCTTCGCTGTTGAATCCGAGGTGATCTGCGGCGAGACTATGGCCGAGATCGCCTGCCGCACTTCGCTGATCTGTGTATCGCTTGGTTCCGGCGGGGGCGGCGATGTGAATTTTCTATTCCAGAACGACCTGACCGGCGAAACCGAGAACCCGCCGCGTCATGTGCAGCCCTTTGGTGATCTTGCCCGCCTGCACCGCGAACTATATGCCGCCCGCGTCGCCGCCGTCAGCGCCTTTCGCGATGCGGCTACCAATGGCAGCTTCCCACCGGACAGCATCACGCCACACATGGCACCGGGCGAATACGAAAAGCTGATGACCGAAATTGACAGAATCTGAGGACTGATATGGCTGAGAAAATCCGCGTATGTTCAACAAGCGACATCGAAGAAAAAGATGTCATGCGCTTTGACCATGGCGACAAAAGCCTGATCATCATCCACGGCCCGGACGGGAACTTTTATGCCGCCGACGGTTATTGCACCCACGAAAAGCAGCACCTGTCCGACGGGTTGGTGGACGAGTTCGACATCGAATGCCCGCTGCATTTCGGGGCTTTTGATTACCGCACTGGTGATCCCACCGTGCCGCCGGTTTGCGTGGCGCTGAAAACCTATCCTGTCGCTGTCGAAGGCGACGATGTTTACGTTGAGATATAAGCCATGACCCTATTTGACCTGACCGGAAAGACCGCCCTGATCACCGGATCCTCGCAAGGCATAGGGTTTGCACTGGCACGCGGATTGGCTGAGGCTGGCGCTTCGGTGATTCTGAATGGCCGCGATATTGCCAAGCTGGATGCCGCGGTCGCACGGCTAGCAGAAGACGGCCACAAGGTCGCGGCGCTGCCTTTCGATGCCAGCGATCATGCCGTTGTCAAAGCAGCCGTGGACGGGTATGAGGCCAGCGGTCAGATCGACATTCTGGTCAACAACGCCGGGATGCAGTTTCGCACGGAGCTGGAAAACTACCCGGCCGAGATGTTTAGCAAGTTGCTGGAAACCAACGTCACGACCGTCTTCAACGTGGGTCAGGCCTGTGCGCGGCATATGATCGGGCGCGGGGCTGGCAAGATCATCAACATCGCCAGTGTGCAGACAGCGCTGGCCCGCCCCGGCATCGCGCCTTACACTGCGACCAAAGGAGCTGTGGGCAACCTGACCAAGGGCATGGCGACCGACTGGGCCAAGCACGGGCTGCAATGCAACGCCATCGCGCCGGGCTATTTCGACACGCCCCTGAACGAGGCGCTGGTCAATGACCCTGAGTTTTCCGCATGGCTGGAAAAGCGCACCCCGGCGGGCCGTTGGGGCAAGGTTGAGGAGTTGGTGGGGGCCTGCGTGTTCCTGTCCTCCCCCGCTTCCAGCTTTGTCAACGGGCACACGCTGTTTGTTGACGGCGGCATCACGGCGAGCCTGTAAACCATGCGCGCCATTGTCATCCACGCCGCCCGCGACCTGCGCATTGAAACCTGCGAAACCCCCGAGCCCGGTGCCGGGCAGGTCCGCATCCGTATGGCCGCTGGTGGTATCTGCGGATCGGATTTGCACTACTATAATCACGGCGGCTTTGGCACCGTGCGCCTGCGCGAACCCATGATCCTGGGGCATGAGGTTTCCGGCCATATTGAGGCTCTGGGCGAAGATGTCGACGGGCTGGCCGTCGGTGAACTTGTAGCTGTGTCCCCGTCCCGCCCCTGCGGAGCGTGCCAGTATTGCGCCGAGGGCCTGCGCAACCATTGCGAAAACATGCGGTTCTATGGCTCGGCCATGCCGTTCCCGCATATTCAGGGCGCCTTTCGCGAGGTTCTGGTGGCCGATGCCAGCCAGTGCGTGCGCGCGACAGGCCTGACCGCGGGCGAGGCAGCGATGGCCGAACCGCTGTCGGTCGTGCTGCACGGCACCCGGCGCGCGGGCGAGATCCTTGGCAAACGGGTGCTGATCACTGGCAGCGGTCCCATCGGGACCTTGGCGGTGCTGTCCGCGCGCGCGGCAGGTGCGACCGAAATCGTTGTGACCGACCTTGAGGACAACGCCCTTGGCTTTGCTTCTCGGGTGGGCGCGGATCGCGTAATCAACGTGGCACGGGATGCCGAGGCGCTGGCTGCCTATCAGGCGGGAAAAGGCACGTTCGACATTCTCTATGAATGTTCGGGCAGCCCGCAGGCGCTGGCAGCGGGCATAGCCGCGTTGCGTCCGCGCGGGGCCATCCTGCAACTGGGTTTGGGCGGTGACATGACGATCCCGATGCAGATGCTGACCGCCAAAGAACTGGACCTGCGCGGCTCATTCCGCTTTCACGAGGAATTCGCCACCGCCATTGCCCTGATGCAGAATGGCAGTCTAGATGTGAAACCGCTGATCTCACACACGGTCCCTCTGGATCAGGCGCAGGCAGGCTTTGATCTGGCGGGGGATCGGACGCAAGCTATGAAAGCGCAAATCACATTCGGATAGGAAACCCAAGCGATGTCCTTTTTTGAAGCCCACGACCCGGTGTTCGAGACCTATGTATTGGGCAACGCCCCGGTCAAACAGCTTGCTACCGGGTTCGATTGGGTCGAGGGGCCGGTCTGGTTCGGCGATGCGGGGTGTCTTCTATTTTCGGACATTCCCAACAATCGTATCCTGCGCTGGACACCGGACAGCGGCATCACCACCTATCGGCAGCCGTCAAACTATGCCAACGGCCATACCCGCGACCGGCGGGGCCGGTTGGTGTCATGCGAACACGGGACGCGACGGGTGACCCGGACCGAGCTTGACGGATCAGTCACAGTGCTTGCCGACAGTTTCGAAGGGAAAAGGCTGAATTCGCCCAATGATGTCGTGGTCCACTCGGACGGCTCAGTCTGGTTCAGCGATCCCCACTACGGGATCATGACAAATTACGAAGGGTTTGCGTCCGAGCAGGAACTGCCCTGCCATGTCTACCGCGTTGACCCCGATACCGGCGAGATTACCGCCATGGTCACCGATATGGACTGCCCGAACGGGTTGGCCTTTAGCGCTGGTGAGGACATGCTGTACGTGGCCGACACCGGCAAGATGTTCGATGCCAACGCAAAACGCTGCATCCGCCGCTATGATATGGCAGGCGGTGTACCGTCAAATGGGGCGCATTTCTTCACTGTGGACGCCGGTGCTTCGGACGGATTCCGGCTGGATTCCGACGGAAATATCTGGAGTTCGGCAGGCGACGGGGTGCATTGTATTTCGCCCGATGGCAGGCTACTGGGCAAGATCCTGATACCCGAGACCGTGTCCAACATCTGTTTCGGAGGTCGGGCCAAGCATCAGCTTTACATCACTGCGTCGACCAGCCTTTATGCCATCACACTGAACAGGTCCGGCGTGCAAATGCCTTAAGTGGTCGTTCCCACGACCAGCTTGTCGGGCACCAGATCGACCGGGTTTTGCAGCGCCTCGCGATCCACAATCAGCTTCGCGGCACAGCGCCCGATTTCACGCCGGTCCACATCCTGCGTGGTCAGGTTGGTCCTGACCGCGTAATCCCGAGAGGTTCCGTTGAACCCCGCAACGGCCACATCCTCGGGAATCCGATAATCCTGCGCGTACAAATAGGACAGGCACCCGGCGGCCATCGAATCGTTCAGACAATAGATCGCATCCACGGGTTCGTTGCGATCAAGCAACCTTTGGGCCAAAATCTGCCCGGTTTCCCGCGTTCTCGGCAGGTCGCGATCCGTTTCGCACAGCAGCGAAACACCAGCCTCGGCCAGTACCGCGCCAAACCCTGCCAGCCTCCGTTCGGCGCAAAGGTCGGTGTCAAGCTGGGCACCGATATAGGCCACGTTTCGAAACCCCCGTTCGATAAAATGCCGCGCGATGGTGGCCCCGGCCCCCTCATGAGACAGGCCAACCGTCGCATCCCCGTCCTTGTCATCCGCGTCCCAGATCTGAATCAGGGGACAGGTGCGCTTGGCCAAAAGCTGCCGCGTCTTGTCGAGGCGCGCCAGTCCGCTGCTGGCTATCAACCCGGACGGGCGCAACGACAACATCATGCGGACCAGCGAAAATTCGATCTCGGGATCAAACAGGGTTTCGCCGATCAGGGTCTGCAACCCGTGCGGGCGCACCACGTCATTTACGCCGCTTAGCACTTCGGAGAACACAAAATCCGAGGTTGAAGGGATAATCACCCCGATGAACGGCGATTTCCTTGAACTCAGCGCGGCTGCAAAGGTGTTGGGTACATATCCAAGCGTGTCACAGGCGCTGAGGACACGGTCCCGAGTTTTGCTTGAAATGCTGCCGGTCCCGCGCAGGACCTTGGACACGGTCATGCGGCTGACCCCTGCCTTTTCGGCCACATCGGCCAAAGTGACCACTGAGTTTCTGTTTTCGTTCACGGCGCTTCCTGCTTTCGACGCTCTTATGCCCCGACAAGTGTTGCGCCGCTATTAGGTTATCGTTAACCTAACTTTCGAACAAGGGGGATAGAATGCCCGGAACGAAGGTCAAACAAGGTGTCGACCGGCTTTTCCAGTTGCTCGACATCGTTATCGTCGCGCTCATGGCCGCGATGATCGGGCTGGTCTTTGTGAATGTCGTGATGCGCTACGGCTTTTCGACCGGGTTTCGCGAATCCATCGAACTGTCCCGACTTGGGTTTGTCTGGATCGTCATGCTGGGCGCGGTTGTGGTGCTGCGCCGGGATCAGCATCTGGCGATAACCGAGATCGCCCACGCCCTGTTCCCCAAGGCGGTGTTGCCCTGGCTGGACAGGATCAAATGGAGTGTTGTGCTGATTTCCGTTGTTTTGCTGGGCTGGGGCGCGCAGCAACAGACGGTCGCGAACTGGAACAATATCTCTCAACTCACCGGGCTTCCGAAGGGTGCTCTGTACCTTCCGGGCGCAATCGCGGGGGCGATGATGTTCTGCATCGCGCTGTCCCGCCTGATCTGGCCGCAAAGACATGAGCCTGACGCATGACGCTTGCCATATTCCTTGGGATTTTGCTGATCGGGATCGCAATCGGCATTCCGGTCGCGTTTTCGCTGCTGCTGGCCTCGATGGCCCTGATGCTGCAACTGGACCTGTTCAGCGCCAATGTCATGGCGCTGTCGATGATCAACGGGGTCAACAGTTTTCCGTTGCTGGCGATCCCGTTCTTTTTGGTGGCCGGGGAAACCATGTCCTCCGGCGGATTGGCCAAACGGATCGTCAGACTGGCCAGCGCCCTTGTCGGGCATCGGCGCGGCGGGCTTGGATATGTGGCAATCTTCACCTCGGTTCTTCTGGCCGGGCTGTCGGGGTCGGCCGTTGCCGATGCCGCGGCCTTGTCCAGCATGCTGTTCCCAATGATGGCAAAGGCGAACTATCCGCGTGGCCGAACCGCGGGCCTGCTGGCGTCGGGCGGGATCATCGCGCCGGTCATACCGCCATCGCTGCCGTTGATCCTGATCGGCGTCGCCGGAAACATATCCATCGCGAAGCTCTTTATCGGCGGCATTGTTCCAGGCCTGATGATGGGGGCCACGCTGGTTCTGGTCTGGAATTTCCTTGTGCGCGGCGAAGACCTGGAAGTGTTCGAACCCGCGCCACGGTCGGAAAAACTGCTGGCCTTGCGGGATGCGGGATGGGCGCTTCTGCTGCCGGTCATCATCATCGGCGGCATCCGGTTCGGGATCTTCACCCCCACCGAGGCGGCAGTGGTCGCCGCCGTCTATGCGCTGGCCGTCACCACCTTCATCTATCGCGAGATGACCTGGCACCTGCTCTACGACATCCTGCTGAGTGCCGGTCGGTCCACCGCAATGGTCATGTTCCTTGTCGGTTGCGCGATGGTGGCCGCCTGGCTGATCACCATCGCCCAATTGCCGCAGCAACTGGCTGCTATGCTTGGCCCGCTCGTCGACAACCCGCGTCTTTTGATGGCGACAATCATGCTGATCGTCTTTGTGGTGGGCATGTTCATGGATCTGGGGCCATCGGTTCTGATCCTTGCGCCGCTGTTCATGCCGGTCATCAAGGCCGCCGGAATCGACCCGGTCTATTTCGGCCTGATGTTCGTCATCAACGCGTCGATCGGGCTGATCACGCCCCCGGTGGGCAATGTACTGAACGTGGTCTGCGGTGTCTCGAAAACGCCAATGACTGCGGCGGTCAGGGGCGTTTGGCCCTTTGTGCTGGCCTATGTCGTGCTTCTGGCGCTTTTCGTGATTTTTCCACAGATCATCATCTACCCCATGAAACTTCTCATCGGCTAACTTAGGGAGGAAACTAAATGTCGTTGAAAATCAAATCACTGATGGCAGCAGCCGCGTTGGCCGTTTCGGCCTCTGCCGCAGATGCAGAAACCCGGCTAAAATTCGGACACCCGGCGCCCGACACCGATCTGACCCACCAGATGGCTGTCATGTTCGCAGAAAAGGTCAACGAAGGCACAGGCGGTGAAGTTGTCATCGATGTTTTTCCCAATGGCCAACTGGGCACTGACGATCAGTTGATCGACGGTGTGCGTTCGGGCGTCATCCACTTTACCCTGTCGGGGCTGAACAACTTTACCGGCATGATCCCCGAGGCCGGGGCCTTTACGCTGCCCTTCATGTTCCCGGACAGGGACAAGGCTTATGTCGTGCTGGACGGCCCTGTGGGTCAGGGTGTGCTGGCCGATCTTGAAGAGTTCGGGCTGAAAGGTCTGGGTTTTCCTGAAAACGGCTATCGCAATATCTCGACCAACAAGGGGCCGGTGCGCGCACCCGCCGACCTGTCCGGCGTGGTCATGCGTGTGAACAATTCCAAGGCGCTGAACGACCTGTTTGAAACACTGGATGCCAACCCCCAACAGATTCCGGTTGCGGAACTTTATACTGCGTTGGAAACCGGCGTCGTCAATGCACAGGATCACCCGATCTGGGTCGTCGAAGCCTTTAAGTTCTACGAAGTCCAGAAATATCTGAGCCTGTCTCAGCACGCTTATTCGGCTCTGGTTCTGGCAATGAACGCAGATACGTTCAACGGCCTGACGGACGAGCAAAAAGCCGTCATCGAAGCCGCCGCTGCCGAGGCTGTCGCCTTCCAGCGCAAGGGCAACCGCGACAAAGAGGAAAAGACGATCGAATGGCTGACCACCGAGGGTGGTATGGAACTCAACCGCGATGTCGATGGCGCTGCCTTCCAGGAAGCGGCCAAGCCAGTCTGGGCGACATTTATAGAAGAGAACGGAGACACGTTGATCAACGAGATTCTTGAAGCTCAGAAATAACCAATGGAACCATTGCTCTGCCCCTTGATGGTTGGGGCAGAGCTTTTCAGTTTTTGACGAAGCTTCGTCGCATCATGTTCTGGGACGCGCCAACACAAATGTACTCAACCTGTCAGGTGTGGACAAAGTTCGCAACGGAACCCTACAGCCTTCGGTCACTCGGCGCTGGATAAGGTCTTCCAAGAAGCGAGCGTCCACGAAATACAGACTCTTATCCACACGTAGAATCACCACCGAAGGGTTAGTTTCAACCGCGTGACGCCGGATGTTGCGGAAATGCTGTGCGCCGAGAACAAGCCCGACGACTGCCACATGCGAGCGAGATGTTTTTACAGGTGCAACAACACCGAACTCGCCACGCCAGAGGCAACTCCGACCTCGACCCCCAGCCCCAGTGTCAGTCCGATGGTGGCAGCGACGGCGCTGAAGTCGGCGCGAGAATATCTCCATGTCTTCCGCAAGATCGATAGGTCAACAAGACTTAACACGGCGACAATGATCGTTACGGGGCCAGTGTGGCTTTGGGCAAGCAATGGACCAGCGGGGTCAGCGAAGCTGCGGCAGCGGCCAGATCGATGGCGGCAAAGGCTCCCGCATCAAAATTGACGACAGAACGTGCAAACCCACCCTCCGCTGGTATTCCGACAGAATGCGCGAGATTCTATTAGCCAGTGCCACACTGCCTAACATCAGTGGCTTTCGATGCAGTTTTCTTGCTAGCAATGAGCGAAGTGCGGCCCCATTGTACTCGCCCCACCAAAACGCTGGATCCATTAATGAGGAGGCACCGTATAGTTCAGTCGCCCGTCTTTGGCGAGCGCGTTCGGCGCTGCATGCCGCCGCTCGAATGCTGGGGTGGGGCCAAGCCTACCCACGCCTCAAAATCGCTGCCGCGTATAGTGTTCCAAGGTGCTGGTGCTGCAATTACCGTCCCAATAACCGGGACCACGCCCGGTATCGCGTTCAACCTCCGAAATATTTCATCTTGCCTCGCGCAGTCGGCGATTTGCGCCTCTAGCTTTCTGGTACGGACACTCTTGGCCAGATCTATACCGACAAGCTCCAAGTCCGGCATTTTGCGAACCTCCTGATGGTCCCCACCTCCAAAATTTACCAGATAAGAGATCAGGGGATGCCGTTCCATCAAATCCCCTCAAAGACCGATGGCAGAAATTCCTGCCATCGCACACATGATATCATCCGGCCCAGCAGCCCCGGACACTCCAATGGCGCCGATCAGAACGCCGTTTTCGTGAATTGGGATTCCTCCATCCCAGGCGCAAAGCTTGGGGCGGTTGATCATTCCAAGTTGCAGCTCGGGGCTCGACAACATGCGCTCTGCGAAGTCACGCGTCGGCTTGCCCAATACCGCTGTTTGCGCCTTGTCCTGCGCAAATTCAGCCACGGCCGCAGGAGCACTGTCCAGCCGTCCAGCGGCAACCATGTGGCCGCTTGCATCCACGACTATCGCGGCAACCGCCCATTCATTGTCCTTGGCATGGGACAGCGCGGCCTGAACCGCTGCGTTCGCGGCCTCATGCGTGATCATGCGTTTCGGGATCGATACCTGCATTTTCCCTCGTTCATAAATCGAATATCAGTTCATTTGTACCGTGCTGGACGCGCAGCCCATCTTGGTTGAATACGTCGAACCCGAAAGAGATAATCCCGCGCGCGGCCGAGGTCGTTTTGCGTTTGCTGATAACCGTAAGTTCAGCATTGATCACATCGCCTGCAAAAACCGGCTTTTCAAAACGCCAGTCCCAGCCCAAGGACGCCAACCCCACGGGTTTCGCATCCGACCGAAATTTCAAACCGTCCACAACCGACAGAACCAGCAAACCATGCGCTACACGGGCTGGGTACCCAAGCGCCCGCGCGGTGTCGTCACTCAGATGCAGATCGTATTTGTCTCCGGTCAGGTCCGCGAAGGCATCAATCAGGTCCGCCGTTATCTGGGCAGACCCGGTTTTCATGACGTCGCCGACGTTCAGGTCGTCATAGCCATATTGGCCCGCCGGCAACGCGGCCTTCATTGCGGAACCGGAGCGTCTTCGCGCAGCAGGCTCTTGGCCTTAAGTTCGGTCCAGAATTCTACCGGAATATCGTGGCTGAACCAGTTCAGGTTCTGGTCCAGTTGTTCAACCGTCCGCGTACCCGCCATGAACGTTGGAACCGCTGGATGCGCCACAACGAATTGCAGCGCGGCGGCGGGCAATGGCACGTTGTATTCGGCGCAGACCCCCTCGATCTTGCGGACCTTATCCATGATGTCTGCGGGTGCCGGGGCATAGTTGTATTTGGCCCCCTCTTTGGCCCCAGTCGCCAGAATACCTGAGTTGAAGCCACCGCCAACAACCACAGCAGCCCCGCGCTCTTCACAAAGCGGGAGAAACTTGTCCAACGCGTCCTGTTCCAGCAGCGTGTAGCGACCGGCCAGCAGGAAACAGTCGAAATCGCGCTGTTCAAGCGCAGCGTGGCAGACTTCCCATTCATTCACCCCGACGCCGATGGCCTTGACGACACCCTGATCGCGAAGGCTTTCCAACGCCTTCCACGCGCCGTCCATCGCCTGTTTGAACACTTCGGGCTGCTCGTCACCACGGGTGAACACGTCAATGTCGTGAATGAAACAGATATCCATCCGCTCGGTCGCCATCCGCTGAAGACTGTCTTCGAACGAGCGCATGATGCCGTCATAGCTATAGTCGAAATGCATCGTGAAGGGCGCGGCATTGGTCCAGGGTTCGAAATCGATATCCTGACGGCGCGCCGGCTTCAGAACCCGCCCCACTTTTGAGGACAAAATATAGTCATCGCGGTCCTTCCACCGCAGGCTGTGCCCGGTGCGCAGTTCCGACAGACCATGGCCGTACATCGGAGCGGTGTCAAAATACCGAACGCCATTGTCCCATGCGTGCTGGATCATGCCGTGGGATGTTTCCTCATCGATCTCGCGAAAAATGTTGCCGATGGGCGCTGTGCCAAAGCCAAAGGCGGAAACGTCAAGGTCTACCCGGCCAAACTTGTTTTTCGTGTTCGGATTCATAAAAACCTCCCTATGCGCAAGACCGGAGATGCGCCGGTTGCGCGACTATTAGTAACTGTCTGGTTATTTACTTCAAATCCAGAAACCGATCAACCCACTTGACGAAGGCAGGGTCTTTTGCCTATTAGTAACTGACTGGTTACAACACGGGGCGCATGCCATGTTTCTGACAGAAACCCATATTCAGGTCCGCGACATGACCCGCCAGTTTGCGCAGGATGTTATCCGCCCTGCCGCTGAAGAACTGGATCGGGAGTCGCGTTTTCCGTCTGAAATCTATGATCAAATGGCCGAACTTGGCCTGTTCGGCATCGGCGTCCCGGAAGAGATGGGCGGGCCGGGGTTCGACACCGTGACCTATGCGCTGGTGATGGAGGAGTTGTCGCGCGGCTATGCCTCGATCGCGGATCAATGTGGCTTGCTGGAACTGGTGACGACCCTGTTAGTGCGCCATGGAACGGCAGGACAGCGGGACAAATGGTTGGGCGATCTTCTGGCGGCCAAAGTGCGCCCCGCCTATTGCATTACCGAACCCGAAGCAGGCACCGATGTCTCGGGCATTCGCACCACGGCGGTCCGCGATGGCGACGGCTGGGTGCTGAATGGTGGCAAGATCTGGATTCACAACGCGCCGGTCGCGGATCTAGGCTTTGTGTTGGCCCGCACCGACCCCGAGGCCGGGCATCGCGGCATGTCGATCTTTGTGGTCGATCTTCACGCCAACGGGGTCACGCGTGGACCGAAA
Organism: Ruegeria sp. G10; assembly: GCF_056533645.1. Taxonomy (NCBI): domain Bacteria; kingdom Pseudomonadati; phylum Pseudomonadota; class Alphaproteobacteria; order Rhodobacterales; family Roseobacteraceae; genus Ruegeria; species Ruegeria sp. G10. The sequence continues at coordinate 42,400 of NZ_JBQFOQ010000014.1, read as the reverse complement.
GAGATCAAGATGGGCCAACGCGCCAGCCAGGTTGGGCCGCTTTCATTCGACGATGTGCGCCTGCCCGCCGACGCCTTGCTGGGCACCGAAGGCCGCGGATTTCACATGATGATGAGTGTTCTGGACAAAGGCCGCGTCGGCATTGCCGCATTGGCCGTGGGGATTGGCCAAGCCGGGCTTGAAGCGGCGACGGATTACGCGCAACAGCGCAAGCAGTTCAACAAACCGATTGCGGATTTTCAGGGCGTCCAATGGCTGCTGGCCGACATTGCCAAGGATGTCGAAGCCGCACGTCTTCTGGTCCATTCCGCCGCCTACAAGATCGATACCGGGCAGGACGCGACCAAAGCCTGTTCCATGGCCAAGTGCTTTGCCGGGGACATGGCGGTGCAGCGGTCGTCGGATGCGGTACAGGTCTTTGGCGGATCGGGTTATATTCGCGGCTTTGAAGTGGAACGCCTGTACCGAGATGCCAAGATCACTCAGATTTATGAAGGCACGAACCAAATTCAGCGTATGATCATCGCTCGGGAATTGCTCTCGAAAGGCGCGGCAGCATGACAGCACAAGCAGCTTTGGTCACTGGATCGTCGCGTGGCATCGGCCTTGCCGCAGCCGTGGCACTGGCGCGCGAGGGGTTTGCCATTGCAGTCAACGGTCCCGTCATGGACGCCGAATTGCAAAACGCCGCAGACACGATCCGCGCGCTCGGGGTGCCGGTGGTTGCTGCCGCTTTCGACGTGTCGGATATCGACGCTCATGATGACCACCTGATCCAGATCGAGGATAAGATCGGCCCGCTGACCACCCTCGTTAACAACGCAGGTGTCGGTGTGCTGCAGCGCGGTGATCTACTTGAGGTCAGCGAGGAAAGCTATGACCGCTGCATGGGCGTAAACACCAAGGCGATGTTCTTTCTATCCCAGTCTTTTGCCAAGCGGCTGCTGGCGCGTGACCGCGACGCTGGGCTGTTTCATTCCATCGTCAACGTCACCTCATCTAACGCCGTCGCGGTGGCTGTACCGCGGGCGGAATACTGTGCATCCAAGGCGGCAGCTGCCATGATCTCGAAAACCTTCGCGGTCCGTTTGGGGTCCGAAAACATCGCCGTCTACGATGTGCAGCCCGGCCTGATCGCCACCGACATGACCGCGCCGGTGATCGATCATTATGATCAACGCGCCAAAGACGGTCTGACCCTGTTCCCCCGTGTGGGCCAGCCCGAGGATATGGGCGCGATCATCGCGTCTCTGGCCAGCGGCAAGCTTCCCTATACCACCGGACAGGCGATCTCGGCAGATGCCGGGATGCTTGTGCCCCGTTTCTGAGGTTGCCCGATGAAGATTAAACTGCCCGACACCGCTGGTAGGCTGCATGACTACGCATTGGTAGGCACGCCGGTTGCGCCCAGTACGCTGACGCCGAACTCGGCCCGGGTGTTATATTCCGCAGCCCATGTTGTGGCCAATCCGTTCGGCGATCATGACCCGACCGGACCCGCCCATATCGACTGGGCCAAGACGATGGAGTTCCGGCACTATCTGGCCGGCATGGGCATGGGCATCGCCGAAGCTATGGATACCGCCCAACGCGGCATGGGTCTGGATTGGACCGGGGCGCTGGAGCTAATCCGCCGCACCAAAGAGGAATTGCCCGATGCGCTGGTCGCGAATGGCTGTGGCACCGATCATCTGGACCCGGCAGACGCCACTTCGCTGGACGACGTGCGGCGCGCTTATCTGAAACAGGTCGAGGCGATCCAGAGGCTGGGCGGGCGGATCATCCTGATGGCGTCGCGGGCGCTGGCAAAGGTGGCGACCGGACCCGACGACTATATCTCGGTCTACAATGACGTGCTTGCGGCCTGCGATCAGCCCGTGATCCTGCACTGGCTGGGTGAGATGTTCGACCCGCAGCTTGCCGGGTATTGGGGCACACGCGATTTCGATACCGCGCTGGAAACTGCCCTGACTGTGATCCGGTCCAACATCAAAAACGTGGATGGCATCAAAATCTCGCTTCTGGACGCCGACAAAGAGATCACCATGCGCCGCCTGCTGCCTGAAGGCGTCAAAATGTATACCGGTGACGATTTCAACTATCCCGAACTGATCGAAGGTGACGAAAAGGGCTTTTCGCACGCGCTGCTGGGGATATTCGACCCCCTCGCCCCGGCGGCGGCCTACGCGGTCAGCCAACTGAGCGATGGCGACACCGCCGCCTTCCGTGCCACGCTGGACCCGACGGTTCCCCTCGCGCGCCATATCTTCCGCGCGCCGACGCAGTATTATAAGACCGGCGTCGTGTTTCTGGCGTGGCTGAACGGGTTTCAGGACCATTTCATCATGCTGAACGGTGCACAGGCGACACGGTCCCTGCCCTATTTCACCGACTGTTTCAAAATCGCCGATGAATGCGGGCTGCTGCGGGACCCCGATCTGGCGGTGCAGCGGATGGGGCACATGTTCAAACTCTACGGGGTCTGAGATTTGCGCGATTTCTCGAACGATCATTCCGCGCTGGCGCTGAATACCGCGACTTTGGGCCACAATCTTGATGGCCACGGTGCGGGTTGGTCGCCCGAGCAGGTGATCGACGCCTGCGCCGCGCGCGGATATGGCGGGATCACCTTCTGGCGCCGGGAACTGGACGGACGTGAGGCCGAAATCGGCCAGCGGGTCCGCGCAATGGGAATGCAGGTTGTGGGTCTGTGCCGCACTCCGTTTTTGACGGGTCCGCTGGCGCTGCCGTCGGATCAGCAGATTATGGATGATTTTCACCTGTCCATCGACCAAGCGGCAGGCCTGGGCACGTCGGTGCTGACCATTGTAACCGGCGGGCCGGAACCCGGCACCAAAGGCGTATTGGACAGTCAGAAGATTCTGGCCGACCGCGTTGCACGCGCTGCCTCCTATGCCGCCGAACGTCACGTCCATCTTGCGCTGGAGCCGCTGAACCCCGCCACAGCGGGAAACCGCACCTGCCTGATGACCGCCGCCGATGCGTTTAACGTATGTGATGCGGTGGGGGCGGACAACGTCGGCGTGGCCATCGACGTCTATCACGTTTGGTGGGACACGACATTGGCGGACACACTGGCCAGCCGTGCACAAGGGCGCATTCTGGGATATCACCTGTGCGACTGGCTGGCCGAAACCAGCGACATTCTGTTGGATCGAGGCATGATGGGCGACGGAGTCGCTGACTTGCCCGCCCTTCGGGCTACGGTCGAAGATGCGGGCTATGACGGGTTGTGCGAGGTCGAGATTTTCTCGGCCCAAAACTGGTGGAAACGGGACCCGCATGAGGTTCTCGACACGATCGTTGATCGATTCCGGCGGCTCTGCTGACGCGTATCGGCGAGACTATTGTACGAGGATTGCACGGAAATCGTTCACATTGGTCCCGGTCGGCCCGGGCGAGAACAGATCGCCAACCGCCGCGAAGGCCGAAAAGGCATCATTCAGCACCAAATCCGCTGCTGGGCTGCGCCCTGCCGCTCGCATCCGAGCACAGCTTGATCCATCGGCAAACGCGCCCGCATTGTCCTCAGACCCGTCGATCCCATCCGTATCTGCTGCCAGCGCGACAATGCCGTTCAACCCGTCAATTTCCTGCGCCAGGGCCAGCAGGAATTCGGTGTTTCTCCCACCTTTGCCCGATCCGCGCAGCGTGACCGTGGTCTCTCCGCCCGACAGGATCACAACCGGTTTCCGAAAGGGCCGATCTCTGGCGGCAACCTCACGGGCGATTGCCGCGTGCACGCGGGCGACGTCACGGGCTTCGCCTTCGATCGCGTCGGACAGGATCACGGCGGGCACACCCTGCGCCTCGGCAGTCCGCGCAGCAGCCTCAAGCGACAGACGGGCAGACGCGATCACATGAACCTCGTTGTGCGCAAAACAGTCGTCATCGGGGTCCGGTGCGTCTGAGACGGCGCTGTCAAGATGCGCCCTTATTGCGGCAGGCAGGTCGATGCGATGGTCGCTGATCAGGTCCAAAGCCTGCTGGCGCGTTACCCGATCCGGCACCGTGGGGCCCGATGCGACCTGTGCCGGGTCGTCACCGGGCACGTCCGAGACGACAAGTGACACCACACGCGCCGGATGTGCCAGCGCTGCGAGCCGTCCACCCTTGATCCCGCTGACATGCTTGCGAATGGCGTTCATGACCGAGATCGGCGCCCCTGACACCAGCAATGCCCGATTAAGTGCCTGCTCATCCGCAAGCGTCAGCCCGTTGGGCGGGCACGGCAGCAACGCCGATCCGCCACCACATATCAAAGCCACTACCAGGTCGTCGGGACCAAGCCCCGACAGAGTCTGCATCATCGCCTGACCGGCTTTCACACCGGCCTCGTCAGGAACCGGATGCGCAGCCTCCAGCACTTTGATCCGCTTGCAATCTGTACCGTACCCATAACGGGTGACGACAATGCCAGACAGTGGCCCTGACCAAAGCGCCTCGAATGCTTGAGCCAATTGCGCAGCGCCTTTCCCGGCCCCGATCACGATGGTCTGGCCTTTGGGCGGCGGCGGCAAGTGCGGTTTCAGGGCAGCCACCGGATCGGCAGCCTCAACCGCAGCGTCAAAAAGCGTGGTGAGAAATGCAGCGTCCTGCATCAAAGCTGGATGTCGCAGACAAAAACACCATCTGCACCACCGTCCAGTTTGGCGACGATGCGTGCGCCAATCTCCTGATGGATGCTATCCTCAAGATACGTATCCCGCACCGCCGTATCGCGGAAATCGAACCAGAACATATCATCGAACCCACGCACCAGCGGTGTTTCGACCGAGATGTTCCGTCGGTGCTGAAAGTCGAGAATACCGTCAATATGCGTCGACAATCCCGCCAGATCGGCATAGAGCGCGGCCTTGTCAGCTTCGCTGGTATCCGCTTTGAATCGCAGGTGAACCAGGTGTCGTATCATCGGGGGCTCCTTCTCAGATCAGGACCAGAAATCAGGCTTTTTACGCGCTTTGAATGCGGCCAGGCCTGTCTGCAATTCTGGCTGCGCAGCGGCGATGCGCCCGGCAAGGGATTCGAAGATTCGCTCACGCTCTTCGCCTTCAGCGGCGTTGATCAGCATCTTGACCAGTTCGGTCGCCACCGGCCCGCGATGGCGCAGGCTTTCTGCCAATTCGTACGCCACGGCCATTCCCTGCCCGGTGCCCGCCACCCGGTCGACAAGGCCCAAGCGCTCGGCATCCTCGGCCGAGAATTGCTCGCCGAACATCGCCATCCGCCGTACAAGCTGCGCACCGAACCGGCGCACCGTGCGCTGGGTGCCGGACCAGCCGGGGATGATCCCCAGCGCCGGTTCCGGTTGTCCGATGCGGATATGCGCCTCGGCGATCCGAAAATCGACGCAGGCGGCCAGCTCTAGCCCTCCGCCCAACACATGACCGTTCAGCACCGCTATAACAGGCTGGCGCAGCCGGGTCAGCGCATCCAGCGCCTGATGCCCGTCGCGCAGCCAGTGACGGCCGAAACTGTCCGGCCCGTGATCGGCCCAAGCATCGATATCCCCTCCCGCACAAAAAGCCTTACCTGCGCCGGTCAGGATCACCACATGCGCCTCATCCAACCGCTCGATCCGACGACAGAGAGTCAGCAGATCGTCCATCATCACCTCGGTCAGCGCGTTCAGGCGCTCGGGGCGGTTCAGGGTCAGCCGGGCGATACCGGCCTCGATATCCAGCTGCAGATGCTCCATCACGCGGCGGGCAGCGTCAGCCCAATTGGGGCCGGATCGAACAGAGTTGCATCCATGGTTTTTAAGTCATCTGAGACCAGCAATGACGTCGCCGCCTGATCCAGAACGTCGCGCTGCAGATTCAGCCCGGGCGCGATTTCGGTGACCATCAGACCCTTATCGGTCAGCCGGATCACGCAGCGTTCGGTCACATAGGTCACATCCTGACCCTGCCGCTGCGCCCGCTTGCCCGAGAACGATATCTGGTCGACCTCATTGACAAACTTGGCCACCTTGCCTTCTTGCAGGATCTTAATCTGCCCCTTTTCGATCGACATCTTCGCACCTGCGTTGAAATTGCCCGAAAAGACGATCTTGCGGGCCCGAGTAGTGATGTCGACAAACCCCCCCGCACCCGCCGTGCGATGCGGGATCGCCGACAGGCGCGAGACGTTGACCGACCCATTCCGATCCACCTCGAGGAAGGACAACAAAGAGGCATCGAACCCGCCAGCCTGAAAGTAGCAGAACTGATGCGGCGAAGGCACAAAAGCCTCGGCGTTGGCTGAACAACCGAATTTGAAATCCAGAAGCGGCACGCCCCCCACAGCCCCCTGTTCGATCATCCATGTGACCGAACCGTGTAGCCCCTCTTCGACCAAAATGCGCGGCACATTGGCCGAGATACCAAAGCCGATATTCACCGCCCAGCCATCTTTCAGCTCTTGCGCGACACGGCGGGCGATGACCTTGCCCACGTTGAATTCTGCCGTGCGGAAGCTGTCGAGCGGACGGGTCAGCTCGCCTGAAATCGCCGGATCATATTCGGTGGCCGTGGTCTGCAACTGGTCGGGGGCCTCGACAATCGCATCAACCAGAATCCCCGGCACATGCACGTCATGGGGTCGGATACTGCCAGCAGCAGCGACCCGTTTGGCCTGCGCGATCACCACACCGCCATTGTTGCGCGCCGCCAACGCCATTTCCATCGCGCCCAGATAGGCGCCTTCATGCTCGAAGCTCAGGTTCCCTTTTTCATCCGCCGTGGTGGCCCGGATGATCGCCACGTTCGGGGCCATGGATTTGAAATAAAGCCAGTCTTCGCCCTCAAATTCCATACGCTTTACGATAGGTTCAGCACGGGCTGCGTCGTTCATCGCGCAGCCTTCGACTTCGGGATCAACAAAAGTTTCCATCCCGACCTTGGTCAAAACGCCCGGACGTTTTGCCGCCGCTTCCCGCAGCATGTCGAAAATGATGCCCGATGGCACGTTATAGGCTCGCACCTGTTCGGCCGTGATCATCTGCCAAACAAGCGGCGGTTCGGCCTTGCTGGGACCCGAAGGGTACGATCCACCGATAATCCGCGTCAGCAGCCCCGGCTTGGCGATGTGATCGACCCCTCTGGTCCCGAACATGTCGCCTGCTGCGATCGGGTGGATGGTGGTCAGGTTGCGGGGGGTGCCGTCTTCGTCGAACCGTTCGCCCAGACCTTTCAGGACCGCATCCGGGCAACATAGACCGCTAGAGGAATTGACCGCGACGGTGGCCCCATCCGGAATCATGTTGGCCGCTTCGCGCGCCGACATTTGCTTGCTCATGCGATCCTCCTCACAAGTAACTAACTGGTTATATTATATATGCATGGCAGCCCGCCAAAAATCAACAGGAAATTGGGCCACAGCAGAATTGACCTGACATAAAGTAACCAATAGGTTACTTGTAAGTTGACTCATATGGGAGGACTACCATGAACATCTACTTTCAAGGTACAAATCAACGCACATTCGGCACTTTCCCCCTGACCGGGGCCGAACTGCGCGAAGCGATGAAACACGCAGCCGAGGTCGGGTACCGATCGTTCGACACCGCGCAAATGTATGAAAACGAGCAGGAAACCGGAGACGCCCTGGCAGAGATCGGGTTTGACCGGGATAAGATTTGCGTGACTACCAAAGTCCACCCCGACAACTTCAGCCAAGAGGCGTTTTTGCCTTCGGTCGAACAAAGCCTAAAGAAGTTGCAGCTGGACTATGTCGATGTCCTGCTGCTGCACTGGCCGCCAATTGGCGGGGATATTGCCCCATCGCTGAAGCTGTTGGAACAGGCACATGCGAAGGGTCTGGCTAAGAACATCGGTGTATCGAACTACACAGCCCAGATGATGCGGGATGCCGCCAAGATCATCGATACGCCTTTAGTGACCAATCAGGTAGAATTTCACCCGCTGCTCAATCAGGATACACTACTGGCGGCAGCAACGGAAACCGGGATTCCGCTATCGTCCTACTGTTCCGTCGCGCGCGGTGAGGTATTCAAACATCCGATCTTTGAAGAAATAGGCAAGACCTATGGCAAAACAGCCGGACAGGTCGTTCTGCGCTGGATTTTGCAAAAAGGTGTCTCGATCAACACCATGTCCACAAAACGCACCAATATCGACGCCAATTTCAACGTGATGGACTTTACCCTGTCCAGCAGTGACATGGATCGGATTGATGCAATGACGCAGACCGGATTCCGCATCGTCGGGGAAGATCTGGTGCCCTGGGCACCCAAGTGGGATTAGGCGAAGAAGAAGGGCGGTGCCGATCAACGGTACCGCCAGTCTGGGGAGAAGCCCTAAGCCTTTGAGAGCGTAAGGCTCAGTGATTGCCCCGGATCATATCTGAAGCCTTCTCAGCCATCATGATTGTCGGCGCATTGGTGTTTGATCCGATCAGGCTGGGCATGGCCGAACTGTCGCAGATCCGCAGACCGTCAATGCCGTGCACACGCATCTGGGGATCAACCACCGCCATCTCGTCAACCCCCATTTTGCAGGTGCAAGTCGGGTGATAAGACGTGCGGCCATATTGGCGGGCGTAAGCCTCGAATTCGGCCTGGGTTTTGATGTTGTCATCGGGAAAACGGATCTGTCGGATGTATTTTTGCAGACTTTTCTGCCGGAAAATCTCGACGCTGTGCTTTACACCTTCAACCGAAGTTTTCAGGTCGTCGGGATGCCCGAGGAAGTTGGGATCAACCAGCGGCATATCTTCGACGCGGTTTGAACGCAGGCGCACCGTACCCCGTGCTTTGGGTCGCACCGTGTATGAATTCAGCGTAATGCCCGAGCTTCCCTTGGGTACACTGGGCACGCCAGCCTCGGCCCCTGCCCCGGCCAGAAAATGGAATTGCAGATCAGGCACCGGCGCGGACTTATCTCCGTACCAGAAAGCCCCCCCTTCGACGACGTTGGACGCCACGGGCCCCGAGCCGAACAGATAGTACTGAATGCCCGCCCAGGCCGCCCAATGGGGCTTGTTGTATTTATCCAGACTGTAATGCCCGTTCAGCTCGGCCACGATGTCGATGCCGAAGTGATCATTCAGATTCTCACCCACACCGGGCAAGTCATGTTTCACCGTGATCCCGTGATCCTGCAGATGCGAAGCCGGCCCAACACCTGACAACATCATCAGCTTCGGCGTCCCGATCGCGCCCGAAGTCACCAGAACCTCTTGGTCGGCGGTTACAGTTTCCACTTGACCGCCCTGATCAAATTCAACGCCAACAGCGCGGCCGTTTTCGATGGCAACCCGGTGCACTTGACAGCCGGTTTTCACGGTCAGATTCGGACGCGCGAGAGCTGGCCTGAGATACCCAACCGCGGCCGAGCAGCGTTTCGCATTCCAGGTCGTCGTCTGGTAAATCCCCGCGCCTTCCTGAACCGGTCCGTTGAAATCGGGGGTATAAGGGATACCTGCCTCCTGGCACGAACGCACAAAAGCGCGGGTCATTTCCTGCGGGGAATCCAGGTTCGAGACACCCAAAGGCCCCTCGGTTCCGTGCCAGTCGCCCGACAGGATGGCGTTGCGTTCGGACCGGATAAAGTACTTCTGGATGTCATCGAAAGACCAGCCCGCGCAGCCTTCCTCATTTGCCCAGCGGTCATAGTCAACGGGATTGCCGCGCGTGAACACCTCGGCATTAATCGAACTGCCGCCGCCCAGCACGCGCCCCTGTGCATAGGGAATCTCACGATTGTTGGCGTTGACCTGCGGGATCGTGTTGAACCCCCAAGTATGCGGGCCGTCCGTCATCTTGGCAAAACCGACCGGCATATGGATCAGCGGGTGGCTGTCCTTGCCGCCCGCCTCAAGCATCAGAACCCGAACGTTGCTGTCCTCGGACAGACGGTTGGCCAGAACGCATCCGGCCGAGCCACCGCCAACAATCACATAGTCATATCCGCTTGTCGCCATCACTCTATCCAATGTGCCCGTTTGCCGATCTCGACATGGATCGACTTGACCTGCGTGTATTCCTCAACTCCGTGCATCCCGGCCTCACGCCCCCAGCCCGAGGCTTTGAACCCGCCAATCGGCAATTCGGGGCCACCGGCCAGTGTCGTGTTGACCCAGAACCGACCTGCCTGAACCCGGCGCGAGATCGTCAGCGCCTTGTCGATATTCTTGGTCCAGACACTGGCGGCCAGCCCGTATTCGGTATCGTTGGCAATCGCGATCGCCTCGTCAATCGTATCGAAGGGGATCACCACCAGAACGGGGCCAAAAATCTCTTCCCGCGCAATGGCCATTTCGTTGGTCACACCCGTGAACACGACCGGATCAATATACTGCCCGCCCGAGATTTCGGGCGTGGTGCCGCCGGTCAGCAGGGTCGCGCCCTCTTCCTGACCCTTCGCGATGTAGGACAGGATGGTGCGGTTCTGCGCATCCGTTGTGATCGCGCCGGCCTGCGTGCGTTCATCGAGCGGATCGCCCACACGCACCTTGCGCAATTTCTCGGCCACCATCTCGGCGAATTTGTCGGCGACCGAGCGTTCGACCAGCAGTCGCGCACCGGACACGCAGCACTGGCCGGTGTTGAAGGCAATGCCAAAGGCGACACCGTCGGCAGCGTCTTCCAGATCAGCATCGGCGAAAACGATCTGCGGGTTCTTGCCGCCCAACTCCAGCCCCAGTTTCTTGAAGTTGCTCTGGCCCGCTGCCGCAACGACAGACCGGCCCACGGCGGTCGAGCCGGTGAAGGACAGCATGTCCACATCCATATGCTCGGCCAGTTTCTGACCAATCACGCTGCCCGATCCAGTGACCACATTGAACACACCATCTGGCAGCCCCGCCTCGGACAGGATTTCCGCCAGCAACAATGTCGTGGCGCTTGTCACCTCGGAGGGTTTCGAAACGATGGTACAGCCCGAGGCCAGAATGTACGGCACCCGTTCGCACAGGATCAGGAAGGGGAAGTTCCAGGGGGTAATCAGACCAACAACGCCAACAGGTTCACGCGTGACGATGCCCATCGCCCCGTCGCCGCTGTTGTTGAAACTCTCCCCATGCAGCGCGCGCGCCAGACCGGATGCGAATTCGAACATCCCGACGCAGCCCGACACCTCGGCCCGCGCCTGCGCAATCGGTTTGCCGTTTTCCAGTGTTTCCCAATAGGCGATCTCGTCCGTTCGCTGACGGATCAGGTCTGCTGCTTTGAGCAGAACCGCCGCGCGGTCGGCCCCCGACAGGCCACACCAGCGCCGGTCATCGAAGGCAGTGCGGGCCGAGGCGACAATGGCGTTCAGATCATCCTCGGTACAACGCGGGATACGAGTGACTGGCACACCATGGCCGGGTGAGGACCGTTCGAACATCGCACGATCTCCGGCGGGTACCCAGTTGCCATCCATGAAAAACCCAAACTCGCGCGGTTCGGAAGGCGGGGTCAGTGTGTGGCTGGATTTGTCCATGATATCCTCTCTGCCGTGTTCGCCCTCGCAAGTGTGCGGGGGCGCAAACCGCGACGTTCAGTCTTCGACGGATGCCATCATACGCACGACCAGGGGTGTGGCTTGCATCGCTTCCATTTTGGGTGCCCAGTCGCCAAACCAATCCTGCGCCAGATGCGTGTCCAAATGGTCCTTGCTGCTCCAGACTTCGAGAATGGTCATTTTTCCTGGGTTTTCGGCGGATTGCCAAAGCTCGTATTGTTCACACCCATCTTCACTGCGAGATCGCGTGATAAATTCGGTTTTGAACATTTCGACAAAGGCGTCTGCCATGTCGGGTTTGACATCCAGTTCAACCAGTAGACGTGTTTTGGCCATCAGTCTGCAAGCTCCCAGAATCGTTGATATTTCGCGTCCAAAGGATGAAGCTCTTTGCGGCCATCCATATAATAGCCGACCCATTCAGCCAGCCGTTGCCCGGCGCGACGACACGCTTCGATGGCATGCTCGGCGCGGGGTTCTCCGGCAAACACGGCACCGTAGTGCAGGCTTTCCTTTTTCGCGACATAATCGGTGATCCCGAACACAAAGTAACCCATGTTCATCATCATGATACTCAGCGATTGACAGGTCAGCTCACCCCCACCGCCCAGTGACCCGGCCGAGGTGAAGGGTACCGCGAATTTCCCGTCGGTCTTGAACCAGATATCAGGCGTACGGTCATCCCACCACTTTTTCATCCGCCACGAAATTCCACCCAGATGGGTCGGACAGCCAATAGCAATCCCATCGGCCCAGAACACGTCTTCGGTTTTCGCGTCTTCCACAAACTTCACGCGAATTTCCATGCCGTCGACCCGCTCAACACCCTCTTTCACATACGGCACAGCGAGCTCGGTAAACCGCCGGTCACTTTCGCTGTCATAGATGATCAGAATTTTACCCATTTGGCACTTTCCCTATTGTTAAGAATTTATTTCTATTTGCGTTTTCAGATCCTGCGGTCGGTCCGAGAACGTATCGAACGCGGCCTGAATGTCCTGCAGATGGAAGGTTCTTCCAGTAAAGCGTTCGGTCCGAATGCGACCATGGCTTAGCAGCGTCAGCGCATCGTGCATGTCCTGCCCCATTCCCGCGACAGACCCTTTGATCGAGTTTTCTTGCAGGATGGTCTGAAGAATATCGACGGGCAGTGTCTCACCCGCGCCGGTGATGCCGAAGGCCGCGATATGACCGCCCTTGCGGATCAGGCGTGTGGCCTGTTCATACAACGCGGGCAACCCGACACTTTCGATGACCACATCTGCACCACGACCATCGGTGTGTTTCAGAACGGTCTCTTCCAGCGTGTCCGGATTGCTGACACCAACATCGGCCCCGACTTCCAGCGCCATGTTCACCCGGTCTTCGGACACATCCGCCACGATGATCGGAGCCGCGCCAATGGTGCGCAGCAGTTGCACATGCAGGTTACCGATCGGGCCTGCGCCCAACACCACCACCGACTGCCCGAAAGCGATATTCGCCTTGCGCGCGCAACGCACGACACAGGCCAGCGGTTCGGTCAGGGCCAGAACTTCAGCCGGCACATCGCCGGGTGCAGGGATCGCCAGCCGGGCAGGCACCGAGATATATTCGGCAAAGGCCCCATCCATGGTGATGCCCATCTGTTGCATCTCGGGGCAGTTCAGGATCTCATTACGGCGACACCAATAGCAGGTGCCGCAGCCGATATTCATATCCACGACCACGGGCGCGCCCAAGGTCGGGCCGGTGACACCGTCACCCAGCGCGGCAATCGTGCCCGTGAATTCATGACCGGGGATCATCGGCAGATTCTCGGCCACGTAATGGCCGTTGAAGATGTGCATATCCGTGCCGCAAATCCCGACCCGAGTAATGCGCACCAGCACTTCGTCCCGACCGGGTACAGGGCGCGGGACGTCCTGCACCTCGAACACACCCGGTTTCACCAGAACGGCGGCGCGCATGGTCCGCGTCATTTGACGACCCTCAGCTTGGTGCGGTCTATGGTCAGTGCAATCGCGCCGATCAGGATCAGGCCGAACACCATCTGCTGCTGCGTGGCGTCAACCTCGAAATACAGCATCGAGGATCGGATCACCGCCACGATCAGCGTTCCGATCAGCGTGTTGATCACCCCGCCGACACCTCCGGTCAGCGGCGTGCCACCGACCAGAACCGCGACGATTGCAGGCAGCAGGAACCCGTTTGCCAGTGTGGGAGAGCCACCGGAAAGTTTAACCGAGAACAGCAAGCCCGCAATCGCCGCCAGCCCGCCAGAGAGGGCGAAGGCCATGATCTTGATCCGGTTCACGTTCAAACCCGACGCAACAGCGGCCGGTTCACCCGCCCCAACCGCTTTGAGCGCGCGGCCAAACGTGGTGCGCGATTGCAGGAACCACGCACCCAGAACCAGAACGGCCGCAATGATCAACTCGCTCGGCAGGCCCGCGACCGAGCTGGTCATCCAGCCAAAGGTCGAATCCCGCAAGGTCGCATCCATGAACAATGCGCGTTGCCCTGACATGTATTGCGCCGCCGAAAAGGCGATGCCACCGACGGCAAGGGTCGAGATGAACGAGGGCACATAAAGCCGTGTCGTTACATAGCCCGAGATGCTGCCCAGCACAACGCCGGCCAAGATGCAGATCAACGCGGTTCCGATGCCGAAAGTCGGCAGCGCGATGGTGGCCACGACGGTGGTCATGTTTGCCACCGATTGCGCCGACAGGTCGATCCCGCCGATATAGATCGCGAAGGTCATTCCCAACGCCATGATGAACAGCGGCACGATATCGGCCATCATCGAAATCAGATTGGCGGGACGAAGAAAGTTCGAATCCGCCAGACCAACCGCCAGTACAAGCACCAGCAGCGTGATCCAGGGCAGATGGGGTTTGATGCGTTCAAAACTCATGGGTCCGGCCTCAGATCATGTGGTGGACAAGGTCATAAAGCGACGGCTTGTCCCCGGGGCTGCAATCGAAACGTTTCTGCGCGACGCCGTCCTTCAGGACGATGATCGTGTGGCTAAGGCCAATGGCCTCTTCCAGCGTGTCCGCCACCAGGATGATGCCAACGCCGTCATCCGACATCTCGCGCACCATGTCATAGACATCTTCCTTGGCCCCGATATCCAGGCCGCGAGTGGGGTGATCCAGCAGGATTATGTCCGACCCGGCCGAACGCCATTTGGCCAGAACCACCTTTTGCTGGTTGCCGCCCGACAACCCGCCGCAATCCTTGTAGACATCGGGCGTCTTGATCGCCAGCCGGTCAATCCACTGGTTCGCCAACGATTTCTCCTCGCTAATGCGCAAAACCCCGGAATTCGAGTAGTTCCCCATCTGGCTCAGCGTCATGTTCTCATAGACATTCATCCCCGCCACGATGCCTTCGACCTTGCGTTCACGAGGGATATAGCCCACGCCGCTGCTCACACCGGTCTGCGCGTTGAACCTGCCAATCGCCTGACCCTTGAGGGTCACAGTGCCCGAGGATGGTGTCTCCAGACCAAAGATCGTGCGCAGGATCGCCTCGCGGCCCGATCCTTCGGTCCCGACAAGGCACAGAACTTCTCCGGGGTGTAGATCGAACGAGATGTCCGAGTATTTGCCATCTGTCGAAACCGCCTCAAAAGCCACCAGCGGCTGCGCGTCAGACTGATAAGGCTTCTGTTTCTGCTCGCGGTAATATTCCTTGTCGACATCGCGGCCCACCATCTTGTGCTGGATCGCATCCACGTCGGCGTTGTCATGGTCGACCACATCAACCACCTCGCCATCTTTCATCACATAGATGCGGTCGGACAGATCCAGAACCTCGTCCATGCGGTGGCTGACAAAAATAAACGACGCGCGTTTGGTCAATTCGCGCACAAGGCTGAATAGCAGTTCAACCTCTTCCTTGGCCAGCACACTGGTCGGTTCGTCAAGCAGGATGACCAGATCGCCGTCAATCCGTTCTTCCAATGTCAGCACCTTGGCCAGTTCCACCAGTTGGCGCTGCGCAAATGACAATCTCGATGTGGTGGTCGCCGGATCAATATCCAGCTTGACCTTGGCCAGTTGCTTGCGCGCGGCCTCGGCCATGGCCTTCCAGTTGATGACGCCATAGCTGACGAATTGCTGCTCGAATCCCAGAAAGATGTTCTCCATCACGGTCAGGTTGGTGATCAGGGATTGTTCCTGGAACACCATACCGATGCCATGATCCATGGCCTGACGCGGGTTCTGAAAGCGGACCTTGGTGCCGTCGATGGTGATATCGCCGCCATCAGCCTGATAGGCGCCGTAGATCACCTTCATCAGGGTTGACTTGCCAGCACCGTTTTCGCCGACCAGACCGACAATCTCGCCGCGCCCGATCTTGAAGTTGACAGATTTCAGCGCGTGGACGCCAGGGAATTTCTTGTCGACATTGGTCAGTTCGTACATTGGCCCGCCCCTATTTCACGAAGGTTACGGATTTGCGGTCGGTCGACAAAACCACCGCGGCGATGACCAACACGCCCAGAACACCGTCCTGCACATAGCCGGGCAACCCGATCACAACCATGCCGTTGTTGATGACATTCACGATCAGGACCCCGATCAGCGTGTTCCACACGCCGCCGATCCCGCCCCACAGCGCGGTGCCGCCCACCACGACCGAGGTGATCGAGACGAACATGAAATTCGACCCCGTCGCAGTTTCTGCAATCCCGATCCGACCCACCGCCAGCAGCGCACCGACAGCATAGAAGACACCAGCCAGTGCGAAACCCATGATCCGCACGCGATTGACGTTCAGACCCGAGGCATGGGCCAGTTCCTCGCCTCCGCCTACGGCATAGAAGTTACGCCCCAGTGTAGTACGCGATTGGATGAACCATGCGATCAGCAAGAACAGCAGCGCAACGTAGCACATGATCGGGAAGCCAAACCAACGTTCGGTCAGCAATGAACGGAACAGGTCATCTTCGACCCGGATCCGGTCGCCTCCGGTCAACAGCAGGGCAAAGCCGGTACCCACAAAGCCCATCGCCAGCGAGGCCATGAAGGACGGGATTTTCAGCAGAACATGCACAAGCCCGTTCGCCAATCCGATAGCGGCTCCGACCAGCAGTGCAAGCGGCAAGGCCAGCCAAGCCCAGGACGCCAACGTGCCGCCAAGCCCTATGAAGGCAAAGGCGAACACCACAGCGCAGACGGACACGGTGCCTTCCATCGACAGGTCAATCGACCCCATGATGATAATGAAAGTCACACCAATCGCGACCATCAGGGCAGGCGCGGATGAAATCCCGATCCGCGCGAAATTGCGCAGCGAGAAAAAGCGCGGCTCCATCGCTGCGAAAAACAGGACCAGAACCAAAAGGACGATCAGGGGTGCCCATTTGATCAGAACATCCCGTGTCAGCACATTGCTCACGTGCTTCCTCCCACTGAGTGAATTGGCGGGGTCGCGTGCGCCGCAGACCCGGGCGAGCGGGCCGGTCTCAGGACCAGCCCGCAGTCGCCTTATTTGTACTGAATTTGGCCGTTCGACGTGGACCAGAAGTCTTTCCAGTCGTAGGTCGGGACGCTGTCCAGATACTCGGCCTTGAACGCCTGCGCATCTTCGGGTTTGACCATGATGGTCGGCCCGTAGAATTCGCGGTGCTCGTTCGGCTCCTCCGAGGGTTTGAAGTGGCCGGTGGCCGCGTAATAGGCCAGCGCAGCCGTGATGCCGCCACCCCAATGCGGGTTGGTAAAGACGGTGGCCAGAATCTTGCCTTCGCCGACCAGTTCAACCGCCTGCGGATTGCCATCATAAGACACGATGGGCATGTCCTCGATACCTTCGGCGCGCAGCGCTTCCAGTACGCCATAGGCGATCGTGTCATTGGCACAATGCACACCCTTGATTTCGTCACCATAGCGGGTGAGGAAGGCGCTCATCACTTGGTTGGCCTTTTGTGTATCCCAGTCGGCGGGCTCGGCCGCCAGAAGTTCGCAATTCGGATAGTCTTTCAACGCATTCTTCAGACCTGCCAAACGCTCAATCGCCGGGTTGTTCGAGGCTATTCCGCCCAAATGCACAACCCCGCCCGAACCACCCATGGCATCTAGCAAGATACGTGCGGTCTGCTCGGCAGGGCCTTCATCAGACCAGCTCATGTGGCTGACATAGTGATCGCCAAAATCCCAGGGATGCAGGTCGTCGGTCTTGTTCCACAGGGTCGAGACATAGGCTCCGGCCTCAACACAGCTTTCCACCACCGGACGCGCGTTGGGCGCGTCGTTGGTGTCGATGGCCAGGGCCAGTTCCCCGTTGGTCTTCGACAACAGCGCCTTGACGTCCGCCAGCGACTTCTCGGACGAGCCTTCGTTAATCAGGTGCGTCAGGAAATCCTTCGGCTTGCCAAGGCTTTCGACAAATGCCTCACCACCCGAAACGATTTCATTCCAATATGGGTTTGTGCGGTTGCGATACGACCATGCAATTGTTGGGTCAGTGATGGCTGCGCGCGCCATGCCACCCAACATGCTGGACACTGCTGCACCGCCAACGCCATAGGCCGATGCCAGCAGGAAATTCCGACGCGTGATCGTCTCCTGCTCGATGTATTTTTTGATAAATGACATGCTGTCCTCCCTTTACGAACATACGCGGGAACCAGGTGATTATTCTGTTGGCCCCAACTGACACGAATTCAGCACAGATCGCTCCTCGCGCCACAAACGCACTAACTAGTTACTTCTTTACGGCAAGACCTGTCAAGTGTTATGAAAGGCGGACGCAAGATGCGGACATGGCCGAACAAATGGTTGGGAGTGACCGGCAGCGCCGGGTGTAACTTTCTGGTCATTCTCACTATGTGTTTAGATCAGACAGCCAAACAACAAATTGGGGGCATGAGCGGTGGCCGAAGCCAACACGACCAGAAAGAAACGAGACGCCGAAGCAACCAAAGCCCGCATTCTGCAAGCGGCCAAGAAAGAATTCGCCAAACACGGTCTGGGTGGTGCCCGCGTGGATGAAATCGCCGAGCGCGCAAATGCCAACAAACGCATGCTGTATCACTATTTCGGCAGCAAGGAAGACCTGTTTCGCACCGTTCTGGAAGCGGCCTATCTGGACATCCGCAGCGCCGAGCGCAAGCTGAAACTGGAAAGCCTGTCGCCGACCCAAGCGCTGGAGTCGCTGGTTCGGTTCACTTGGAAGTACTACCTGAAGAACCCCGAGTTCATAACGCTGGTCAACAGCGAAAACCTGCATCGTGCGCGTCACATCAAATCGCTACCCAACTTGCCCGAATCCATGCGAGGACTGGTTGGCATGGTCGAAGAAATCCTGAAACGCGGTCAGCAAAGCGGTGAATTCCGGGAAGGCATCGACGCCACGCAGCTGAACATCACCATCGCGGCTATCGGGTATTACTATCTGACCAACCGGTTCACCGGGTCCTATCTGTTCGGTCGGAACCTGATGGACGATCAGGCGCTTGAGGACAGGTTGTCCTTTAACGTTGACAGCATTCTGCGGATTGTCCGCTCTGAGCGTCCTCCGGCTGGATGAGTCCGGGACTGACATGAGCATGGCGGTTATCAAGGGAAAGACAGCAGCAGATTGGAACGATCACACAGATATTTCCTGAAAGTTGCCCGCTGCGGCAGCGTGTCCCGCGCGTCCGAGGAATTGAACGTCGCACAGCCCAGCCTGACCCGGATGATTTCCAAGCTGGAAAGCGAACTTGGGGTGGCACTGTTTGTCCGGCTGCCGCGCGGCATGGCCCTGACCGACGCGGGCAAGACCCTGTTCAAACACCTGCAAGAAATTGACGCCAGCTATGACCGCGCGCTGAAAGACATCGCCGCGCATGAAGAAGGCTATCACGACCGTATCCGCATCGGCGTCGGGCTGACCTATCAGATCGCTCTGATGCCGCAACTGCTGGATGCAATCACGCGCGAGTTTCCCAATACCAGCTATACCATCGTGTCCGGCTCGGCGATGTCGATTGCGCGGCAATTGACGAATGAAGAACTGGATATCGGCATTTCCGCCTCGGACCGGTTCAGCGACCATCCGGGGCTGAAGGCGGAATTGCTTGGATCAATCGAGCACGGGGTGGCCCATCTGCCCGGCACCCTTTCGGGGGTCGAACCCGATCAGGTGGTGCCGCTGGCATCGTTGATAGACAAAGAATGGATCACCTTCCTGTTGGACAGCAACATGGGCGAAAGTTTCAATGAGCTGTTTTTCCATCATAAATTGCCGATGCCCCGCGTGGTGCTGAATACAAACTCGCTGGAGCTGGGCCTGACGGTTCAACGCCAGCGCGGCGCGCTGATGGCGGTTCCGACCATGTTGCAACCCAATCTAAAAGCCCACGGCGTTCACCTCAACCGGACTGAAGAGCCGCTTTGGCGCTATCCGTCAGGGATTGCGATTCTGCGGGCCAATCAGAACCGTCCCACCATCCGGCGCGTTGTCGAATTGGTCGTGACCCTTGCCACCGAGATGGGCTGGGGAGACCAGCGCCGCTAGGACGCCTTGGTCGGTTTGCCCGCTGCACTCTGGGTTGGTCGGGGCAGGTGATCGGGGTAGTCGGAAAAAAAGGTCTCGGGCGTGTCCGTCACCACGCCTTGCGCGTAAAGGGTTTGTTCCGCCTCGATCACACGGCCCGAGGACAACGCGTATTGATTGGGGTTATAGTCCGAATTCGCCATTGGATAGGCTGCCCGCAGCGTGGCCTGTTTCGCATGATCTTCGGCCAGCGCAACCTCGAAGTTCAGGTTCTCGTGCGCAAAGGCCATCATCTTCTGTTGCGCGGCGGCGGCCTCGCCCGTTGCTGTGTCGATGATGTTTTTCTGCTCGTTCGGGTCGTTTTGCAAGTCAAAGAACAGGTCTGCGGCCTTATCAAAAACAACCAGCTTAAACTGCCGATACCGCAGCATCCGGAACGCGGTGCCTTTGCCCCAGCGTTCATTCAGGTGATCGCAGACCACGATTTCGTCGCTCAGATCGCCCTGCCCGGTGATCGCCGGACACAGGCTGCGCCCCGACATCGGCCCGATATCAACATTGGCCAGATCGGCAAAGGTCGGCATCAGGTCCAGCAGGCTTACCGGGGTTGAGACTTGGGCGGCGGCTTGCCTGCCCTGCCGTTGGGCGGGGGTCGAAATCATCATCGGCACCCGCGTTGACGCCTCGTACCAGCCGCTTTTCCACCATGTGCCATGCTCACCGGCGCTTTCGCCGTGATCGCTGGCGTAAACGATGATCGTGTTTTCCAGCAGCCCCGCCAGATCCAGCCGTGCAAGCAGATCGCTGATGATCTCGTCAAAAAACGCAACGTTGGCAAAATAGGCGGCGCGGGCGCGCATTTCCTCGGCATAGTCTATGCGGGCCACCTTGAACCCGGCGCGCAGGGCCTGTGTGACGGGATGATCGAAACTGTCGCCTTTGGGCGGGATGAACGGCTCGGTTATTTTGTCGACCGGATAGTCGCGCAGGAAACGCGGCGGCGTGTTGAGCGGATAGTGCGGTCGGCTGAACGAGGCGCAGGCGAACCAGGGCTGGTCCGGTGCGCGGCTCGTCTGTTCGCGCAGAAAGGCCAGCGTTTCTGATGCAACAATCTGATCACCGCATTGGCTTTCGGGGATCTTGGTCTCGCCCACTGTGGTGGTGCGCGTTTCCAGAAAATCGCCCAGCCGGTCGCTGCCCAGATCACCCTTGCGCCCCAGATCTTCGCCAATAACGGGATCGCCGGGACGCATCGGGATCAGGTGTTCGAACTGGTGGGTGTGATTGCCGCAAATGTCGCCATAGGGCCGATGCTGAAACCCGTGATACTGGTTCGAGCCCTGAAAATGCATCTTGCCGATCAGACAAGTGGCGTAACCTGCACGCCCCAGCGCCTTGGGGATCGTATCCAGCGTCGGATCAAGGAACGAGCCATTGTCACAAGCCCCCGACTTTTCCGCCGTCAGCCCTGTCAGAAGGCCAATCCGCGACGGCACGCAGATCGGTGCGCCGCAATAAGCGTCGGTAAAGATCGTCGACCGGTTGGCCAGCCGATCCAGCGCCGGGGTGGCCACTGGCTCGCCCCCCTCTGCCCGGCTGCGGTGCCCGACAAAGCGAAAGCTGTGTTCGTCGCTCAGCAGAAACAGAATATTGGGCTGCGGGGTCATTGCGGGCTCCTGTTTTGTGCGGATTTCCGTAAGGCGCTGTAGGCGGCCGAGACGATGACCAGCAGGCTGAGCACCAGCACGCCCATGGCAATCGGATATCCGAACAGCGGCATGATCTCGCCCTGTGTTCCCATCAGGGTCGAGCGTAAACGCTCTTCGGCCATTGGCCCAAGGATGAAGCCGATGACAAAGGGCGCAACGGGAATGCTGCCCCACGACATCGCGATCCCTAGCAGGCCAAAGCCCAGCATGATCCAGGCATCCTCAAGCCGATTGCTGGACGCGATGACGCCGATCACACACATGACCAGCACGACTGGTAGCAAAATATTGTGCGGCACCCGAATGACCCGCGCAAACAGCGAGATCGCAAAGATCATCAGGATCATCATGATGACATTCGCCACCAGATAGGTGCCCATCACGCCGTAAAAGATCTCGGGGTGATAGATCGCCAGCAACGGCCCCGGTTCGATAGCGTGCAGGATCAGCGCAGCCATCAAGAACACATCCTGCCCGCTGCCGGGGATACCCAGCGCCAGCATCGGCACTAGCGCGCCGCCCACGGTTGCGTTGTTTCCGGTCTCGGCGGCGACCACTGCCTCTTCTGATCCGGACCCGAAATCTTCTTTGTTTTTCGACAGCGATTGCGCCGCGCTATAGGACATGATCGCACCGACATTGGGGCCGACGCCCGGCAGAATGCCAACAAAGGTGCCAATGACGGATGAGCGGATCAGGTTGAACGGAAAGGCAATAATCGTGCCCGCGTGGCGCAGAACCGAGGCGACATTGGGCAGCTCTGCCAAGCGGTCGCCTGCGCCTTTAGGCGATTGCACATCCTCAAGCACCTGTCGCAACGCATAGGCGCCGATCAGGACGGGCAACAGGCCAAAACCGTTGGCCAGCATCGGGCTGCCATAGGTAAACCGGTTCGCCGCACCCACGGAATCGAACCCGACGGTCGACACCAGCACCCCGAACAGGCCCGAGATCAAACCCAGACGCGGTGCGTTGCCTGCCGTAAAGGCAATCAGGACCAGTCCCATGACAACAAACGAAAAATAGTCAAAGTTGCGGAATTTCAGCGCCACCGAGGCCAGCGGAACCGCAAGCATGATCAGGATCGCCCCAGCAATCAGCCCACCGATGGTCGAGCCCATGATGCCCAACGACATGGCCCGCGCCGCCTGACCGCGTCGCGCCATGGCATGCCCATCCAGTGTGGTCATCACCGCCGCCGGTGCTCCGGGCACCCCGATCAGGATGGCCGAAACCATCGATCCGCTGACGCCCCCTACATAGATCCCGACCAGCAGGATCTGCGCATCCAGACTTTGCATCGAAAAGGTAAGCGGCAGGATCATCGCCATCAGCAACCCGCCACCCAGACCGGGGATCGATCCGACGATCAGTCCAAGTGCGACGCCAAGAAAGCTCCACCCCAGCGCCGCAGGCTGAAGCAGTTGTAGCGCGGTTTCAGCAATCTGTTGCACGGCGGACTTCCCCCTCTTGTTCTGCTTACGAGAGGTTGCCATGCCTTAACAAATATAAAAAACCAAAGTTTCCATACCATTATGATATGTCCTTGGCTTTCGCCATATATACCGAATTTAGATACATATATCAAAAACGGATATTAGATTGATATAGTTTGCTCGGCGTATGCTTTTGGTGAGACCCGGCCAACCGGGATGTCTCTGCAAAATGCAGAGCACACTGTATGGGAGGACAAAATGAACTCAGTGTTTCGGTCGCTTGCCGTCGGGATAACAGCGGCGCTCACGCTTTCTGCACCTGTCGCGGCGCAGGATTTTCCAAGCAAACCCGTAACTGTCGTGTTCCCGAACAAGGCCGGGGGATCGTACCACACCTTCGCGCTGGCGTTTCTGGACCTGCTGAAAGACAAGGTGCCACAGCCCATCGGCGTTCAGGCGATGCCGGGGGCAGGCACATCCGCCGGAACCCGCCACGTGATCAGCCAGCCCGCAGACGGGCATACGCTGCTTTATATTCACAACGCGATCCTGATGACCTCGAAATTCGGAATGCTGGACATCGGCGGCACCGATTACGAGACCTTTGCCGGTGCGATCGAGCCGCTGGCACAGACGCATGAGGCGACAAACGTGCTGTATACGCGCGCCGAAGCCCCCTATGACACCGCCGCCGAGCTTGCGGCTTATGCCAAGGAAAATCCCGGCGCGGTGAACGCCGCCGTCAGCACCGGCACCGCGTCGCATCTGATGATGGGCGGTCTGGCCGATAGTCTGGACGCAGATCTGAACTTTGTGCACACAGGTGGCGGCGGGGCCGGTTTCCGGCAAGCGCTGTTGTCGGGCGATGTGGACCTGACCAACCTTGACCCCGGCGGTTCGATTGGCGAACTGGTCGAGAAAGGCATGGTCAAACCGTTGTCGGTAAACGCCGATGAACGCCACCCGAAGGCCCCCGGCGTTGCAACACTGTCCGAACAAGGGATCGAGCCGCCTGTGGTTATGAAACTGCAAGGCTATTTCTGGATTCACCCGGACACGCCCGAAGAGATCAAGCAATACTGGCGCGACGTCCTGCGCGAGGCGCTGACCGATCCCGACAACGTGGCCGAACTGGAAAGCCGTCTGGGGATCACCATGAAATACGAAGATGGCGACGCCCTGACCGAACTGGTTAAAGAACGGTATGATGCGACCGCAGGCGCGATCGACAAGTTCGGTATCAAGGTGAACTGACCGCGGCACGAAACCATCGGGCAACAAAACGGCGACAGGAATGAAAAAAACACTCATCGGAGGTATCATCCTTGGCCTGTCGCTGTTTTTCTTCGCCAGCAGTTTCTGGATCGTGGACGGCAATTACGACCCTCTGGGGCCGCGCTTTGTCCCGCAACTGACGATTATTCTGATCGGTCTTCTGGCGCTGTGGATACTGATCGAAGGGCTGGTCGAGCTGCACACGTCCCCCTCAGCCACAAAACCCGCAACTGCCCCGCGCCGCGCGGAACGGTTGTCGGGGCAAGCCAAATCCCTTGGCGTCATTCTCACGCTGGCGATTTATATCTGGGCGCTGAACGCTCGCATCGTGGGGTTCGAGATTTCCACGGCAGTGTTTCTGTTTGTCGCAGGCATGATCATCCACCCCGCTCGCGGGCGCAATCTGGCGTGGCTGGCAGGGCTGTCCATGGTGCTGCCACCCATCCTCAACTTTGTGTTTTCGCGGCTGTTTTTCGTGAATCTGCCGTAAATTAGCGGCGCAAGATGCTGCGCATCTTGTCACAACCCAATCCGATTGAACGCCTCTTGCGGGACCTGATTGCGGGTCATGATTTCTCTCAGCCTGTCTTCCAGACGCTGCACCACTTCGGGGGCATCGATGGGGGTGTATTGGCCTGGGTCGCTATGCAGATCATATAGAACCGTCGCGGTCTCGCGCGGGGTTCCCATGCAGGGCACATCGATATCGCCGTCTTCGGCCTTGCGCGCCGGGATCTTCATCACCCGCAATCCCTGCGCATAGTCCATGGGCGCGGACAAATCCATCTGCGCCAGATTGTCGACCGAGAATGCCTCTTCCAGATGCGTGGGCATCAGCGTGTATTCATAAATTTCCTGATCGGCGATATCCTCAGGGTATCGGAAATAGGTATAGCGCCCGTCGGTGATGTTTACGGATCCGCCGAAGATGCCATAGGCCACCGCCTCGTGTCCGGGCCCGTCTACGGCCAGAAAAGGTGTCAGGTCCCTGCCCTCTACCCCCTCGGGCTCAGGGGTTTCGAACAGTGACAGGATCGTGGGCATCAGATCCATGGTTTGCGTCAGGGCCTGACGGGACGTGCCGCCCTGATCGGCATGATCGGGGTGGTAGATCATCAGCGGGATATGGGCGATTTCGTTGTAATAGGGCGTGATGTTCTTGGCCCACCACTCATGTTCGCCCAGCAGGAACCCGTGATCGGTGGTCAGGATCACCACCGTATCCTTCCACATGTCGTGCTTGTCCATGTGGTCCAGCAGACGGCCGAAATACTCGTCGCACATCTCGACAAGCCCGGCGTAATTGTTGCGCAGCTCTTCTATTTCCTCGGCGCTTTCGCTAACCTTGTCATAGCGCGGCCAGTCGAGGATCGGGCCTTCGTACCCGCTATCGCGCCGCCCTTGGAACCGTTCGGGCGACCAGAAGGGTTCATGCGGGTCGAAACACTCCAGATGGCAGAACCAACCATCTTTGTCGGCGTTGGTGTCGATAAATTCAAAGGCTGAGTCCATACACTTGGCCAGCGGCATATCGGCTTCGGTCGGCTGGTGGTCGCGGCTGATCATGTAGGGGACGTACTTCTCGTCCATCCCGTCGATCTGCTGTGGATGATACTTCTCGCGCCAGCGCTCCAAGGGGGGCTGCACCATGGCTTTCCAGCGGTCCTTTTCCTGCCCCCGGATGAAATCGAAACTGGAGTATTGCGTGTGATACGTGGCGCCGCCCTCCATCCAGTAATGGGCGTGATCGGTGATCATGTGGGTCCAGATGCCCGAGGATTTCAGCTCGCGGATCATCGAATTGTCAAAAGGCTCCAACGGCCCCCAGCTGCGATGCATAAAGTTCAGTCGTCCTGTATGCAGGTCACGGCGCGCAGGCATGCAGGGCATCGAGCCCACATAGTGATTGTCGAACCGCACGGATTTGGCCGCGAAGCGGTCGAAATTGGGCGTGGCCATGCGGGTACTGCCATAGGCCCCCAGTGCGTTGCGGTTCAGGCTGTCGAACAGGACAAAGAGAACTTTCATAAGACCCTCACTGCTATTTCAGGCTGCCGGACAGCAGGCCACGGATAATGTATTTCTGACCGATCAAAACAAAGACGAGCGCCGGGATCACCGACAGGACCGAACCCGCGGCCATCTCTCCGAACCGGATGTCATATTCCTGCGCATAGCTTGAGATCGTGACCGGGATGGTCTGGGTCGCGCTCGAAGTCAGGTTCACCGCCACGATGAAATCGTTCCAGATAAAGATGAACACCAGCACCCCAGCGGCAATCATCGCCGGGCGCAGCAGCGGCAGCACGATTTGGCGGAACAGGTCCGCATCGCGGCACCCGTCCAGACGACCGGATTCCAGCAGTTCCTCGGGCACCTCGTGGATAAAGCTGAACATCAGCCACAGCGCCAGCGGCAGATGCAGCACGGTTTCGGCCAGGACCAACCCGGTCAGCGTGTCCAGCAGACCCACGGACAGCAATTGCACGAACCAGATACCGATAAAGGTGATCGGCGGCAGGATGTGAAAGATCATCGCCCAGGTGAACAGGGCAAACCGCACCCAGCGCCCGACCTTCAGGCGGAACAGCGTGAACACCGCCATAGTCGAGATCGCCAGCACCAGCGCGGTCGAGATCACCGACACGATAATCGAGTTCTTCAGGCTCGACAGATATTGCGAAGATTTGCCGAACAGCAATTCCTCGAAATTGGTCCAGACCGGGGTAAAGGCAACCTGCCCGAGCAGGATCGAGATCTGAGTCTTGAACGCGATGGTAATGATCCAGACAAAGGGGATCAGCACAAGAATTCCATAGATCACCACAAGGGCGAGTGCGGGCAGGCCAGAAGATCGGTGCGATTGTGCCATGGCTCAGCCTTCGGTCTTTTGCACGAAACGACGCTGCAGCCACAGCGTCACCAGCGCCAATGTAGCAACGACGACCAGCGTGAACAGGGACATGACCGAACCCAGCCCGATGTCGTCCTGTGTGAAATAGGCGCGCTGGATCGACAGGCTGACCACTTCGGTCGAAGTCCCCGGGCCGCCTGAGGTCAACAGGTAAATCTCGTCGAACACCTTGAACGACAGGATCATGCGCAGGATCAGGGTTGAGATTATGACCGGCATCATCAGCGGCAGCGTGATATAACGCAGCACCTGCCAGCGGCTGCGGGCGTCCAGTTCGGCGGCCTCGTAGACCTCTTCGGGCAAGCCCTCGCGCCCGGTCAGCATCAGCAGGAACACAAACGGCGTCCAGTGCCAGATATCGACGATGATCACAGCCCAGAGTGCCGCCGACTGGCTGGCCAGCCAGTTCTGTTTCGGCAGCCCCAGCGTGGTCAGCGCCAGGTTGATCGCCCCGAAATCGGCGTTGTAAAGCAGGTTCCAGACCGCGCCGATTACGATGGGCGGCGTCACAACCGGCAGCAGCATCACAAAGATAGCCGCGACCCGCACCCAGCCCTTCATCCCCGATACCGCAAGCGCCAGCGACAAGCCGATGGCAAACTGGATCACCACTGCGAAAAAGGCAAAATACAGCGTGTTCCACAAGCCGGGCCAGTAGAACAGATCGGCCTGAAACCTGCGGACGTTATCAAACCCGACAAAGGTGGTCACGGCCTCGCCATCGACCCATTCAAGCTGATGAAACACCATCCAG
The DNA here is from genome assembly GCF_056533645.1 of Ruegeria sp. G10. Classification (NCBI taxonomy): domain Bacteria; kingdom Pseudomonadati; phylum Pseudomonadota; class Alphaproteobacteria; order Rhodobacterales; family Roseobacteraceae; genus Ruegeria; species Ruegeria sp. G10. The sequence goes on along the minus strand of NZ_JBQFOQ010000014.1, from coordinate 14,369 downwards.
ACGATCTGAAGGATCGGCAGCATGGTAAACACCACCAGCAATGTTGCCAGCGGGCCCAGAGACAGCAGTTTCCAGCTTCGGTCGCCGATCATTTCATCCGTCCTTCAAAGGGATGACCCCGGCACGCCTGCCGGGGCCGCTTGGTTTACTGCAGATCGGGCAGCTTGCCTGTGGAGTAGCCTTCGCGCTCCATCACCGCGTGGATTTCCGCTGCCGCCTTGTTCAGGGCCTCGGGCGCCGTCATGTCGCCGATCACCGCAAGGTTCAGATGCAGATCAATGATCGAGTTGATCTCGTTTCGCTCGGGCACCGCCGCATAGAACAACGCGTTGCCCGCATTCTGCGCAGTGGCATCCAAAAAACGATACTTTTCAGCGTCATCGAAATCGGTGGCCCCCAATCCGACGGACACCGGAACCGAACCATTCTCAATCATCGCGCGCTGCCCGTCGGGGGTGTTGAGCCATTTCATGAAGGCGAGCGCGGCCTGTTTCTTGTCATCAGGAATGTTCTTGGGAATGCCGCCAATAAAGTGTCCGGTGGAACTATAGTTATCGCCACCTTCGATGGATGGGATCTCGGCCACACCGACCTTGCCCGCGACGATGGATTTCGACGGGTCCTCCAGCCCGGCCCAGGCCGCATTGACCATGATCGTGTGAGCCGACCGGCCAGTGGCCATGAACTGTATCATCTCGGCCTGACCTGTCGCGCCCGGATCGTCGGGACCCACGTCATGCGCAAAGCTCAGGAAGGTTTCCAGCGCGGCCAACGCTTCAGGGCTGTTGAAAGTGACCGAGTAGTCGCCACCGGCTTCGTCCGCAAAGATCGTGCCGCCGTGGCTGTAGATATAGGGCATCGCGTTCCAGCCCACATTCTGCCGCGAGCCGCGCACGGTAAAGCCCACGCGCTCGGGCGGGTTGTGCAGCGCCTTGGCATTGGCCATCAGCTCTTCCCATGTGGTCGGAACCTCAAGCCCGGCTTCCTCATAGAGGTCGGCGCGGTAGTAGAGCAGTTGGATCACCCCAGCCATGGGCAGGGCCATCAGCTTGCCGCTGCCAATGGATTTGTTGGCCTCGTCCCAATAAACCGAGCCGCCGAAATCTGAGATATCGTCGCGAAGCTTGTAGTCGGGGTCGATATCCGAGACTGCCTCAAGGAACCCGCCCTCGTACATTTCAATGATGCCGAGCGCGTTGATCGTCAGCAGATCATAGATCCCTTCATCCGCCCGAACCGAGTTGCGGGACTTCTCCAACAGCACCGGGAACGGTACCGCTTCGATGTTCACCTTGTTGCCAGTGGCCTCTTCATAGGCTTCGACCGTGGCTTCAAAGCCCGGATACCAGGGTGATTGGTTGATAATCATCTGTATATCGGCTTCGGCCCAGGCCCCGGCGGGCAGCCCGGTCAGAAGCACGGCGGCGGCCGTGTTTCTTAGTGTTTTCAGCATTGTCATCTCCTCCGCTGTCAACCGTTCAGGCGCTGTCCTGTCTTGGCGCTGAACAGATGGAATTGCCCCGGTCGGGGCGTGATGGTGACGGGCGTGTCCAGTGTCAGCGCCGCGTCTTGCGCGCGGTCGATCAGGGCGGCCACCCGCCCCAAAGCCCCATCACAATGAATGATCGTCTGATGCCCCAGCGACTCGGTCGCCACGACGGTCTCAGATCCGTCGCCACCGGGCGCGATATCCAGATGCTCAGGGCGGAATCCGCAAATTACGGGGTCCCGAGTCGGCGCGTCCAGCGGGCCGAGAGCGACCTGACCACCATGTTCAGGTCGCAGCATCAGACCTTCAGGCATTTGCACCAACATGCCTGGCACAAGGTTCATCTGTGGCGCACCGATGAATTCGGCCACAAACAAGTTCTCGGGGCGATCATACAGCTCAGTCGGTTTGCCAACCTGCTGGATCACACCATCATTCATCAGCACGATTCGGTCGGCCATCGTCATCGCCTCAACCTGATCATGTGTGACAAAGACCGAGGTTGCGCCAAGACGGCGGTGCAACTGTTCGATCTCTACGCGCATTCTGGCGCGCAGTTTGGCATCGAGGTTCGACAGTGGCTCATCGAACAGAAAGACTTTGGGATCACGCACAATCGCCCGCCCCATCGCTACGCGCTGCCGTTGACCACCGGATAATGCTCGGGGTTTCCGCGCCAGCAGGTCTTGCAGCCCCAGAATTTCCACGGCCTCATCCACGCGCCGCGCGATCTCGGCCGCGTCGGTGTTCCGCATCTTCAGCGCAAAGCCCATATTCTCGGCCACACTCATATGCGGATAGAGAGCATAGTTCTGAAACACCATCGCCACATCCCGGTCCCGTGCAGGGATATCGTTGACAACCGTACCGCCAATCGCGATCTCACCACCCGAGATTTCCTCAAGTCCGGCAATCATCCGCAGCAGCGTAGACTTGCCGCAGCCCGACGGGCCCAGAAGCACAATGAACTCACCATCGCGGATCGCCAGCGACAGGTCCGAGATCACTTCGACCGCGCCATAACGTTTCTCGATGCTTCTCAATTCCACCGAATTCACTGGGTAGGTCCTGACATTATTGGTCTTTCCATCTTGTTTTGTCCTCTGTCTCGCAACTAGAATCAAATTCATAAAATTCAGTAGGGGATGAATTTGAGGAATACACCTGACCTCCTGCCACGCAAACTGCGGGTCTTTGCTGCCGTCTACGACACAGCAAGTACTACCGCCGCGGCCGAAGCGATTGGAATAACTCAATCGGCTGTCTCCAAGAGTATTGCGCAGCTTGAGGCAGATTTCGGAGTGCAATTGTTCGAGCGAACGCCCCAGGGCCTGCGCCCGATGCCAACCGCCGAGGCACTGCGCAAGCGCACCCGATGGCTGACCCGCGAAGTAGATTTTGCGACTTCAGAAATCCAGAACTCGGCCTCGCTGACGGATGTCGAACTGCGCATCGGCTCAGGGCCCGTTTGGAACGTTAAACTGCTGCCCGAGATCCTACCGGGCTTTTGTGCCGACCACCCGCAGATCCGTCTGGATATTGTCACCGGGTCAGGGGATTATCTGGTGCCCCGAATGATCGACGGGCACTTTGACATTTACTTCGGGGTGTTGTCCGAGGAATTCGACAGACCCGGCGTGCATTGCGAACCCCTGCTTGAAATGGAACTGCAGGTCTTTGTCCGGCAAGGGCATCCCTTGCTTTCGGCGGAGACGCCCCAAGCTGAACTGTTGGCTGACTATCCCTGGATCGGGTTTTCTAGTGACGATAAACTTGAGGGGACCGTTCAAAGCTGGGCACAGCGCATGGCTGTATCCTCACGGCAATTCTCGCTCCGGATCATGTCGCTGACGGCAATGATGGCGGTTGCCCGTGCCAGCGATCATGTCATCTTCGCCGTTGATGCACTTGACCAGGAGCTCTCGAGAAATGGTCTTGTCAAACTGCCCTTCCCCGCACGGCCCGGTCGCGTCATCAGCGGATATGCCGTTCGATCCAGCATCGTAGAGCTTCCGCCGATCAAGGACCTGATAACGCGCGCTCGTTATTGCTGCGCAGATAAATAGTTGTAGGTTTTGTTGCACGATATTTCGTCAATATTTCCTGTATCGTTGGGCTATTGCACTCATAATAAGCGCTTTATGACCATTATATGGGTTGTTACCCAAATTTGGCGTTATACTCGATAAGTATCGCTTATTACGTGTAATTGATTTCTCCCGAAAATCGGCACAGAATGTGCCCATGAAGCCCCCTGCCCCCTACCTCCCCGCCGCCTCCCCTGCCCTCTCTGCCGAGGATCAGGAGGCACTGACAGATCTGTATGTGCGCGGGACGCCGGCGAATACGCTGCGCGCCTATGAGCGGGATCTGCTCTATGTAACAGCGTGGAAAGAGGCGCGCTTCGGGGCGGCGCTGAACTGGCCCGAGAATGAGGCCACCGCACTGGCCTTTATTCTCGATCACGCCCGCGATCTGAATGATGCGCCGGAAGACGACATCGCGCGTCAGACCGCAGAGATGTTGATCGCGCAAGGCTTGCGCAGGTCCCTCGCCTGCCCGGCCCCGTCGACGCTGGACCGGCGCATAGCCTCGTGGCTGGCCTTTCACCGGATGAAGAACCTCGCATCACCGTTTGATGCCCCGCAGGTCAAACAGGCCCGCGCCAAGGCCCGCCGCGCCGCCGCCCGGCCCCCTGCCCCGAAATCACAACACCCGATCACGCGCGACATTCTCGAACAGCTGCTGGCCACCTGTCGGGGGTCGCATCGGGATTGTCGCGACAGGGCCATCCTGATGTTGGGTTGGGCCAGCGGCGGGCGCCGGCGCTCTGAGATCACTGGGTTGATGCGCGAGGATGTCAGCCTGAAAGAGTTTGAAAAGACCGGTGTGATCTGGATTTCCCTGCTGGAAACCAAGACCACGAGCAAGGGTGAGACGCCTCGTTTGGTGCTCAAGGGCCGCGCGGCGCAGGCGCTGGTGCATTGGATCGAGGTAGCGAAGATCACCGACGGCCCGCTCTTCCGTCCGATCTCAAAGGCGGATCGCGTATTGAAACGCTCCCTCTCCCCGGATGCGATTGCGCAGATCGTCAAGCACCGGCTGACGTTGGCCGGGTTGCCGGACGACTTCGCCTCACCCCACGGGCTACGCTCGGGGTTCCTGACCCAGGCCGCGCTGGACGGCGCGCCAATTCAGGCCGCCATGCGCCTGTCGCTGCATCGGTCCCTCGCGCAGGCGCAACGCTACTATAATGACGTCGATATCGCCGAAAACCCGGCAGCCGATCTGCTGGGGTAAGGCGTCAGCTGCGCCGCGCATCGGCACGGGTGATCCAGTCAGCGCCGCCATAGGTAATCGCCAGTACAAGCACCTCTTGCGTGTCATCATCGACGACAAAGGCGATCACGGCGCGGCGGGCGGCGGGAATCGCGCGCAGGCCGGGCAGAATGTGATCGCGCTTGGTGCCGCGATGGGGCAGCGCGCGCAGGCTTTGTGCGGCTTCGGCGATTTCAGCCAGCTTGCGGCGTGCGACTTGAGGACCGGCATAGTCCTCGATCAGCTCTGAGATGGTCACAAGGTCATCCGCCACCGAAGGGTGGTAGCGCAGGCGGTATGTCACCCGTTGCGGTCCAGACGGCGCAGTGCCGGAGAGAATACATCGTCATGGTCAACGAATTCAGCGCGGGGCGTGGCGGCGCGGCGGCGGATTTCATTGGCCATCGCGTCCAGCGCAACTTCGCGCGCCTCTTCATCTTCGATCATCCGCTCAACCGCTGCAGCGACCGCCGCCGAGGCCGAGGCATAGACCCCTTCGCCTACCTTTTCCTTGAGGAATCGGTGGTGCCTGTCGGTAAAGCTGAGTGTTGTCTTGATGGTCATAGCGGGCCTCCTCAGTCATACTTGGTCATACTGGTGGGTCAAGTCAAGTCCTTGAGCCTTGTGGGATTCTGAAGATATCAACGCCCGCGCTGGCCTGGATGCGATTGCGTATATCATCAAACACCGGCTGAGGTTGGCCGGACTGCCGGTAGACTTTGCCTCGCCGCACGGGTTGCACACGGGCTTTCTGACCCAAGCCGCTATGCGCCTCTCCATGCATCGCTCCATGGCGCAGGCGCAAAAGTGCAACAACGATGTGGATATCGCAGAAAATCCGGCTGCCGATTTGTTGAGGTGAGCTTTGCTCATATTATTCAAGAACTACTAACCCGAAGGATATTCTGACTGCACAGACTGGGTTTTTTTCCGTGACATCCGTCAACGCAGCTAGCGCGGAAACACGTCACGGCAGATCACAACTGGAGCACAGGATATCGATTATAATCACGCTATCCGGCTGATCCAGTTAGACCAGAAAGTGCTTCCCGCCCTTACATACCAGAGATCAACCGCGTCCTCGATCAATATGAATCCGCTACGACTGGCCGCCTGCCCTATCACTTGAAAAAATCTACGTTTCTCAGGAAAATCCAGGCATTCAGCATGGGAGCGACGTGAAGCATTGCATTCGGTTAACTACTTTTCTGAGGACTAGATAAGATGTGACCGTTTTATTGGGCTCCGGGAAGCAACAATGCACCTGAGGTCAAGCATCCTTTAAAATACTGACTCGGAGTCTGAATTCTTATCGGTACCATACAACCTCCAAGCGCTTCTCAAGCGCTCAGCAAAGACGTGAGTTAACAGCTGTTAACTTCAGCACGTTTGTGCAGGTCTCACAGTGCACCACAAGTTATTGATTTTTCTCTTGACATGAATCGGAATACGAGTGCCTAAATACACTCAAGTTGCGCAACCATACAAAAATGAGCAGGAAAACTGCAACTATGCTACAGACCACACCCATTGATGCGGCGACGCAGTCTCACGTTACACGTGAAATTTCTGATCGTCTACAAGTTGCACTTACTACACACCTAACTCAGGCGTACTCTCCTGAGCTGTCAAAGACCCTCCGCCTTTTCAGTGCGACTGAGGTTGCCGACCTGTTTGGGACAACCGGACAGTACCTTCGAAAAGGCCATGCTGAGGGCTCACTTCCCGAGCCGGAAGTCAACAGAAACGGCCGACGTTTTTATTCCGGCGCCGAAATCAAAACGATGCGCCAGATTCTTGAAGGCAGTTCTAGAAAGCCCGGCAAATACCTCCCCGGCCGTCGCGATGGCGACCGGCTTCAGGTCATTCAACTTATGAACTTCAAGGGTGGTAGTGCAAAGTCCACCTCGGCAATTCACCTGTGTCACTATCTTGCGCTTCAAGGTTATCGCGTTCTGGCCATCGATCTTGACCCACAAGGCAGCCTGACTGGTTTTTGCGGAATTCAGCCCGAGATAGAGTTTGAAGGAAATTCAATCTATGATGCTTTGCGCTACGAGGATCCAGTGCCAATGTCCGAGTGTATTCGGGCCACCTACTTCCCCGGCCTGGATCTTTCCCCCGCACAGTTGATCCTGTCTGAGTTTGAAACGGAAACTGCTGTTTACGCCCGGAAAGGTATCCCCTTTTATAATCGGCTCGCCAATGCGATCGAGACGGTGGAGGCAGACTATGATGTGATCATTGTCGATAGCCCACCTTCTTTGGGTTTCCTGACGCTGGCGGGATTATTCGCGGCAACGTCTGTCATCGTGCCGCTGACACCCAGCATGTTGGACGTAGCCTCTACGCAGCAGTTTCTTGAAATGACTTCGGCATATCTGGAAGAGTTTGAGAACTCCGGGATTCCGATCGTCCACGATAATTTCCGGTTCCTCATAACAAGAGACGACCCCTCAGACACACCATCTCAGCAAATTGTTAGTCTGATGAGGGCGTTGTTTCAGGATCGGGTGATCAGTGCGACTGCTCTGCGAAGCACTGCCATTGCTGATGCTGCGATGCTGAAGATGACAATGTATGAAGTCGTTCGATCTGAAATGACGAGATCGACCTATGACCGCGCCCGATCAAGTATGGATGCTGTTGGGCACGAAGTATCAAACATGATTCAAACCGCTTGGGGCCGTTGAAATGGCACTTAAACAAAACAAAACCAGCATGGCTGCAGCGATTGCAGCAGCAGCCGGAAACCCACCAATCCCACCCACGAAAACGGAACGCGCCAATGCTGCACTTCCACGCGGTACGATTGCTTCGGTCCGTGTTGGAGCCGGAGGCATCCAAGACATCGATACCTCACTCGTTTTGCCGTGGGGTCCAAAAGATAGACTTGAGATCGAGTTAACACCTGTTAACTCCAACCCAGAAGCGGACGTCGATTCAGCTGTTCTGGAACTCGCTGAAAGCATCAAGGACGCAGGAGGCCAACAAGTTCCCGTCCTGTTGCGTCCTTCTGAGGAAGTCGACGGTCACTTCGAGGTCATCTACGGCCGCCGTCGCATCTTAGCTTGTCAGTATCTAAACCAGCCTGTTCGCGCACTGGTAAGAACACTTGATGATAAGGAAGCGCTTCAGGCAAAGGGTCTAGAGAACTCCTCGCGGGTTGACCTCAGCTATTACGAGAGAGCCCGGTTCGCACGCGAAATATTAAACCAAGGATATGACCGCTCGGAAGCGATCACAGCTCTGGCGATTTCCAAGAACACGCTGTCACAATTAGAGCGAGTCACAAACGATATTCCGGACGATCTCGGGGATATGATTGGTCCAGCACCGAAATCTGGACGACCCAAATGGACAGCTCTAGCCGATGCGTTACGGAAAGGACTGATAACAGCAGACAAGGCCAAGAAGCTCCTGGAGACGCTCAACGTTGCTAATTCAGACGATCGGTTAAACGGTCTCCTAAGCAGCTTGACCCCTAAGAAAGCAGCACAGGAAATCCGACCGGCGCCCGACGTTGTCATCAAGACCAGCAATTCTGCGGTGAGCATGACTATCAAAAGGGCAGGCGACAATGAAGCCTATACAAGCTGGCTTTCGGACAACCTTGGACAAATCATTCAAGATTCCTACGAGCGTTTCAAAGAAAGCGCCGAGGATTAAGCGAGTTAACAGGTGTTAACTCTACATGAGGTAACGAGCAAAGAGGAGAAAAGCAAAAAAGAAACCCCCGAAACCTGAGGCTCCGAGGGCTGAAAACCAACTAGTGGTTATAGATTAGACACCTAAACCCTAACAGCCCGCGAATCACGACACAATAAAAAACGCCTCTGGGTGAACAGGTTTTCTTTGTCTGCTGACAAAATTTCATGAAGACACTAACAGCATTGGCTCCAAATGGAGCAACCTTGTCGGCAACGACAGGGCAGGGGAATAGTACGCCCAAAAAATGGATGCTTCTTCGCGCCATTGAAGAGGCCAGAGAACCTCTTGGGTTAAAATCCACGACTCTCAATGTCCTGAGAGCGATGATTTCCTTTGTGGGCGGTGATCAGATTGCTGCGGACCAAGATGATCATCACATCTGCTTCGCTTCCAACGCCGCGATCGCCAAACGAACTCATGTCAGCGTCCAGACAGTTGAACGTCATATCTCGACGCTGGTTGAGCTTGGACTTATCCGCCGCGTCATGAGCGCAAACGGCAAGCGATGGATCCGCCGGGATCGACAGGGCAGGGTAGTCACCGCAACTGGGCTCTCCCTGATGCCTTTGTCTGAACGGCACGCTGAGTTCATCCAGGAAGCCCAGAGGCATGCTGATCGAGTTCTGGAGTTCACTGTGCTCCGCGACAAGGTTTCTGCCGCTCTGGCGCGTCTCAGGGAGCTTCTGGCAGACGACACCAAAATCTCGGGTTTGATGGCCACCGTACGCAATGCTCTGCGTCGCAAACCAGATGCGAATGTGCTCAGCGAACTGCTGGCAGAAATCTCTGTGGAAATCTCAGAGATAACACAGACAGATACAGAAAATTTGAGGGCCACTGACAATGAAATTGAGGGGCACAAAGAGGACTCTTTGAATCCGGAAGTTAAGAAAGAAGAACTTTCTCAGATTCAAGTTTCTCCAGACCAAGTGGAGCGCAGTTTTCCACGGCTATGCTCAGAACTACGTTTTGCAAAAGATCAGCACCACTGTGATCGACTTATGGATGATATCGCCGAGTATCTCCGGCTTGGCCAAACCTGGTATGCAATGAAATCGATGTTTGGCCCAGCTATTCGCTTCATTGTCCTCGGATACATCTTTCAACGTGCTGAGAATATTCAATCTCCAGCGGCTTACCTGATTTCATTGCTGGCTAAGATCGAAAAGGGAGAGCTGTCTCCAAAGGCAATGCTCTCACGGACCTCCAGTGCTACGTAAATTTGTGGAAACAGGATGAAATCTACTGTTTTCAGACTACACGTTCAATCAATGATCAGATTGAAGAGTTTGAAAAGTGAGCAATAGGATTGACCTCTATAAATCACATATACATAAATGGTGAGCTATAGAAAGGAGGCTGATACCTCACGATGTGGAACTGGCAAAACCCTGATTGGCCGAATTTTCGTTACGATGCCACAAGACTTGAACCATATGAACAACAGTTCCTGTTGTCCTCAGGGGAAGTTCTTGGAGCAGTTCATCATGTGAACACATCGGATCGCGATCAATTGCGGATCGATCTGCTAAGCGAAGAAGCGATGAAGACCAGCGCGATCGAAGGTGAGATGCTGGATCGGCTCAGCGTGCAATCTTCCTTGCGTCGCCATCTTGGACTGGCACCCGACAGCTACCCATCCAAACCGCGTGAGCAGGGCGTTTCTGAAATGATGGTGGATGTTTATTCTAACTTTTCGGAACCACTGTCGCACGACACCCTGTTTCTGTGGCATGACATGCTTCTGTCCCATGACAGGCATCTGGAATCGATTGGATCTTACCGGAGCCATGAGGATGCGATGCAAATCGTCTCAGGCAAGCTAGACCGTCCTACGGTGCATTTCGAAGCGCCACCTTCACATCAGGTTTCGGCTGAAATGGATCAGTTCGTAGCCTGGTTTAATCGGACCGCACCAAACGGTCCCGAACCATTGCGCGCACTGATCCGGGCCGGATTGAGCCATCTGTATTTCGAGAGCATTCACCCCTTTGAAGACGGCAATGGCCGATTGGGCAGGGCGCTGGCGGAAAAATCCCTGGCGCAAAATATTGGTCAGCCAAGCCTGATTGCCCTTGCTTTCACGATCGAGAGAGAGAGGAAGGCTTACTACGATCAGCTTGAACGCCATCAAAAGACGCTGGACGTCACGCCATGGCTCGTTTGGTTCGCCGAGACTGTCCTTACAGCGCAGCAGGTGACGCTCGAGCGGGTCGGTTTCTTCATATCCAAGACGCATTTCTACGACCGACATCGTGATCAGTTTAACGCCCGCCAAGGCAAGGTAATCGCCCGGTTGTTCAAGGCTGGGCCGGACGGGTTCAAAGGCGGGCTCAGCGCCGAGAACTATATCTCGATCACGGGAACGTCGCGGGCCACCGCGACGCGGGATCTGCAGGAATTGGTCGAGAAGGGGGCGCTGACCCGAACGGGTGAACTCCGGTACACACGCTATTGGCTAGTGTTGGACCAGGGAGGGTAAGGGGCTGAAGTACGGCACGAATGGGCGGAACTTGCTCTAAAATTTTCGTCCATTGGACGTCAGGCAAAAGCACAAGAACAGGAAGAACACGTTCAAGTACCTGTTGCTCCAAGCATCAAGCCGCGTCCGGCCTGGCTAGAAAAAAGAGGTGACGCCTTAAAGACCGAAACCTGCGAAACTGCTCGTCTGCGCCATCCGGGGTATGACATCTACTACATTGAGGGCCAATGGCGTGACTGGTCTGCGGGAATGGAACCACCCAAAGATCCCGACCGTGCATTTCTCGCGTACATTCGGAAATTCGCTGAAGCCAACCCAATTTGACTTCCTTACGGCTTACCTACCGATTGACGATTCTTGACCTGATGACAGGCGGCTCCCATAACGGAGAAGAATGAGCCTCCTGAATCGTAATGGGATGTTCGAATTTCTCGGCATTATACGCAGTGACAATAAGCGGCGCGGAAATGTCCCCGCGCTTTCAATTGGTCGGACATTGAATTTAAATCAGTCGAAGAGGCGACCTAGGAGTTTCTCGAGTTCTTCCCTTTGCTCGACGTGCTTTTTCGGGTTGTCCCGGATCAGGCGCTCCAGATTGAGAAGCTTCCAACGCACGGCGGGAAGATAGGCGGCTTGCGGTCGATCTATTACGGCGAAATCCGGCGCGCCATCCTGCAGACTGAGCAAGAATTGTCTGGTGGGTTTGTCGAAGCGAGATTGGATATCCGCAATCAGTTGGTTGCGCGTCGTCAGTAGGTCATCCAGGCCGACGGCTGACTTAGTCATGCCCTCGAACTCACGCACATAAGGTTGATCTAGGGCGATCAGGTTGGGATTCAGCAATTCGTGTGCCGGACGTGCCGAACTGGCGATGTAGATCAGGAAAGTCCGGAACAGATCATCCGTCAGTCTTTCGTGTTCGTAGAGTAGCTTTACATCATAAAGATCGCGTGGATGCTGGCGATCCACGGCTGCGTGGAGCTTACCGCCGAACAAATCTTCGAATGAGACGATCTGCATTTCTGCATAGCCAAACGCGTCTGCTACGGCGTCGGAGACCGCCCGGGTTTCGGGGTCATGAACAACGCCGCGTGTGACAGGCGAGGTCTCGATTTTGACTTCTGCATCTTCCAGACGCGCAAGCACGCGGGTGGCGCCGCCCCCACCTCCTTTTATTCTTTGAGCCTTCGCCCCGCTGATACCCTTTTCGATCGACTTAGCGATCCGATCCATGGCTTCGTTGATCTCGACGAGGCTCAGTTCACGCTCTTTGATCGGCAGATATGTCAGGTCGATATCAACCGAGAGTCGCGGTAGATCGCGATAGAAGAGGTTGATCGCTGTCCCGCCCTTGAGCGCGAATATCTCTTCCCTCGCGACGTAAGGCAATACACGCACGAGAAGGGCGACCTGGGATTCATAATTTCTACGCGCCATTTTCTGCCCCTGTCGTGGCGAACTCTTCGGGTACCATGATGCGATATCGCGGATGTATCCGACCCCCTTCGACCAATGCTCGATCCCCCGTCCCGAGGTTGAAGGCGTCAGCATCAAGTCGTTTACGCCAGGGGTGATTGTGGCGATCCGCAAAAACAAAGAAGAGGCGCTTGACCTTTATTTTCTTGCAGCTCAGCAAGAGCGCTGAGAGCAACTTAGGTCGTAGTGTCGTCAAGCCTTCGAACACCATGTCGAGGTTGTGAAAACTCTCATGGTCCGGCAATTCGTCCATGGCTTCCATGACCGCCCGTTCGGGGGCCGACATGCGCAGTTGCCAGTCCCACGGGAGGGAGTTTTCAGATTTTATGTCGTCATTTGTAACGCCAAGTGCCTGGTCAGCGAACAGCGACGTATTGCGCGTTTCTATAGGCGCATTGAGTGGTAGCTTCGTGAGCCAGTTGGGTATTTTGAAGCCATAGATCCAGACGGGGGCGTTGTTGCCCAAACGCAAGTAGTGGTCGTAGCCCTGTTGTGAGAGAGCGGTTTTGCCACCGATATGAATATCATAGCCCATGATATGTTGCATCGACATCAGGCAGGCCTTCCAGTCAACGGTGTTTGATACGGGCGGATTGGGAACAGGTCGGCGAAAAACGCCACGGTGAACGCGTTCGAGCCAGCCCCGTTTTACATAGTCGCGAAAGGTTTCGTAGGCTATGCCATGGGCGGTGAGCCAGTTGGCATCGACGAGATATCCCGCGGGCACTGAGTCGAGAACTTTCTTCAGATTTTTCGATCTTCCAGCGTTCATGACGCCTTAAATCATATTATTTCAAAGAAAAGGCAAGAGATTCTCTTTGAAAAGTACATCTTTAAAGCGTCTATAGCACTGAAAATAACACATCATTAAAAACGCAGCGCCGCGCGGAAACCCATCGGAATACCCGGGATAAATGGAAGATTCCGGTGCCAAGCGGCGGAAACCGGAAATTCGCTGCACCCGCGCACGGCGAGTTGGGCAGGTCGCAAAGCGGACATTCACGTACATAATAAGTGGTTCAGCTTGGGAAGCACGAACCAAGCAGCCTTACCTTTTCTGTGATCCGAAATTTTATGGCCCGGGGAAACACCAACGGCCGTTGTGACGGGGACGCCAGCAGCGCTCCAAGCTGCGGCTGAAACATGGGCGTGCCGATTTGTTGCCCTGTTTGCCACCAGCAAGCGTGTTCGATTAGGTTGAATGCACGAAAAGTAACCTGTTTCGTCAGATGTTTGATTACTTCGACCGCTTTGTCTTTTCTTGGAGCACAGAAGGCCTCCATGACCAAGCTGGCATAGCGATTACGCAAGAACTCTTGCTCAGTTGTCTGGAAAACGAGGTCAAGGAAATTTGCCGCCACCTCAAGGTTGCTTTCCAGATCGGCATTCTTACCTCCAAGCACTTCCAGCATCCGTCTAATGGTATCGCTGGCGTTGAACGCATCTGCTTTCGCCTGTGTCAGCAATGCATGGGAGTCCAACGAGACGTACGTGAATTGACGGTTTAGGCAATCAACGAGGAATTTCGTGTAGTCCTCAATCGAGACTAGACCCTTGTCTTTTGCGATCAGTAAAGCTGGTTGAAGCCAACTGGCCTTGACACTAAGGGCCGCTGTCGCCCACTGCCTAAGCCCCTGATCCTCTGAAAGGAGCAACAACCCATTCCCCTCGGATGCCAATATGCTATCTCGTGCAGATGCGCCTAACATCTCAGAAATCTCAAAGTTCTGGCCTGTCAAATCAGCCCGTGGCACTGCAGTGGCTATCTTGCAGTGGGCAAGCACATCCTCACGTTGCCGCTTTGTCTGACGTCAGCACCAATGGGACAGTTTAAGTCGATTTGATAAGAGAGGGTTTCTGGCTCATCGTAACCGCCAAGGAGTGGAGATGAGA
>NZ_JBQFOQ010000013.1:0-105300 GCF_056533645.1 Ruegeria sp. G10 | reverse complement strand
TCACCCACACCATGGGGCTGGACGACATCAACCACGGCTTCGACCTGATGCATAAGGGCGAAAGCATCCGCTCGGTGGTTGTGTACTAAGGTTCTGAACTGGCGAAGAATGGTGGATCATAGATGAGGTCAAGCGCTGTATTGGGGTTTTGGCACATTGCCTTAACTCGACCAGTAGTCCGGCGCGCGACGCGCATCTCCCTGATCGTTGGTACAGTTTTGGCCGCGATCAATCATGGCGACCGCCTGCTATCGGGCGACATCGATCTGACAATGGTTGCAAAGATCCTGGTGACGTATTGCGTACCCTATTTGGTCTCAACCTATTCCTCGGTTCTTGCCATTCGCGAAAACAGCATCACTGAACAGATCCGTGACTAGGGCTTCAACTCGGTCCAAATACCGAAGGCTGAGATATTGCGCTGTACCTAACGGCAGTTGGAGCAGCACACAGCGTCACGTTTGAAACGGAGACCCCAAGAAGCCCTCGGCTGATCTATCGTGACAGACGACCTGCTGTCCGATACCCGCAACCCTGAAATCGCAGCAGTTTTGAGCCATACACCAATACATCAGAACCTCTATTCAAATGGACTGGGTGCAGTCCTTCGTAACGCCCAAAGCCTGGGCCCGGGTCTGAATACAACCGGTTGCTCGCAGCGCTTTGTTGTGGATCAGCTAGCGCGCGATCCCCCTCCCCCTTCTTAGCGTATGCAAGGTCTGGAAAACGAGTGCGGACGATTAGAAGGTCCAGGTTTCCGAGTAGGGGCGCAGCTCAATCTCATTGCTCCAGGCCGATCTCGGCTGCAAATAAGCATGCCAATAGCTGAGCGCCACGTCATCCGGGTGCGCCAGTTTCTCAGGGTCGTAGCGGTCGCCATAGCGTTCATGCATCACCGGAACATCCAGGTCGCAGTCTAGTCGCACATGAACGATATGAATGCCGTCCTTGGCATAAGCACGTGTCAGGCTTTGCGACAACGCTCTAAGACCGAATTTTCCGATCGCATAAAGCGGCATCTTACCTGACCCTCTGAAAGCTGCGGTCGAACTTGAAAAAAACACACTGCCCCCGCCATTTCTGCGCATCGTGGGCAGCACTGCTTTTGCCGCCGCAAAAGCACCGATGACCTCGAGCCGCAAAGTTGCCTCCAGCGCCTCATAGCTCATCTCCAGAGGATCGATGGCCGTAAATGCATCACGCACATTGTAGATCAGCACATCGATCGGGCCCAGCTCACCGGCAGCGATTGACAGCGCCTCTTCAAGTGTCGCAGGGTCGGTCGCGTCTGCGCGATAGTATCGCACCTGTGCCTCAGGCCTCGCTTCAAGGGCCGCTGTCTTTGCTGCGTCACTACCCTGTTCAGTGCGCGAGACCAAAGCAATGTCCATCCCTTCGCTGCAGAATTTGCGCGCCAGCGAAGCGCCCAAGCCCTCTCCAGCTCCAATGATTGCACAGACTGTCGGCATAGCGTTCCTCAGTTCGCGGTTACAAATTGTTATGCGTCGTATAGGACGGCGCAGCGCACCTCGATACTCCACCGGTCCGGAGCGTCGTCTCCAACTGACGGGTCGGTAAAGGCGCTATGGAAACTGAAGGTTGAAGCACCCCCCGGTTGAGCGCTGTCTGCATTCGCCCCCTGCGAACGAGAGAGTTCACCAGCGGAGTCCCATTGCTTGATCAACAAGGCCTCATCCCGCGTCATCTCAGGGTAAAAGAGCCACTGATGCTGCTCCGAGTATTTGGCATAGTAATTTTCGCCGATCCGGTCCGCATAGTGGATTTCGAACACCACCAGATCCTTCGGACTGACCAAGGCTGCATCGCACAGAGCCAGAGGGTCGGTCATGACTGGGTTGTGGTCGATGTTACGCCACAAGTTGATGATAGCATAACGCCCCTTTCTGATCGCCTCGTCCACCGCATCCTTGTCGAGCAGCGTCCTCCCATCTTCTAAAATGAAACTGTAGGTATCATTGCCTGTCGGCGGCCGGGTCAGATCTCGCAGCCGCTGTGGTGCGCTGGTCATGGTGTAGTCGCCATGGACCATATGCAGCGGTGGCTGCACCTGTTGCCCACCAACAATCCGCTGCAAGTTTCGGTTACCCGAAACCGAACGGACATTGTGATCGAACGCCGCCACGACGTTAGCACCGGTAGCCTGCCGAATGATCTCTTGGCACTGAGGGTAGTAGCGTCGCACCACCTGCTGGTTATCAAGAAAGTCAATGTCGGGACCGTCCATCGGCCTCTGCAACAGCTCGAAACCGTTAGGGTCTAGCCGACGCCGCGCCGCACCGTCAAAGGCGCGGGCATCGCGCACGCGTATCTCGCGTCTATCGAAGGTCGTGCCAACCCATTTATCATCCGACCCACTGTTGTCGCGTCGTGTGTACACTTTGCCGTTGCGCAGCAAAGACGTCTGGGTTGAGGCATCCAGATAAGTGAATTCTCCAACCCGCTCAGCTTGTGCAATCAGGCTCATTTGCACTCCCTTCGAATAACGACCTTAAAGACATCGAGTCAGTTTGCTTTCCTGGCAAGAATTGTGAGTTTCTATTTCGATTAGACCGATGGCCATTTTGAGCAAAATTGGAAGAAATGGTTATCAATGTCAAACAAAGTATAATAAAATCAAGAAGCGATTTGCTTACTTGTGAAGCCTTGGCCTACTGAGGTCTATAGCGGGTTCAACATCCCGGCGTAGCTTCCAACGGTGCTATGGAAGACTACAGGAGCCAATAAGACCTATACCTCAACGGGTTACCCTCGCGGACTGCTCATAGCTGGCGTCAACGTTTTGCCTCATCAGAGTGATCTGCCCAAAGCCGACATCCAGCTATAATTTAGGACGTTGCAGCGCGAAGGGCATTCCGGACCTCCGCCGCCGCGTGGGGGTGCCATCAGGATGGTCTTGATCCGGCCGCGAGTTGCTCGATCAACAGATCCTGGCAACCGCTGGCATCGTAAGGTGCCTTGTAAGCAGCCAGTGCGACACGTGCGAGCGGCGGCAGCCCTAAGGATGGGTGTGCAGGAACCAAGGGCGACACGATCGAGTTAGCGGGCATCACAGTCAGTGCCAAACCTGCCTGAACAAGTGTTCTGACGCCGACGGGATGCGGGCTGAGATGAGAAACACGCCCCTTCATACCCGCGGCGTCCAATGCCCGCAGCGCGTGCCGCCTTAGATCGCGCCCGTCCGTCAGGAACGCCAATGGAATTGGCCCGTTTGGTGGCATCTCAAAGTCTGGCGAAGAGGCCCAATGAAGGTCCATGGACTGGACAAAGGACCGAAAGCTATGGCGGCCCTGGTCCATCATGAATGCAACATCAATGTCGCCGCCTTCCAGCCGCTCTAGAAGACGATCGCTTCGGTCGCATTGGATCTGAATTTGAATGTCAGGTCGCAATCGCGAGAACGCGCCAAGGGATTGCGCAACAATTGACATTGCGAGCGTAACGGTCGTGCCCAGCCTGAGTATCTGTCGGGCATTGGCGGTTTGCATGACCTCTACCGCCTCATCGGAGAGGGACAGGATACGTCTGACATAGACCAAAAAGACTTCGCCATCTTTGGTCAGCGCAACTTTCTTGCCCCGACCACGAGAGACCAGCTGCTGTCCAAGACTGGCTTCAAGTTTGCTGATCTGCGCGCTGATAGCGGATTGCACTGTGTTTTGTCGTTCGGCGACCGTCGTAAAGCTCAACTCGTCTGCCAACATGGCAAAAGTGCGTAATTCTCGGGTATCAAATGAAATCTTCATTTTAGATTTTTAGAAGCACATAAAATCGTTTCACAGATTTACTTTAGTCCGATATGCGGGTGTCAAACAACCGAAAGCCCGCCCTTATGGATCAATCAGTTGCATTTTTTGCCGTAGCAGTACTCGCCGTACTGCTCACAGGTTTTTCCAAGAGCGGCTTTGGCGGCGGTCTGGGTGTGATGGCTGTTCCAATGATGTCGCTCTTTGTGACGCCGCAGTTTGCGGCCGCCGTGATGATGCCGATTCTTCTGGTCATGGATCTGCTGATCGTGTGGCGCTATCGCCTGACCTGGGATCGGCGGATCATTCTTGGACTGTTGCCGGCTGCCCTTTTTGGGTTGGGCCTGGGGAGTGTTTCGTTCCAATACATGGACGCAAATACCGTGAAGTTCCTGGTGGGGCTGCTGGCTGCGTTCTTTGTTTTGCAGTTCCTGATTTTGCGGCATCGTGATCAGCCCCACGGTCATACGCCAAGGCCGGTGGTGTTTGCGCTTGGCACGCTGTCTGGCTTTTCCAGTTTCATCGCTCATGCGGGTGGCCCGCCCGTAAAAGGGTATCTGCTTCAACAGCGGCTCGAAAAGTCATGGTTTGTGGGAACCAACACGATGTTCTTCTTCACGTTGAACTTTCTGAAGACCATTGCGTACGGGGCCTTTGGAACGCTCTCGATGTCCAGCTTGAAGATCAGTGCTATTCTATCACCGATTTTGTTGCTTGGGGTTTTTCTGGGATTTCGGCTGCACAAAGTGGTCGATCAAAGCATATTCGTAATGGTGGTCTATGTCTTTCTGGCCCTGACTGCTTTGAAGCTCCTCAACGACAGCTTATCAGCCTTTCTTGGGTAACTAACAAGCCGTGCGAGCTGAGCTTTCAAACGAGCAGACAGCAACCCAATGAGTCCGGGCGGCAGATCACACTAATTCGGTATCGGCCGAAGTTTCGTTGATCATCGTGCGGTCAACGAACTTAACTGACTTTTCGTTGTGGGCGTTTCGTAGATTCCCAAAGTCCCGGCCCGTCGCCAATTCAAACAACCACAGATCCACAATGCACTGCAGGGGTTTCACTGTCAGCGTCTACATCGAAGTTACTGCAGGGGCGACAACATCACGATCCCCGGAAAGCTGATTTGACAACTCAAGAATGTAAGATGCCTGACCTTTCCATTCCGTCGTATCCGTTTTCCCGGTCGGGTTTTCGCTATCTAGCTAACGAGTGCTGGCTACCAAAGCCCTAGACCCTCGATCCGTCAGTTCTGCGTCATGGGGGATGCTCCTCCTGTAACCCAGGGGAATACCCCTAAGCACACACTTCTCCACTTGCCCGGCAAACAGGCATGATCTGGGCGCGAAAGTCGCCAGTCGACACCAAGCAGGAATGCCTCGATCGTTGTCCCAAAGCACCCAAATGCTCGACGAAGGTGTCGGTTTGTTGGTTAAGGCGGTTTGGCAGATCGCAGTTCTCCAATTAGATGCGGGTCTTGAGCGCTCGGCGTCGGCGCTCGATTCCACATTGGGTTTGCGCATGTCTTTGACGGTCTTGTCGCTGTTGCTGCTGAGTGTTGCGAGCTGCCATCTCGTCTCCAATCGTTGGTGTCACGAAGAGCCGCAAACCCTCGCATATTGAATCACTCTAATCTGCCCCATTGGACCTGACGTACGATACTCACGCTCGAGCAAACGGGCCCCCCTGCCATGTTCCTGTAATTCAAGCTTGAAATACCGACTGAGACTTTGGCGACCGCTCAATCGCCCGAACGTTGGCCAATTGTGAGGGTTATATGGTCGCCCGAAAACCAGGTGCGACCATATTCTATGGGTTGTCCATTCTGTTCGGTATTGATCGAAACCAGACGCAAGACAGGCGCACCGGGCCGCAAGCCGAGGTGGCCCGCGATTGTCTTGCTTGCGCGAACTGAATTGACCTCGGTCCACGCGCGAACATAATCGTCGATACCGTGAGCCGCAAATGCGGCAGTAACCGAGCCGGTGCGGTCAAATGCATCAAGCATGTTTGGAAAACGAAAGGCCGGGAAAATACAGCGATAAACGGAAATCGGCTGACCATCTGCCATCCTTAGCCCCTCGTTGACATGCACTTTGACGCCCGGCGAGATTTTCAGCGCTTTGGCTTCTTCGAGATCGGCGGCGCGTGTCTCACGAAACAGACTTTTGCGTGATGGTGTTTGCCCGATGGATTTTAGATTCTGATGAAAGCGTACACGATGACCGATGGTGTACTGGGTTGGCTTACGAACGACAAAAACGCCGGCACCCTGTTGCGTCCGCAGAACGCCTGCGCTCACAAGGTCAGCAATTGCGCGCCGCACGGTATGACGGTGCACGCCAAAGCGCGACGATAACTCAGATTCTGTAGGAAGCTTGTCCTCGGGAAGGTACCGACCACCAGCGATCTCGAAAGACAGAGTATCGCGGATCGCGGTCCAGACGGCATTCCGAGACATCAAGAACTCCTCTTGAGTGCCAGAGCTGTGAAGGACCAGAAATTTGAGTAGGTAAATTGGCACATTTCAACAAGCAAACGGATTAGGTCGAGAGCTTTGATACAGCCAAATTGCAACAGAATTATATGTGAACTGTCCTTGGCTGGGTCAATGATCAATCAGGCTGAATCGCCGCTGGGGAATTCAGCCCAATCGCCTTGAGTTACGGACTTCTATACAACAATCCAACTGACGTTCTTGCGTGCTGTTTTTGCGGCGTCAGCGCCGGTTCAACCATCCCGACCTGCTCCAAGCCCCGAGAAAAATCATTGCCCGGTCAACCGCCCCGGTTTATCGCATTTCTCATCATCAGGAGGAGTTGAGATGAAAACAGATACACTCGGCATTGACCATATTGGATTGACCGTCGGAAATCTGTCAGCAACCCGCGATTTCTTTACCGACTGCCTTCTGTGGGACGAGATTGGTGGTAACGCAGATTATCCGGCAGCCTTTGTTTCGGACGGCCACTCACGCATAACGCTTTGGCAGCGTCTGGACGAGACAGGCAGCGACTTTGACCGGCGAGCCAACATCGGGTTGCATCACCTTGCGCTCAAAGTTGGCTCCAAAGAGGTGCTGGATCGGTTATACACGCGCGTTTCTAGCTGGCCTGGCGTGGTGGTGGAATTTGCACCTGAGCCGTCGGGTAAAGGACCCAAAATACACTTCATGATATTGGAACCTGGCGGGACGCGTATGGAATTCGCTTTCGACCCCAGATAATGCGACAGCGGCCGCCGAAAGCCGAAACGAACCTGCAAAACCCGCGCGTTTACAAACTGCGTGCCGCCCGGATCGGAGAATCACACCTACTCACATCAAACAGGCTGCTCTTTCTGCCGGTTGTACAATACTAGACAAATGCGCTTATGGTCCGACAAATTTGCAAGTGATCGCTCATTTGCCTCATTCTATCCTATTGTTTTTATGTTATCATTTTTCTTTTCGGGGTGATGTCACAAAACCTTCTCAGTATTCGAACACCGTCTGACTACTCGGAACAGCGCCTTCAGCTTTCATGCTGAATGCCAAATCGACTGATTAGTTTTCATGGAGGACAACGGTGTTTGTGTCTCGACTATTTGCCGCTGCGCTTTGTGCGACGCTGCCTTTGAACTATGCTGCCGCTCAGGATTTGCCGACAGGCACATCCGATGATCCGGTGCGGGTCGTGATGGTGCCCGCCGAAATCGGTGCTCGCGATACGCTCAGTGATTACCGCCCTGTGTTCAATGCGATCACAGACATCTACGACATTCACTTTGAACTGACACTTGCGGATAGCTACGCTGCCGCCGTGCACGGGCTGTGCAACGATCAGGCGGACATCGGATGGTACGGTGCCGTGACCTTTGGTCAGGCGCACGAATTGTGCGGCGCTGAGCTTTTGGCTGTCGATGTCAAAGACAATGAGGCTGTGTACTATTCAGGCATCTATGCACGGCGGGATGCCGGTTTCGAAACGCTTGAAGACCTTAAAGGTCGCAGCCTTGCTGTTGGTGACCCCAATTCGACGTCCTCGTTCAACTTCCCTTTTGCGATGGTTCTTGAAGCCGACGTTGATCCAGTCAAGGATTTGGACAAAATCATCATCGCGGGAAGCCACACCAATTCGCTGGCGGCGCTGTCTGAAGGGCGCGTCGATGCGGCTGCGGCCTCTTTCGTTGCGTATGAAAAAGCTGTCACTGCCGGTGTTCTTGACCCTGCCGAGTTCATAGTTCTAGCCAAATCCGTAGGTATTCCGAACCCGCCAATGGCTATCAACACCAACCTCGACGATGATCTGAAAGCCCGCATCCGGCTTGCCTTCGGTGAAATCCACACGAGGGTTGACCCGCAATTCGTGCGTGGCTTCGGCGGCAAGGTAGTGGACCGTTACGACACCGAATATCCGCTAGACCAAATGCTGGGAACGCTTGAAACGCTGGCCGGTCTGACCGACAGCCTGAAAGGTGAGATCATCGATAAAGCCGGCGAACGGTAGTGGTCAAAATCAAAAGCCAGGCTCGCGTCATCGGCGCGAGCCTTATTTTGGGCTAAAAGGATACGCCATATGCTTAGGTTCGATGGGATCACGCATGTCTTTCCAGATGGCACACGCGCAAGTCATGATGTGAGTTTTGACGTGCCGAATGGGCAGTTCTGCGTGCTCCTTGGCCCATCAGGCGCGGGAAAGTCTACAATCCTGAACACCGTCAATGGTCTTGTGATGCCGACTCAAGGCCGGGTTGTGTTCGAAGGCGAACCAGTGACGTTGAAGAACCTGGCAAAGATCCGCGGCCATATTGGAATGGTTCATCAGCAACTTCATCTCGTGCCGCGGCTCAGCGTGCTGCACAACGTGCTCGCTGGGCTACTACCGATCACGCCGACCTGGCGCGCGCTGTTCAAGCTTTTCCCTCAGGAGCAGCAAAGAAAAGCCTGCAGGCTTCTCGAAGAGGTGGAGTTGGAGGAAAAACAGCTCTATCGACGCGCGTCAGAACTGTCCGGGGGCCAGCAGCAAAGGGTGGCCATCGCAAGAGCCTTTATAAACGACCCGGATGTGGTTCTGGCAGATGAACCCGTTGCCAGTTTGGACCCCACAGTTAGCAGGCAGGTGCTGCAACTGCTGCGGGCCGCATCACGTCAGAGAAAAACCACCGTATTGTGCTCGTTGCATCAGGTCGAGTTTGCACTTGAATTCGCCGACAGGATCATTGCGTTTCGCGCCGGCGAGATCGTTTTTGACGGTTTGCCTGCCGACCTTTCTGCTGGCGTGCTCCGGCAAATCTACGGTGGAACCGACGAGCAGACCACAGGCATTCAGTTGGCTGGTAAACAAGCTGCTGTTGCAGACAGCGACATGCGCGTTTTGACTACAGTCTAGAAAGGGCCAATACATGGCGTCGATTGATCCGGCACGCCTCCCGTCCGAAACCTGGGAGTTACATCGCGCAATCTCTTCCCGCACCATCGGCGCATTGCTTGTCATTACGGTTCTTGCCGGATACTCCGCGCATGACATGGGGCTTGATAAGGCGCTGTCAGAAACATGGGGTGCGCTGCTGTCGCTCATAGGGATCGGAGAGTCCAGAGTTGTAAACGCCGCAACCGGGTTTCTTGGTCAGTCTTTTCCCATCCAAATCTCGACAAGCCAGGAAGTCAGCCGGATCGAGAATTTCGACCCGGCACATCTACCGCTGTTTTCCTACATAGAGATTCAGACCATCCGCGAGTACAGCGCGCTGACCGGCGAGTTCACCGAGGTCGAAGCTGAGTTTCTTGTGCAGCCCATTGGGTATCTGGTCAAAGTTCTCGTGAAAATGTGGGAAACGATCGAGATGGCAATTTGGGGGACCGTCCTATCTGTCATTATCGCCACCCCGCTCGCGTATTTTGCCGCGCAGAATTACACACCCAACTGGATCGTCTATCAGATTGCGCGCGCGATCTGCAGTTTCAATCGCGCGATGCCGGAGCTTATCCTCGCGTTGTTCTTCGTGCTGATGTACGGGTTCGGGCCAATAGCGGGCATTTTTGCGCTGGCGCTGCACACAAGCGGTTTCTTAGGCAAGTTCTTCGCCGATGAGATCGAAAACTCGGATCCGGGACCGCAGCAAGCGTTGCGCGGCACAGGAGCGAATAGAATAAAGGTCCTTCGATACGCGGTTCTGCCGCAAGTTGCTCCTCAGTTCTACGCCTATGTGCAGTATATTCTGGAACGAAACATCCGGACAGCTACCGTTTTAGGCATTGTCGGAGCAGGCGGTATCGGGACCGAGCTCAAAGGTCGGTGGGATTTGTTCGACTACGGGCATGTGGCTACAATCCTTCTGGTTATCTTTCTCACCGTCGTCTTGCTGGAATTCCTGACGCAGAAGCTCCGGGCACGCGCAATCTGATGATCAGAACCAGCCTGTCTTTAGGAGACATTGAATTCCAGCTAGAAGGATTGTGCGTAGTCCAAAACTGAGCTGAGGCTGCCTTTGGTGTTTTCTGGTCGAGCGATAGTTCGAAGCCTTAGCTGGACACTAAAACCGATTGCCTTGCCACGTTTACTTTCTAAGCCTCAGGCCCTCTTACGCCTGCTGAGCACGTGTCCGAACCGTTCAGGGAAAACAAGAAAAGATCAAACAAAAGGCCATCAAAGCCCTTCTTCACCGCATATTTGCCGCACAATCAATCCAGTAAGACGGGTCACACTCCGTCATAGTTCAAAATGCAACTACCCGATCTTGTTACCCTGGCTCCAGACGCCTCGTAGTATGGGCGTTTTGTCGGTTTTGCGCACACACAGCACGTCGCCGCGCAGGCCTATGGCAAGCGCACCGCGATCAGTCAGTCGGGCTGCCCTGGCCGGGTTGCTTGTCACCGTGGCAATGGCGCGTGGAATGTCCTGCCAGATCTCAGCAAGGCGAAAGGCAGATAGCAACAGCGCGGAAGGCACATAGTCCGAAGACAAAATGTCCAGAAAGCCGGCATCGGCTAACTCGACCGCAGCAACATTGCCAGAGTGCGAACGCCCCCGGATCAGGTTCGGTGCGCCCATCATGACAGCGATTTCCTTTTCGCGACACGCTTCCGCCGCCTCGATGGTTGTCGGGAACTCTGCAAACGCTACACCGTTTCTGGCCGAGGTTTCGACGTGATCAGTCGTCGTATCATCATGGCTGGCCAAAACCGCGCCCAATCGGCCCGCCTCTGCTACGGCAGCCGTTTCGTGTTTCGCCCCAAAACGCTTCTGCAGGTCCAGCAGGTTCTCCACATGCGCGGCAAACTCAGTGTCATTCATTGCGCGTTTTTTGGTGATATAGGTTTTCAACGCATCCAGACTGCGGAACTGACGCTGACCGGGCGTGTGATCCATCAGGCTCACGATCCCGACCCGGTCCTCAGGCTTGAAACTACCAAGCTCATCAATCAGGGTTTCCGAACATATCTCGGCCCGCAGATGCAGGAAATGGCTGATCTTGAAGACCCCATTTGCGCGGGCTGTCAGCAGCTCATTGGCCAGTTCGCGGGCATAGTTGACGTTGCGCCCCTTACCGCCATGAACCGAGCCGACACGCATGGCATCGAAAACGGTCGTGATGCCTGTGGATGCCAGCTCGGCATCATGGGCCATCAGGGCTGGCAGGTGCGGCCAGTGAACCTCGGGGCGAGGTTCAATGTGTCGCTCAACGTTATCGGTATGCAATTCAACCAAACCCGGAAGGACCAGATCTCCCGCACAGTCGACAGCCCCGGCGGGCACCTTGTCGCCTTCTACGATCCCGGAAATAACGCCCCGTTCAATCGTGACTGCGCCGCGGACCAGCTGATCGGGCAACACCAGCTGCGCATTGGCGAGGCATAGATCGCCGGACCTATCGCTGTCACAAGTCTTCGCCAGAGAGGATGCGGGAAAAACGGAATTCATATCACAATCTCAATTTGCGGTTTACTATGCTCCACCCGACAGGCCTGTGGCAGAGTTCGGGGCCGCCTGGCCGAGGTGGTACGTGGTGCGCGGTGCGCCAACTTGATCTGACCGGATTGCGTGACATCACGATGACACCGCGCAAATACAGGTTCCACCTGGGACTGTCCGGTCGGTTGCCGACGGACGCCCTGCCCATGTGGTCGGACGAGGTGATGCGCAACCTGCCGACTCTGCACGGCCCATTTGCTCTGGATCAGATCGCCTTGTGTAGCAAACGTCGGGAGGTGTGTTTCGAGGTGCCTCATCGCTATACGCTCACCGGTCGAAGCAGGGCGGTTGCACGGGCGATCGTCTCTTCTAGGGGGCCGTCATTGGCAAGCGTGATGACGTTTAGCCCTTCGGGCAGCGGCCTGCCTGCCTGCCCTAGTCGTTTTGCGATCTCCGCCTCCGACTCGCGGCCGCGTGCGGCCAGACGGCGTGCGAGTGTATCCGTTTGTGCGGTGATGTTCAGCACCAGAAGTTGGGGGAATTTTTCAGCCGCCTCAGCCAAGGCGCCCCGAGAAAAATTGACAAGGCAATCAACGCCTTCGCTCAGGCGCGCTTCCACCGAACTGGGTATGCCATAAAAAAGTCCATGGGCCTCCCAATGCACAGCAAACGCCCCACGGCGTGCCATTGCTTGAAACGCATCGGCAGAGACGGCGTCATAATCCTCGCCGCCTGCCTCTTTGGCGCGGGTGATGACGCGGCGCACCAGATGGACGTGTGGCAGAGCACGATGGATGCCTGCCATCACGCTGTCCTTCCC
Organism: Ruegeria sp. G10; assembly: GCF_056533645.1. Taxonomy (NCBI): domain Bacteria; kingdom Pseudomonadati; phylum Pseudomonadota; class Alphaproteobacteria; order Rhodobacterales; family Roseobacteraceae; genus Ruegeria; species Ruegeria sp. G10. Next base: position 92,821 of record NZ_JBQFOQ010000013.1, on the reverse strand, counting down.
AACGCCCGATGGGCCAACCACCGCTATGAGGCGCCCTTGTGTCATGCTGCCAAACCCGGCGTAAAGCGCGTGATGTCGATTTCTCGGTCACACACCCGCTTCCGCGCGCCCTCATCATGGAAAATCCCGACTATTGCGGCCCCGCGCGCTTTGGCCTCTTCGATCAGGGACAGCACCACTTCGCGGTTCGTCGCATCAAGGCTGGCGGTCGGTTCATCCAACAGCATCGCGGGATATGGATGGGCGAAGCCGCGGGCAATATTGACCCTCTGCTGCTCGCCACCCGAGAAGGTCGTTGGTGAAAGTGTCCAAAGCCGTTCGGGGATGTTGAGCTGGCTCAGCAGCGCCCGGGCGCGGTCCTCGGCCTGCTCAGCAGGTGTTCCAAGGGCGCGCAGCGGTTCGGCGACCACCTCAAGAGTCGGCACCCGAGGCACAACGCGCAGGAACTGGCTGACATAACCCAGCACATCCCGGCGCAGGGCGATCACGTCGCGCGGTTCGGCCTGAACCAGATCGACCCCGCCGATGCGGATTTCTCCCGACGGCGTCAGGTAGTTACCGTAGATCATGCGCATGAGCGTCGACTTACCGGCGCCGGACGCGCCAGTGAGTGCCACACATTCGCCAGCAGCAACCGAAAGCGAGACGTTGCTGAGGACTTCTATGACAGCGCTTCCCTGATTGTGCAGGGTGAAGGTCTTGGAGACGTTGTTGAGCTCGATCATGACTTACACCTGCAAAACTGAACTGACCAGAAGTTGGCTATAGGCGTGTTGCGGATCGTCGAGGACCTGATCTGTCAGGCCCGCTTCGACCACGCGGCCCGATTTCATGACCATCAGCCGGTCCGCCAGCAGCCGGACAACGGCCAGATCATGGGTGACAATGATCGCGGACAAACCCATGTCACGCACAAGGCTGCGCAGCAGATCAAGCAGGCGTGCCTGCACGCTGACATCCAGCCCTCCCGTCGGCTCATCCATAAACACAAGCCGCGGACCGGTGACCAGATTGCGAGCAATCTGAAGCCGTTGCTGCATGCCGCCCGAGAAAGTCGTTGGCCGGTCGTCGATACGCTCGGCATCAATCTCGACCCGTCCCAGCCAATCGCTGGCCGTATCGCGAATATCGCCATAGTTGCGCGCACCCACGGCCATCAGACGCTCGCCAACATTGCCACCTGCGGAAACACCCATGCGCAGCCCATCACGTGCGTGCTGGTGTACAAAGGCCCAATCGGTGCGGCCCAGCATGCGGCGTTCCGGTTCGGACATCGAGATGGTGTCGCGCGGCCCGTCGGTGCGGGTGTCGAAGATCACCTCGCCTTCATCCGGGGTCAGATGCCCCGCCATGCAGTTCAGCAATGTGGACTTGCCGGACCCGCTTTCGCCGACAATCCCCATTACCTCGCCGGGATAAAGGTCGAAGGACACATCCGCGCAGCCGATATGCGCGCCGTAGCGTTTGGTAATGTTCTGAACAGACAGCAAAGGTGTCATGCCGCGTCCTTTCCCTTATGTCCCGCTGCCTGCCGGGTCTCGCAATAATCCGTGTCCGAGCAGACGAACATCCGCCCGCCCGCGTCGTCCACAATCACCTCATCCAGATAACTGTGCGCAGCCCCACAAAGACCGCAGCAATAGTCGGCCTTGGAGGCTTCGAACGGGTGATCCTCAAAATCGAGGCTGACCACGTCGGTATAGGGCGGCAGAGCATAGATCCGCTGCTCGCGCCCCGCTCCAAACAGCTGGATCGCGGGCATGTCTGTCAGTTTCGGGTTGTCAAATTTCGGGATAGGCGATGGGTCCATCACGTAGCGTCCCTCGACGTTGACAGGATAGGCATAAGAGGTCGCGATATGCCCATGCCGGCTGATATCTTCGTAGAGCTTCACATGCATCAGCCCGTATTCTTCCAGGCTGTGCATTTTTCGCGTCTCGCTTTCTCTCGGCTCCAGAAAGCGGAGTGGCTCGGGAATGGGGACCTGATAGACGAGTATCTGCCCCTCGGTCAGCGGCTCTTCGGGGATGCGGTGGCGTGTCTGGATAACCGATGCATCGGCTGTTTTGGTCGTCGTCTCCACACCGGCGGTGCGTTCAAAGAAGGTGCGGATCGATACCGCATTTGTCGTGTCATCCGCGCCCTGATCGATCACCTTGAGGGTGTCCTCGGGCGTCAGGACGGCCGCTGACACCTGTACGCCGCCCGTGCCCCAGCCATAAGGCATCGGCATTTCACGCGATGCGAAAGGCACCTGATAGCCGGGAACGGCAAGAGCCTTTAAGATGGCTCGCCGGATCATCCGTTTGGTTTGTTCGTCAAGGTAGGCGAAATTGTAAGCCTGATCGTTCATGTCAGCCCCCAGCCCGTTGAGCTTTTTTCACGTTGGACGCACCCGAATGGCGCCAGCCCGGATCGTCGACCCAAGCGAGATGTGGCTGCCAATCAATCGGCACGCTGCGGATACCAAAAACGACCGTGTCAATGCTCATTCCGCAGCCTCCTGAACCTGATCCGCACCCGCTTCGCGGCGTAGTTTGCGCACAAGTTCCAGTTCTGACTGGAAATCGACGTAATGCGGCAGCTTGATATGTTCCAGAAAGCCAGTGGCCTGAATGTTATCAGCGTGATACAGGACAAATTCCGCATCCTGCGCCGGCGCGCCAACATTATCCTCGCCCAGTTCTTCCCATCGCAGCGCACGGTCGACCAAGGCCATCGAGATCGCCTTGCGCTCGGTCTGTCCAAAGACCAACCCGTACCCGCGGGTGAATTGCGGGGGCTCAGTTTTTGACCCTTTGAACTGGTTGACGGTTTCGCATTCGGTCAGGGTGATCTCGCCGATTTCGATGGCAAAGCCCAATTCGGGGATTTCCATTTCGACTGGCACAGAGCCGATCCTCAACTCGCCCACGAAGGCATGATTTCGGGCATAGCCGCGCTGCGTCGAATAGGCGAGACCCAGCGTAAAGCCCTCATCTGCGCGGGTCAGGGCCTGCAGGCGCAAAGCGCGTTCGGCAGGCATCTCCAGCGGTTCACGTGTCAGATCAGGGGGCGTCGTGTCGTCATGAGCGGCCTCTTCAATCAGCCCTTCGCGGTTCAGAAACTCCGTCACATGCGGCACATCTGCGGGCTCGGCCTCGCGCAAAGGGGCCTCAGGCACCTCGCCATCAGCGGCCAGCTTGAAATCCAGCAGCCTGTGCGTGTAATCGAAGGTTGGCCCCAGCACCTGACCGCCCGGCAGATCCTTGAAGGTCGCTGAAATGCGCCGGTCGCAGGCCATCTTGCCGGTGTCGACCGGCTCTGATCCGCCAAATCGGGGCAAGGTGGTGCGATAGGCGCGTATCAGAAAGATCGCCTCGATCAGATCGCCGCGCGCCTGTTTGATCGCAAGCGCGGCAAGGTCAGGATCATAAAGCGAACCCTCGGCCATGACGCGGTTTACCGCAAGGCTCAGTTGTTCGCGGATTTGCGCAATGCTCAGCTCGGCAACATCCGTGCTGCCCCGGCGTTCCTCGGCCAGCCAGGCATGCGCATTTTCAATCGCGCGTTCGCCGCCTTTGACAGCTACATACATCAGGATACCTCGGTAGAACGCGGCAGGGCCGCAAGGTGCGCGCCGCAGGTGAATATGAAATCTAGCCCCAGAGGAAACAGCGCGCGGTTCGACCGGAATGCCTGCAGCTCCGGAAGGGACAGGACTGCGCTGCCTTGAATGCCGGGACCGGTCAGGGTTGCTCCGGCGGACCTCAGCTGGGGGCTTTCCACGATCAGCGTGGCCGAGCGGTCGGGGTATTCAGGGCTACCAACGGGGTAGGACGATAGCGGTGCCAGCGCGTCCCACGATCCGATTGCGAACATGCAATGCGCCGGGCCTGTAAAGGGCGCGCCGGTGTGAAAGGCCAACCAAGCGCGCACTGCCTCGCAATCGGCCTCGCCCGCCAGATAAATCGGGGTTTCCCGGTCGCAGAGCGTCAGCAGAGCGCCACCCGCCGCGGGCGAGAGCGGAGAGGGCGGTGTAACCCCGCCGATGTCGTGGATGGTGCCGGGACGGGCCATCGCCTCCATCACACTGCGAAAGGCGTGTGCCGACTGGATCGCAGGATTCTCAAAGCCACCGGCCAGAATTTGCGCCTGCATCAGTCTTCTCCTCTGACCATGGTAAAGAATTCCACCTTCGTCGCCGCAGCCTTGGAGGCGCGCACGGCCTTGGCCTCGGTCTGCTCAGTTTGCAGGGGATTCAATACTGCAGCGCGCAATGTTTGTGCCGCCCCCGTCTGCATCAGCGCATCGACCAGCGCGGCGGCTTCTGCATCTGCCTTGCGGCGGCCCTGAATGTAAGCATGCCCCACTTCGCCGGTTTCCAGCGTCAGCGCGCAGCGGGTGACCGTCATCTCGCCCAGATTGAAAGGCGCGCCGGTAGCCCCTGCACGGGCGCGCACCATGGTACTGCCGATCTCGGGCGCGCGCAGCCATGTGAAAGCAGGTCGTGGCATGGCTGCGTCCAGCAGCACCCCCGCCCTGCCCTCTGGCGCTTTGGCAAGAAGGCTCATCCATGACTTGCGCGGAAGATTTGCGTCAAAACTGTCTTTCATCTCGACAACTTTTCCAGATACTATACAACTATACATATCTTATCATATACGCCGCGCGAAGACAGAGGAGTTTTGTGAATATTGCGTGACGCTTTACGAAAGACACCGATCTGGAAGGCCATCTCTGACGCCCTGCGCAGCGATCTGGCCGAGGGGCGTTATGCCCCCGGAGACAAGCTGCCGACCGAAGCAGCCCTTGCCGAACGCTTTGGCGTGAACCGCCACACGGTTCGTCATGGGTTATCTGCTTTGGTCGATGAAGGTTTGATCCGAACACGTCGCGGCGCCGGGGCCTATGTCGAAGCCACACCCACGCAATACCCCATCGGAACGCGGGTACGGTTTCATGAGAACCTGATTGCCGCAGGGCGCAGGCCCGGGAAACGGGTGCTGCATGTAGAGGAGCGCGCCGCGACGACAGGTGAGGCCGCCGCGTTGCAGATCGCACCAGTCGATCCGGTCTGTGTCTATCACGGCTTGTCATTGGCGGACGGTCAGCCCATTGCCGTATCCGAAAGCCTCTTTCCGTTGGTGCGCCTTCCGGGCATCCATGCCGCGCTGCAGAGCTACAGCAGCATCACTGATGCACTTCATGCTGCAGGTGTGGCGGACTATACCCGCGCAACGACCCGATTGACGGCGGTACGCGCCACAGCCACACAAGCCCTGCATCTGCAGGTCGCCGAAGGGGACCCTCTGTTGAAATCATCGGGTGTCAATGTAGATGAACATGGACAACCGGTGGAATTTGGTCGTACTTGGTTCGCCGGGGACCGTGTCACACTGACGCTTGAGAGCTAGCCTCATACTTCTCAAGAAACGCTTCGGCTGTCAGCGCACGGAAATCGTCAAGCGAGCGGCGCAACGCATCGTGCGACCAATCCCACCAGGCAAGTTCCATCAACCTGTCTGCGATGTCACGAGGTTGGCGCAAGCGCAGCGGCTTGGCCGGTGTGCCAGCAACAATTGTGTAGGGATCGACATCTTTCGTGACCACCGCACCGGCTGCCACCACCGCGCCGTGGCCCAGCGTGACCTCGGGCTTGATCATCGCGCCTGCACCGATCCATGCGTCATGACCAAGATATGCGATACGGGATTTGCGATGGGCAAAGAATTCCTCGTCGCGTGCCGCGTCATCCCAGTAATCGTCAGAGCGATAGAGGAAATGGTGGCAGCTGGCCGCGTGCAGCGGGTGGTCGGCGGCGCCAATGCGCGTGAAGGCGGCGATATTGACGAACTTGCCGATTTGCGCGTTGGCGATATCGGCGTACCTGTCGCAATAGCTGTAGTCACCCATCGCTGAATGGGCCACGCGGCTGCCCTTGCCGATCTCGACATAAGCACCGAAAGTGCTATCGGTGATCACACAGTCAGGCTGAATGAATGGCTCATCTTCCGAAAGCCGCGCCATCAGTCTTTGCGCCCGATCAGTTTGCCGCGCAGCCAGCCAGAGAACCAGTCCATGAACATGACCATGACGATGATCAGAATGATGTAATACGCGACCTCTTCCCAGTCTTTCTGCGTCTGGATCGCTTGCGTCAGCATCAGGCCGATGCCGCCGCCGGTAATCGCGCCGATGATGGTTGCTGAACGTGTGTTGGATTCCAAGAAATAGAGAATCTGCGCCAGCAGCACGGGAACGACCTGCGGGATGACACCGAAGCGATACCGCTGCAACGGCTTAGCTCCGGTTGATGAGATCCCTTCGATCTGCTTCTGATCCACGTTTTCCAACGCTTCCGAGAATATCTTGCCGAATGTTCCCGTATCGGTGATCAGGATTGCCAAAGCGCCTGTAAGGGGACCCGGCCCGAAGGCCCGTGCCAGAACCACCGTCCAGATCAGAGCATCCACACCGCGCACGAAATCGAACAGGCGGCGGGTGGCAGCGCGCAGCAGCATGATGGGCGAGAACCGCTTGGCCGCCAGAAACGACAGCGGCAGTGCGACCATCGCAGCGCCCATGGTGCCAAGAAACGCCATCAGAATCGTCTCTCCGATCGCCCAGGCAACATCCTTGTGCCGCCACATGGCGTTATTCCACCAGTCGGATACAGCGCCCTCGATGTTCGAGCGATCCGGGTCGAAACGCGCGCCGAACAGGATCTCGGCAAGTCCGTGGCCATGATAAGGACTGTCGAGAGTGAACCAGAACAGCTCCCAGCCGGGGAAGTAGTTGAACACCTCGGTGCGCGCGCCGGTCATGGTGATGCGGCCCTCGGGCGTGGTGATCCCGATCCGCCGCTCCGAGGCGGATATCCAGTCGGGCAGCTCGGACGGCAGGTTGGTCGTCAGGCGGCGACCTTCGGCCTGCACCTCGATCAATGGAAAACCCGGGATCTCAATCTCGGTCCGGTTACCGGGCAGGAACCGTACGATATGGTCCCGCCCCAGATCGATGGTGATCACCTCGTCACCGGACACCCATTCCGGTCGAAGACCGTCGGGATAGGTACCCTTGCGCTCGCCTTCCACAGCATAGGTCACATCACCCGAGCGATTATCGCGCGTAACATGCACCTTGTGCGACCAGCTGTCTGAGGCCAGCGTCACGGCGTTGTCCAGATTGGCCCGCTGCGCAAGACCCGGAAGGTCGAACGCAAAGAAGATATAGGCAAGGTAAAGGACAATCACAGCCGGGATGCCAAAACCGATCATGCGTTTGCGCTGAAACAGCTTTTCCGCCTCAAGCTTGGTGCTATTCAGGCCCGGGTTCACATCTATCGCGGTCATTGGCCCTGCCCTTCTGTCAGACGATTGCGGAAACGGCTGGAAACCTGATCGAAGAACACGATCGTGCTGAACAGCAAAATGAAGATTGCACCTGCTTCGTCGAACCGGCCCGGCCCCCAGGCCATGGCATTGCGCAGCTCATAGCCCAGTCCCCCCGCCCCGACGAAGCCCAGGATGGCGGAAGCGCGAATGTTGATCTCGAACCGCAGGAGTGAATAGCTGACATAGTTCGGCGCAACCTGCGGAAGAACGCCAAGCAGCATTTTCTGCGACCACGTGGCACCTGTCGATGCCAGGCCTTCGACAGGTTTCAAATCTGCGTTTTCGGCGACTTCTGAGAACATTTTGCCAAGCGCACCCGCGGTGTGAATGGAAATCGCGATCATCGCCGGAACTGGGCCCCCACCAAGCACAAAGATCAGGACCAGCGCTATGACGATCTCAGGCACGGCGCGCATGATGTCCGAGATACGACGAAATAACGGGATCAGGCGCGGCCATTTCGCCAACCCACGCGTTCCGAGCAGCGATAGAAACAGGCCACCGATGGCCCCGACCAAGGTCGAGACTGCAGCGATATTGATCGTCTCAACCAGCGCCGGGAAGTATTTCACAATCAGGCCAGGCAGGTCAGCACGTTTCTCCCAGGCCTCTGACAGAACTTCTGCAGGATAGTCTCCAATCTGATGCAAACCCTCCCAGAAGCCGCCGGCATTACGAGAGTCTGCAATATTGAAACCCGACACCAGCAGGACCACAAAAACCAGCAACGTCAGCCCGCCATACAGCCTGCGACGTTGAACCTGCGCCATATAGCTGGATTGAATGGTTTCAACGCTGTGGGGCGCTGTACCGATAGATATGTCTGCCATCCCGAACCCCGGACAAAGAATGACCGGCAACCCAATAGGGTTGCCGGAAACATCAAACGACGGGCTTAGCCACCGATCTTGGCTTTGCGCGCCTCAACGATGGACGTGTAGGTATCATGGGATACCGGCTGGAAGCCCAGCGTGTCGCCTGCTGCCACACCGTAAGCGCAATCGGGGTCACGCTCGTGCAGGCCGTCAACCAGTTCGGTCATGGTTGCACGTACATCAGCAGGCAGGGCCTTGCGCAGAACCACGGGACCTTCGGGGATGACGTTCGATTTCCAGATCTGGACCATGTCGTTCATGTCGACCAGCCCCGCGTCAACCGCCTTGCGCAGCGCGCCCGAGTTGTACCCGTCTTCCCAGTTGCCCTGACCATCGGCCCAGGTGACGCCACCGTCAATGTCACCATTGTTTACAGCAACGATTGTCTGCTCGTGGCCACCGGTGAACTTCACTTCACCAAAGTACTCGCCCGATTCCATCGTGACGCCGTCCTTGTACTGCGGGATCTCGATCGAGGGGATCAGATAGCCCGAGGTCGAATTGGGATCGCCGAAGCCGAACACCTTGCCTTCCATATCGTCCAGCGAGGAAATACCGCTGTCTTTGCGGGCAAAACCGATCGAGTGATAGCCTATGGAACCGTCCACGTTCACTTTGATCAGAACGGGCTCGACCGCATCAGGGTCCTGCAGATATGTGGCAGCGTAAGAGGACGCGCCCAACCACGCCATGTCGATCGTGCCGCCCAGCAGACCCTGGATCACGCCGTTATAGTCGGCGGGCGCAAACAGCTTGGTCTCAACACCCAGCGCTTCGGTGGTGTAGTCCGCAAGGCACTGATACGAGTTCATACGGTCCTGAGCGTTTTCGCCGCCCAGGATTCCGATGCGGAATTCTTTGATTTCCTCAGCAAGAGCACCAGTGCTCAGCGCGGTGGTGGCGGCAAGCGCCAGTACCAGGGTCTTTTTCATCGTTGTCTCCGTTCGGTTTGATGAAGATGGCCCGCGACAGGCGCGGATAGAAACTGGCTCAGACGTAGGCTTCCGCTTCGCGGACCTCGGGCCTGTCCAGTGTTTCGATTTCGGTCGAGGTCGCGGCCTCGGAAAAATCCGCGCCCGCGCCGTAGATGTCGCGGGCCACACCCGTCGTCAGCTGTGCTGGCGTTCCGTCAAAGACGATCCGGCCATCGCGCATACCGATCACACGGTCGCAGTAGCGGCGCGCAGTATCCAGCGTATGCAGGTTGGCAATGACCATGCGCCCGTCTTCTTCGTGAATGGTGCGCAGAGATTGCATCACAACTTGCGCATTCATCGGGTCAAGCGACGCAATCGGCTCATCGGCCAGAATGATCTTGGGGTCCTGCATCAGGGCGCGCGCGATAGCGACGCGTTGCTGCTGTCCGCCTGACAGCGCCTCGGCCCGTTTGGGCGCTTGTTCGGCGATGCCCAGTCGATCGAGTATTTCGATCGCCTGATGGATATCCGACTGCGGATAAAGGTTGAACATCGTCGCAAAGGTCGAGCGTTTGTTTAGAGTGCCATGCAGCACGTTCGACACCACATCCATGCGCGGTACCAGATTGAACTGCTGGAAAATCATGGCGCAGCGTGATTGCCATTTGCGCTTTGCAGCACCGCGCAGCGCGGTGATCTCTTCACCTTCAAAGGTAATCCGACCCGACGTCGCGTCGCTCAGACGATTGATCATGCGCAGCAACGTGGATTTGCCCGCGCCGGATCGGCCAATGATCCCGATCATGGTCGGTTCGTCCACCAGGATGTTCGCAGCATCCACAGCTGTCTTGTCACCAAACTGCTTGGTCAGCTTTTCGATTTTCAGCATATCGCCCCCAGGTTTGTGAGGCGGATAGAGGTTGAAAACGAAACTCCTGTGACGCTTTTGAATCGGTTTCTTTAAGTCTGCGCAAAAGATTTATGACAGGGCCCGGACAGTCACGCCGATAGAGTTCAAGATATCCGAACCACTTTCAGACGCTCATTTTAGTTATCCACAAGACGTCATAAAACTGTTACGGTCAGCGAAAGGAAAGATCAGGTTTTGTTCATGACACGTCGCATCGTCAGCATCTTCTGCCTCGGTTTTGCGCTTCCGTCTGCCGCTTACGCACAGATGGCGGATGTACGCTGCGATGACAGTGCCCGCCTGACGCATACCCTGAAACAGGTCATGGGTGCCGAGCGTCAGGGTATGGGGTTACGCGATCCCGAGACAATGCTGGAAGTCTGGGTCAAGCGAACAAGCGGCGACTGGATGATTGTCCAGAACTACGCAAATGGTACTTCCTGCATCGTAGCCATGGGCGAACACTGGGAAGATGCGACATCAGGGCCCGCCTAATGCAGTTAGTTTCCAGCCGCCTTCCCTTTAACGGGCAGCAAACGTCTAAGCTTCTATAAGGCTCGCAAACCACAATAAACATCACGAGTGTCCGATTGGAACTGAGTTCTACGCTTTTGCTATTTGTGGTCACACACGAAGCAGATTTGTCAGAATGATTGAATTATGAACTGCAGTAGTAGGACGCTCGCGTCTGTGGCCTTGGGGTCTACAAGACAACATAGCTATATGCAGAATCCGCTCGTTCAATCAAATTGAAAGAGATCATAGGCCAAACGCCCAGTATTCTGTGATGGTTAGGACCGTCTGTGAACTATCATGTTACTTTTGCATTTGTGACGATCTCAACGAGATTTTGAATTAAGATGGGACGCACCTGGCACTTTACACTTTTGGCAAGAACCCGGAAAAAGCTTCGACTGCATCTTTCTAGTGTTTAGTAGAGTGACCATCATAGGTCATGCTGGGAGATGCCAATGTAGATAACGGCCCTGAGCTGCCATTGGTCGGAGCCAATTATCGCTGCTCTGGGGCCCGTCAAAGGAGACTTTAGCTGCAATCGCGAGATTTGGTCACCGACGAACTGACGTCCTGTCAGACAAAGTGTGATTTCATTGCGGCTGCGCGAGTTATGGCTTTGGTTGCCAAACCCTAAGCGGATTCGTTTGCGTCGTGGAATATCCAGACCATGCGATCAACGAACCAAACCTTGGGCCCGATCGAAAGCACCAAACCGCAAATTGTCGCCCACGGGTCGAGGACGATCAGACCCCATAAGAGGATCACCATTCCAACAGCAGAAATCGCGGTTAATATGTTGGCCATGCGGACGTGATGTTCAGCAATAGGAACCACACTGCGCTCGAGAAATAGTCTTTCGCCCATAACACCTTTGGCGGCCCAGCTATCCATCTTAGCCGGCGGACCAAACAGCCTCGGGTTCGCCCAAGTCCATAGGACCGCCAAGGCTAACGGTGCCAATGCCCACCAGCCAAGCCAGACTCGCGACCAGATTGCAAGTGCTATGAACGGCAGGCAGCTGAAGCGAGTATAGACGCTCCATGGGTTCGCGTGACGGGCCCATGACTCATCGTCCATCGCCATCAGGCGCTCGGCTGCCTTGAAGATGTCTGCCATGACATAATCCTAGCGCGGAGGCCGCCTAAACACCATCCGGGTTCATAAGCCGGCTATTGGATTCTTCTACAGCAACTGACGTGTCGGGCTCGTTCCGGAGCCTAGAGCAAGCGCGGTGTCTTAATGGTAGGCGGACTCGTCGCAGGTATTGTCAACCCATACCAGCCATTGATCACCCCCTGACATGCCACGCAGCAGCTTCATCGAACCGGACATTCGCGGCCCAAGCGAGACAGGGAGGCAGTTTGGGGTCAGTCGGACGGACAAAGCGGGCTTATGTCACCCAGACTCCTTTGTCCGCTTCTACAAAACACCACGTCACTGATGCGGTGGATTGCGACCCGCTTGAATTTCCTGAACCCGCTCGGGCCAACTGGACCTAATGTAGGCGAGAATGTCCCAGATATCGTCGTTGGTGAGGATATCCCCAAATCCCGGCATGCCACTTGCAAAGCCGTCGACGCCGCGCGCGGACAACGCGGCCTCGCCACCTAGTTGGGTGTATTCGAACAGAAGCTGGTTGTCGTGGTGCCATGTATGCCCGCTCTCATCATGAGGCGGAGCAGGCAGAATACCGTTGTCGTCAGGCGTCTGCCAATCCGGCTGTCCTTCGAGATTGACGCCATGACATGACGCGCATTGTTCGGCGTAGAGGGTCTGACCATTGGTCAAGTCCCGGTCGTCCATTTCATGACCGGCACTTGCACTCGTAGCGAAGCTGAAAAATGTGACTATCAAAAAGTCGCGCCTGTTCATGCAATACCTCAGTTCGGTAGGGTCAAAACACTGGTGAGCGTCGCGGTTGCTGCAAGGACCACCAGAATGATTACGGCTTCGATTTCAATGGAGCGTGCCAGGTGGCGGGCGGCTTTGTTGTCCCCGGACTGCATGGCCGGAACGAAGCGGAGCTTGTTTGCGGCTGCCAACGTCAAGACCAAGACAACGAATGCAAGTTTGATCAGCAGAGTCTGCCCGTAACCCGTTGTCATTAAATCCCACATATCGCCCAGCAACATCCAAGCCATCAGCAGTCCCGCCAAAATCAATACTGGAACAATAATCGAAGCCGCCTGTCCAAACCGATGCCCCAACATGCCTGCGTTGCTCAGATATTCTGGCCGTTGGGATAGGGCACGCAACGGTTCAAGTATGCCGACCCAAAACGCGATACCCAGAAGGTGAAAGAGCAATAGCACACGGACGCCGGTTATCTCCAACTCAGGGACATGCCCGATCTGGGCGAATGACCACAGGGCGATCATTCCACCGGTAAGCGCGATCCATTGGCCGAATAGTGGCATGAATACCCCGACTATCATCAATACCGCCCCGACAACCCGATAGACGAGAACGTCGCCAACCAGGGTCTGCCACAGCAGACCGAGCATTTCTGGATCAGTCATACCATCAGTTCCGCCCGTCAGGGCTGCACCGCGCAACATGAACCCAAGTACGGAGCCCGCAAACGCAAGCGCTGCCAACAGAGCAATCTGACCACGCATTCTATCATTCAGAGGCGACACCAAGTCGGTAAAAGCAGTCCGAATGATCAATAGACCAGTCGCACCACTAATGCCGACATACAGCATCAGCTTGGACAATATCGCGCCTATTCCCCAGATATCGGGCATGGTCAGTCCACTGTGAATGTGAACTCGCCTTGCATCGCGTGCCCATCTGCTCCCAAGCCTCGCCATTTGATGCGATAGGTGCCTCCGCCCATGCTGTGAAGCGGGATCGCAAATGCGCGCCCAAAACTTGTCTGATCTCCTAGGTCGAGCGTGACGGTATGAGCCTCCTGATGGATCATGTTGACTTTTGTCAGGCGAACATCATCCGCGAAATCAAAGCTGATCTCAGAAGGCACTGCGGTAACTGTCGCGTCGTTTTTGGGTGTAGTGGTGTCCACGCTCGAATGGGCAAATGCGCTTGTGGCAAGTGTGGAAATCAATGCAAATATGGTGAGATTCTTCATTGGGGGTTCCTCAGTTTATTCCATTGGCGCGCTGGATTTCGCGGATGTAGTCGATGACCATAACCACGTCGCCACGTGTCAAGCCTTCGACCGGAGGCATGTCGCCAAACTGCCAGTGGTGACTTCTGACGCCCATTGCGACCGCGCGTTGGAAGGACTCGTCTGCATGATGGCTGGGTTCATAGATAATATGGATCAGCGGTGGCCCTGCGCCTTCTACGCCGACCGCGTCGCTGCCGTGGCACGCGGCGCACGCGTTTTCGAATATCCGCTGCCCGATAGCTGCATTTCCTTCAATGGGCGGCATCTGTATGGCCACCATTGCATTGCCCTCAGCAGGTGCCGCCTGCGCGGCGTCCTCAACTGGGGCGGGACTTAGCGTGACATACGCAGCGATGGCTGCCACGGCGCAAGTGCCGATCAATAGATATTTTCGGTTCATGTACTGGTCCTAACCTTGTGTAACAGAGCGGTGCCGCAAATAAATCGCAGCACACCAGAACGTGTTCACTGCCATGAACAGCGTCGGAGATCTGTTTCAAATGTTAGGTGGCCTGTCCGGGCTGCCGGGTTCATTGAGCGTTGAGAGGTTTGTAACCTGCCATGCCGATACGACCGCAGCTTGACAAATTTTGGTTTCGGAAGATGGTGCCGTGAGCGCGAGAACATTACACAGGAATGGATTGCATCCTTCGTGTGCTACGCTATCCGGCTGATGCTGCCCGTCTTCGCTAGGAGCGACCAGTCTGTGGTCAACATGTTTCGCCTCAACACTGATAGCCACATGATCATTACAATGCCCGCCAATGCAATCATTGCACAGCGCATACGCTGTGCTGCCAAGCCCAGCAAAAAGTATCAGGAACAGCATAAGCGCTGTTTTGGCTATTGGACGAACGTACTTCACGGGGCGAACCTACCCCGGATACTGACCCAACACAACGCGCGTGCCAATGGGCCGCGACACGCCCAATACTCCACTAGCAGGTGCGCAATTGAAAAAGCATAGGGCAGGAAACACTCCCGCATATTTTTCTTCCAGTTGAAGTAGATCGCAGAGCTGATCCAGCCTCCCAACACACTTCAGCAACCGCCTTGCCCTCTTCAACCTGCTTCAAAACAAACGCCTTCTGTGCGTCCTTAGGTCTCGCTGCTTTCACTACTTCCGTTCCTTCTCCCAGCCTGGAATTCGTCTCGGAAAACTCTATACACAAATCGACGGAAAACTTGATTTCAGAGCAGCCTGAACGAATGGCGGCGCGTTGCCACCCTATATGACAGATGCCCAAAGGTATTTCTCTAGGCCATCGCTCTCGCTGCAAAAGTCCTATTGTGGCTGTGAATTAATGAGACCGGAGCCCAACGTCGTCGCGATCACCAAGACAGTTCGGTTAGCTCAGAACTTTCCGACACAACCGTACAGTAGCCGCGCCTTTTTGTATAGCTTATCTCTCTAATTCAAATACATATTGAACCAGGCAATCGTCCGACCCCAAGCCAGATTTGCCATCTCTTCATCATAGCGTGGCGTACTGTCATTGTGGAAACCGTGATTGGCGTTTTCGTAGATGTAAGCTTCGTAGATCTTGTCATTGGCCTGCAATGCGGCCTCGAACGCTGGCCAACCTGCGTTGATGCGATCATCAAGCTCTCCCATTTGGATAAGCAGCGGAGCCTGGATTTTCGCAACATCCTCGGCTGCTGGCTGCCGTCCGTAGAAAGGTACTCCTGCGGCCAGCTCCGGGTAGGCCACGGCAATCGCACTTACAACGCCACCGCCGTAACAGAAACCGACCGCGCCGACCTTGCCAGTGCTGTCTTCCCGGTTCAGCAAGTATTCAAAACCGTTGAAGAAGTCGTTCATCAACTCGACCCGATCCACCGTCTTTTGCAGCTCGCGCCCGTCCGCGTCATTGCCGGGATACCCGCCCACCGACGTCAAGCCGTCAGGGGCCAACGCCATAAAGCCAGCTTTGGCCAACCTGCGCGCCACATCTTCGATATATGGATTTAGGCCGCGGTTTTCGTGGATCACAAGGACTGCCGGTAATGGATCATCCACCCCGGCCGGCCGGACAAGATAGCCCCGCACGTCGCCAGTTCCATTTGTCGAAGGATAGGTGATGTAGTCGGCGTGGATGTCAGGATCATTGAACGACACCTGCTGCGCCATTGCATAGTTCGGGCTGAGCATATTCAGCAACGCGACCGCCGTCACGCCACCAACCGCGAATTTTCCGGCGCGATCCAGAAACTCTCGCTTGGTAATTTTTCCATGGGCGTAGAAATCATAAAGGTCCAACAATTCCTGGTCGAAGTCTTTCGCCGTCATTCGGGTCATAGCGGATCTCCTGATAAGACTGGTCTTTCAAATGTTGGGCTGCTGCCATCCGACTGATGTAACGCAATCCGTCGCAGAACTCGGCGTCGCGTTGCATGGCGTACTATCTCACGGCAAAGCCTAAGTTTCGACCTCCCAGGTTGGGAGGTCGAGTGGTTGATCAGTTCTGTTTAATTCACCGATGTCGGAAAACCGGCTTGTCCTTGGTTAACGTCGCCATAGTCAAAGTATTTGGCGTTGTTGTTTTGGAATTCCCAAGCGGCGTCCAACCAGCGGCGCACCGAAGTGTCGCCGTTTGACTCGGCTTTTTCGGCCACCTTGTTTAACGCATCCGGCATTGCGGCGCGCAGCTCATCCAAAAGGCCTTGGGGCCATGTGAGGTGCTTAACTCCGGCCTGTTCCAGACGTTCGATCGCCTTGCCTTGGATGCTGAGCCGTTCTGCCTGCGTATCAAGAATGGCTGCCTTTGCCACGGCTTTGATCAATGTGCGCTCATGGGCTGGGACGCTTTCCCAAAAGTCCTTGTTCACCACCAGCTCGACCGTCAGCGTTGGCTGATGCCACGACCCGGAATATTTGAAAGGCAGGCCAACATCAGAAAGGTTGGCTTCGGCGTCAGTTTTTCCCTGCTGCCCGGATATGAGTTTCAGGAACTGAATGTCATCTGCGGGCATGTTCAGCTCGAACGCATCAATGTTTCCGTTCTGGAACATGGTGTGCGGGATCACACCCGGAGCGAAACCGCCAAAGGTAAGGGCTTCGGGCTCGAACTGAATAGGATTGTCAGGGTTTGTCGCGGGATCACACACCGCTGATGCATCCTCGCACCGAGTCTGGCGGCCTATGTTCGGCGTCGTGACGCCCAGTTTGGCGCAAGCTTCGGTCATGACCGCAGCAGCAGAGTCGGGCCAGCGGACGATCATAGGAGTTTCACAGATTTTCAGCAGCGCGTCTGCGTTGCTCAGATTTGCATCTGTATCCGGGTCGGGCAATGGATTGGGGAAAAAGCCGGGGCCCTGAGCGGTCGTGATCGCGACCGGTATCGTGACGACATTTCCATCGAAGGTTTCGTCGTAGATCTGCTGCTGCAGCTCTAAGCCACCACCATAGAACAGGAACGAGGCGTACTCGTCAGGAGCCATGCCAAATGGCAAACCGCCGGACAACATTTCACCAAACGCCAAACCGGATTCAGCCGGAATGGCCAAAGCGGCGTTAATACCCCCTCCGTCAGCCCCAGCCGCAACCGCATTGTACAGGTTACCCATAGCTTTTCGGTCGATCAGCTGCGGTTTGACATTGTGTTCGTCAAACGGATTGACTTTGCCCGAGGCGTGAACCTGAAAAGTGATCCCAAAAGGTTCCAGAATTTCATTCGCCTTCAAGACAAAGGCATTTCCGGGCCCGCCGATTGGGTGCGCCCCGCCCGGCGCGGCATCCGTGAATTGCAACGGTGCGTATCTTGATTGAACGTGGAACGTTGTTTCAGCAATGGCCTGTGAGGCAAGTACAGTCGTCGCGGCCGTTATAAGCGCAAGCGGTTGGCTGGACTTCAGTTTCATTGTTTTCCTCCCGTTTTCGTAAACCTGAATGTCCAACCATGAAATCTTCGTCGGGCTTTGCGTTTTATCCGCTTCGATCAAACCCGCGACACCGAAACGGTGACGCCGACAAAACGGCGTTGACGAAAGGCATTCACCCGCAAACGAATGTCGCAATTCATCTGTATCCCCGCGTTAGTTCAACGCGGGATCAAGACAGCGAAGAAGGCTGAAAATCTCGACAGGACTAAGGTGTACTCGGGGCTGAATATCATTTTTTGAATGGCTGCTCAATTTTATTTTTGAATGATCGCTCAAAAATATTTAACGGGCTTCTTGCCGGTCAGAAAGCCAACTCAGGATAATGGCGCATGGAGTGGGCGCAGTTGGCGAGATTCTTTATGCTATCCAAGAGTCTCGTTGTGGACTTGCTTCCTATCAAACCCTCCGGCCTTCAATGGGATGTAAACGCTGTGCGCGCTTCGCGCTATTAGCGAATAATTGTAAGTGGGGAGAAGCGGACTTTCGCCGCACGCGCAAACGCTTTCGGTCATGTCTCCTAGAGCGGACTTTGGATGCGGAGTTAACCGGCTGTTGGCGGATGAGGTCAAATCGCAAGCGCTCCTGATAGAGAAACTAAAGCATCAACTGACCGGCCAGAACCGCCACAGATTTGGTTTGCATTCCGAGAGCCAGGACCAGCTCAATCTGACCTTCGAGGAAGGTGAGGAGATTGACGACGCGGCACCGGAACAGGTCAATGCGAGTTTAACTCCCCATATAGATGCAACTGGTTCGAGAAAAAAATCTCGATGTTTGCAATCCGCGCGCCGGATTAGTGCAAGTCGCAACACATATGTGATCCGGTTGCAAGGGACAGAGCCAACCGTGTGAGAAAGCGTTCCGGGCGTTATGTCATATCAAGCAGAAACCCAATGATCAGGATGTATATCTCAATTTTGCAACATCTGCGATCCGCATTGGTTACATGGTTGGTCTTTGGGCCTTAGAGCGTGGATTATGAACCCATGAATTCGGCAAAGAAACTCTGTTTTGTCTCGCGAAAATGGCCTCCTGCAATGGGTGGAATGGAAACATACTCCAAAAGGCTGTCAGACGAGTTGGATGGTGTCACGACCATACGGCGACTCGTGTTGAAAGGTCACGCTGATGGATCCGTGCCCAGAGTTTCGGAGCTTATCGGTTTTGGAGCCACGACGGCTTTCAAGTTGATTTTCAGAAAAGGATCGTTTGACGTCATTCACGTTGCAGATATGGCAAGCTGGCCTTTGGCCTTGCTCGGGCGGCTTCGTTATCCACGCAGCCGTGTGGTAATTTCTGCGCACGGGACGGATGTGTCTTATCCGCGCCGGGGCGGCATCAAAGGCAGCGTATATGGTGCTTATTTGAAGCTGGGTGCGCGGCTACTCCGAAATGTAACGATAATCGCAAACTCAAAGGCTACGGCCAGATGCACGCAAAGCTACGGTTTCCACGACACGGTTGTGGTCCCGCTGGCGGCCGAAGTTGACAGTCCGGAACAAGCACGTCAGTCAGGCAGATCAATACTGTTTGCCGGGCGCCTGGTCCGTCGAAAAGGATGTGCCTGGTTTGTTCGGGAAGTGTTGCCGCACCTTCCCCCGCATATCACGCTAGATGTCGCAGGAACAATTTGGGATGACCAAGAGTTTTCAGCATTGAACACATCCAGGGTCAGGTATCTGGGGGTTCTGGATCAAAAAACACTATGGCAGGCTTACGCTGATGCGCTTTGTGTGGTTGTGCCAAACATCGATATTGAGAACGGAGAGTTCGAAGGATTTGGACTAGTTGCAACCGAGGCCGCTGCTGCTGGCGGAGTGGTATTGGCCTCACGGCATGCAGGGCTGCAGGACGCGGTTCTGAACGGACGCACCGGCTTTCTTTTACCGGTTGGAAAGCCAGCCGCATGGGTTCAAAAAATCGTCGAAATATCAGGATGGTCGACTACGAAACGCCGCAACTTCATCGACTTTTCGCAAGCAAGCTGCGCTGATAAGTTTTCATGGAAAAGGGTTGCGCGTGATACCTTGGCTGTCTACGACTCCGAGCGTGACAGCGGTTTTCGTGGAGAGGTCATCGAATGACACGCCCACGATCTGGGATTGGTTTCAACCTTTTTTCGGCCAACAAGCGCCGAATTAGCTCTACGATAACAACGCTTAAGTCGCATCGTTTGCGTCCTTGGCTGCGCGCGGGTGGGCTATCGGTGCTCATCGGAGGGGCGGTTTGGTCGTACAGCAAACTTGGGCTTCATCTGTCCGAAATCTCTGGCTGGCTCTTGGTTTTGAACCTATTGGTTCTGTCCCCGCTGTTGCTTGTTTTGGCCGGCGTTTCGTTGATGGTGACGGCGAGAGTCCTGAATCTCAATATCCTTCTTGCAAAATCAATCGAGACTACGGCAATGGCAAATGTCGCTGAGTTATTGCCCTTGCCTGGTGGTGCGTTTGTAAGAGGAGCCGCACTTGTGCAGGCAGGTGCCGGAGTTAAACAAAGCGCAAGAATAGTTACATTGACTGCGATACTGACACTTTCAATGACGCTTGCGTTCTCAGCCTCTGCATGTGGATACCTTGGTGTTGGTCCTGGTTGGTGGTTTGCCGCCCTGGGTCTTGTGGGAATGATAACTTCGCTGCACTTGATCGCCCGCGAAACAGGACGACGAATGTTACTCGAACTGCTCGTCGTAAGGTTCGTCATTCTAGGATTGAGTACGTTCCGTTTGGCAGTAAGCTTTGCAACAATAGGAGTAGCTGCGTCATTCGGCCAGGCAGCTGTCTACACCGTCGCCACTTCACTCGGTTCGACAGTCGCAATAGTGCCCGCAGGATTTGGGGTGAATGAACTGATTGCTGCCGCCCTTGCGACTCTGATTTCCGGCTCTCCGGCGGCTGCTTTTTTGGCGGTGGCGTTAAACCGTACCTTGGGGCTTATCGCGGGTGCCTTGTTAACATTTTCGTTGCCCGTGCTTCAACGCGTGAGACAATGACCAAGCAACTCGTCTTTATTGCTTCGGGCGGTCGCACTGGAACGCAGTTCTTTGGCGATCTGCTTAGCGATGTTGTGTCGGATTGCTACTCTGAGCACGAGCCGGATATGTTTGCGGGATTCTCGAACCTTACATTGGAAAGAATCCACCAATTTGGATTCTGGCAAATGACGGGTGGGCGACTGCTTGGCAAAACTGGTGTGCGCGTCCTCGGCCAGCGTCTCTTAGAAAATCGGATTAGTACACAGCAGTGTGCGCGACGGATCAGATCCATTCGCGAGACATACCACTCGAGTATCCCACAGGCGCTTGTGATTGAAAGCTACTATGCGTGGTGGAGTCTGTCCGAACATATCAACGAAATCTGGCCAGGCGCCAAGATTGCCGGAGTGATTCGTGATCCGAGACATTGGATTGGTTCATGGCAACGGCATTCCTCAAAACGAAGAAATGGGGCGATCACAGAACTTTTGCCCCCCGGAAAGCTAACACCGGCTAAGCTTGGTGACTCGGATGCCGCCCAAGTTTGGCCGACGCTCGATCAGGTCGGACGTTTGGCTTGGGAATGGGCACTGATATGTCGAACACTTGATCGTGCGGCGGCAATAAACTCAAACGTGAAAGTGTTTCGATTTGAGGACTTGTTCTCCGAAGACCAGACAGAACTAAATCGGTTTGTTTCCTTTGTCTCTCAGCATAAGGAAGGCCCTGCACACAAAATTGGTGATTTGAAATCAATTGTGGGCAAAGTGAGAAACTCTTCACACGGTTCTGCGGGAGATTGGCGCCAATGGAACGATGCTCAAGTTTCGGCGGTTTCTCATTTCTGCAATTCCAAAATGAAGCAGCACGGGTATGCATCTGATCCTGAGTGGTTGATGAGAGTAAAAACTGCAACCGGTTCGAAATGAGTTCCTCGGCTGCTAATTTGTCCCACTATCTGCTACAAAGGCTTCAGGGCGGCCTCATTGCAGCCGTAATCCGCTCTTATTTCGACTTCAGGTGAGAGTATGTAGATCAGCCCGATGAAGCTTGTAATTCAGATTCCCTGCTACAATGAAGAAGAAACTCTTCCGGCGACACTCGCCGAGTTACCGCGTGATGTACCGGGGTTCGATAAAGTTGAGTGGCTCATCATTGATGATGGTTCAACAGATGGAACTGTTGACGTAGCTCGAAAGATGGGAGTGGATTACATTGTTCAGCAATCTCACAATCAAGGACTAGCCGCCGCCTTTATGACGGGAATCGACGCGGCTCTTAGGGTTGGTGCCGACGTCATTGTTAATACGGATGGTGATAACCAATACGATGCCTCATGTATCCCAGATATCACTGCTCCTATTCTTGCGCGCAAGGCTCAAATTGTTGTTGGGGCGCGACCAATCTCGGAAATCCAGCACTTTTCCATGGTCAAGCGCGTACTGCAAAAGCTGGGAAGCTGGGTCGTCCGCAAAGCCAGCGGAGCGGCAATTCAAGATGCCCCCAGTGGTTTTCGTGCAATTCACCGTGACGCAGCGATCCAACTTTATGTATTTGATCGATATACCTATACCCTTGAGACAGTTATACAGGCCGGCCGCCTTGGAATTCCCCTTCTATCGGTCCCGATCAAAGTTAACGATCCGACGCGAGAGTCACGCCTTATGCGCTCGGTTCCGCAGTATATCTTTCGCTCGACCAAGACGATTTTGCGTATAGCAGTCCTTTACAAACCATTTCGTTTCTTTTCCTGGCTGTCGTTGTTGATTATGCTGCCCGGTCTCGCATCGTTTCTCAGGTTTCTCTATTTTTTCGCAATAGGGCAGGGAAATGGCCATGTACAGTCGCTTGTCATTGGTGCCGCACTAATCGCGGCTGGTGTCGTATTTTTTATTGCCGGATTACTGGCCGATCTGATTGCTGCCAACAGGGTGTTGTCAGCTGACATTCGAAGCCGACTGTTGAAGGCCGAACTTGAGCGGAGCAGACAGCAGTGAACACCACTCTGAATTGGCTTAGTTTTTGTATACTGTTTGGCATCAGCTTGTTTCTAATCCTCTTGGGCGTTTTGGCATCCGACGGGTTCTTCATTTTAGACGAGTTTATCTATTTTTCTGCAGCTCAATCGCTTCGAGACACAGGAAGTTTCTCTGTTTCTAACGGTTTTGAACAATTCGGGTCCGATGACCTTCGCCTTTGGTTGTTGGTCGAGGGTCCAGTGGGCCTTGTGTCGCAATATCCAATCGGCACAACGTTAGCCGGCGCTTCATTGCTTGGCGTTTTCGGGCAGAAGTCTCTGATCGCATTGAATGTGCTGGCCGGAATAGGGACGTTAATCTTCACGTTTGCCCTCGCCAGGCGCTTGTTTCCCGGAAAAGTTGTGGGTGAACTTGCGGTAGTGTTGCTAACCTTCTGCACGTTCTGGGTAGAATACGTGGTGGGGCATTGGCCGCACTCGATCAGCATGATGACAGTGACCGCGGCTGTCTATTTCTTTGTTGCCGCTCTGGATCAGGAAAAAGGAGTAAATTTACACGGCATTGCGGCAGGCGCTTTAGTCGGATTTGGTGTGCTGTTTCGTTTGGAAGGCGTTCTCTTACTTCCCGGTATAGTAGCCTTGACCGTCTTATATGCGAAATCGCCTGTTAAGGTCTTAGCTTCGGGCATGATTGGGCTTGCACCCTTTGCGGTTCTGATGACCTGGTCAAACCTCATCCGTTTTGGCAGCCTCACGCCACTGTCTTATGGTTCGGCGGGTGGTGGGACAGACCTGGCCAGCTATTTTCCGCTGGGTGTTTTTATGAGCCTTGCGTTTGCGGGGCTTGTGGGGCTTCGTATCAAAGGCAGTTTTCGATCCTCCTCAATATTGTGGGTCGGAGTATCTGCATTTGCCTTGGCCAGCATAGTCTTGTCGTCCCAGCTATTGGCCCTGGTTATAAAGTTGATCGAGGGGGTTCAGTCTCTCCTGATCGATGCCACTCGGCTGTCTGATCCAAGGAGCGGCGTTCAATCTGACCTAAACGGTACGTTGTCATTTTGGGGTTTACCCAAAAAAGCGCTAGGTCAAAGCCTGCCTTGGTTAGGCTGTCTGGCGCTGCTCGTCGGCTATCGATGGAAACAACAGCGGCGTAGCATTTTGATATTGCTAACAATTTGCACAATTTGGGCATTGCCATTTCTGTTGCGCAGTTGGCATGGTGGTCTCGGCTTGAATATGCGGTATTTTTTGCCGCTCCTTCCGCTACTGGCAGCGCTGTCCGCCTTTCTCATCGCGCATTGGGTTGAACGGTTTGGCAACTTATGGCTCATCACCGGGGCAGTTTTGGGTCTGTTTTTTTCGGTACTGTGGCACGCAGGTTCTTTCGGCAGCGTCGCAGTGTTTCACCAGATCACGACGACAAAACTGCTAACTTTGATCGGGCTCCTTTCACTTGTGTGTGGATTCTTTTCGCACCGCTCTTTCTCTGGCTTAGTGCTGCCAGCAGTCGGATTCGGCATGGGTGTCGCGATGTTACTTGCGTTCCAAGATTGGACGCTCTCGCAGCATCGTCGGGCAGAGATGGCATCCATGTCAGAAAAATCGATGTCTCTTGAAGGAAACTTTGTGATTTATGCGCCTCCCGAAGCTCATTCTCATGCGTTACAAAACCCTGATCATTTATTGGCTTTACCCGACCGTGTTTCTGACAACTTCGATGCTGAATTTATCAAGTCGGCCTGCACACAAGGTTACCGGGTATTGATTTCGCCAAATTTGCTATCCTCAAGCAATTCTCAAATGCTCTTACCAACAAAAACCGCAAGCCAGCAGATTGAGGATATCACTGGGCTTGCTCAGGCGAATTGCGCTTCGATACCTGCC
The DNA here is from genome assembly GCF_056533645.1 of Ruegeria sp. G10. Classification (NCBI taxonomy): domain Bacteria; kingdom Pseudomonadati; phylum Pseudomonadota; class Alphaproteobacteria; order Rhodobacterales; family Roseobacteraceae; genus Ruegeria; species Ruegeria sp. G10. The sequence goes on along the minus strand of NZ_JBQFOQ010000013.1, from coordinate 68,382 downwards.
CAACTGGCGGTCGAATAACCGCGAATGGTGCGATTGCGGCTAGCCCAACACAGCCCTTGTTGAGACGATCTCTGGATCTGAACTGACGCACATGAAGGTTTTTGCCATTCACCTTCACGAAAAGCTCATCCACGTGCCACTTCCATTTCGAAAATGCGCGCAATTGTTGCACCGGCTTTCGCCTGATTTCAGAAGCGAACTTCGGGCCAAACCTATTCCACCAATAGCGGACGGTTTCGTGGCTCACGTCGCTGCCTCGCTCGTGTAGCAGGTCTTCGACATTCCGCAGCAAAAAAGCGGAAAATGGATGTACAGCATCACTGCAAGGCGGATGAACTCGGGGCTGGTTTTGAAGTACGTGAAGGAGGCGAGCTTAGTTATTCCTAAATGCTATGCAACCGCCCTGCCCCACTAAAGCAGTTATTCTGACAAAACCTACATTTTGAAGATAATTTCGGGTTTCGCGCTCTATGGATCGCCGATAAATTTTAGTCCTACGTTCAGGTGGCTAAGCACTACCTGATGCGAATTCCGTTAGGTTGAGAACGAAAATTAATATAAGAATAACCATCGCCCAAAGTATGAAACAGACCATCGATCCAGCGAACCCTATTAAAATAATAGATGGTTCGTTCGAGCTTCTTGGTCGTCCGTTTAACTGAGAATACTTAATTTCTGCACGTCTGTTGACCAGAAAGGAAAAACTCCCAATTCCATAGGCATTCAGCAGGAGCGTCTTTCGTGAGGGGGCAACTCCTCTGGTGCGCTCATAGTATTCAACAAATTCATCTCTGAAGTTAAGTGATGGGAATAGATAAACGAGGATCAGATTAGCAATCGGTGCAGTCACAATAAAAAGGGTCATGTACCCGAATACAAACACGAGAATATAGGTCATTGGGCTCTATTATTTCCTTAAGGTCAGGAATGACCGTGTTTTCGGGCTATTCAAACGCTCACAAAAAGCTTTTAAATAGATGCTCTTGCTGCCGCAAGTGGTTGCACCAAACAACCAGTTGCGGCTTTGCATATGATTTGCCGATAAGAGGCGCTGGCCGAAGTATGATTTAGACTGGCATAGAATATAGATTTTGTTAGTAATTTTCTTGTTCATGGGTTCGAAGCATGTTGGAGCAACCGCTGACCAATTCACTGTCTGGACACTTCTCAGCCCGGGTCTAGTCTATTAACCATCAGGCCTACCGAAGGCAAAAATAATTCAGTTATCCTAAGATCTCAGTTGGTGAATAAAAAGGGACCAAATCCATCGCGCTGCAGGACAGAATAAGAGGCTCTGTAGTGGCCAATCAAGAAGCAGCCGATTTCCTTACATATATCTATCATTGGGCGCCAACGGGATTCATGTTTGAGAAGTCTAAGTTTATTGGTCAGGAGGGGTATTCCTTTTCACAAACGGTGCTCAGAAACACTCAGAGCGTTTTCTCCCAATACTGTTCTTCAATCATGCAGTGGTCGATCTACTCAGTGCGTTAGAACCTGTTGCAGGAAATTCCGCGTCCGTTCGTTTTTGGGACTGTCGAAAAAGCTTTCTGGGTCATCCTCTTCGATGATCTCACCAGCGTCCATGAAGATCACCCGATCCGCCACTTTGCGGGCAAACCCCATCTCATGGGTGACGCAAATCATAGTCATGCCTTCCTCGGCAAGCGTCACCATAACATCCAGAACCTCGCCGATCATCTCGGGGTCCAGCGCCGAGGTCGGCTCGTCGAACAGCAGAATATCGGGCTTCATGCACAGCGCCCTTGCGATGGCGACCCGCTGTTGCTGACCGCCCGAAAGCTGACCGGGGTATTTCGGTGCCTGATTGGCGATCTGCACCTTTTCCAGATACGTCATCGCAGTCTCTTCCGCTTCAGCCTGAGAGATCTTGCGTGCCAGCATCGGGGCCAGGGTGCAGTTCTCAAGGATCGTCATGTGGGGAAACAGATTGAAGTGCTGAAACACCATGCCAACATCCTGCCGCAGCTTGTCGATATTGGGATCTTCTGCGCTTATGGCGTGGCCATTGATCTCAATCAGACCGGACTGATGTTCCTCGAGCTGGTTGATCGTGCGGATCATGGTCGACTTGCCAGAGCCCGAAGGACCGCAGACAACAATTTTTTCACCCTTGCTTACGGTCAGATTGACGTTCTTTAGAGCGTGGAAACTGCCGTAGTACTTTTCCACGTGGCTGAGTCTGACGGCCGGAACTTCGGACATGGGCGATCTCCCCTTCAGGTTTTTATGGCAGCAGTAACGATGATCTCGACTTTCAGTACATCCCGCGCCAATCGGGCTTCGCCACAGGCGCGGGCGGGCGCATGGCCCTCGGGGACCCAGGCATCCCAGACGGCGTTCATTTCGGCGAAATCCGCCATATCGCGCAGCCAGACAATGGCCTGCAGAATATGCTCACGGTCAGAACCCGCCTCGGTCAGCAGGGCATCAATGCGCGACAGACAGTCTTTCGTCTGCGCGATGAAGCTGTCCCCGGTTCCGACTTGACCACACAGGTAAGCAACGCCGTTGTGTTTGACGATCTTCGACATCCTTGTGCCGGTATGCAGGCGTTCGATCATGGCAGAAGTCCCCTGCCCTTCAGCGCATCGGATATCTCGTCCAAAATGGCCGGATCGTCGATGGCAGCGGGCATCTTGAATTCGACGCGATCGGCGATCTTCTGCATAGTGCCACGCAGCACCTTGCCCGAGCGTGTCTTGGGCAGGCGTTTGACCGGGATGGCCGTTTTGAAAGCGGCCACGGCTCCGATTTGCTCTCGCATCAGCGCGATCAGCTCTTTTTCCAGCTCTGGCGCCTCGCGGTTCGCACCATCGTTGGTCACATAAAAACCCAGCGGCAGTTGACCTTTCACCGCATCCGCCGCGCCGACCACGGCACATTCGGCGATGTCGGGATGCGCCCCGATCACCTCCTCCATCGCGCCGGTGGACAGGCGGTGACCGGCCACGTTGATGATGTCATCCGTGCGGGCCATGATGAAGACATAGCCGTCCTCATCAATGATCCCGGCATCAGATGTGGCGTAGAAACCGGGGAACTCATTCATGTACGAGGTCAGGAACCGCTCGGGCGCGTTCCAGAGCGTCGGGAAACCCGAGGGCGGCAGCGGAAGCTTGCAAACGATGTTGCCCAGCGTGCCGGGTTCAACCTCGTGCCCTTCGTCATCCAAAACGCGGATGTCGTATCCCGGCATCGGTTTGCCCGGCGAGCCGTATTTGACCGGGAACTGTCCCAGCCCGACCGGGTTGCCGGACATGGCCCAGCCGGTTTCGGTCTGCCACCAGTGGTCGATCACCGGGCGCTGCAATTTTTCCTCAGCCCACTGGATCGTTGCAGGGTCCGAGCGTTCGCCCGCCAGAAACAGCGCGCGGAATTTGGACAGGTCATACTGGTCGATCAACTGGCCCTTGGGGTCTTCTTTCTTGATCGCGCGGAACGCCGTGGGGGCCGTAAACAGCGCCGCGACCTGATGATCCTGAATAACCCGCCAGAAAGCGCCTGCATCGGGGGTGCCCACCGGCTTCCCCTCGTAAACCACGGTGGCGCAGCCATGCAGTAGCGGCCCGTAGCAGATGTAGGAATGCCCGACGACCCAGCCCACATCGGAGGCGGCCCAGAACACCTCACCGGGGTTAATTCCGTAATGGTTTTCCATCGTCCATTTCAGCGCCACCATGTGCCCGCCATTGTCACGCACAACGCCTTTCGGCTGGGCGGTGGTGCCAGAGGTGTAGAGGATATAGAGCGGATCGGTCGCCGCGACCGGCACGCATTCTGTCGTCTCTCCTGCCGCCTTTGCCGCACCGATCAGTTCGGCATAGTCCAGATCGCGGCCCGGGATCAGTTCGGCCCGTTCCATATCGCGTTGCAGGATCAGGCAATGCTCGGGCTTTGACGTGGCTTCCTCAATGGCCGCGTCCAGCAGGGGTTTGTAATGTACGATCCGTCCGGGCTCGATCCCGCAGGAGGCTGAGATGATCATCCGGGGTTCGGCATCATTGATCCGCGTTGCCAGTTCATGTGGTGCAAAACCGCCAAACACAACCGAATGGATCGCCCCCAGACGAGCGCAGGCCAACATCGCGAACACCGCCTGCGGCACCATTGGCATGTAGAGGACAACGCGGTCGCCCTTGCCAACGCCATGTGTGCGCATGACCGAGGCGAGCGCGCCGACTTCCGCCTGTAACTCCGCAAAGCTGAAGGTCTGGGCCGTGTCGGTGACCGGGCTGTCATAGATCAGCGCAGTGCGGTTGCCATGCCCGGCATCGACATGACGGTCGACACAGTTCCAGCAGGTGTTGCATGTGGCGCCCGCGAACCAGCGACCATAAACGCCCATGTCGGGATCGAACACCTTATCGGCTGGTTTGAACCAGTCTATCTGTTCAGCGGCCTTGCCCCAGAACGCCTCGGGCTCCGCTTGCCAGCTTTCATATGCCTCTGCGTAACTCATGACATCACGTAGTTCAGGCCAAGGCGGCCGCCATCGACATAGATCGTTTCACCGGTGACATAGCTGGCCTTTTTCGAGCACAGGAACGCCACCACATCCCCGATTTCCCGCGCCGTGCCCGCGCGGCCCATCGGCGTGCGCGACATCGCCATCTTATAGGCTTCGGGGTTGGCATTCACACCCGCCATCATCTCGGTATCAATCGAGCCGGGGCCGACCGCGTTCACACGGATGTTCTTCGGAGCCAGCGCCAGTGCTGCAACCTTGGTCAGTTGCATGACCCCACCTTTCGAGGCGCAATAGGCCGGGATCGCCGGGATCGCGACCTGCGCATTAACCGAAGACATGTTTACGATCGCGCCTTCTATGCCGTTATCAACCATGCTGGCCGCCACCCGTTGCATTGCCACAAAAACACCCCGCAGATTGATGTCCATCACACGGTCAAAGGCGGCGAGATCATAGTCCAGAAAATTCCCCGGCATCGCGACGCCCGCATTGTTTACCAGCGCCGAGACCGGGCCGTGATCAGCCTCAATCCTGTCAAACATCGCGCCGATGGCATCCACGTCGCCCATGTCACAAACCATTCCGCCCCCCCCAACGGTGGCGGCGGCCTTGTGCACGCTGTCTTGAATGTCGACCAGAATGACCTTGTAGCCATCCTCGCTCAGCGCCTCGGCGCAGGCCAGTCCAATGCCCTGCGCAGCACCTGTCACAACTGCAATCGGAGTGTCAGCCATCTGCGTTTACCCTTCGAACCCGTAATCTTGCTTTGCCTGTTCGGCGGTGATGAAACCGGCGGCCAGATCACCGGCCACGGCGTCACGATCCCTGTGTTCCGGCGCGCCATAACCACCGCCGCCCGGCAGGCTGAGTCTCAGTCGCTGGCCGTTCCTGACCAGTTGGCGACCCTTGGCGCGCAGTTTTGTCCCGTCGGACAGCTCGACAGCACCGGCGCCACCGGCCAGCCCGCCATTGCGCCCGCGCGCGGGGTTTTCCACCCGGTCGAACATAGCGTTGAAGTAAAAATCGTACCCCGCACGCGGTTCGATCTCGATGGTCTGGCCCAGACCGCCACGCAGGGCCCCGGCCCCGCCCGAGCCTTCGCGCAGGTCCTTGCGCCAGACGGTGATTGGGCCTACATGCTCGGTCGCCTCAACGCTCATGGTCGATACGCCCGAGGGGAAAGCCGTGGCGTTTAGCCCATCAAATTCGGGGCGCGCACCTGTGCCGCCCGAGTTGAACATTAGCACCTCACGGTTCGGTAGCCCGCTTTCGGGGTCGGATGCCCGCGCTGAAATCTGAATGTTCCAGAGCGCACTTGCCCCCTCGGCCGGAACAGTATCAGGCAGCGCCTTGTGCAGCGCACCCAGCACCACGTCTGGGACCAGATGACCCATCACATGGCGCACTGAAACCGGTGCGGGGCGTTTGGCCGCAAGGATGCAGCCTTCGGGGGCGGTGATCCGATAAGGTTCAAGCGAGCCGGTATTGTTTGGGACGTCCGGCGCAATCGCGCATTTCAGCGCGTAGCAGGCATAGGCGCGGGTATAGACCTCGGGGCAGTTCACGCCAAACCGGCTCATACCCGATGTGCCCGAGAAATCCGCCAGCAGCTGATCGCCATCGACGCTTAGGGTCACCTCCATGTGCACCGGGGCGTCATATCCATCGACCTGCATGGTCTCGTGATAGGTGCCCGAGGGGACCTTTGCGATGGCTTCCAAAGTCGCCTTGCGGCTGGTCTCGATGACGAACTCCGACAGGGATTGCAGGTCGTCGATACCGAACTCATCCATCATTGCCTGAAGGCGGCGGTCACCCGCCTCGTTACATGCCGCCAGCGAATACATGTCGCCCACAGTCTGATCCGGGGTCCGCACATTGGCGCGGATCATCTCGATCAGCAGGGGCTGCACCTGGCCATGCTCAGCAAACTTGGTAATGGGGATCAGTAGGCCCTCTTCGAATACCTCATTGCCATCCGGGCCAAAGCCGCGCCCGCCGATGTCCACCACATGCGCAGTGCAGGCAAAATAGCCGATATGCCCGCCCTCTCGGAACACCGGTGTGACGACGGTGATGTCGTGCAGGTGCCCTGTGCCCAGCCAGGGATCGTTGGTGATGAACACATCTCCGTCGAACGTGTTTTGCGGCCCGATCTGGGCGGCAAAATGGGTGACGCTTTCGGCCATCGCGTTGACGTGGCCCGGAGTGCCGGTCACCGCCTGCGCGATCATCCGCCCCTCGCGGTCAAAAAGACCCGCCGACAAGTCGCCCGCTTCGCGGACCGAGGTTGAAAAGGCCGTGCGGATCAGCGTTGTGGCCTGTTCCTCAACAACCGCGATCAGGCGGTTCCACATGATCTGATGATCAATATCTGACGTAGCCATGGCCTATGTCTCCTTCGCCAGCAACAGCAAACTGCCGTCGCCCTGCCCCACAGCGCGATAGCCCGAGGTAACAACGGTCGAGGTCTCGGACTCCGCAATGATCGCGGGACCTTCGACAGCCTTGCCGGGGGTCATGCCGGACCGTTCAACCTCGCGCGCTTCGACCGATTTGCGCAGGGCGGCGTCGAAAAACCGCCGCGTCCGTGAGACGACCGCGTCCGTGCCGGTGCTATGACCGACCACCAGATCGGTGTCCGGCAGCACGGTCGATACGGTCAAAAGCCAGTTCGTGATCTCAACGGCCAACCCGTCAATCACCCGACCAAACAGCGTGCGATAGGCCTGTTCAAACGCTTTGAGGATCAGCGATACATCGCAATCTTCAAACTGTTTGTGCGGCAGCGGCACCGGGATTTCCCAACCTTGCCCGGAATAACGCATCTGCGCGGTCAGGCGAATCTCGGTATCTGCCCCCTTGGCCCCTTCTTCGACAAAGGCGCGGGCCTCAGCCTCCATGTCGATCAGGGCGGCATTCACGGCCCCGGCATCAAAATCGTCCATGCGCTGGAACAGCCCGCGCGTGGCTTCAAAGCTGAACGGTGCCTTGAGGAACCCGATGGCCGAGCCGACACCTGCGCCCGGCGGAATGATCAGCGCCTTGATGCCAAGCTTTTCGCACTGACGACAGGCATGCAGCGGCGCACCGCCGCCAAAGGCGATCATGGTGAAGTGTTCAATATCGCGACCGTTCTCGACCGTATGCACCCGCGCCGCATTTGCCATATTCTCGTCCACCAGTTCGGTGATGCCAAAGGCGGCATCGCCGGCAGGCAGGTTCAGCCTGGTCACCGCTTTTTCGGATTCTTCCGTTTGCAACGGGATCGCACCGCCAGCGAAATTGTCAGGGTCAAGACGTCCGAGCAACAGGTTGGCATCGGTCACGGTTGGCTCGGTGCCGCCGCGCCCGTAACAGGCAGGTCCGGGTTCCGATGCCGCCGACCGGGGACCGACCTGAAGCCGTCCCATACTGTCGACCGAGGCAATCGAGCCGCCGCCCGCTCCGATCTCAACCATCTCGACAACGGGCGTCGACACGGTCATGCCCGAGCCCTTCTTGAAGCGATAAGTCCGGGCAACCTCAAAGGTGTTGGCGGTCTTCGGCGCGCCGTTCTCAATCAGGCAGATTTTGGCGGTGGTTCCGCCCATGTCAAAGCTGAGCACTTTGTCCAGCCCATATGCCCGCGCAAAATCGGCGGCAAAAATCGCGCCACCGGCCGGACCGGATTCCAGCAGACGCACCGGCTGTTCTGCGGCAGTTTCGACCGAAATCAGACCGCCGCCGGAATGCAGCATAAAAACCGGAGCGGCCACGCCCATCTCTCGCAGGCGACCCACCAGACGGCCAAGGTAGTCGGCGACCTGCGGCTGGACATAGGCGTTGGCGATAACGGTGTTGAAACGGGGCAGTTCACGCATTTGCGGCGAGATCACCGAAGACAGCGAAATCGACAGTTCCGGCATTGCCTTGCGCAACGCTTCGCCCATCGCGACCTCATGCGCGTCATTGGCGTAGGCGTGCATCAGACCGATGGCAACGGCCTCGAACCCGCCCGCCTTGATCGTCTCCACCATCGCGTTGACTTCAGAATGGTCCAACGCCAGCAGGACCTCTCCGTCAGGGCCCATGCGTTCGTTCAGGGTGAACCGGTCCTGACGCGGCACCAAGGGCTTGGGCAGGTTCAGGTTCAGGTCGTATTGCTCAAACCGGTTTTCCGAGCGCATCTCGATCACGTCCCGAAACCCTTCGGTGGTGATGAAGGCGGTCCTGGCACCGCGACGTTCGATCAGCGCGTTGGTGACCAGCGTCGTGCCATGAATGACCTGACCAATATCGCCCAAGGCAAGCCCGGCCTGTTCTGCGGCTTTGGTTATTCCGTCCAGAATAGCCTGTTCCGGCCGGCTGTAGTTGGTCAGTACCTTGCAGGTGGACAAGCCGCCCTGGTGCTGCAACGCCACATCCGTAAAGGTTCCACCGATATCGACGCCGACGCGAACATCAATCTTGCTCATGAGGATATCAAAGGCTCCTGAGGACTTGGTTGGCGGTGAAGGCCGTCTGATACAAGCGGGACATGATCGGGGCCGACGGGACAGTCGACAGCTCAGTCATCGGCAACGGCAGATCAGACGGATCCATGCCCGAGATCAGCTGGGCCATGCACTCGCCAAAGATCGTGCCGGTTGTTATGCCGCGCCCGTTATAGCCGATCGGGGTCAGCAGATTGGGGGCCAGTTGGTAGATACGCGGCAGATGGTCCGGCGTCATGGCAATTTGACCATGCCATGCCTCTTCGAATTCGACCGGGCCAAGTTCCGGATAGAGGCGCGCAAGCTGTTTCCTGGCCCAACGATGCGACAACCCGCGACCGACGGACCCGACAACTGTTCCCATAGAGCCGATGACAAGGCGATCATGGGCATCGCGCCGGATGCTGAACATGATCTGTCCCGTGTCCCAAATACCCTGACGGCCCGGAAGAATATGCGACATGTCCGCCTGCAGCGGTTTTGTTGCAAGTTGGAAGTAGTTGATCATGGTGAACACGCGGTTCAGGTTTGGCCAAAGGGTATCGCTGTAGGCATTTGTGCCCAGCACAACATACTTGGCCCGGACCGTACCCTTGTCGGTTTCCACAACCCATTTCCCGGCATCGCGCCGCAGATTGGTTGCGCACACACCTGTGCTGATCTCGGCACCTGCCCCTCTTGCTGCGCGCGCCAGACCACGGCAATAGCCCATCGGATTGATGGTTCCCGCCCTGTGATCCAACAAGCCCCCGTGAAAAGCGCTTGTTCCGGTTTTTTCCACCATTTCCCCGGCCGACAGAAGATCAACCGGTTCACCCAGACGTGTCCACTCGGCATGGCGCGCCTTTAGATCCTCGAAACCCGACGGAGCGTGAGCAGCGTGAATGGTTCCCGTTTTGGTGACCTCACAACGGATCTGATGTTTTTCGATCAGGTCGAAAACCTGCGAAGGACCTTCACCAAACCGCTTTACAAAACGCGGCCCATAGGTGTCGCCCAGCTTTTTCCGAACGGCGGCGGGGGGATGCCAGACCCCGGCGTTAACCAGACCCACATTGCGGCCCGAGCCACCGAAACCAATATGCCTGGCCTCAAGCACATGCGCGCTCAGCCCTTGCTCTGCACAATAAAGCGCCGTTGAAAGACCGGTGAACCCCCCGCCGACAATTGCGACATCCGCTTCCGCGTCGCCAGCCAACGGATTGCGAAAATCCGGCTCCTCTGCCGACATATCCCAAAGAGAGATCGGGCTGTCTGTATTCATGCGAGCGGACCCTCTTTTCTAACTATGAACATGCTGGGCAGTCAGGCGATTCCTGTTAACTTACGTTGCAACGATCTTATCATTGTGTCAATATATGAAAAATATGTTTTATATACCGGAACAATAACCATGACTAGACTTAAGAAAACAGCAGCCCAGATGGTGCAGGACTCGCGCGATCGCATCGAAGAGATCGAAACAGCAGACCTGATCAAAGCGGTCGATGATCCCAATGTCGTGATTGTTGACATCCGCGATGTGCGCGAGCGTCAGCGTACCGGGTTCATCCCGGGCAGCTTCCATGCGCCGCGTGGCATGATCGAATTCTGGGTCGATCCTGATAGCCCGTACCACAAGGATATCTTTGCGCAGGAAGGCAAGAAATATGTCTTTCACTGTGCGTCGGGCTGGCGGTCAGCCCTGACGGTTGCAACCCTGCAGGACATGGGCTTCGAAGCGGCACATCTGAAAGAAGGATTCGGTTCCTGGGAAAAATCCGGCGGCCCTATCGAGAAAGCCGATTGAATCCAGCCGGAAGCTGCGCCTCAGAGTTGGCGCAGTTTCTGGGTCACACCTTCTGCAGCGTGATGCACCAACATCCCCAATCGATCCTCGCCGCCGTCACTCATGTTGATATCAGGCAGTGAGATACCAAGCGCGGCGATTGCCTCACCGTCGGGCAACAGGATGGGGGCTCCGAAGCTCAGGATGCGGTCGCGGAACTCTCCGCGGTCAAACGCATAACCGCGTTTTAGCGTTTCCTGCATATCCTCGGCGACTTGTTCCAATGTCGTCAGGGTTTTGTCTGTGTACCGTGCCAACTGGCCCTCGAGCTTGTCGCGCAATTGATCAAAATTTCTCGACAGAATGGCCTTGCCCGTTCCTACGCAATGAATTGGGGCGCTGCCACCGACGGGATTCCAAGACCTGATTGGCTTCAGGCTTTCAACCTTGTCTATATAGATGACACTCAATCCTTCAGGCACCGCCAGATAAATCGCCTCACCGGTTTCCTGACTTAGATAGGCCATCTCAGGTGCTGCAGCAGCTCGCAGGTTGAGGTTTTCGACCGAACTGCGCCCAACCTGCCATGTCTTCAGCGTGGCGGCATAAGTCTTGTCATCAAGGTGTTTCACATACCCAAGCGTGATCAAGGTCTGCAACAGCCGGAACGTGTTCGATTTTGTCAGTTCCAGTTCGCGCGACAGTTCGGTCACTCCTTTGCTGCCCTGATGCGCTGCGAGATTCTCCAGAATGGCAAGGCCTTTGGATAGGGTCGAATCCACCTTTGGGGCTTTTGGTGCTTCACTCACTGTTCGTCCTTTCTGCGCAGTCTGTTCTGTATAGCAGAACGGGAAACGGCTTCAAATGATGGTTGATCATGAACCGTCAGATCAGGCACTTCACCTTCGAAACGGCGTATGTCCACCATGGTCGAATGTGACGCCGGGCTTTGGGTCAGGCTTGATGTGCGCAGATCATGGGTCAGGGCATTGGGGTTGCCGTGCCTGTCCCGTTCCTGAGGGGCATCATAGTCAGGGTCGTACCAGGCTCCTGTCCACAGGAAGACGCAGCCTTTCAGAATGTCCGGCGTCACACGAGCCCCGGCCAGACACCGCCCGCGATCGCTAAGAAGTTCCACGACATCGCCATCCGCGATCCCTTTGGCCGCTGCGTCGTCGGGGTGGATCAGAACTGGCTCCCGCCCCTGCACTTTCAGGCTGAGGCTATAGTCGCCATTGTCCAGCTGCGAATGCAAACGTGTGCCCGGTTGACCCGAAAGCAGATAAAGCGGCCGTGTGCCTGCTGCGGCATCGCGCGGCTCAAACCATGTCGGATGGCCGGGGCAATCCTCCAACTGAAACCCCGATATCTGATCTGAGAAAATTTCAATGCGCCCGCTTGGCGTCGGCAATGGATGCGCGTCGGGGCCGTGGCGGAACTCTGCCATGAACACCTGCGCCGGAGACGGATCGCGCAGTTCGACTATGTCGCCCTGAATGAAGGCATCCCAGTCAGGCAAGCTTTCACCGCTTGCCAATGCCGCGTCCTGTGTTTGGGTCCAGATCCGACGTAACCAGCCGTCGCAGTCCAGCCCGTCCGAGAACAGCTCGGCGTTGCCCATGCGGCTGGCGAGTTCTGTGTAGATGTCAAATTCGATCCGCGCCTCTCCGGGCGGTTCGGCGCTGGCGGGCATCGGGACCAGAGCGTTATCCGACTTGCCCCCACCAAAATCCGTCCGTTCCTGCGGGGCTGCAACTGGCAGAACGATATCGGCATGACGCGCCGTGGCAGTCCAGTTCAATTCGTTCACGATGATGGTTTCAGGGCGTTGAAAAGCCGCGTGCAGACGCCGCAGGTCCTGATGATGGTGGAACGGATTTCCTCCAGCCCACCAGATCAGGCGAATATCCGGGAAAACCCGATCTGTGCCCTTGTACGTGTAGGTGCCGCCGGGGTTAAGAAGCATGTCCGATATCATTGCCACCGGGATGAAGTCAGACACCGGGTTTTTGCCCTGCGGCAACGTCCCCCAGCGGAACGGACGCTCGATATTGCCGATATTGGCGTTCACACCGTAGCCGATCGTGTAACCGCCACCGGGCAACCCGATTTGCCCAAGCATCGCCGCCAGCGTGACCGTCATCCACAACGGCTGCTCACCATAGTCGGCCCGCTGAACTGCAGCGGCGCAGGTGATCATTGTACGGCCTGCCGCCATTTCCCGCGCCAGCGAAACGATGCGATCCGCAGGAACACCCGAGACCGACGCCGCCCATCGGGCGGATTTTGCGATCCCATCGGAGACGCCCATGAGATAGGCGGCAAACTTGTCGAATCCGACCGTATACCGGTCAAGGAATTCCGCGTCGTGCAGGCCTTCTGTCAGCAGCGTGTGCGCCAGTCCCATCATAACGGCGGTATCGGTGCCGGGCTTGGGCGGTACCCACTCTGCCCCGATCTCGGCATCGGCATCCGTTTTCAACGGGCTGAAGTTTACGAATTTCACGCCGGATGCGGCGCAGGCTTTCAGGTTGTCCACCATTCTGTGGCGCGCCACCCCGCCATCGCTGACCTGTGTGTTGCGTGTGGCCATACCGCCAAACATCACCACCAGATCAGAGTGTTTGGCAATCACCGGCCATCGGGTGGCCTGCGCAACATGCGCTCTGAACGGGCCAACAATATAAGGCATCAGCACAAGGGCCGCGTTGTAGCTGTAATTGCCCTCAGAGCGAACAAAACCGCCCTGCCCGTTCAGGAAACGCTTGAGCTGGCTTTGGGCATGGTGAAAGCGCCCCGCGCTTGACCAGCCATAGGACCCGGCAAAAATCGCCTGATTGCCATGCGCGCTGCGCACCCGGGTCAGGTCGGTGGCAATCAGATCCAGCGCATCGTCCCAACTGACTTCGACAAAATTGTCGCGTCCTCGCACCCCCTTCCCTTCCAGCCAGCCGCGACGAACCGCGGGTCGCAGAACGCGCGCTTTTCCATTCAGACTTGAAGCTATGTTGCGGTTGATCTCAGAGGGATTCGGATCATCCGGGTGCGCATGCACTGCCACCAGTTTGCCATTTCTGGTTTCAGAGATACCCGCACCCCAGTGGTTACCTGTCAAGGTTCGGGAGGTTTCTTCGGTCACGCTACTGTTCCGATATAATAAACTAATATTCCGAATATTGACACAATTTTAGCGGACTGTCATCATTCCGAAAGGCTTCAGAGGGCGCAAAAGTGCAGGACACCCCATTCAGTTTAGCAGACTGCCTGGTGCAGGATGGTCGGCCCGATCACGCAGAGGGTCGGCACGTGAACATGCCAATCGAACTTGGCTCAACAATGGTGTTTGACACCTTTGCAGCGTTCGACGCGGCCCGCGACGCCCGATACGAGAGCGGTACACTCTATTATGGGCGCTACGGAAACGCGGCAACGCACAAGCTGGAGCTGATGCTGGCAAAGCTTGAGGGTGCGGAAGCGATCACTCTGACATCTTCGGGCGTAGCGGCTATCACAACCGCGCTGATGGCCCTGACCCGGCCCGGCAGCCATGTTCTGGTCGCCGACAACGTATATGGTAATACAAGGGCCTTTTGCGACGGGTTGCTGACACAACAGGGGGTAATGGTCGAATACTTCGATCCCCTGATTGGCCGTGAGATAGGCAATCTGATTCGTTCGGAAACAGCGGCGATCATGTTTGAAAGCCCAGGCTCGGGAACGTTCGAGATGCCCGATATCCGGGGCATAGCGGCGGCTGCAAAATCGGCAAATGTGCCGACCATCCTAGATAACACATGGGGGACACCTGTTTTCAGCCAGCCCCTGTCCTGGGATGTCGACATTTTGGTGTATTCCGGCAGCAAATACATCTCGGGCCATTCCGATTGCATGCTGGGCATCACGGCAAGCAACGCGGCATATGCGCAGGTTATTCGAAAAGCGGTTATGCAGATCGGTGATAAAACCGGGGGCCAGGAGATCCTGCTGGCTCTGCGTGGCCTCAGGACCCTGAAGCTGCGGATGGAGTATTTCGACAAGGCCGGGCGCGAGATGGCGATGTGGTTTGCTGCGCAGCCGCAGGTCAAAACTGTTCTGCACCCCGCGCTGCCCTCCTGCCCGGGTCACGGGAACTGGGCGCGGGACTTTACCGGGGCAGCGGGTCTGTTCGGCGTCATCTTCCACACAACCAGCGAAAGCGCCGTCCACGCCTTTGTTGATGCACTGCATCATTTCGGAATTGGCGTCAGCTGGGGTGGATATGAAAGCCTTGCCTTGCCCGTCACGCCGGTGCGCACGGCAACGGACTGGCTGGAAACCGGCCAGCTTGTCCGCTTCAATATCGGTTTGGAGGACCTTGAGAGCCTGAAATCGGACCTCGCCCGGGCGCTTCCTTTGCTTGACGAATAAGGAACCAGAATGCTCAACAAAATTGACCACTTCGCCATCGGTGCGGACACACTTGAACAAGGCGTCGCAGCGATGAAGCAGGCCTTGGGCGTTGACGTGCCTCAAGGCTCAAAACACGACGCCATGGGTACGCATAACTGTGTCATGCAAGCCGGGAACGACAGCTTTTTCGAACTGATCGCAATTGACCCCACAACCCCCGATCCGGGCCGGGTCCGGTGGTTTACTCTGGACGATCCTGACACACAAACCCTCCTGAACGACCGCCCGCGTGCCTTGTGCTGGGTTGTGAATACCGACGATCTGGACGGCGTTATCGCTGCAAGCCCTGTCGATCTGGGCGAAGTCGTCAATTTCCAGCGCGGTGATCGAACCTGGCGTCTGACCGTTCCCAAAGACGGGCATCTGCCGGAAAACGGGCTGCTTCCGGCGTTCATTGAATGGTCTCCGGGTCCGCACCCGTCTAAGGGTCAGCAGAATCTGGGTGTCACTTTGGCCAAAGTTCAGGTTCAGACACCGGATGCCGACCGCATGAAGGACCTGTTTGCGAAGCTGCAGATCTCGCATTTGGCCGACATATCCGAGGGTCCGGCCGCGCTGTCATTTGTTCTGGAAAGCCCGAACGGGACTGTAACGCTGGATTAAACGATAGGTGCCGCATAGCGGTGCCTTCGGTCGACCTGAGCCCAAAGCCGGATGGCCAGGTATCCATTACGATCACTTAGGTCATTCGCGACGCCGCCTCTGCGACCGGTGCATTTGCTTGCGCAGGGCAGCCAGAGAAGTTGGGGGGTTACCGCTCAGCAACTTTCATGCGCCGTTTGAGGTATTCACCATACTGGCCAAGCCCGAACAGGAAGACCCAGTAGATTGCCGCGACAAAGGCCAGAACCTCGATGTAATAGGGTGCCCATTCGCCCGTGCCAAAGGCCGCATTGGCCGAGGCGAGGATATCGAAGAACCCGATGATGATGACGATGGCGGTTTCCTTGAAGGTCACAACCACATTGTTGACCGTCGCTGGCAGCGCATGGCGGAACACCTGCGGCAGCACGATCCGCCCGAGGATTTGCCAATAGCTCAGCCCCAGCGCCTTGCCCGCTTCGAACTGGCCCTTGGGGATGGCCTGAAAACCGCCACGCAGAACCTCGGCCTGATAGCAGGCGAAGAATAGGCCGAAGGCGATGATCACCCGCCAGATCTTGTCCCCTTCCAGCCAGCTGGGCAGCAGGATCGGAATCACAACAGCCGCAGTGAACAGGGTTGTCAGCAGCGGCAAAGACCGGATCAGGTCGATCACCAGCGAGGCAAAGCCACGCACCACCGGCATTTCCGAGCGGCGCATCAGCGCCAGACCCAGCCCCATCGGCATACCGATCAGCACCACGCTGGAGAACAGGAACAGCGTCAGCGCCAGCCCGCCCCACTGGTCGGTGGTGACCTGCGGCAGACCCAGCAGGCTGCCCTCCATCAAAAGGTAGTAGATCGCAAAACCGGCGATCCAGATGGTCGACAGTCGCCTGGCGGTCCAGGTCCACGGGAAACAGGAAATCACCACAGTGCCTATAATCGACAGGCATGCCAGGGTGGATCGCCAGTGCTCTTCATAAGGGTACAGGCCGAACAGGATCAGACGGTGCCGCGCGTCGATAACGGACCAGCAGGCTCCGCCATGGCCACATTGCTCCACGTCATCAGCACTCCAAACCGCATTGAGGATGCCCCAGTTCAACGCCTGCCAGACCAGCCATGCGAGGCTTGCAAAGACAACAACGGTGATAACCGAGTCCATCGGCGTGGCAAAAGAGCGACGGCGAAATTGCTGCCAGTCAAATTTCCTGGTGAGGACCGCATCAGCCATATCAATGCGCCTTCAGTTTGAGGCTTTCGTTCAGCCAGTTGACGAATTGAGCAATTGAGAAGTTGACCAGCAGAAACGCGCCCATAAGGATGGCGATCAGCTCCAGCGTCTGCCCGGATTGCGTGATCGAGGTTGAGACGATGTAGAACAGGTCCGAAAACCCGATGGCAACGCCGATCGTTGTGGCTTTCATGATGAAAATCCACTGGTTGCCAAGCGGCGGAATAATCGTTCGCAGTGCCATCGGCATCTTGATCCGCGCCCAGATCGCGCGCCGGGTCAGCCCCAGCGCCTCGCCAGCCTCGATCAGCCCCTTGGGCACTTCGGCAAGGCCGCCGCGCACAACCTCGGCGATATAGGCCGAGCCGTACAGCGTGATGGCAATGATCATGACCAGCAGTTCAGGAGAAATGGTCAGACCACCGACAAAGCGCAGCCCCTTGAGTTCAGGCCACGAGATCGCGCCCTCACCCGCGGGAACCGACAGGCCGGTTGCGATCAGGACCATGAAGAACCCCAGACCAATCAGGGCGAGCGCAATCCTGAAAACGCTGATTTTCATCCGCGCCATGAAAAACGCCGCAGCGATCAGGGCCAGCACCATGAAAAGAGCAACGGTCAGTGATACGTTCAGCAACGGGATCATCAGCCCGCGATTGGACAGAAAGATCGCCTCACCCACGGACATCGCCTGTCTGGGTCCCGGCAGGTGAATCACGATGGCGTACCAGAAGATTCCCTGAAGGATCAGCGGAATGTTCCGAAACGTCTGGATATAGACGGCAGCTGCGGTTTTCAGCGCCGGATTGCGCGCGTCACGAAACGTCCCGATGAGGAAACCGAAAACAGTGGACAGCACAATGGTCAGAAAGCCCAGAAAAACCGTGTTCATGAACCCGATTGTCAAGGTCCGGGCATAGCTGTCGTTGATATCCCGCTCGATCAGCGAGAAAGAGTAGGACCAGCCGGTAGACCGCTCGAGGAACCCAAAGCCGCTGGCAAGACCCAAAGCACTCAGGTTTATCCTGGCACTTTGGATGGCACCGATAACGATAAGCGCGGAAAAAACGATCAGCCCGCTTTGGATAATCAGCTTGCGCCTGTTGGCGCGCGCCTTCAACTCGGATGCGTCCATGGCTTTTAATCTTCTGATTTTCAGGGAGAATACGGAGCCGCAATACCACGCGGCCCCGCGTCTAGGTTAGCTTTTAGTCAAGCTGCGGCGCGTACAGAACACCGCCGTGGCTCCAGAGGTTGTTCAAACCGCGTTCCAGTTTGTACGGGCTGTTGTCGCCCAGATTGCGGTGGTAGATTTCACCATAGTTGCCCATGGCCGCGATCATCTCTTTCGCCCATGTGTCGCGCAGCCCCAGACGTTCGCCCATGCCCGGTTCGGCGCCCAGCAGACGGGCGATTTTCGGGTTGGGCGGGTTGGCTGCCATGTCTTCCACATTCTCGGACGTGATACCCTCTTCTTCGGCAATCAGAAGCGCCGCCAGCATCCAGTTGGTGAAATCGACAAAGCCCTCATCCCCCTGACGCATTGCGGCCGAGATCGGTTCGTTCGACAGTTGATCATTCAGAATGACATGCGCATCCGGGTTTTCCATCTCGGTGGCACGCAGAACGGCCAGGAACGGGCCCCATGCCACAAAGCTGTCGCACCGGTTGGCCAGATAGGCAGCACGCAGTTCGGACGCCTTTTCATAGCTGACCATGGTGTGTTCGACGGCAATGCTTTGCAGATAGTTCGCGGCAATCCGTTCAATAGTCGTACCTGCCTCGACGCAGATGGTGCCACCTTCCAGATCTTTCGCTTCGGTGATGCCCAGGTCGCCATGCGCCATGAACTGTGCGCCTCCGAAGAAATAGGGGATCGAGAACTGCAGACCCAATTCGGTGTCGCGACCCATGGTCCAGCCGGTCGCCTTGATGATGACATCGACATCACCCGATTGCAGTGCAGGGAACCGCTGCGCCCAACTCAGAGGAACAATCTGGGCTTTGCTCGGATCGCCGAGCAGCGCTGTGGTCATCGCGCGGCAGAGGTCAATATCAAGCCCTTTCCACTCGTTCTTATCGTTCACTTCGACAAAACCGAAATACGACCCGTTATGGCCCGAGCACAACATGGTGCCACGCTCTTGGATTGCCTTGATCGTCGGGCTTTCCGCCAGTGCCAGGTCAGGGAACGCCATCCCTGCCACCACAGCCAAACCTGCCGCCAAACCTTTGATTCGCATTTTTCCAACTCCACTGTTGTTCTGTATATCAGCACATTTGTATTGATATAGAGAATGTATAAGTTGACCCAGCGAGTCAATAGTTTCGAAACTGAGACTTAAGTTTTGTCGGAACGGACCGGTCGGACTTGCTCAGACTTTGAGCAATCAATGTTCGAGACCTCACGAAACGCGCCTTTGAAATCGAAATGCGAACTCCACCCGCCCTAAAAGAATCCGTCGACTTGATCGCGCGTGGGTGACTGATGTCACGTATTTGAGGACACACGGGGGTTTCGCATATCTCTGTATCGTCATCGGCCTGTTCTCTCGGCGTGTTGTCGGCTTGGCGGTCCAGTCGCGACAGACACCAGAACTTTCTTTGCAGGCTTTGCTGATGGCGATTTTGCGTAGAAAGCCCGAGCTTGGTCTGCTTATCCGCTCCGACCAAGGTGCCCAATTCACAAGCCGTGAATGGGCGGCGCTCTTGCGCGAATTCAATCTGGAACACTCCATGCACCGCAGGGGAATTTGCCATGATAACGCAGTGGCCGAGAGCTTCTTTCAGCTTCTGAAGCGGGAAAAGTCAGAGGGCCGAAGTCTCGTACCCACGCAGAAGCTAGGGGCACCTCAAACACCGATGTTAGCCAGAATACGAACCCAAACTCTTAGAACATCATGCAGTCTCCGCCCGGGGGAAGCGGCGGTGATCCTTCAGGCAAGGTGGGCGTGTAGTCAAATGTCACAATCTTCGCGCCGCCGTCGAATGCCACGAACAGTTGGTTAGATCCCGGCCTGATGGCGATGCCTTCCGGGTCAGTTCCGAATTCCAACAGACTTTGCTGGGCGAGCAGTTGGCCATCCGCCGTGAACTCATACAGGCTGTTTGATCCTTCCCAGTCATCAACGATCAGCATGTGACCGGTGCGTGGGTCAATCGCGATGCCCTGTGCCTCGCTTAAAGGGGGAGAGAGTTTCATGGTATCCAACCTCGCCGCCAAAGCACCCTCGGGAGTGAACCAGGACAACCGTTCGGGGTCATCCTCTACGGTTACGATCTGCCCCTTCGCATTGATCGCGATCCCCTCGGTGTCTGCGAACCCGCCGTCCAATCTGAAAGGTGCTCCGAGTGGCTCGCCATCTTTGGTGACACGTTGAAGACTGCCAAGACCATCGCCGAGCAACAAGTGATCCCCTTCAATAGCAATCGCTTTGATACGGAAGAGATCGCTGGATATGCGGCGCAACTCATCACCTTGCAATGTAACGAGAATGGCTTCGGGACCCTCGTTCGCAATCCACAACCCGCAAAACGTCGGATCGTAGTCGAGACTTGCGGGTTGATTGAGCTCATAACGCCCTGTTTCGCGAAGCTGCAATGCCGTGGCCGGGGTCGACACAGCAAAAATCAATAAGGCAGTGGTCCTCACAAACACTCAGTATGCTCCTAGCTGACGTAGAAAGGTGGGACGGTGTCGTGACGGGTCAATACAAAGAACGATTGATCTCCTAACACAGAGGCCACCACATTGCCTGGTCAGAGAGACAGAGAACGCCAAGAAAAGGCGCAAGGTTGCGCGAGTTCAAACTTCCCGCGCTGCCAACCAAGGTGAAGAACTGGAGCAGTTTCTTGCATCGCTGCGAGACCCGAGATGCCGTATCTCGCAACACCTATAGAGGGGTTTGTCGCGTTACCACTCCCGGCGCTAAGTGCTGCTTGGCTTTGGTGCTACCAATTGCAGAATTTGATCTGATTTATCCAAATTCACAGAAGGTTTGGTGTTGTGCCCAGAAACGCTCAAGCTTCGGCGATCAATGTGCCCCAACTGGAAAAGCCACCGTCTGTCTCGCAGATGATCGTCTCCATCCCGGTTACCGCATCGTTCCCAAAATAGCAGTCCGCAAACACACCAGTGCCAACAAATGATACGGTCAGGGCAACAAGGCCCAAAGCTGCAATCCTCTTCATGATACTCACTCCTTCAGATAAGCGTCATGTGGGAGTTGTTCTTTGCTGAAAGGACTTTGCTTTGATTAAGTTATTTTAATTTATGAGTGTCTGTGGAGTTGCCTCATCGGAAAGCAGCACGCTCTGAACGCTCGCCAAGGAACGGCGGGTTCAGCAGCCAAAATGAAGAAACCGCCCATCCGCGTTCAGGAATTGGCACTATTCGACCTCAAACGGTGTCAAGCAGACCTATTTGAAGATCACAGACTTCTCTTGGGAGGCTTTCAGTAAAACCCAATCTCGTTGACATCTACACGGGCCTCGTGATCACGCCCGTAGGCTACAACTCCAACTGAAGTGATTTCGTCAGCAACCGGAATAGCGCGCAACATGGCGCCTGAAGCCCTAAAGCCTGATAGTGGTAAGTAAACTTCGGCCCACTCGTCAGAAGTTGCGAACTCGGCCTGATAGTATTGCCACGGAAGCACCGTGCCTCGCGTTCTGAGGTGAACGAAATATGTCTCGCCATTCCCCCGCACCAATAGCCTGACGCCTGATACACCTGCATCTGGCCGATCAGACAACTTGCGCCGGAACTGGATGAAGCCGCCGTTATTTTCCGTACTGATGGTTCCGGTCAGCCGCGCGAATGCAACATCACCTTCCGAACGAAACTGCACCTGGCCTGAAGAAACTCCTCCCATGACGGTGTCGGCAACGTAGTCCCAACGCGTCTCCGGAGACTTGGAGAAGTCTTCAGTTAATTTTTCATCAGCCTGAACCATTGTGCATCCGATGATAACAAAACCTGAAACAAGCCCAATGAAATTGGCACGCATATTGTTCCTTCTCAATTCAGTATCGCAATGGAGAGGTTCAGCGCCGTGGCAAATGCGACCCATGCAAAGTAAGGCATGAAGGCCAGTGCGGAAACCCGATCTGAAGCCCTGACCCGAGCGATGAACATAGCGATCACAATCAGCAACCCGACAATGACCACAAGTGCAAACCATGGCAGTTGCAGTACGAAAAAGGCTGGGGACCACAAAAAATTCAGACCCACCTGCGCCCACCACAGTCTCATCGCAGTCGAGCTTCGGTCTGTTTCAAACTGACGCCAACCAACCATCGCGATCAAGACATATAGCACCGTCCAAACTGGTCCAAAAATCCAATTTGGTGGATTGAAAGCCGGTTTAGAAAGCTGAGCATACCATTCGCCAGGTGCGGTCAGTGTTCCGATCAGGATACCGCCGCCCACCATGAGCGCAAGGAATGCTACGCGGATCAACCAATTGAACATTTTGGGATAGCTTTCAACAGTCCTTGGTCGTCACGTTCACAAGCGCTTCGGAAGAGAAGGTCGCAGTATTGGCCTCATCCGCATCGGTATAGGACACCGTGGCGCCTTCGATCTCGGACCCCGTTACGGTGATTTCGCGTTGCCCGATAGTGTCATCTACATCAATGGTAAAGGCGAGTGTGTCCCCGGCTGCGAGAGTGGCGATCTCAAGTTCAATTGTGTCTTGCCCGTCAACGACCGCTGGAATTTGCCGCAGAGCATCAGCACCCTCCACGAATTCAAGCGGTTGGTATACCTCTACACCTGCGCCTTGTTCGGTAACGTCGAAAATCAGACGTCCCGCAGATTGCGACAAGTCAATTCTGAGGGTCGAGGCTTCAACATCGCAAGCTCCGACATTTGTCAAAACAAAACGGTCTTTGGGTGCGCCTTCTATAAAGCGAATTTGCACGCCAGCTTGAAGCGAAGTAGCTGCAAATAATCCGAGGGTCGCTGCAAGAGCACTCTTCGGGAGCATATTTATCTCCATTCTAAAGATTTCTTGGTAGATACGCTTCGGCGGGTTTCTTGGATCAGGCTTACGTCCTTTGACCATCGTGGTTCAGTCGACAGGAACTTTCGAAGCTCCATGCACCGCTATCATGGGGGTTAAGTCAAAAAATGATCGCGCAGCATCGGTCACAATAGGTTCGTTGCCGAGTTCGAAGGCGATGTAGCAATGGCGAGGACTGCATCGCCCATGAAGAGCATGGACGTCGTTAGCGCTCCGATAAAGTTACTGCGGTCGCAGCCCGCAGAGCTGCCGTTCGGTGCAACTGCTCAACTTGAGTGATGGCCAATGTCTTGAGAGCGGACTTTCGTTGTGGCAAACGCTAAGGTTTGCGGCCAAGGTCAGGCAGGCTCGGCGGCAGCCGACAATCAGGATTTTCCTCTCGGCTCCAGTCGCGCCATCCTAGCCGGTTGCGATGGATGGATCACCCGCACAAAATCCCAACAAGTGTTACTACATACTGCCAGCTTTCACCCGCAGTAAGAAGTAAGTGCTAACTAACAAGGCAATAGGTTCTAAGAAAATCAAACGGGCAGCATGGCAAATCTAAAGAGACGAAGGCAGTTCTGCCGGCACAAACGAGCGTCGGTAGGCGTGTTTCCCGGCTTCCTAACGACAAAATACCGCTATTGTGTCGGATAGCTTACCTCTGAAGGACATGCTTCGTACGTGGAACTTAAAGCTTCCGGGCATTCGATCGCGTTCAGGCTATGCGGCTCGATACAGACACTGATGCTGAAAAAATAACTCTTCCCGTCGAGATTATTGATACACTGCAATTCTGGTGTCACACCAAAGGCATCCTTTATGGCGGCTTCAATTTTCGTAGTCTTCAAAAGCGAGCCAGAACCGGGGTCACTGGGTGTAATTCCAGCGCTCGTGAGTGCGGAAGTTACATTGAATTGGTCATGCAGCTTCGCGCCGATATCGAAGTACTGCTCCATAGAGGTCATGTTTGCGTCGCACTGAATAGAACACGTTCCATGTTTGTCCCATTCATGTTCCCACGTCCAGAATTCGTACTTATCTTCCAGATCAATCTTCTTCAGAATGGGGTTGGGCCACACGCGCTTGAGCTCACCCTCAATCGGATCAAGCAGATCGGCGTCAAAAGTTTCCCCTTGGCATTGAGCAAGGTAATTCTCAGTCCCTTCGTCTTCGGGCCAAAGACCATGGACGACCCAACCGTAGGATGCATCATATGTATCGCACGAACTTGAATCCGTCTTGAGACAGAGCGTCGGTATCCAATCCTGGACAAAACGATAGTACGAAAAGCCTTCACAGCTTGTGGTGGTGCCGGAATCGCTTTGATCCAACTCTTGGCCTTGCGCCAACACAGGGTAAAAAAAGGCCAAACATACAACGCAGACCACTCTAAGGGCCAAGATCGGCATAACTAGTGTATAAGAGGACCCGTATCGCATTGTGTTGATAAACGGCATTATTTTAATAAGGTTTTGTTGCTTCATCTGAAACAATTTTGCAGATTCACTGAAACAAGTCTAGCGAACACCAAGCGACCGAGGGGATCAACCGATGCCCGAAAGCAGGAGAATTTTGTTTGCAAACTCTCAACGGATGGTTCGAAAACGAGGCAAAAAAACAGAGCCACCTAGTTTCTCTTTACTCGTGCCTGCTCACGAACCGCCTCGCCCCCTATTTTGTGTTTAGACTGCGCTACCTCTTCGCGCTGGAGGTCCTGGCGCTTTGTGTACATGTTGCTGAATTCATAATTCTCTCGGCACATCTCCCGTCGTCCAGCGTAATCCTCATCTTTCTGTTTCGTGCAGGTGCATTGACAATCAGGGGAGCTTGGTGGGGTGCATTAGAAGTAATGAGAGAGCGCATACGCGCGTTTCGAGGGCAGGAAGCAACAGACCGAACCGGTGCTGAGATTTCAGTCTGGCTTGTATTTTCGATATTCATTGGCTCCGTCTTCGCCATTGGGATGCTTGGTCTGTCGGGTTGGAGCTACATCCAGGCAGGTTCCAACGAGGCGGCATTTCTGATCTCGGTCTACATTGCCGTCATCGCGATCGAACTGGCACTGCAATTTCCAATGCAGGTGCTGCATTCAGGTATCTACGCAAGACGGCGGATTTTCCGGTCCTTTTGGTCGGTCTTGATCCCGACCGTACTTCAGATTGCCGTATTGGTCACTCTGATACCAATTGCACCAGTCGCCGCGCTGATCGTGTCAATTCTTGCATCATCCGCTTGTGCACTTGTCGTCTCGCTTGTCTACGTGCTGAGGATGTACCAGATAACCGGAATACGGGCGAAACTGTCTCTTGGTTGGTCAGGTCTACACACGTTCCTTTCCAATTTGCCAGTTCGGGCTTTCGTGATCTCTGCGATATCCGGCCTGGCCCTTCGGGTGGATGGCATTCTCGTTCTGGCCATTTTGGGGCTAAGCAATTTTGGAGGCCAATCCATCTCGCTGGCCAATGGGCATCCTCAATGGAACTCGCCGCATCTGGGCGTGTATCTGTATCTCATTCTTCCGACTGTCCGCGCCGCCTATTCTTGGACCACGTTATTCTACTTTGATCTGGTCCGGCTGCGTTTGTCCCCACTTTATACGCAGATGCGAGCGCTTCTGTTCCGCCGGCTCACTTGGACAGCGATCGTTCTCGCAACAGTTTTTTGGGGTTTGAGTTTTGCTGTTTCGAGGATTGTCTACTCAGATATTTCGGTGACTTTTCTTGTTGCTTTGCTGCCTGTCTTTATCGTGAGGGCCTGGCTTGGTCTGTTGCAGATGCGCGCCTTTACAATGGGATATCACGTGCGCGTCATCTTATCCGTTGTTACGCTTGCAATGGCAATTTTTCTGATAGCGGTCAGCGAGTTTGCCAATCCCTATGAGTTGGCCGAAGTGATAGCAGGGTTCTGCCTGGCCTGTGCGATACTTTTATGTGCCGAGTGGTTGTTCAGACCAGGCACCCCATCGGTGCAGCAATCGCTTTACGACCTCAGAGCGCTCATCGATGAACTTGACGATCAGACACCTGTGTACAGGGCTCGTCTTGAAAATGGGCTTCGAAACAGCACGCGCGCATCGATCAGCTCGATGTTCAATGAACAGTTGGAGGGGCGCGGACACTGGGCCTGGTTGCAGCACAATTCGATCCTGTACTTCGAATCAAAAACAGAAGTTGGTAAATCGATCAATCCAAGGGACCTGGTGGCATGCACCGGAGGAGGTATCTATTCAGTAGAACGATTGTGCCATCCTCTGGAGAATTCGAAAGAGCGCGCAAAGTCAAAGCGGCGCGCATGGCACGCCAAACACCAGGCGGATGTCAGCACGCTCACCAACGCGTTCAGAACTTACTGGCCGAATGGAACGGTTATTGACCTCGACGCGCCTGGCTATAGACGTGAATTAGGTGTTTTTTCCCCCGCTTTGCTACGTTCCGTTCTACCTGTCGCGTTGCGAGCATTCAAATCGGGGGAAGCGTTTGTCACACATGAGGAAACGAATATCTACCCACTCGTCACCGGCGGGCGGATTAGGATGATCTTTCTCGTAAACGCCAGCGATGGTTCACCGCTAGGCTCTCCTTGGTTGGGTGAGCTGCGTGATTGGCAAGCGGGAACTCTCGTCAAAAGAGATGTTGGCTAGGGTGATGGATAAACCACTGAACATCGACAAGGTTCTGTCGGACCCCAATGCCTACGAAGACGCCATTCGACACATCTATGAGAAGCGAAGGCTCAAGAACCAGAGCTTTAGAGAAGCCCATCTAGGCGTCAACTACATCGCCATCGATATGAAGCGCCGGAGGCTTGCACGTTTGCTCGCAAAGACTGTTGCAAGCGGTGAATACAAGCTTTCTTCTGTGGACATGTGGATGTTGGAGCATGGTGGAAAATGGCGCCCTGCCCACCGTCCAACCCTGCCGGATCTGATTGTTGGCACAGTCATCGCAAAGGTCCTGTCACAGAATGCCCGCGTCATGGGGCAGCCCGGCGTATATGCCTATCAACCTGGGCTGAGCAATTACACAGCACTCTCCGATTTTGCACGATTTGTCCGAAGGCCAGAGCACAAGAACGGTCTATTCGTCATGCAGTCAGATTTTACACGCTATGGCGAAAACATCCCAGTACACAAGGATGCAATCGTCTGGGACGAGCTACGGCGAGTCGCAGATATTGGCACCAGTTCTGGCGCATCCGAGAACGCATGGGCATTGATTGTAGGGCTGGTCCGCCCGGTTACGATTGCACCAGATGGCACATCTTTTTCGCGCTTGTTTGGTATTCCCATGGGGACCCCAATCGTGGCCGTAACAAGCAATCTTGCGATCAATCAACTCGATCTCCGCATGTCCGCGTACCCCGGTGCATTCTTCGCGCGCTTCAACGATGATTTCCTCTTTGCGCATCAAGACCCGGATGTAGTCAAAGACGCCGATACTGCCATTGACGGCATGTTAGAGACCCTCGGCGTCACCCGAAAGCCTGAGAAAACCAAGCGCAGCTACCTGAATGGGGCCGGCAAAACCCTCGAGGATTGGCCTGAATTTACGGGCCGATCCAGGATCGAGTTTCTCGGCCTCGCCGCGCATCACTCCGGGACACTTGGCTGGACGCAGGAGCGTCTCAACCGCTTTTTCAAGTTCCTTTGCAAACGGCTCGATCAGGTATCAAACAACCTCAACGGAGTGCCTATGCACGATCGTGCCAGTGTGCTGGTTGAAACGGCCAAGACGCTTCTCGATCCGGCAAGTTCATTTTCACCGGTGATCACGCAGGCGCTCATCCGTGATACAACCAACCGGGCTGTTTTGACGGATCTTGATAACCGTATCGCTAAAAAAATTGCACAACTAATCACCGGGCGTTCAGGTGTGGTCGGGTTTCGATCCTATCCGCCCAAACGACTTCGTCAAATGGGGCTGCCGTCTCTGTTAGAAATCCGAAATTTGCGTTGATGCAGATATGCACTATACAGAACACGAGGGTCGCGGCTCGCGCGATTTCGCGCTATCTATGGCCGCCCAAAGAGACTGCGGTTTTCGGGCTGCTTGTTGTTAAGTTGATCCCCGCGGCCCTCATATACCCAAAGCGAAGAATGCTTTTACTCACAGATAAGTAAGCTGCCCGTCTTCGGAGTCCTTGGGACGGATCCGCTCCGGAGTTCTTGAGTTTTGGCAGTTCGCAATCCTACTCGGCACGAAACATCCCGATTTTCTGTAAGCAGACCTTTGGTCGGCTTGAAGGATGGGGCAGTGAGGGCTCACAGCGGTCGACCGACGGTTCGGTTCGCTCAGCCTAAGCCACTGCAAGTACCGGGCCGTCCAAGAGCCGAACGAGGTCACCGAAATAGCCACCTGATCGGGCAGGCAACGTGGGATCAGAAGTTATTGCGACGGCGAGGTTGCGTTCGAAGTGTGCTGCGATGATTTGGCCGCCATAGCCTCTCGCCAGGGCATAACCGGAAGACGACAGAAACCATCCGTATCCGTATGCGAGGCCTGACCAAGGGGATCGAGCG
Source organism: Ruegeria sp. G10 (assembly GCF_056533645.1). Taxonomy (NCBI): domain Bacteria; kingdom Pseudomonadati; phylum Pseudomonadota; class Alphaproteobacteria; order Rhodobacterales; family Roseobacteraceae; genus Ruegeria; species Ruegeria sp. G10. Next base: position 39,850 of record NZ_JBQFOQ010000013.1, on the reverse strand, counting down.
TGGGGTTTGGTTGAAGCCGCAATCCAACTTGTCGGAATGATCTGAATCCCGTGAAATGCCCCGCGATTACGCAGTAGGGTTGCGATCTCCAACATTGCCGTGGGTCTCATAGCCATCTCGTTTCCGCCAAGATAATAGCCTTGCGGGTCCCGCGTCCATGCGGGTATCTCGATTCCCAGCGGATCACCGAGCCTTTCTCGCGCCTGCAGAAGAAGGCTCTTCCCAGTAGCTTCAGCAAGAGCAGCCCCGAGGAGATGTGTTGAACCTGTTGAGTACAGCATGCGCGTCCCGGGTTCTGCCACCATCGGACGGGTCAGAGCGTCTGCAATCCAGTTTTTTGAACTTACCCAATCACCGTAGTTGGAGCCTGAAGTCCTCTCGAGACCCGCCCGCAGTGTCACTAAGTCCTCCATCGAGATCTCGGCTGCTCCGGCAGTGGCATCTGGTGGGAGAATGCCAGGTGCGACCTCGCCAAGAGTCGAAGTGACCGATGGGATTTCGCCGTTTTTGATCGCCACTCCGAGAAGTAAGGAGACAATGCTCTTTGAGCAGGATTTGATATTTGCCAGTCGGTTGAGACCGGGGCCGCGAGGTGCTTCGGCAAAGACTATGTCGTCGCCCCTTTTGACCTGAAGGGAATGTAGTTGCGGGAGCTGGCCAATCGCTTCGCTTAGTGCACTAGACTGTGCCTTCGCGATGTACGGAGCAGTAAGTGCAGCAGTTGCGGCTAAAACAAATTGTCGGCGGCTGATCATACCTGGAAATGTGGCTACTTTTGCGGGGATTTCTAGTCGCACTGGTCCATTATGTCGCGCACGTCAATTGCTTTAGTCCCTGCGCAAGCTCCGGGCGGGCAAAGATACGCTCCGGGCTCGTTTCGGACCTCCGCGCTGTTGCAGCACAGGCCCCTGCCCCGCCACCAGTTGATAACGCAGACGGCCCTTTCCAGACCTTCATCCCATAGTATCCATGCTGCGGCGCAGCCCGTCGAACCTGATGGGGTGGATGGCTCCTGCTCCAACCGGCGCCGCAATGCGCCATAGTACTGTTGTCATGACTGCTATAAGAGGTGCCACCCAATGCAGGTTACAACAATTGGCATAGATTTCGCCAAGAACATCTTTCAGGTCCACGGCATCGCTGAAAACGGCGATATTGTTTTCAATCGCTCGATAAGGCGGGCGCAGCTTTTGGCTTTCTTTGAAGACCTTCCTGCTTGTTAGGTTGGAATGGAAGCTTGCAGTTCGGGCCATTACTGGGCGCGTCAATTGAGCGCTCTCGGGCAAGATGTCCGTTTGATCCCAGCAATTACGTGAAGCCTTACGTCAAGCGCGGCAAATCTGATGCCGCCGATGCCGAAGCGGTCTGCGAAGCCGTGAAACGCCCGACCATGCGGTTTGTTGCAATCAAAACGGAAGAACAACAATGCGTCCTATTCCTTCATCGCGCTCGTGATCTCAGCCGCCCGAGCTCACACTCAAGCATCTGGTCAGCGTGACCCACTCACTTGACCGGGCTGAACAGGTGCGCCTGTTCGACTTCTGACACCTCCGGATCCTGCGTTCCTGATACAACGTTTGCCCTCCCTGATCCGGCGAGAAAACTCCCTGTTCCAGTGCTGAGTGAGTTTCTCGTGTAAGCCACTGAAAAACATACAGCTCTAACATGAGGAACTCTGAGTTCCAGATCCGTTTCTTAGAAATTCCCTGTAAATCGATGGTTATCAGGGAAATGCCACCCAAAGCGACCCCGACAAAATGCGACACTGAGAATGGGGTCCGAATTGTGCTATGAATGTACGCTCCCCTCCGTCTGTGATTGAAACCACGTCCTTCAACGCGCGGGAAATACGCCACAATTCCGGGTCAGAAAACACAACTTAAGTGAGACAGGCATGAGTGGCAGTGCTGTCAGACAAATTCGAACTAGGCTCAACTGGGCCAATAGAGATGCCCCTTGTGCCACACCAAGTTCACGCCACCCTGCTAGAGCCGCGGCGCGCGTCAGTTTAGAGGTGCCTCTGCTGGTTAGCAATCCTTCCCGATTGAAGTGGTTGTAGATAGAGGAATGGAAGCAGGCGAATTCCTGTCGACTTCGCATGCGCCTGAAACGCGGCATGGCACGTTGCGAAGAGATGTTGCGAAGAGATAGAGGGAACGAACGTACAGCATAACAGCCAAACGGATGATCTCGGTACTAGTTTAGAAGTACTTGAATGGCGACCGACTATTCATGGATCGAGACTACGAAAACCCACTGCCGCCTCAACCCAAGCTCTCCTGATAATGCTTCTCAAAGGGCCAAGAATAGCATGCTAAGACCCTTTGAGAAATACAGGTTCTAGGATCCGAACATAGATCTAACAGCGCCTATCAAATCCGGAATTGGCCAATTTCCAGTGTTCCAGTTCTTGAATGCCCGCGCTTTGAATGAGCTTCCTGAAGATGGATGCCAGTGACGATGAGAGACCTGTTGCCCTCGGATCACCAACTCCCCCAGATTGTTCTGACGTTCGACCAGTTGTTTCACCGAGCGTCTTCCTGGCCGCTTGATGAACTGCGTTTGCAGCAGATAATGGGGTGATGATTTGAACTTCTTACTGAAAACGCCGTTGGCAAAATCACTGGTTGCCGTATAGGCAATAGGCCCGTCGGTCTTACCTGTTTCCTTAAGGTCCCAGAATCCGAAGGAAGCAACAGACTCTCCAAACAAGCTTATGATTTTGAAAAAGAACTTGCTGCCTCCTATGATCTCGTTCTTCATCGCACTCGAACATAGTTGGACAAAAGGCACCGATTGGCTTGACGTTGATATACGCCCGACGATCTCAAAACCATAATGAACATCGCCCGAAAGAACGATCAGCGGTTCGGGCTGCGCATCCAAAAACAGTTCGAATGCATCGATGAAATTGCGCGGGTTGCTGGCCCAGCTTTCCAGGTCGGCCGCAGTGCCCGACTCACGTCCAACGACGCGTTGGACCCATTCCATCGGTGGAAACCCGAAAATCGGCGCGGCTGCAATCACGATAAGGGGCTCACCGGAAGCTGAATTCTTGGATATCAGGGCGGTGAGCCGCGCACGTTCGCCGCTGTCTAACAGACGGGATGCATCCTTGAGGCGCAGAGTTGTCCAGGTGATTGGTCCGGTGAAACCCCTGTCAGCCCGATCAATATCAAGCGTTTTTGGCGATTCCTCGCGCTTAGTTCGAGTGTCAAGGAAGATCGCGGGTGGCGAGGTCGGGGCCGCAAATGACCAATCCGTTTTGATAAGGGTTGACCATGCATCTTCAGTCCCACGGCCGCGTGTTTCCGTAAACCTGCTGATGGTAGAGCGATACGTTTCGTCAAAAGCCTCAGGGTCGTTCCCCCATCCCTGAAACGCCCAATATGCCGCCATGCCATTCGTCAGAATTCTTTGCCCAGAACTGAATTTCGTGGCGTTCAGCTGCCATTCGGGATTGAGAAACCAGTCGTCGGTAACCTCGTGATCGTCGAAGATCATGTAACAAATTGAATTGGCCAGTACCCGCCTGGCGCTTTTTGCTCCCAACGCGCCGTCGAGGACTCTCTTGCCGATGATCCGGTTTGAGAAATCCGCCTTGTCGAATGACGAGAAATTCCCCGCCTTCAGCAACGGCTCCCATAGGTCACCGTTCCAGGACATGATGTAGGTCGCCGCATACTCCGCAAAAGTCAGCAGATGATGCGGCATGTGCCCGGAGGTAAAAAAATGTTCGAGAAATTTCGAGCGATCATTGGTGTCGCTGTGCGCGGCGGGACTTAAGCCCGGAATTTTTTCACGTTTGCCGTCAAAGAGCGCCTCGCGCAAGGGGCGCGTCAGGACTAGCAACTGACTGTCGACATCATCCGCATAAATCTGGTCGCCGCCGAGAAAGAAATACTGCGGCCGGTTTTTTTCGGTAGCGTCCTGCAGAATTTCATCGGCCGCTTTCATCATGTCGGGATTGGGCCCATGCAGTTTGCGACAGGAACCGTAAAGCGCCCGCAAATTGTTCTGGCCCCGGGCTCCAAGCATAAAGGTCGGCAGCCGATTTCCCTTAAGAAGGAACTGCCGGTAATCGCTGGATTTAAACAGCGGACGTTTTCCGTCAAGCCGAACATCGTAGAAATATATCCGCCCTCGGTCCAGCGGCGTGTCCGGTTTCGCACTCAGCATGTAAATCCACATGTTGTCGGCCACCGCGACGGGGTAGTATTCGATCTTCGCTTTAACCGGGCCCGGTGAGGCCGGCGAATTACCATCCGTAAAAAGCATCAGATGTGGCGGATCAAGCAATTTGCTCGTCGCGAGCCACACCCAAACTTTTTCTGGAGTAGCCCGACGCACGATCGGGCCCGCAAGGATCAATGGCAAGCGCATCTTAGCACCCGAGCGTAAGCGACGGCACAGTGATAGCGCGTTTAGTCATCAGGCTGGTCGACCGGATGCCAGCGGCCATCTTCATCTTTGACCCATTCAGGCAGCGTATTGTCTTGTCGCAATTTGACCAACGTGGTCGGCACCCTAATTTCCCAAGGATCTCCGACAGGGACTTCGCCTGATCCCTCCGGGGTGGCCAGCGGCCCATCCCCAGTTTCGCGATTCCGCGCGGCCTCCACCTCATCCAGCATCGCTGCATATTCTTCCGAGGTGACACTGGGCTCGTCACCGCCTTCCCAGACACCACCCGTTTCCAGAAAGTGCAGCACCGCCGCCTCGTAACCCGGAGAGACTGCAAAGCGCACAAGGGCCGCCCCTGCGCTTACAAATTCTGCATGCAGCGGGTCCGTATCTTCGTAGAGCATTCGCGCCCAGGTATCCCGCGAGGTCCAGAAGTAGGGGAGGAGTTCCCACTGTAACTCGTTCCACTGAATGGCCTTCTCCCAGAAGCGGGCATAAACGCCTGCGCGTTCGGCTGCGTCGAAATTGAACTCCGCCGCTTGGGGCGAAAGATGCACGCCCGTATTGGCGAAGTGCTGGCCGGTCATCATCGCGATCGACAAACGTTTAATCTCCCGCCGTTCGATCAGGCGGTTCTGGCCTGGGTTTCGGCCTTCGGGCGCGGCACCTGATCGTTCGGCTTTCAGGATCGCCAGCTTCTCTTCATAGCGTCCGCGTTGTGCATCATAACCACGCAGCAACGCGTCGTAGGTCTCAACCTGCCACTTCTCAAACGCGGCTTGTGTATGCACACAATGAATGGTCACGGTCGCCGAACAATTGAGAACGTTTACAGCATAGAATGCGACGGGCACCTCGCCAGCGATTTCGGGCAAGGTATCATGCAAATCGCTGCTGTCGGGTGAAGTTGACCCCTCGGCTCGTTTCTTGAGGTGCAGCGAATTCGATCCGACAGAGATATACGCCCGTCGTGTATCGCTGGTGAAGCCGTAGTGCAGGATTTTCGCGCTGCAGGAGACAGCCTTGAAACCCTCAGGCACATTGAGCAGCGCTTCGGAAGTGTTGTCTTCGGCCTCGCCACTTTGGGAGGTGAAGGTGAAACTCTTGCCAATGCGCGTAGCAAAAGCTGGCGGCGGTTGGACGCCTTCCGCTTCATAACGACGGACGTACTTTCCGTAGTTCGTACGTGTCAGATGCCCCGGGCCAAACGATGGCTTGATCGGTGGGGTCAAACCCTCCGGCTTGCCGATCTGATGCTCAATCGCCCGTAATAGCAGCGCCGATGGTTCGGGCACTACAAACTCGAAGAGCACCCGCAGACCGTAGTTGTAGACCTGAAGCTCATAGACACGATCGAGCCACTGATAAATGCCGGACAGATGTTCGGTGCCTTCGGTGTTGTCGAATCCGTGCTGGTTCTTCTCTTCAAACTCCTCGATAGTTTTTCGGGTTTGTTCGCGTCGTGTCCGCAGGGCAACTTTGGATGCTGTCCTTTCGGTCACCTCCTTTGCGTAGCTCGTAGCCAACTTGTTGATTTGCTCTTGTGACGTACCCGTCTCGTAGGCCGACGACACTTCGACCTGAACAAAGGGGCCATACCCGGCCGACACTGACCCGCCGATATTGAACTGCTTGTCTTCGCGCAGGGTGTTCTGCACTTCGCTTTGCATCTCCAGACGTTCGGTGGTCTGGAGGTCGCGTTCTTCCTCTTTTTTCTCCTCTTCTTCGAACACGAAGGTTTCTTCGGTCCGGCGCAGGCGTCGAGTTTCGCGGTTCCGAGATTCCGACTGCAATACATTCTCTACGTGAGAGATTTCTCCCGCCTCGTAGCGCTTGATCTGTTGGCGTGTAACCAGCAGATCACCCACACCAATGGGCTTGATGGGCCCGACCGTAGTCGGCGGCAGACTTGATGGGTCGAGTATGGTACCCATTCCCGGAAACAAAGGGCTTGCGGTTCCTGCTGCGGGCATGACGGCCGTTCCGGTGCGGATGCGCGGCCCGCCTCCATCGGCGGCATCGGTATCGGCATCGGTCAGCCTCAGCGTCGTCATCTGATGTTCAACCTCGATCCTATCCAGGACCTCGTCATATGGCATATCGGTGATTGCCAGGTTGAGTTCGCCCAGAAGTTCCTGAGTATCCGATGACAAGCGCGCCACGGCGGCCGGAGAAACACCGATAAACGAAGTTTCGTCAGACACATCATCTGCTTCATCACCGACCCGGGCGGATGCATCTGTTATGCTGCCACGGTCGGTCGTTCCACCACTCCCTGCAGCACTCAATGAATCTGGTCCGCCCGTCGAAACGCGCGCGCGACGCACCCGCTGAATACCCGAGCCGGAGAGACCGACAATTTCCGCTGCCGCCAGTTCAAGGCGTTTTGCCCGTGTCTCCATTTCTTCGATCGAGGGGTCTTCTTCAGGTTGCTCGGGCTCCTCCTCGAGTGCTATTGGGTCCGCCGGCGGGAACAGCTCTGGCGGCAAAGCAATCACCGCCTTGAGCAGCGCAGAAGGTTCCTCAAAATCAATACTCTCTGGATCCCGGACCAGCGTCTGCAACAACTCCGCGGCGCGCAGCATGTCCGCTGCGCGGCGGATCGGAACGGCTTCGGGTAGCACAGCCAGTTTCAACGCGATTATGAGATCCCTCAGAATGTCACGTATCTGGCCAAATTCATCATCTGCAACGATGTCCTGAACCGGTCGGTCAAAAATGGACAGCACCAGCGCCCGGGCTGCATCAAGGCTGCTCGGAGCTTCCCGGTCCCAAGCTGCAGCGAAACGGTTGAGCGGAAACCGACGTTCGATGTCATCTAGTTGTCGGGGCGCAGTGCTGTCGGTCAGATGCGCGCGTGCCACCGCGCGCACGGCAACCCGGGCGCGCGGTGATGCAGCGGCTGCAAGAATGTCTGAGCTGAACGAGGTGTTCAATTCCGCGAGAACCAATCTGTAGACGATCCGTCGCGGCCTAGGCGCACGGCCTACAAAGTAGCGAAAGAGTTCAATTGGGGCGACCATAAGAATACCATTTGCTTAAAAATACTACCCTGAAGCGTACACCCCTGCCTGATTCGCGCCAGAATTGAGGCGTCGTGGTGATCTTTTGAGCGGCAATTGGCCGAACCTAATGGGGCAGACGACGTGGTCGCGGGCTTGTCTGAGGTCCCTTGCGTATAGGTCGAAATGACACTCTTAGCATCTTCGGATAAGCCGATGTTCATCCACAGTGCGGCGGAGCCAACGAGACAGCCCGAAATTACCAATGCAGCGCTATGCGCGAATGTCGGCTTTGCCAAAAGCGATCTCGATATTCAGTCGGTAGTACGCCGAGCCTTTTGACAAAGCTTCGTCGCATCATGTTCTCGCACGCGCCAACAGAAAAGCACTCAACCTGTCAGGTGTGGACGAAATTTGCGACCGAACCAAAGGGGGTATTTGTCTGGAAATAGTCTGTTGAGCGCATTCGTTCTGGGGCGGATCGTAGCGCGACGCTGACCAGCAGCACAAATTGCTTCAACAAACCGCTCTGGAGGCATTTTGGAATGTTCGTCACTTATTCGAACTGATTACTGTATTCCAATCGATCACGCGTCTCATTCAATAGCGTATCGAGCCACATTGGCTTCATTCCATTCCAAGCCCAACCCCGGGCGATTTGGTGGCGTTACTGTACCGTTTATCACATCGTAGGGGTCCTTCAGGATCGGGTTTGCCCAGTCGACCCATTCCAACCAATGCGCGGCGGGATCCGCACACATCAAATGAGAACTCGCCTCAGGAAACAGATGCGACGACACCGGCCATCCTGCCGCGCGTGCAAGACTGGATGCCTCGATCCAGCCGGTAACCCCCCCGATCTTCATGACATCGATCATGACGAGATCGAGAGCGCGGGCTTGAGTGGCCCGGGCCATATCACTCGACCCCCAATGGTTCTCACCACCTTGAATCGGGATAGGGGAAATCTCGCGCAATTCTGCCAGACCAAGATAGTTGTCAAAGGCAACCGGCTCTTCGATCCAGCCCAGATCATGCGCGGCCAATGCAGCGACACGTTGTTTTGCTTCGGCGACAGACAGACCCTGATTATAGTCCGTCACTATTGTTGTCGTTTCACCAAGGGCGTCCCGAACTTCATCCAAAACCGCCAGATCCGTCGCCACATCGGGGTACCCTAGCCTGACTTTCAGCGCTGAAAACCCACCATCTGCGATCAATTCCTTGGCTTCTCCCGCGACCTTGCCAGGGCCGATCAACCCCATGCCATTCGAGTTATAGGCAGGCAGGGCCTTGGCGACACCACCCAGAACCTCACATAGTGGTTTGCCCGCCGCTCGTGCCACGCCATCCCATGCGGCCATGTCGATCCCGGCGATAGCCATCAGGGTGATCCCCTCTGCGCCCAAAAGCTTGAACTGTCCCAAGAGACGCGAGTGCAAACCGCGCGGGTCCGCGCTGCTGCCTTCGATGACCGTAGCAAGATCGCACAACAGGGCAGTCGTCGCTTTCAACGCGATTGGCGAATAGGTAAACAAGTAACTTAGGCCGACCGTACCATCACTGCGTTCAAGATCGATAAGCACCAGTGGAGCCATGGTGACCTGACCCGTCATGACAACGACCGGGCGCCGTAACGGGACCAGAACGGGGCGAGCAGTCAGTTTTTTGATGGTGACATCAGACACGAAAAGCGAGCCTTTCTTTCGTCGAGTTTTTCTACAACAGTGAAGTGAAAGGCCATTCTGGTAACATTGGCGGTTTCGTCAACTGCCAGCGCGTTGACGAATAAACCTACATCACACCAGCCTACCCTTAGCGACTGAGTCAACGAACTGAGGCGAAAGCTTGGTACGCATCAAGAATCCCAGTCGCAGCATTCTTGGCAGGCAAATCGTTTCGAGCGAAAAACATGGTCCGGACGAGGTCTTAGGAAAAGTCTTTCAACTCTTCCGTCACTACCAACCGGGCAGTGAAATCAGATATGCCTTCTGCGGCGCGAGGGCGATCCGACGGTTTCAGCAATTCTAAACGCGATTGTTGAGCCAACTGCCCGTACTTTGTTTTTCGAGAGCGCCCAATTCTCTGAGGGCAGCCTTGTCGATAGCGAGGTGGTCGATGACGATCTTATGGGCGCGACCATACCACTTCATCAGCTTTCCGAGGAAATTCAGTGCTACAGCTTTATTTCGGCGTTTGTTAACAACGCCTTCCTGCACCGCGTCTTCGTGATCAAAAGCCCGCCAAAAAAATGCCGCGTGCCAATCACCTTCAACAAAACTTCGTCCAAGCGCCGCTTCCTTCTTGAAAAGGCTCGGAGTTGCTGGACCCGTTTGTGTCTAGTCTCGGAAGCGAACATCAGGCCGAACCTGTTTCAACAGTAGCGGATAGTTTCGTGGCTCATGTAGATCCCGCGTTCATGCAGAAGATCTTCCAAATTCCGTAATGAAAGCGGAGACCTAATGTACAGCATCACAGCCGAACGGCTGATCTCGGGGCTAGTTTTGAAGTATTTGAATGGTGATCTTCATTTTATCCATAGAGGCTACGAATGCCCGCTGCCCGCCTCGCCCCAAATTCTTCTGGCAGGACCTTGAGCAAGTAAAAGTTGTCAATTGTTTTACCCATTCCCTTAGGTCTCAGAAACCGTCGTTGGATCAAGAACGTCGCGCAACACATCACCCAGCATGTTCAGACCCAGAACGGTAAGGGCAATCGCCAACCCCGGCACCAGAGCGGTCCAGGGGGCCAGATCCAGATAATCGCGCGAGGCCTGGATCATCAGCCCCCATGACGGCGTTGGCGGTTGGGTGCCAAGACCCAGAAAGGATAGACCGGCCTCAGCCAGGATCGCAAAGGCGATTGAGATCGTGGCCTGCACGATCACCGGCGGCAGGATGTTGGGCAGGACATGCAGGCGGATGATCCGCCAATTGGTCGCCCCCTGGCTCCGCGCCGCCTCGATGAACGGCAGGCCCGAGACGCGCAGAACCTCTCCGCGCACGATCCGCGCCAGATAGGGGGTAAACGCGATCCCGATGGCCAGAATGGTGTTTTGCAGGTTCGGGCCCAGAACGGCGGCGATGGTCAGCGCCAGCAGAAGGGCGGGGAAGCTGAGGAACGTATCGACAATCCGCATCAGGATATTGTCGGTCCAGCCACCATAATAGCCCGAAATGATGCCCAAAGGCAGACCGACCAGAATCGACAATCCGACCGAAGTCACTGCGATCAATAGCGAGGTAGAGGCTCCCAGAAGCACGCGCCACAATAGCTCGCGCCCCAACTGATCGGTGCCCAGCAGATGCTCGGGGGACGGGGGTTTCAATCGTGCGCGCACGTTGATGCCGGTGGTCAGTTCCTCGGGGATAAAGATCGGCGACAGGATCGCCATCAGCACGAAAATCGCGACAAGGGTCAGCCCGATCATGCCTTTCAGGGTCAGAAGTGCGCGCATTTAGCTGAGCTCCACCCTTGGATCGAGGACCTTGTACAGGATATCGACCACAAGATTGGTCAGCATCACGACCGCTGCGATGACAAAGACGCTGGACTGGATCAGCGGGATGTCCCGATTGACCAGCGCCTGATAGGTCAACCACCCCATGCCGGTGAAGTTGAACAGAGTTTCAATCACGATGATAGACCCGAACAGATATCCTAGTTGCAGGCCAGCGACCGTCAGCACCGGAGCAATGGAATTGCGCAGTGCGTGGCGGAAGATCACCGCGCCCTCGGCCAGACCCTTGGCGCGGCAGACGCGGATGAAATCCTGACTCAGCACCTCAAGCATCGTCGAGCGTGTCATGCGGGTCAGTTGCGCCATCAGCGACAGACCGAGCGCGATGGAAGGCAAAAGCGCGTGTTGAACGGCCAGCCAGAAATCCTCGGCCGGGGAGGCATAGCCCGAGGACGGCAGCCAGCCCAGCCATTTGGCAAAGACTAGGATCAACACGATGCCCCAGAAGAAGTCGGGCAGCGAAATACCCGCCAGTGCAAGGCCGGAACCGGTTGCATCTTGCCAACGGTCGCGGTTGATGGCGCTCCAGACCCCTAAGGGGATCGCGCAGATGATGGCGATGGACAAAGACATCACCACGATCAAGGAACTGGCCACGATCTTTTGTCCGATCAGGGGGCCTATTGGCTCTTTGTAACGCAACGATACGCCCCAATCCCCCTGCAAGATGCCCCCGATCCAGCGCCCGTATTGTACGATCAAGGGATCATTCAGCCCCAGGGACTCCCGAAGCCCGGCAAGGGCTTCGGGGTTGGACTGGGTGCCCATAATCATCGTTGCAACATCCCCGGGCAGGATGTTGGTGATGACAAACGTGGCGATAGAGATCAGGAAAAGCGTCAGGATCAAAAGCGCCACGCGTCGGACGAGATAGGTCATCTACGGATTGCCGTCACTGGTTTGGGTCTGGCCGGATCACCCCTCCAGCCAAATATTCTTGAATTGCAGGTTCGATCCGTTGGGATGCACCAACTTGTCCAGCCCGCCGACGCCTTGACGCGCGCCGACCGTGCCGTTGCGGAACCACAGCACAACGTCATGGGTTTCGTCCTGCACACGTTGCTGGATGTCTTTGTAAATCTGCGCCCTCTCGTTCGGATCGACCACGCGGCGCGCGGCGGCCGTCATCTCATCCAGTTTGGGGTCGCTGATCTGGCGATAGTTGAACGCGCCCTCGGAATTCCACAGCGAGTAGTAGAGGAAATCAGGCTCCCACAGAGTGAAGAAATTCATCATCGTCACCTCGTAATCCCGATCCACCCAGCACTGGCTGAGCCAGTCGGACCAGCTGAGCTGTTCGATCGTCGCATTCGCGCCACCCATGCGGAACCATTCCACAAGGATCTGCGTGGCCTCGACATGCCATGGATAGTTCGTGGTGACTTTGAAGACGAACTCCAATTCGCCCGGTGCAAACCCGGCCTCGGCCAACAGCGCCTTGGCTTTCTCAAAGTCCTGCGGGCGCGCCTTGAGGTCGGCGTTATGGGTGGGCGATGATGGGAAGCTGGGCGAGCCGGTCACGACCCCCTGCCCCCACAGCGCGCCCTCGACCAGCGTTTCCTTGTCGATCATGTAATCCAGCGCTTGCCGCACTTTCGGATTGTCGAAAGGCGGCTTGTCATGGTTCATGTTCAGGAACGCCCAGCTGAGCGGGAACCACGTCAGAATCTGCAGGTCAGAGTTGCCTTTCAACACCTCAACACGATCCAGCGGGATGTCGTTGATCAGATGGAACTCACCTGTTTCAAGACCGGTCAGACGCACGGTAGGTTCCGTCACCTCGCGCGACAGGACCCCGTCCAGATAGGGCGCACCGTCCCAATAGTCGTCAAAGCGTACCAGTTCGACTTCGTTCCCGAACTCGCGCCGGACAAACTTGAAGGGGCCGCAGCCCACGGGCTGTGTGCCTTGCACCTCGCCCGACCCTTCGGGCATCACCACGCCCGCGCCGTTTTCGGCCAGCCGTGACAGGAAAGGAGCGTTCACCTGTTTCATGGTCACGACGACGGTGTAATCGTCCGGCGTTTCGATGCTTTCCACATCGTTGAAGACCTCGAAATTCACCGCGCCGGTGTCCGGGTTGCGGCAGCGGTCGAAGGAATACTTCACATCCGCAGATGTCATGTCGGAGCCGTCGTGGAATTTCACCCCCTGCCGCAGATGGAAGGTATAGGTCAGCCCGTCATCCGATTGCTCGAACCGTTCGGCTAAGCTGGGGATGACCTGAAAGTTTTCATCTATCGTGACGATGGCGTCATGCACGTTTTGCATCAGCCGTCCGGTTGACGCGGTACCGGTCTGGTGCATGTCCAGGTTCTGCGTCGTTTCCGAGTGGCCCCAGATCAGCGTACCGCCCGATTTGGGCTCGGCCCGGACAGTACCCGGAAAGACAGAAATACCTGCGCCAAAGGCCGATGCGCCTGCCATTATGCTTGTTGATTTCAGAAAATCTCTGCGTTTCATGGTCGATCTCCTATAGGTGCGGCCCACCCAGAACCGAAGGCCGCGTGTGCTTGGAACGTCGCATTTGAATGATCTTGCCCTACCGTAAAGAGCGGATAAGATATGTCAAAGTTAAATCCCCAGCTTTGGACTCTGCAGGGCTGTGCCCGGGAAGGAGCCGCCCGTTTGGTGGAGAAAATAAGCAAAAATAGAACTTTGGACCCCTTGCTCAGCGTGCGTGACCTGCGGGTGCGTTTTCGCACGGATGCGGGGATCGTCCGGGCGGTCAACGGGGTGTCCTTCGATGTTCTGCCCGGTGAGACGCTGGCCATCGTGGGGGAATCCGGCAGCGGCAAATCCGTGACCTCTCTGGCGCTGATGCGGCTGTTGCCCCAGCGCATTGCCGAGATCGAATCCGGCTCGGCCATGTTCGGCAACCGCGATTTGCTGCAGCTACCCGAAGCGCAGATGCGCGATATTCGCGGCGATGACATTGCGATGATCTTTCAGGAACCGATGACCTCGCTCGATCCAGTAATGACCGTGGGTCGTCAGATTGCCGAGGCGATCAGGGTGCATCAGGGGTTGAACCGAAAAGACGCCATGGCCGCCGCGATTGAGGCGCTCGATCTGGTCCGTGTCCCCGAGCCCGCCAAACGGGCGCGGCAGTACCCGTTTCAACTGTCTGGAGGCTTACGACAGCGTGTGATGATCGCGATGGCCATGTCATGTCATCCGAAAATCCTGATTGCGGATGAACCGACCACGGCTTTGGATGTGACGATTCAGGCGCAAATTCTGAACCTGATGGAGGAATTGCAGGATCGTATCGGCGCGGCGATTGTTTTGATTACGCACGATCTGGGGGTCGTTGCCGACATGGCCGACCGTGTGGCAGTGATGTATGCGGGGTCAGTTGTGGAACACGCGCCAGTGGCGGCGCTGTTCGATCAGCCACTGCACCCCTACACACAGGGCCTGCTTGGATCGGTACCCCGGCTCTATTCGTCGCTTGAGGTCGAAACCGCGCCGCGTCTGCAGGAAATCAGCGGCACCGTTCCCTCCATGCGCGAAGAACTTACCGGCTGCCCTTTTGCCCCACGCTGCAGTAAAGCTACCGATATCTGCCTGCGCGACGCACCCGCTCTGCAAGCGGCCGGAACCGGGCATGAGGTCGCCTGCTGGAACGCAATTTCCCCCGAGGTGGCCCATGCTTGATACTGGTCGAACATCCGAACCGGTGTTGGAGGTCGACGGGCTGGTCAAAACCTTCCCGGTCAATCAGGGCTTGCTTGGCGGCGGTGGCGGCGTTGTGCGCGCCGTTGATGGTGTCAGCCTGACGGTCCGGGCGGGCGAAACCCTTGGCATTGTTGGCGAAAGCGGCTGCGGAAAGACCACGCTTGGCAAGACGATCATGCGGCTGTTGCGGCCGGACGCGGGGCGGATCACCTTGCAGGGCAACGACATCACCCATCTGGATGAGGCCGGTTTACGCCCTCAGCGGCGCAACATTCAGATGGTGTTTCAAGACCCGTTTTCCTCGTTGAACCCGCGTCTCAAGAATGGCCGCATCGTGCGCGAGCCGCTGGAGATTCACGGGATCGGCACCGCATCTGACCGCAAAGCGATGGTCCTGGACGCCTTTGCCAAAGTGGGTCTGCGGGCCGAGCAGGCCGACCGCTATCCCCACCAATTGTCTGGCGGACAACGGCAGCGCCTTGGACTGGCGCGGGCCCTCGTGCTGGAACCCTCGGTGATCGTCGCGGATGAGCCGGTCTCGGCGCTGGATGTCTCGGTTCAGGCGCAGGTTTTGAACCTGATGATGGATTTGCAGCGCGATATGGGACTGGCCTATCTGTTCATCTCGCACGATCTGGCCGTGGTAGAACATATCGCGCATCACGTCGCGGTCATGTATTTGGGTCGGATCGTCGAGATCGCGGATAAGCGCAAGCTGTTCTCCGCCCCCCAGCACCCCTATACCGAAGCGCTGTTGGCCGCTGTACCGGTTCCACGCCCGGGCGCGAAAGGCAAACGCCAGATACTCAGCGGCGATGTCCCCAGCCCTGTGAATCCACCCGCCGGATGCGCCTTTCATTCCCGCTGCCCGCTGGCCCAGCCCATCTGCGCGCAAACGCCTCCGGCGCTGGTGCAGACAGACGACAGCCACAGCGTCGCCTGCCACGTGCGCGCACCCGGCTAGAAGGTCGGACGTTCGGCGGCGACGCCCAGCTTTGCCTCAAGCGCGCGGCCAAGGGTTATTAACCGCGCCTCATCAAACAACCCACCCCACAGCGATATTCCCTGCGGTACGTGATAGGTTTGCGGCGCGGCGCCTTTCTCTTCCACGACAAGTTTGCCATGGGCCAGCGACGGGTCCGATCTGGTCTCGGTCTGCAGGAAGCCTGCGCGCAGGTGCAGGCAGGGATGACCGGTGAAATTGGTCGCCACCAGCATCGGACCAGTCATGAACGGCCCGATCATCGCATCGACCTGCCCGAAGACATCGTCAAACACCTGCATCACCTTGAACCGCAGCCGATCCAGTTGCACGTGATCTACGGCAGACAGAAACCGCGCCTTGCGGAAGGTGTTTGGCCATGCGCCCGCGTCCTGCCAAACAAGCTCATCATCACGGTCGCTCAGGGTCAACTCCTCAAACGCAGCGGCGGCTTCGGCGAAAAGGATAGACATCAGCGATCCATAAGGCAGGTCTGGCAGGGTCAGAGGGACGACCTCAACGCCCAGACTGCGCATCGCCTCAAGCGCGGCGTGATCCACCTCGGTCGCGCCTTCATCTTCGAAAGCGGCGGGTAAATAGCCGACGCGCATGCCTTGGATAGTGGCGGTGGGGTCAAAGCCGAACGGAACGTCGATGCAGCTGAGGTCTGCCGGATCACCCCCGTTGATTGCGGCCAGAACCAGCGCGCAATCCTCGACCGACCGGCAAATCGGCCCGATCTTGTCCAGCGACCAGCACAGCGCCATGCCGCCTGCGCGGCTGACCCTGCCAAAGGTGGGGCGCAGACCGGTGGTGCCGCAGCGTTGCGAGGGGGACGTGATCGACCCCAGCGTCTCGGTCCCGATGGAAAAGCCGCACAGCCCCGCCGCCGTTGCCGAGGCCGACCCGGCGCTTGATCCGCTGGAGCCCTCTTCGATGTTGAAAGGGTTGCGGGTTTTGCCGTTAAACCAGATGTCGCCATAGGCCAGCGCCCCAAGCGTTGTCTTGCCCAACAGCACGGCACCTGCCGCGCGCAACATCTGCACGATCCGGGCATCCCTGTTCGGCACCTGATCCTTGTAGGGCGTGGCCCCCCAGCTTGTGCGGATGTCTTTGGTGTCGAACAGATCCTTTAGCCCATAGGGGATGCCGTGCAGCGGCCCAAGCCAGACACCTGCCCCAAGCTGCGCATCCGCTGCGTCCGCTTCGGCTCGCGCAAGCTCGGGCGTGACGGTGACGAAACATTCCAGTTTCGGGCCCAGCCGTTCGATCCGTTCAAGATAGATGTCGGTCAGCCTGCGACTCGTCAGATGGCCCTGCCTGATCCACTCGGCCTGTTGGGTGACAGGAGCAAAGGCGATATCCTCGTCACTGTCCGGCAACGGCCCCGCATCGGGCAGCGCCCAAGGCCCGCTGGCCGGTTGGCGCGGCGGGACAAACCCGGGCAGGCGCGGGTCGAACCGGCTGGCCATCGGCAGGCTGTTGGGCAAAGGGGTCTTGCGCCGCTCCAGCGCCGAAAGGATCTGACCTTCGAAATTGTCGAGCATCTGTGCCCGCTCATCCGAGGTGTATTCGACCCCCAGCAGCGCCTCGGCTGCCGCAATCATGTCAGCTGTAATGTCAGTCATAATCCGCCTTTTACTGATGTTCTGTCGAAACGAATGGCTTTGCCCAGCAAAGGCATCGCGGTAAAGGTTTGGAGTTATTTCAACCGGATCATAGACGTCAGACCGGCGGACCGGCAAGCCAGCAGGCGGTAAATAGCGCCGAGGGCCTAGAGCTTTACAGGCTGACCATGCGGTTGCTGTCAGACGAGTTCGAAGCAGTCTCAGTTTACTGCAGAAACTGTGAACCTATCCGAAACAAAGTGACGCCACTTGGCCAAAGCGGCGATGCCTGTCAAGTTGAAGGTTGCTCGGCTGGTCAGAAATCTTTCCGAGTTGACGTGGTTGTGTGTCGAGGAATGGACGGAAGCGAAACTTGTTGTCTCGCGCAAATCAATCGGGTTTCAACTGAGAAAGGGAAAACGAAGAGGCGTCAAGCTGTTCCATTGGAAAGTCCATCATATCAGCGCTTAGACCGAGCGCTGCAATGTAGTCGCCGATGCGCTCGCTGCCATACAGGTGATCGAGTACGGAAAAACCCTGCGCAGCAGCAAAGTCAGATACTTCGTCGGGGGCAACGTTGAACAGAAAGGGTTCTCCTGCCCCCGCAACGGCTTCTCCGATGCTGTCGCTTTCGCCCATCGATTTGGAAAAACTCGCAGAAGAGGCAAAACTTGTCAGAAAACGGGTTACAGGCGACTGGTTAGACTTAACCATCTGATAGACTTTTGCGACCTCAGCAGGTGGAACATACTCCAATGAGACTTCGGCGATAAATACAGTACCGGCATTGTGGTCATAGCCGTGCTCCAAAAGCCTATTCAGCGTCGTCTCTTTCGCAAAATCTACTGCGGTATAGCGGATATTCGGCGGAACACCGAAATTACGGGAAATCAGAAAGCGTTTGGCGGCGATCGTTTCAGGCCGATCAACTTCAAAAACAGGGACTTGGCTGTACCTGCCCGACAAGCGCAGCCCAAGTGTGTCAAGCCCGGAACCAAGGACCACGATTTGTTCAGCGCCATTGGCCACAGCTTGTTCGGCCCGGCTCTGCATGAAAGTTTTGCGCCACAAAACGGAAACGACAAGTCGCCGTGCAATACCATTTTCATCTGCAAAAGCGAGCACGGATGGCCAGTCGGTCAACCCGTCAAGAATGCGCTGACCATCAACCGCCCCTTCGGCAAACAACCGCTCCGCAAAAGGATCATAAAAGACATCGCGATAGGCCGGGTTTCTATTCACCATGGCGCAAAAGGCACATACGCCAAGCGCCGTTCGGCTCAAACCGGGTTGGGTTGTTTCCGGGACATAGAACACGGAGGTTTCCCGCGAGTTTACTAGCTTAATTCTCTTGAGATCATCTTTTGTGGTTCAAGTCAAAGATAGGAGGTCAACTCAAGGGGACATTCCAGCGTCCTCATTGAGGATTACAGGACATAATAGGATTGAAAACAAAATGCCCTTGACCGCATAGTTTCATGCCGAAGACCATTCGCGGTCTGGATGTTCTGCAGTTCTGACATTCAAACAACCTGGGACGTCGGTTAGTTTGGGCTCGATAGCCGTCATTCGCTCGGGCGCAAGGAATGTGTAGTTTGGTATGACACGAAACTGCCGATGGCTGATGCTCCTTCAAGTCCGCTTTCGTTGTGACTCGTTATCCTCGATGCAGAGTCTAGCTCGACACTCAAACCAGCGGCCAAGCCAAAAAACCGTTGGCGCACGGCCTCGGCGTATGGATTGGACTTCTCAATCGCTTCGAATACTTCTGGCGCATCGTCCTGAACCATGGAAATAGCCTCAGATAACAAGTCAAAGCTCTTCGTTGTCATGCGCGTTGGCAGCGGCCCCATTCTAGTGAGCACTTTGGCGATGAGGTGCGTGAGCCCTTGGACGACAGCAGCTTCTCGGTCATGTTCTTCTGGTGTCGTCATGATCACAACCAGACCGAGCGACTTGCGTAAGAAAGCTGCCAGCCTCAAATCTCGCTTTCCCTGAATGGAGCAGACTGCAATTTTGAGACCCTCAACACCTTTCGTGGCACTCTGAGGGCCGAACAAGGGGTGCGTGGCTACGATATCCACATAGTTCGGTAGCAAGCGTCGCATGATTTCAGTGGGAATTACTTTGACTGAACCAACATCGACAATCAGCGCGCCAGGTCTACATGCAACCGCGATCTCGCTGACAACCTGCTCAAATGAGGAGACAGGCGCCGCAATGAGGACCACATCAGCCTGCGATACGTCGCGCAATGATGCCAGGCGTACTCCTAGTTGCTTTGCGACCTTAGCAAGGCCGGTAGAGGGATCATAGGCTGAGATCTCGAAGTGTTGGCCGAGATGAAGGGCTGCGAGTTGTCCGAACGCACCGAAGCCCACGATGCCTAGCGACGTTTTTTGACTTATGCTTTTGTTGTGCATTTTGCGACCTTTGAGTTTGCCACCCGGCACAAGGTCGTTTGCATGTTGACCGCTGTCAGGGGCAGCGGAAAACCAATGATAAATTGCCCGCAGCTATCGAAGCTGAGGATAATAGACCTGCGATGCAAAGAACGATTTGATCATGAGACCAGCGATAAAGCACTCAAGAGAGCAGAGTCAACGATGTTGCAGTCTGGCGTCTGTCGGCTGGAGTGTGGCTTTCGGGAGGTATGGGCTCTGAACAGACCTCTGCAACAAAGCAGCATCCGTCCTAAACGTCCCTTTCTGGGGCTGAGGACGGCCCAGGGCCAGCATCCATCGGCTTGTCTCGATGCCGCAGTTACACAGATGTAGCTGTAGTTCGTCGCGCGTGTGAAACCCTGTAGAACTTCAACTTACGATCTGCAGACAAAGCCGCAGTTTGATCTTGAACGAATGCGTGTAAGTTCAAGGATAATCGAGGCAGCTTTGATCCACATTTCGAAATCATCCGGCACTTCGACAATCGCGCACCCTAAGAAAACCAACGCAACAGCCCCGGAGGACAATATGACAAAGATGACCAAACTGGCCCTAGCTGCCGTACCCTTTTGGGCCATGAGCGGGCCGAGCCTTGCGCAGGATGTCACAATCACCCTACAATCGGCTTTTCCGACCAGCCTTCCGGTCGTCAACACGATCCGGCAGTTCGAAGCAGACGTCGAGGCAGCCTCCGGCGGGACAATCCAGATCGAGTTGGCGGAACCTGGCGCGGTTGTCCCACCGTTCGACATTCAACAGGCGGTCTCTGACGGCCAGATCGAAGCGGGCTATACCGCTGCGGCCTACCTTCATGGGTCCTTGCCCGTTGCGTCGTTTTTCACGTCGATGCCGTTCGGGCCTCAGGCACTTGATTATATGGCTTGGTTCTACGAAGGCGGCGGGCTCGAACTCAATCAGCGTATGTATGACGACGCGGGCTTTGACCTTGTGACTATACCTGTAACTTTCACCGGCATGGAGTCGGGAGGTTGGTTCAACACACCCATCGAAGGGGCCGACGATTTTGCCGGGCTCAAGCTGCGCTGGACGGGGCTGGCCTCGGAAGTGCTGGCACGCATGGGTGCGGATACCGTGCTGATCGCAGGCGGAGAGATCTTTCCATCACTTGAAAGTGGCGCCATCGAAGGGACCGAGTTCAGCTTTCCCCAAGTGGATCTCGCGCTGAATTTTCCGGACGTGGCTTCTTTCTACTACTTCCCCGGCTGGCACCAACCCTCGACGATGCTTGAGTTGGTCATCAACCGCGACGTCTGGGACGGCCTGACAGACAGCCAGCGCACGATCATCGACATGGCGGCCAGAACCAACGCGATGCGTTCGGTCCTGCAGATGGAATACTCACAAGCCGCCGCCGTCGCGCAATTGGCAGAACAGGGCGTGGACGTCCGCCTTTATAGCCCCGAGACCCTGGACGGCCTCCGAGTAGCCTGGGACGCGCTTGTCTCCGAGATGACCACGGCTGACCCCTTTGTGGCAGAGGTCTGGGACAGCTTGCAGGCCGCGCGAACGCAAGAAGACGCCTGGGACGCGTTAACCGAAACACCTATGCAGCGCCCATGATCGACCGTCCCCGCGCGATCCTTGGGCCTCTGCGCCCGGGGGCAGAGTTGAGAGCCTATTGCGCAACATGAGTCGGGCCACAAAGGCCTCAGAGTCGTTCTCCGCGCTTGCATGATTGGCTAGTTGCAGCGCAAAGGACGCGGAAATGTGACCGCAGCGCGCATTAGTGGTCGCTTTTTGAAAGCGGTCCGTTGCGGGCCTTGAGTTTAACGTTTGATTTCTGCATTCGCAGCTCGCATTCCAGACATTCGTCACAGACGCCCAATCCTTATGCTTTGATGGCGCCAGATGGGACCCGCGCGCACATTGATTGAAATGCCACTAGCTATTCGATACTTCGAGTTCGTAAGCCCCGATCATCTCCTGACCTGTTTGAAAAAAGAAGTTTTTGTAAACAAGATTGGTTACTCCATAGCGTTTGAGCTCTGCCTGCACAGATGGTTCAGCGTAGAGAAACACGACCCCAATGCCACTGTCATTGAGTGTCTGGATGGTTGATTTCAAAACGTACCCGGCGGTGTAGTCGACGTCGTCAATTGCAGAAGCGTCGATACAGAACCAGCGCGTCTTGTCTTCGATCGCGGCGACGACCTGAGTGACCTCATTGGCAAATCGCTGCGCATTTGCATAGTACATTCCGTGTGAGAAGCGGTACACAATAAGCCCGGGCTCGAATTGCCCGGGTTGGTCGAGTGGTTGCGCCAACCACTCCCCATCAGGTGTTTTGGTGATGATGGAGTTCTTGGGCCGATATCCTTTGCGTGTATGATCGATCAGGGAAAGGACCATCGCAAAAATGATGCCCTGTTCAACCCCGGCGGCGACGACCACCGCGGCGGTGCCTATCGCGATCCAGAACTCGATGGGTGCCTGCACGAAGATAACGCGCAATCCGCGCAGGTCTATCAGCTTTAGACCAATCAGGAATACGACAGCAGACAGCACAGCCTCGGGCAAAAATGCAAGCGGCTGCGTCAGGAACAAGAGAACGAACAATACAACCAGCGCCGTGGTCAGTTGCGCGATCTGGCTTTGACCTCCGGCACCGGCAACCATCTCGGTCTTGGTCGGGCTGCCGTTGACGACGAATGTGGCGCTGAAAGCCGCGCCGATATTGGCAATACCAAGCCCGACGAGATCAGTGTTCTCGCTGAACTTTTCCCCGTAGCGCATGGCATAGGCCCGAGAGGTGGCGGCACTCTGCGCGAGGATCACCACGAGGATCGCCAGCGCTGTCGGCAGCAGTTGTTTGTATGTTGCCCATGTCCAGTCAACATCAGGGATCGAAAGCGAGGGCAGCCCGCCGGGCACGGCACCCAGCAGCGCGATCCCGCGCGCGTCGAAATCAAAATACCAACTGAGGCCGATGATCCCGATAACGGCAATCAAAGGCCCCGGAACCTTTGGGGACAGGCGTTTCGCCGCGATCACGATGAACAAGACCGCCGCAGCGATCAGAAACGTCGCCCAACTGAGCTGGCCGATGTTTTGATAGGCGCTTGAAAGCTTCTGGATCGTACCATGACCGCTTGTTTCAATGCCGAAGAGACCGGGCAATTCGCCCAAAGCGACCTGAATACCTACACCTGTCAGGAAACCGACCAGAACCGTTCGCGACAGGAAATCGGCAAGAAACCCAAGGCCGATGACTCGGGCGGCGATCAGCAGAATACCTGCCATCAGTGCCAAAAGCGAAGCAAGCGCCATGTACTCGGACGGGCCGCTCACGGCCATGCCCGCCAAGGCTGAGGCCGTGATGGCAGCGGTTGCCGAGTCTGCGCCGACAACAAGGTGGCGCGAGGATCCGAATATCGCGAACAGGGTCATCGGAATCAGGATCGTATAGAGGCCGGTAATCACCGGTGTTCCTGCAATTTTCGTGTACCCCATGACCTCGGGTATCGCGAGGCATGCAAAGGTTATGCCAGCGAGGATTTCAGCCGGAAGTTTGCCCGCATTAATCGGCAGAACGCCCTGCAGAACCGGAAGGGATGATCCATGAGCATGGGGCGTTTTGTCAGACATTCAGATGCAGCACTTTCGGGTCAGCGCCGCCCTTGATCGGCGGCGGAAGCTATTTCTCGTGATCGCGTTGGCGTCTTTCGGCGGCATGGAACTTTTTGCGGATATCTTCGATTTCGACTGTGGGGTTGGGGAATTCCATATGCAGCGATTCCAGATATTCGCTGACAATTCTGGATATGGCCAGATTGCGAAACCATTTGTGGTTGGCCGGGATGACAAACCAAGGTGCCGCTTCGGTACTGCATTTCGTCAGCGCCGCCTCAAAGGCTTTGGTATAGTCGTCCCAGAAAGGGCGTTCGGCATAATCGCTTTCACTGATCTTCCAATGCCGCGCAGGATCGTCAAGACGTTCACCAAACCGGCGTAATTGTTCCTCGGGGCTGATGTGCAGGTAGAATTTCAGAATATGCGTATCGCTGTCGCGCAGCAGCGCCTCGAATGCGTTGATGTGGTCGTATCGCTTTTCCCAGACGTCTTTAGGCAGAAGATTGTGCACCCGGACAACAAGGACATCTTCGTAATGTGAGCGGTTGAAGATCGCAACCTGACCGTTGGCGGGCGTGGCTTTGTGATAGCGCCACAGAAAGTCATGGGCGGCTTCTTCTTTGGTTGGAACCTTAAACCCGCTGACGGTGCAGCCCTGAGGATTCATCGCCGCAAGGACATGGTTTATGGTTCCGTCTTTCCCAGCCGCGTCGCGCCCCTGCAGACAGATCAAAAGCGAACGTTTCTTTTCCGCGTTTAGCAGGTATTGAAGCGCGCCGATCTTTCTGGAATACGCTTCGATCTCAGGCAGGGCGTGCTGATGGTCTTCGTGCTTGTCCCTAAAGTCAGCATCGATATCGTCGAGCTTGATCTTGCTGCCCGGCGTCACGCGAAATTTGTTGAAATAGTGCATGGGTCAGCCTTTCTATGCGTTTCAAGCCATTCGGCCAGCCGCGTTCTTAGAGGTCTGCAACCGGTGCATCATGGCCAGCTTTGCGACATCGAGAATAACCAGCCAGATCAGCATGTAGACCCAGACCAGACCGATCACCGCCCACGGGATCTGTTCGACAAACCACCCGAATCCGCACAGCGCGACCGCAATGGCTTGCGTGCCGATGATCGAGATCAACAGCGGGCGCGCAGGCCAGGGTCGGGCAAAGAAAGCCCCTCTTGATCGGACAACGAACAACAAAAGATGTCCGCCCGCTGCAAGTTGCAGAAACAAAACCGTCTGAACCTGCTCCTGTGTCAGCGAAATCCAAGCCTGCAGAGATGTGCTGTTAATCCAGTGCATCCCTATCAGCAAAAGGCCAAAAGTCTGAATGATCGAAAGCAGCCCCATCAGGCTGGCACCAAGCAGAATACGCCGCATGTCCCAGCGGATGGGCTTTTTGGGCAAATAGGTGTTGTCATAGGCGATTGTCATGATCGGAACGTCATCAAGCAGCGCCAGCATAATGATCATGATGGGCGTCAACGGAGAGAAGCCGAATATGATCGTCGCCATCACCACGACGAACATGATGTCCAGCGTCATGGCGACCCGGTAGACGATGTAGTTCAGGATTCTCTCGAAGATGCGCCGTGCCTCTTCGATGGCATCGATGATGGTCGATAGACCGGGTGCGGTCAGAACCAGTGCCGCGGCGGCGCGTGCGGCGTCTGTCGCGCCGCTCACGGCAACCCCGCAATCGGCCTGCTTCAGCGCCGGGGCGTCATTCACACCATCACCGGTCATCGCCACGACATGACCGCGATCCTGCAATGCCTTTACGATGGCGTATTTATGCTCGGGAAAGACCCGCGCGAACCCATCCGCCCGTTCAACATTTTGCCCGACTTGTTCAGGCAGATGGCTCATGTCCATGTTGGATGTGAACAGGTCCGAAGCCGCCTGAAGATGTGCGCCCATCCCCAGCTGAGCGGCGATCTGGTCGCCGATTGCCACATCATCACCGGTTATCATCTTAACCGAAAGCCCGTGGTCCTTGGCCCGCTGAATTGTCTCCTTCGAGTCGTCGCGGGGCGGGTCGTAGAGTGACAGGATACCCAGAAACACCCAGGTTTTCCCGTTGTCATCCGAACGGGCGACACCAAGGGCGCGCATCCCTTTTGACGCAAGGTTCTCGACGTCATCTTGCGCTTTGCTAAGCTCTGCCGACCCCAGCGTGCACAGTTCCAGAATGACCTGCGGTGCCCCTTTGGTATAGCTTGCGTTCTTGTTCTTCAAATCGCTTACGTCGGCCTGAGTTCGTTTCGAAACCGGGTCGAAAGGAACAAACTTGGTCTGCTTGTACCCGGACAGGGCGTTAGCCTCGGGCAACCCCGCGATCACGGCCGCATCAATCGGATCGTCGCCATCGAACTGCGAAGCCAGCGCACCAGCCAGGATCAGTTCCTTTGCGTCCTTTGCGCCAAAGACCACGGGGCCGTCCAGGCTCAGCTGGTTCTTCGTCAGGGTTCCGGTCTTGTCCGAGCACAAAACATCGACACCGGCCAGTTCCTCAATGGCTTCCAACCGCGAAACGATTGCCTTCTTCTTGGATAGGTTCATGGCGCCCAGAGCGTTTGTGACGGTCATGACAGTGGGCATCGCCACCGGAATCGATGCGACGAGCAACGCCAGAACGGTCCTGAGGATATCCGTCGCCGAGGACCATCTCAACGAATGATCAACCACCATGTCGCGATAGAGTTCGGTGCCCACCAGAAGGAAGGCCAGCGCGATTGACAGGATGATCAGGAAATCACCGATATGCGTGACAGCAAGTTGGGAATGTGATGCACCTTTGCCCGCACCCGCCACGAGGCTGGCGGTTCGCCCAAAAAAAGTGTCCGCTCCGGTGGCGATGACCACAGCGCTCATCTCACCCTTTTTGGCGATGCTGCCGGAATAGCCAACGTCACCCACTGCCTTCGAGACCGGAAGGGATTCACCTGTCAGCGCGGCCTGATCGATACTGACATAGTCGCCGTCGATGAACCGCACATCGGCCGGGACAACATCCCCCAGCTTAATACGCACCACATCGCCGGGGACGATTGTTGCGGCATCAACTTGCGAATACGCGCCATCTCGCAAAGCCATGGCTTTGGGGGCCATCCCTGCCTTAAGCGCCTCGAGCGCGTCCGCGGCTTTGCGTTCTTGCCAGAAGCCGGAGGCGGCGTTGTAGGCCAGCAATACCATGATGATGAAAAAGTCGGACCAATGACCGATCGTCGCCGACAAGACGGCGGCAACCTCAATCATCCAAGGGATCGGACCCCATAGATAACCGAACAGCCTCTGAAGGTCGCTAACGTGTTTTTCAGCCAGCTCATTGCGGCCATATTTGGTCAGCCGATCCGATGCCTCCGCCGACGTAAGACCGCTATCGGTGGTTGTAAGCTCTTTGAAAACGGCCTTCAGATCGGCGTTTTCCAGCCCAGGCCCAGTTCTTTGCCTTGGTGTGGATTGTGTCGACATCTATCCCACCCTCGGCACAAACCTGCAACAAAACAGCTTGCCTTGCAATTGCTTACGCAGGTTTGCAGTTTGCACAGAAACGGTATGAACTGAGCCTGCAGATAGCCTATTCACCCAGCCTTTCCATCAACCGAGCATAGGCTGTTTGCCCGCGTCGGAATGTTGGCAGGCGGAAGAACTCATCCGGGGCGTGTTGGTTTTCATCCTCGTGTCCGAAGGCAAACATGACGGCATGCAGGCCCAGCTCATCCAGCAAGGTCGACATCACGGGGATCGAACCACCAACGCGGGTTTTGTACGCGGGTTTGCCGTAAACCTCTTCGAGAACCTGTCCCGCGATGGCGGTTGCGTTGTGTCCGGCCGGTACAAGAAACGGGTCTGCGCGCCCCGGGTTGCGCGATACCTGAGCGGTGACACCCTGCGGGCAGTGGGCCTCGACATGGGCGGAAATCAGATCAAAGATCTTTTCAGGGTTCTGATTGGCTACCAAACGACACGTGACCTTGGCCGAAGCAACCGCGGGCAAAACGGTCTTTGTGCCTTCCCCCTGCCAACCGCTGGTCAGCCCATTGACCTCAAGCGTTGGACGAGCCCACAGGTTTTCACGTGTGGAGTACCCCGGCTCGCCCAAGGTTGCCGACGCTCCGGTCTGGGCCAGATAGGCCGCCTCATCCCAAGGCACCCGCGCAATTGCCGCGCGGTCTTCATCCGTCAACTCGACGACATCGTCATAGAAGCCATCCACCGTGATCCGACCATCGGGCGATTTCATGCTGGCCAGCAACTGGGCCAATGCCATCGCCGGATTTGCGACACCGCCGCCGTGCATACCAGAGTGCAAGTCCGATTTCGCACCTTGAACCGAGATCTCAAGCGAGGTGAGCCCTTTCAGGCCCAGGACCAGCTGCGGCGTCTCCGTATCCCACTGGCTGCCATCGGCGGAAAAGATCATATCAGCCTGAAGGCGATCGAGATTTGCTTCGATAAAGGGTGGAAGGTCAGGAGATCCGATTTCTTCCTGACCTTCAAAGAAAAACCGCACGTTGACTGGCAGTTTCCCGGTCTCCGCCAGCAAAGCCTCGGCCGCAAGGATCGGGATAAACATGGCACCCTTGTCATCGGTCGCCCCACGCCCGTAAATCCGGTCCCCGCGGATCGTCGGCTCGAACGGAGGTGATGACCAGAGCTCAAATGGTTCAGCCGGTTGCACGTCAAAATGGCCGTAGATCAGGATTGTGGGCGCATCGGGCCCAGCATGCAGCCAATCGGCGCAGACCACCGGATGGCCTGCGGTCTCCATCATCTGAACGTTTTCCATTCCTGCCGCGACCAACCGGTCAACGACCCACTGCCCGGCTTTTCGAACATCGCCCGCGTTTTCGGGCTTGGCTGAAACCGATGGTATACGAATGAAATCGCACAACTCTTCGACAAAGCGCGATTGGTGTGTGTCGAGATATTCGGTCCAGCTCATATCATGCCCTCTCTGATGCCACGCTTAACTTACGACACCAGATGTCGCCTGCAAGCCTGCTGAAGACTACCTAATACGCGTAACAACCCGGAATGGGCTAGCGGGACTAGTCGGCCCTTCCCGGACCTTAACCCCATAGTTTCCATGCGGCGGCGCGGCCCGTCGAACCTGCAGTTCGCTGCAAACGCAAAACGAACCATCGTACGTATTCACAGATCGCGGGCAATGTGAGCTTTCGCTGCGTTCGGGCCAGTGGCCGCTGGTTAGTTGTAGTAAGGTGAATAGGCTTTCTGGAAGATTGTGAACGGAATGCTTAAATGCTTCGAGAATAGGGACAACAGACCCGATTGGACACCGATCGATGATAAGGAAACTGCTAGCTTTGACTTTAGCCGTACTAGCGGGAAACTCTTCCGCAATTGCAAACGAAAACGAAGTTTCACGCATGGCGCTTATTTCTGCATTCGAGCCAGAAATTGAAGTATTGCGAAGCCGTTTGGAAAACCCGCAGAGTCACCAAATAATAGGGCGCGAGTTTGTATCAGGTGAGCTTTCGGGAATTCCTGTCTTGGTGTTCTCCTCCGGGGTTTCAATGGTCAACGCTGCTATGACAACACAGTTGGCGCTTGATCATTTTGAAATCAGCGGGATTGTTGTTTCGGGCGTCGCAGGAGGCGCCGACCCTACGTTGTCGATAGGGGATATCGCCGTTCCGACCCAGTGGGGTCAATATATGGAGATGGCCTATGCCAGACAGACTGAAAATGGATACGAACTTCCTCCTTTTCTATCGTCTGATTTCCCCAACTTTGGAATGATGTACACGCTTAATATTGGCGTTTTTGAAGAGCTTGCCGGACATGGTGAGAGCCGCTTTTGGTTTCCCGCCGATAAAGACTTCTTGGAAGCCGCCAAAAGAGCGGCAGAGACTGTAAGTCTTACGAGTACGGATGCCGACGGTCGAGAATTGGAACATAAACCAGTAGTTCATATCGGGGGAGGCGGTGTGACGGGAACAGCTTTCGTTGACAATGCAGAGTTCCGCGAGTGGGCTCACAGTACATTTGATGCACGGGTCTTGGACATGGAAACAGGTGCGATTGCTCAGGTCGCCGATGCCAACGGTGTTCCTTTCCTCGCTTTCCGAGCCTTATCTGATCTCGCAGGTGGTGAATCCGGCGATAACCAGTTTGACATCTTTATGAACTTGGCGGGAGGAAATCTTGCCAATTTGGTCGAAGCCTTCTTAGACGAACTCAAGTAGAGCCTCTATTTAGGGCGAGGGCTCATAGCCAGCAGGTGACGGTAGCTGCCAACGCGATGGCTGAGAGGAGACCTTTGGGCACCTGTCGTATCGCGTCGCCAAACGACGCCATTCTTTCAGCCTTCCAAAAATAATCTCGATCCGAAGGCGACGTTTTTTGTATTTCACTGCTTTCTTTCGCTGCTTACGGCATGGGGTGCACGCGCGTACCCCTTTGTCTTTCACAGGTTCCCAGAACCATTCAGCGTCCAATCCGCGCTCCCCAAGCAGCCAAACGGGAATCAATGGATCCTGATCCTAGTGAAATCCTTCAATCGGCCCGGAGTTACAACCGATTTAGCCTCCATCTCGCTTCCGGCCGGTGCCGACTTTAGGCTTGGCCTTAGCTGCTGCAGTCCCAGCCCGCTATGTGGGTATCCTGGCAATATGCGGTGTTAAGAACGATCTCGCTGAGCCGATCTCAAGCTTTCTTGCCGTAGCCTTCTCCGTTAGCGCATAGAATCTTGCTAAGTAACTAAAGATCTACCTGAACTGCTTGCTTTGACCGCAGTAAGTGATTTGAAATTTGAACCCCTCAGAGAATTGTTTGCAAAGTGACTTGCAGCGCTGAAGTCGCGCACTGCAGTTCAATTAATGACCATTTTGGAACCAAGCCTGGTTCGTTTGTATTTTGTTTCTTCTGGCAAGGCTGCACTGTACCTTCCAGACAAGGGCGCTTCTAAAAAGTACTAGTGATGTACAGCAACGATGATTGGACGCTATGAAGGTGATTGTACGAATAGTCGGACGTGCCCTCTTGTCAGGCGCTATTATGATCGCGCTCTTGGGGTCTTTTTTGGCCCTACCTTTTTTCTCCGGCCTTCGCATTCCGGTTTTGGAACGCATGCTTTCAGAACAGATCGGCCAAGCTTTGTATATTCGAGGAGATGCCAGCATCGTTCTGGGTGCGACGAGCCATATCCGTGCAACTGACGTGGAAGTCCCCAGCGAGACCATGGGCGATGTGAATTTGGCGGAATTGAAGGTCCTAAAGCTGGAATTGAACCTGCCTGCGTTGTTTTCAGGCCAGATTGATATCGACAACTTGATTTTGGATGGTTTGAAAGTTCGCATGCTGACCAACACAGATGGGAAGCACAGTTGGACGGCGAACAACCGGCCAGAGGTCAGCCTAACAGCTTTGGGACAGCAGAATGACACTGGCGGTATTCTTGATTTCCTGAGCGACAAAACAGCAGCATTCACATCAATTGCACTCGTCGTCGACAACGAGGCAACAGGCTTCGATTTCGATTTCCAGTTAACAAGCCTCAACCTGGATCAGGTGGATGATGATGCCGGTGTCACCGTGACAAGCCAAGGCACTGTGAATGGTCAGAACTTCCAGATCACAGGGGACTATCCACGGGGCAAGCCATTCAAGACAACCGCAGCTTTCGGAGCGATGGCTCTCGATTTCAACGGAACCCCGATCACCTCCCAGAATGGTGGCGGTTTCGAAGGCAAACTAACGTTAAATACTGGCGAAATTGGAGATTTGCTCGAAGTACTCAAGCTGGATCGTGATTTTGAAGGTCAGGCATCCCTGGAAGCAGAAATACGCAGCCAGAACCCAAAGTTGCAAGCTACTGATATCTCTACAGTCATTAACCTTTCAAACGGCCAGTTGCTAACAGCTAAGGGAGCTATCGAAGATCTGCTGGGTTTTGAGGGTATCGACATGGCGGTTGATGGACGCTTCTATCCTGACGGAAATCCGCCAGAAACGGCCACGGATTTGAAGGATTTGAAGCTAACTGATCTTTCAACCCAAATCGTTGGTCGGGGCAATTCCCTTGAGTTTCAAGATTTCATTCTAACAACAAATGCTTTTGACAATGAGCTCAAGCAAATCGGCCCAGTTAGTATTGGTCGGGTATTTCGCTCTGATGATGGCAATTTGATGCTGGAAGACATAGCGTTGCTCGCCGGGCCGCAGGATCGGCCATACATCAACGCCCGAGGCAACATCAGAGACCTGCTGCGGCTGAAAGAGATCGACTTCAGCGGGACTTTGTCGATGCCAGCAACCTTGTTTTTTCGAGCTAAGAACGAGAAAAAAGCTAAATCACTTGGGAACATCGAAGGAAGCTTTTCTGTAGATGATCTGCAAGGACACCTCAGCCTCAATGAGTTCGAGGCACAGACGGTTGAAACAGACATTTGGGACCTGAAAACTCAGGCAAAACTTGGAAACGTTAATGACTTCGAAAACCTTTCCTTCAACCTCAACCTTGACGTCAAAGACAGTTCCCAATTCCTGACATCAATAGGTCTGAATGAAATCAATGCCGGGCCGCTGCAGTTCAGTTTGTCGGCAAATGGAAAAAAAGACGAATTCTCAAGCGTTATTGGAATTACATCAGGAAAATCAAAACTGAGTGCAGAACTGAAGACCTCAGTCACCGAAGCGCAACCAATTACGCAAGGCAGTGTCTCCAGCCAGAGTATCGTGCTGAAGGACGTTCAGAATGCTATTGCCGTTATTTCGCAGCTTGGAACTGGTTTCCATCGAACCGACACCAAGGCGGCAAAAGCTACTGATATGATGGAATTGGAGGATTTCTTGCTCGACCAAGATGTCGACGTATCCATTGATATCAGAAGGATTGAAGGTCAGCGAGCGGTAACCAGCCTGTCGAGCCAGCTCACGGCGAAGAATGGCCTTGCCCAACTTGGGCCTGTCGACGTCACATATGATGGCGGCCACTTCTCTGGTTCGGCAAAGATGAACATGGTGAAGTCCCCGGAATTACTGTCAGTCCAAGGCACAATGAAAGATTGGAACTTGGTGGACGTTTTGAACGCGCTCAATGCTAAACTTGCGGCTGAGGGGCGGCTACATGGGAATTTTGAGTTCACCGGAAACAGGCGTTCAATAAACGCTTTCACTAACTCAATGAGAGGATCTGCTTCGATCCTGATGTCAAATGGTGGGATTTCCACCAGCCTTCTCGAATTGTCCGGTCTAGGCATATTTCCGTGGTTAATTTCTGAAGAACTCAGAAACGGGTACAGCAAGGTGGCATGCCTTGCCGCGCCCATCAAAATCGATGCTGGCTACGTTTCTTTCAATTCGTTTGTCGCAGAAACCAGGAAAGTCCAACTTGTTGCCCATGGCGATCTGGATTGGAAAAAGAACTCGATTTCAATCCAAGCCGAGGCCCGAAAACTTGGCAGGCCTTTGTCGCGGAGCGCCTGGCCTTTCGAAGTCGTAGGCACGCTAACGCATCCGAAGATCAAACTTCTTCACCACAATATTTATCAGAAACGCGCTGATGGCGCGACACAGTTACCCCTGCACCGAAAATCCTGCATTCCGGACATAAACCAGTTGAGGCAATGATTACCGCTCGCCCCAGCGCACTATAACCATCTGTTCAAACCGCCCAAGAGAGAGTTGCTGCGGTGGATACTTACTTCGTTGCGGTGTAGGTGCAGGAAGGACGCATTTGCTTAGATCGCATGGCGCACAGTCGTATCCCGTATCCGATGCTTTAGAGGTACCAACACACGTGCTGCGCCCAGAGCACAAGTTCGTTTCTCTTCCAAATCTGGGTCAGACCTTAGTCGGAGCAAGCGCCACGGACCTAAACTCAATCCGAGGGTGCGACGAGCTGGATCAAACGGTTCACTAAGGATCGATCAGACGGAATGAGCCCCGAGCGGTTGTTGATCACACCTCGGACTTCCGACTATGCAGCAGGTGGCGAACTGCACAGTCCGAAGGTTTGAAACAGCTGGCAAGCGGCAGATAGTGGGCAGACGCAAACCTTTACACACGTTGCCTCAGTGGCCGCAAAGCCTTGTGGAAGGTTTTGGCGTGTATCTATTTGTCGTTGCCTTCTGCCTTCAGGATTCCGTCAGCCGAAGCGCCTGCAGTCAGATCGGCATCAGAAAAGGATCTGGTTTCCGGGAGCTCCAGGTGTAGAGAAGAGGTATGGTCAATTTCCAGTCGACCGTTGGCAAGGGTGTAGTCCAATACGTGCCCACCTTTACTCAAGTCGGTCGAAATAAAGTGAAGGTGATAACCTGGCACACCGATACCGACCGCATAGTCCGGACACCGAAAACCCAGAATTGCACCGTCCACATCAGTCAACTCAAACTCTGCCTGAGTTTTCACGACCTCCAGCAGAGGTTTATAGGGTTTGTCCTGCCGCACGACATTTCTATATTTGATGTGTTGGATGCGCCCATCAAATCGAACGGCGTAAAACAGATTTTTAGCTTCTGCTAACCCATCCAGCTGACTTTCAAAGGCCCGTTTTTCCATCGACCCATCCAGCGAAAGGAACACTGTGGGTTCGAAATTGATGACGGCGGCATAGGGGGTCAGGGCATCGTCACTTGCAACCATTGCTCTCCCGTTACAGTCAAGCCGGTAGGCCACACCGTCTATTACAATCATCTCCCCGTCGAGCGCATTGAATGTGCCGAGACCAAAGTCTCCGTGTTTCAGCAATTCACCGATAGTGACCGTTCCATCGTAAACACCCTGCATCACAGCACTCAGCAGCGATGCCTGATAGTACTCGTGCGCATGGTCGTTAGGCTCAAATCGCTGTTTGTTGCTATGGCTGGCGGCGGCCGTTGCAAAGGTGAGTTCTGTGTCCATAGTCATGAAACTCCATCACCTGGCCTTTCAGGTCAATTTATTCAATTTGAGTTGGTAGCGACCCGGCCCAGTGTCTCGCCCTTCGTACAATCGATAATACCATAAGCATCTTTGGCTTCCTCGCGCCTCGACGACTAGTTTGGAGCGCAAAACAGACGACTGAAACGCGCACAAGCCTGACACCAATAGATACCAATCCAACAACCGCTTCGCGGAGCGATTGCCAATCGCGGCCTCCAAGTCAATCGACATCAATTGATAGTGCTCTGGCGACTTCACGAATTAAGTTATTATTTTCCTTAACGAAATCTTGGCTTGTGTTGCGAATTGAAGTGATCGCTGACTTTGTATGCTCGAAACCGGAAACGCCCTCAACGTCATCTGGCGCTAGGAAGAAGGACTGTGTGGTAACGGAAGTGTCAATTTTCGACAGCTGTTCCAGTGTGTCCTGACTTATTGTGTCCTCGCCGCTGAACACAATTTGTAGTATTGGCGCCAACCAATCGATCACTCCGCCCGATTCGGCCGTTCTGGAAGACACGATCGGCTGCGGTTTTGTACCAATCGACACAACAACAAAGTTCTTGTGATCCGGTAGATTTGTTCGCGCTTGCAAGTAGGCGATCTCACCCGGCGAGTTTAGAACTAAACCGGCATCAAAGAATGCACCGGTTGCATGCTCTCCTTTAAAGGTTATCGCAGGAAAGAACATCGGAGCGCTTGTCGCAGCGCCGATCAAAGCGCGCAGATGAATGTTGCTGTCAACTTTGTCCCAATTTCGAAACGATCGGATTCTGTTTTCCTCCTGAGAAAAGACAGGGAATAGTGCGGGGCGCAGCAATTCATTGAATCGCGAGTCTCCAAACCCGTCTCGAAAGACCTTCAGACGGCCTTGATTTGGTATTACGGGGCCGAACAAGCCTCGACCTGTCAGTACGGCATGATAGACGGGAATACCCAAAATATCCCTTGCGTACTCGTCGTAGATGTCGATGGCTTCTGCGGCGGTAGGTGGCGGGCTGCCGTCCAAACCGGGTTTGAACAACAGGGCCCCGATAATTGCACCTGTCGATGCACCCGTTACAAAATCAAAAAGCTCATGGGTGCGTTTTCCCGTTTCTTCTTCTATGGCTTTCAATATCTCAAGCTGCGACAAGCCATACAAAGCACCGCCATCCATTGCCAGAATTCGCACGACATTTGGGCTATCCGTTTTCCAATCGACCGGGTCGGTGAAATCAGAAGTCTCTGGCCAGCCTGTCATCTGCACCCGATTCTCGATCAAATAGTTGGAGTAAGCTAGGACGCCGACGGCATATAGTCCCAGAGCCAGAACAAGCCAAATGAAGGCTTTTCCACAGGTTTCAAATAGGCGTTTCATTGTAGTGTTACGGTTCGGCTCTGCGGGTAAAGGGAATCGAGTTTGTCATGTTTAAACGTAGTCCGACTTTCGATGATGTTTGCTTAGAGATTCTAGAATTCGCCAGGAGCAGGTACATTTGCTCGATTAACAAGCATCAACGGCATGCGGCGTACGGCTAAGTTAATTTTGATTAAAAGTACTCAAGGCACACTTGCAAGAGCGGGTGGATCAGCTAGGACTGGTCTCCGATGTATGAAATCGTTTTAGTCGCGCTGCAGGTTGTTGGTTTGTTGTTGCTTGCGGATTTCGCCAGTGGATTTTGGCATTGGGCGATGGATACGCTGGGCACTGTTGACGCACCGATCTGGGGTCCAAATTTCGCTTTTCCAAATACGCGACACCATGTTGATCCAACTGATATTCTCAAAATCCACTGGCTACACGACAGTGCCCTGCTATTTACAATTGCTGTTCTAATAGCTTCTATTTCTTGGTTCTTCGGCGTTCTATCTTGGCAATTGGTCGTTTTTCTGCTGATAGGCAGCCTCTCTGAGCAAATTCACCGTTTCGCGCACGCACCGACTGTTCGACTGCCGGTGGTGGTTTCTTACCTTCAGCGCTTGGGTATCCTTCAAGATGGACGTCATCACTGGCGTCATCACACAGCTCCAAACACGACCCACTATTGTGTGATCACACCATGGGTAAACCCTGTGCTAGAGAGCATTAGGTTTTGGCGCGCGCTTGAACGTGTTTTAGTGCCGGTTTTTGGCGCTCCCCGCAGACCTGATCTTCAGAACCGTCCTTGGTACCGCGATCGTGCCGTTTGGAACTGAGTTCTGAGCTTTTGCTATTTGTGCTCACACACGAAGCAGATTTTTCACAATGAGTGACTTATGAATTGCAGTAGTAGGACGCACGCATCTGTGGCCTTGGGGTCTACAAGACAACATTGCTATCTGCAGAATCGTCTCGTTAAATCAAATCGAAAGAGATCATAGGCCAAACGCTCAGCATTCTGTGATGGTTAGGACCGTTTGTGCACTATCATGTTACTTTTGCTTTTGTGACGATCTCAGCGACATTTTGAAGTAAGATGGGACGCAGCTGCCACTTTACACTTTTGGCAAGAACCCTGAAAAGCTTTGGCTACATCGTTCTAGTCTTTAGTGGAGTGGCCATTATGGGTCATGCTGAAAAATGCCAATGCAGCTAACGACCCAAAGCCGAACTTGGCTTCGGGGAAAAGCTGCAATCGCATTGTGCAAAGCGGGTATTCGTTGTGAAAGCGACCACGACTCTGTTTCGTAGAAAATAAGAACTGCTGCAAGAACACAAAAGAGTAAGAGTGGAACAGTCTTACATAGACCTGTAATACTAGCGGCATGCACAAGTCCTACCGCAGCCAGACGATCCTCCCGGGTGTTGAAACGATATCCATTTTCTCCGATCGTTCGTTTCCGCGCCACTCTCATGACGAGTTCGGTTTCGGGTACATCGCAAAAGGAGGCCAGAGAAGTTGGAGTCAACGCGGGATGGTGGTGGCTCAGGCTGGCGACACAATGACCGTCAACCCTGACGAGATGCATGACGGTCTGGTCCGCCAGGGTGAGCCCCGCGAATGGCATATGATATTTCTGACCAAAGAAGCGCTGTCCCAGTTGAATGATGTCCATCCCGACAAGGCTGAATTCACACTTCCAGTTAATCGCTCTAAAGAAACCTTTTTGCGTACAAAAAAGGCTTTCTCAGTGTTGCAGTCTGAAGGCACCGACAGCAACGAAGCTGAGCAAGTGTTGATGTTGGCGCTTGCCCAGCAACTGGACCGGCGCCAAACGAACAAACCATCGGTCGTCCTGAACCGCTCGCGAGAGGTCCAGATCGCAATTGATATGATCTGTCAAAGCTGGCAAATCCCCCTGTCGTTGGCAGACTTGGCTAACGCAACCGGGACCAGTCGGTTTCAGATCCTGCGAAGATTTTCCGACGAAGTCGGAACAACCCCTTACGCGTTCCTCACGCAGCATCGGCTAAAACGAGCCAGAGACATGATTTTGCTCGGAGTCCCATTGGCCGAAACAGCGGTTGCGTGCGGCTTTTCGGACCAAAGCCATCTAACCCGCAAATTCTCCCGCCAGTATGGCGTGACGCCCGGCAGCTTTGCCCGCAGAGCCACGTCCTAAGCTGCAATATCGTTCAATCCGACATCAATCGGATCTCCTAGTTTGGAAAAAAGACAAGGTGATCCATGCGCTTCGAATACTCGCCCTTCATTCAAACGAATTTCCCGGCCCTTACTACCTGTGTCATCGAACTCTCGGGCGTGCGGCCTGACTTCGACAGCTCAGCTTCGGTGGCGAAGTTCATTGCAATGGCGCTTAAACGTTTGGAACGAGAAAGCGAGGGTGCGTTCGTTGAAATCCAAGCATGGCGTCGCGCCTATGCAAAAATGGGTCTGAAGCCGACACAGTACCGATGCGCTGCCGAAGCCTTGCTTCGCCGACTAAGAAAAAGCGGAGACCTACCAAAGCTGCATCCGCTGATCGATCTTTGCAATGCAGTTTCCGTTGCCTTCGCTGTTCCGGTTGCCGTTTTCGACATGGATCGTATTTCAGGTGATCTGTGTGTTCGACCCGCCGACGGCGACGAGACCTACCTAGCGTTCTCTGGGCAGCGTGAAACACCCGATCCGGGAGAAGTCATTTTTGCCGATCAGGATGGGAATGCTCATGCAAGGCGTTGGGCCAACCGCCAAAGCCTCAGCTCTGCTGTCTCACCCGAGACTACACGCGCCCTGATCGTTGCCGAAGCGCAGCATGAAGACGCTATCACCCAGATGCGCGCGCTACGAGACGATCTCATCACCACGATTGCCGATGTGTTTGGCGCCCAGGCCAATGGGCGTCTGCTGGATCAGCCAGGTGATGTTTTCGTTTCAAATATTTTGAAGGGCTTCTCCGGTGTGGATTGAGTACCTTATCACGTCCTTCGTTGTCGTCATCGCGCCAGGCACAGGCGTGATCTATACCGTTGCGGTGGGGTTGGCACGAGGGGTTGCGGCCAGCCTTGCGGCCGCGATCGGATGTACTTTGGGTATCGTTCCTCACATGATGGCTGCAATCGCGGGATTGGCCGCGCTGTTGCACACAAGTGCGGTTCTTTTTCAGGCATTGAAGTGGCTTGGCATATTGTACTTGCTGTCCCTAGCGTGGCGGATTTTGAGAGATGACGGTCCTATGAAGTTCGATGCTCAGGTCGACCGGACATCGTATCTCAAGGTTGCAACTACAGGTTTTCTGATCAACATATTGAATCCAAAGCTGTCGATATTCTTCCTGGCGTTTCTTCCACAATTCGTTACCGCAGGTTCAGCAACGGCTGTGCATCAGATGCTGCTCCTCAGCGTCGTATTCATGGTCCTGACGTTTGCGGTCTTCATCTGTTACGGTGGCTTCGCCTCAAAGGTTCGTTCGCGTATCGAACAGACGCCTCTGTTCCTTGACTGGATGAAGCGTGGCTTCGCTGCAGCGTTCGCGATCCTCGGTCTACGGCTCGCTTTTGAAAGCCGCTAGCCCGCGGAACTGGGGGCCGTAACAGTATCCAAAGTCAGTCAAAGTGAAACGAACGTTATGATTACACCTGAGTTCGCAGCAACGATGTCCCGCTACAATCAATGGCAGAACCGATCACTCATCGTCGCGGCGAGCCCTTTGACGCATGCGGATCGCTGGAAAGACCGAGGTGCATTTTTCAGATCAATAGCAGAGACATTGAATCACATTCTGTGGGACGATCGCATCTGGTTGGCACGGTTTCGCGACGATACCCAAACCGTTGCCGAGATTGCAGCGCGACATCCGTATACAAACACGCCCGTAGATTGGTCGGACTATGTCGAACAGCGGGAAGCATTGGATGAAAAGATCGTTGGCTGGGCCGATCTGCTCACACCACAGGACCTCTCGTCCATCGTCACCTGGCAACGAGGGCATGACTGCGTTCAAACGACACTCGGTTTCAATCTGGTTCACATGATCAACCATCAGACTCATCATCGTGGTCAGGTTCATTCATTGCTGACGCAGGCGGGTGCAACGACGGAATCGACAGACCTTCAGATGCTTGGGGTCAAATAGCTATAGATGTAGATTGCATGCCAATGCCATGGACTTAAAGACATGCGTCGAAAGAGCGCCAGGCGTTTCTTGGTGACGCCAAAGACCACATTTCTCTAGGGTGCTGCCAGACGAATTCGAACCAGCCTCAGTTTACTGCCGAAGCCGCGAACCCATCTGGAACAGAGTTGACGCCACTCGCTAAGAGCGGCGGCGCGGGTCAGCTTGAAGGTGTCTCGACTGGCTAACGATCTTTCCTGGTTGAAGTGGTTGTAAA